>JARRPG010000043.1:0-32437 GCA_037383085.1 Desulfuromonadales bacterium | reverse complement strand
GAGTGCCATCAGGTAGTTGTTACGCCGCGGATCGAGGGTGTCGGTGTCAACAACCAGACCGGGTGTAACGACCCGGACGACGGCCCGCTTGACGATGCCCTTGGCCGCTTTCGGGTCTTCAACCTGCTCACAGATCGCGACCTTGTGCCCCTGCTGAACCAGTTTGGCGATATAGGGCTGGCAGCTGTGAAACGGCACGCCGCAGAGGGGGATTTCCTCCGCGGCACCCTTGTTCCGTGAGGTCAGGGTAATGTCCAGAATACGGGCGGCAACGACCGCATCCTCCATAAACATTTCATAGAAATCGCCGAGACGAAAAAAGAGGATCGCGTCCGGATACTCGGACTTGATCTCGAAATACTGTTGCATCATCGGCGTGGTCTTAGCCATCGCCCGTTGCAGGGCCGTCGACGACGATCTAACGTCAGGTTACAGCAAGATTATGTTAACAAAACTGGCGCCGACGTGTAAATAGGCAAACGCTTCATTTTGCCCACCTTCGAAGAGTTGCCAAGCCTGAAAAAGTGGATTATGGTTAGGGCAGTTTGCCACGCCAGGAATGAACAGCCATGACGACCCGTGCCAAAGATGTCAAATCTCTGCTCCAGGGGCTGAACCAGGAGGCCTTCGCGATTGTTGACCTGCAGGACGAGATCCGCGTCGACCGGCTGTGCCATGACCTGCTGCGCCATTTCAATCAAACCCTGACGCAAACCTCAGGCTTCTCGCCGATCCAAGCTGGGGTTCTGTGCCAGGGCGCGGATTACTTTCTGCGCGAGTTCCTCGTTGCCGATCGGCGCGTTAACCTGTTCACAATCAACGCCGTACGCATCCGCCAGTTCGCCGGGCACTGGTACATTGTCCGCACCGCGGAACCGAACCTGACCGAATTGCAGGCGATCCTCGCCGGAACCGCCGCTTTCTACGATTTCCTGGCTCGGCAGGATCTGTTCCCGGCCGCGGTCGCTGCCGAGATTGCCATCGCCTGCGAGGATGTCGCTTATTACCAGAAGCGCATTGATGACTTTTGGGCCATCGAAGGGGATGGTTATGAGCGCTGGTGTCGGGACTGTCCGCTCGAGCCGGTGCCTGACATCTCATGACAGCGCTGCGCAGCAAAAAACTGGCGGCGGCCCGACTGTCGGTCTTCACCGCCATTGGGTTGGCGGTCATGAAAATGGTCACTGGCCTTTTGACCGGCAGCCTGGCGGTACTCAGTTCCGCGATCGACTCACTGCTCGACATCCTCATGTCGGGAATCAACCTGATGGCCATCCGTCAGGCCGAGCAACCCGCCGATGAGCGGCATCCCTACGGTCATGGCAAGTTCGAGACCCTCGCCACCCTCTTCCAGTCACTGGTGATCGCTGCCTCCGGGATCTGGATCATCTACGAGGCGATCCAGCGCCTGATCACATCCCATCCCGTCAAACAGACCTTGATCGGCATCCTGGTCATGATGGTCAGTAGTCTCGCCTCTTTCTGGATCAGCCGCCATCTGCGTCAGGTCGCCAAGCAGACCGACTCATCGGCGCTCGAAGCGGATTCGGTGCACTTTGCCATGGACGTCTACACCAACCTGGCCCTGTTGATCGGGTTGGTCCTGCTGAGTCAACTGCACCTGGACTGGCTGGATCCGCTGATGTCGATGGCAGTGGCCGGCTACATCCTGTTTGAATCGTTTCGTCTCTGGCGGCACGGCATGCGAGACATCCTTGACGAACAGCTGCCGGATACGGTCAAGAAAGAGATCGAGGCGGTCATTCGTGATCACAAGCACGAGTTGTTTGGCTATCACCACCTGCGAACCCGGCGGGCCGGGTCACAGAAGCTGATCGATTTTCACCTGACCGTCTGCAAGCACCTCTCTGTCGAAGAGGCCCATGACATCACAGACTATCTGGAAAAGAAGATCGGTGAGGAAATCATCGGCGCCGATGTCACCATCCATGTCGAACCCTGCCGCCGTCATGACTGCCCGGGACGGGATATCTGCCCGGCCCAGAAAATCCGCAAGGCGCACGATGAAGAGGACCGCTGGTGGCAAAATGGTGACGCCGGGAAGCAGCCGCCTTCGCCGTCGTCACATCCCAACTGACCATCTCTCCGTATCATCGATTTGGATCCCGCGACGCTCGAGCAGGCTCCCCTCGGCCAGGTAAAGCGACACCAGTGCAATGCGATAATTGATGATTGCTTCAACTTCAGCGATCTGAATCCGCAACAGATCGCGCTGGGCCTGGGCGATTTGCAGGGAGGTGCTTGCGCCAACATCGAAGCGTTCTTTCTCGGCGTTCAACGTCTGTTCCTGAAAAATCCTGGTCGCCCGCGTCGCATCGATCTGCTGGCGCAACCGTTCCACTTCGTTGACCGCCAGGCGAACATCAAGGTGAACCAGTTGGCGCAGATTGGCCACGGCTTCATTCGCTTGCTGGCGCTCGGCATAAGCGATCAAGTTGCGGCTTTTTGCCGCTCGGTTGCCGAGAAAATGGTTGAGACGGATACCGGCGGTCCAATCATAGGTGTTGCCGTCCAGGTTGTGCATGGAATCGGAGAAGGTGTCCGCATAACCGGTTTTGCCGAGTTCAATGAAGAGCTCAAGTTTCGGTAACAGGCCATTGCGGGTGACGACTGTTTCCAGCTGACGCTGCTGCAGACGGCGCCTGGCTTCGGCTAGATCGGGACGTGACTGGTCCGCCAGCTTCAGACGATCATCGAGATCGGTGATCGGCAGCGGTGCCATGCGGGGTTCACTGGTTGTGGTGATGGCGGTGGCGAACGCATCAACCGCACCACCGGGACTGATCAGTTTCAGCAAACGCAATCGGCGTTCTTCCATTTGACTGCGGGCATCAATCAGTGCCTGCACCCGCAACGCCTCTTCCGCTTTCGCGGCAGCCAGTTCAATCTCCGGCAAGAGCCCGACCTCGACACGCAGGGCGATCTCCTCGCGCTGCTTGCGGGCGATGTCCTGGGAATTTTCGAAGATCGCAATTTCCTCATGGGCCAGGACATACTGCCAGTAGGCGATTTCGGTATCCGCCAGCAAAGATTCCGTAAAGCCCCGCAACTGATCGAAGCTGGCCAGGGTCTCGATGTCTGCCTGCCTGACACGGGCCAAATTGACGGCCGGTCCGAATCCCTGTAGCAGCGATTGGGTCACACTCAAGCCAAATCGTGCGGTTTGTTGTTCCGGAGCACGGTTGGAGATGGTCCGATTTTGACTGAGTTCAGCAGCCAGAGTGGTGCCCGTCGGCAGTTGCTGTCGCAGACCAATACTGCCCATGGCATCTTGACCGGAGACACTGAACTCCTCGCCGGTAGAACGCGAGGTTTCGTTGGCGCGCTCGTCGAAATATTCCAGTTCTGTGAAGACTTCCGGATCAAAGGCGCCCCTTTCGATGCCAGTGAAAGCTCCCGCGATCACCGGTCCCAATTTCTGTATCTGCAGATCCCGATTATTGCGCAAAGCCAGCAGCACGGCGGTTTCGACGTCGATACGGGAAGGAATCTGGTCAAGCTCTTTTTCCACCAAACCGGCATCGACCGGAAGCTGGATAGCAACCGCTTCGATCTCAGGATCCGGTTCCAACGGAAGTGTTTGCAGCGCAACGTTTTTATCAAAGACATCCCAGCGATCCGGCGGCGCACAACCGCTGAGCACCACAGTGAACATCGGTACCAGCAGGAGATTCAGACCACACCGTAAGCCGAGAAACTTCACGCGCCCTCCTCTTTCTTGTCCGGATGAAACAGCGAATAGACAGCCGGAATAAGGGCCAGGGTAATCAACGAGGATGCGGCCAACCCACCAACCACCGCCCGGGCCAGCGGGGCCTGGGCATCGGCACCTTCACCCAAGCCCAGGGCGAGAGGCGTCAGAGCCAGAATGGTTGTCAATGACGTCATTAGGATCGGGCGCAGACGCCGCCGGCCGGCTTCAGCCACGGCTTCACGCGCCGACAGGCCGCTGCTGGACAATTGACCCGCCTGATCAACCAGCAGAATGGCGTTGTTGACAACGATACCGCTGAGCATGATACAGCCGATAAAGGACTGCAGGTTGAGCGTGGTTCCGGTCACAAACAACATGACCAGCACGCCGACAGCAGCCACCGGCACGGACGCCATAACCACAATCGGGTCGCGCAGTGACTCGTACTGGCAAGCAAGGACCATGTAGACCAGGAGCAGGGCCAGCAAAAGAGAAACCACCAACTCCCGGAAAGCCTTCTGCTGTTCTTCGAAATTTCCGGCGACGGTGAGATTGTAGCCAACCGGCCGTGGGATTTGGTCGAGCGCCGCCTGCACGTCGGTCGCCACCGAGCCGAGATCCCGTTCGGCAACATTGGCCTGAACCGTGACCAAGCGCTGTTGATCTTTGCGCTCGATCAGAATCGGTCCTCGCCCGGCCTCGTTGGTGACCAGATTGCGCAGAGCCACCTGCTCTCCCGTTTCGGTGGTTAGAGTGAGATCGAGAATTTCGTCGATGGAGCGTTTCTCGACGTCCTGAAGTTGCACGAAAATCCGGTAGGAATTCCCTTCAGCCCGGAACTCGCCGGCTTTCGAACCCGCCACCGCCGTTTCCAGAATCCGTGTCACATCGCGAACACTCAAGCCGAGGTCGGCGACCTTGTCGCGATCAACGCTGATTTCCTGCTGCGGAATCCCGGCGACTTGGCTGGTCTCGATATCGGTGATTCCGGGGATGTCGGCAATGGCCTGGGCGCTGCGCTGAGCGAGGGCATCGAGAGTCTCAAGCTCAATGCCGCGCACTTCGATCGTCAAACCTTCGACCCCGCCCAGGATGCGTTCCAGCAGAAACTGGCCCTGGGGAGCACGGGTCCGGATGGTCATGCCGGGGATTTTGCCAGTGAGCTGCTGGCGCAGATCGTTGGCAATGTCGGTGTTCGATCGCCCACGTTCAGCCGCAGGAAGCAGGGACAGGCGGATTTCGGCTTTGGCGCCATCGCTTGGTCGCCAGCTGGTAGATCCGGCGCTGATCACTGAAGACACCGCTTCCGGCACTGCATCGTAAACGATCTGTTCCATTTTCCGTGCCTGCGCGTCGAGCAACGCCAGGCGGGTGCCGATTTCCATCTCACCCGAGACCCGCACTTCCCCCTCGTCGCTGGGAGGCATGAATTCAGTACCGATAAACGGCAACAGCAAAAAACTGGCACCGAGAATGGTCAGGGCCAGCATGACCGTCCTGAGCCGATGGCGCAAGACCCGCTGCAGCAGATTGCAATAGGTCCTCTCCAGGCCCTGGAAGAGCTCGTCGGACCAAGTGACCAGGCGCTCGATCCTGGGTGATCGTCGGTCCCGCATCTGCTCGGGCGTTTTCAACAGTCGGGAGGCCAGCATCGGCAACAGGCTTAAGGAGACCAGCAACGAACAGACCAGCGCGAAGATGATCACAAAAGAGAGTTCTTGAAAAAGCACCCCCGCAACGCCGCGCACGAAAATCAGCGGTAGAAAAATAACCAGGGTGGTAATCGTACTCGCAACGATGGCAGGACCGACTTCACGGGCACCTTCCACCGCGGCCGTATCGCTCGGCTCACGATTCTCAGTACGGCGGCGGAAGATATTCTCCAGCACCACCACCGAACTGTCGACCATCATGCCAACACCCAGAGCCAAGCCACCCAGGGTCATCAGATTGAGGGTGAAGCCGCCGAAATAGATCAGGGCGAAAGTAGCAATGACCGAGATTGGAATCGCCAGGGAGATGACGAATGTTGAACGGATGTTGCGGAGGAAAAAGAGCAAGACCAGAATCGAGAGACCCCCGCCGTAGAGCACGGAACGCGCCACGTTGGCAATCGAGCGCTCAATGAAATTCCCCTGATTGATAACAGGGATGATCCGCATCTGCGGAAAGGCCCGGTTGACCGCGTCGATCTCCTGGAGGACCGCATTAGAAACTTCGACAGTGTTGGCCTCAGCCTGCTTGCGGATCGCCACCCGCAAACCACGTTCGCCGTTGACCCGAACGATCCTCTGCTTCTTTTCGTAGGTGTCGCGAACCTGGGCGATCTGGGCGAGATTCACCGCAGCACCATCCTGCGTATAGATCACGGTATTGCGGATTTGATCGAGACTGTTGAATTCAGCCGGAGCGCGCAGGGTCACCTCGTAGCGGCCCTGTTCGATTTTGCCGGCGGGCAGATCGAGATTGGCGTTACGGATTGCCTCCAGCACCTGATCGAGGGGCAAACCGAGAGCCTTGATCCGATCGGGATCGAGCTCGACCCGGATTTCACGCTTGTACTCTCCCCACATGTCGACCTGGGCCACACCGGGCAGACGACCGAACCGGTAGCGGACCTGGTCATCCACCAGTTCCGTCAGTTCGACCGGATCGAGTTTGCTCGAGATGCCAAGAATAACGACAGGAAAACTGGCGACATCGAACTTGCTGACGCGCGGTCGTACAATGTCATCCGGGAGTTCGTTGATTTCGTCCTCGAGCTGAGACTGCACGTCGAGGGCCGCAGTATCGATGTCGGTTCCCCAACCGAAGCTCACCCGAACCGTGCTGTTGCCCTCGGACGACGTCGAGGTCATGTCCTCGACACCGGGCACCGTGGCGACGATCTCCTCGATGATCTGGGTCACCAACCGCTCCATGACCTCCGGGCTGGCCCCTTCGTACTGGGTGCGAATGGTCAGGGTCGGCAACTCGATATTCGGCAACAGGTCGATCTGCAGGCGGGAGAGAGAAAACCCTCCGAGCAAAACCACGATCAGAGTGATCATGATGGTAAAGACCGGCCGACGAACGCTGAACTTGGGGAGGTTCATTTCTGCTCCGGCGAGGAGTCGGTCTTGTCCTGGGTACTCGGTTGACTGGCAATGCTGATGGCTGAACCGTTCTCGAGCAATTGCTGTCCAAGGATCACCACGCGGCCGGAAAGATCGTCTTGATCGATTTGTACACGATCACCGTCTCGAATGGCCACGCTGACCTCGTGCCAGGTGACGGTCTGTCCGTCCGGGCTGACCAGAAAGAGACCCGTCCGGTCATTGCGCTTGGTCAGAGCCTGCTCGGGAATGATGGTGGCGTTCTCAGCGCGTGCCAGTACCACTGTGGCCCGGACGAACATTCCTGGCTTGAGACGTTGACCGGGATTGTCGATGCTCAACTCGACCCGTGCCTGACGGGTGGACTGCTTGAATACCGGGGCAATTCTTTCGATGTGTCCCAAAAATTCTTCGCCGGGGAAAGCGTCTGTCGTCAAAGTGACGGACTGTCCGGGCTGCAGGCGGGCGTAATCGCGTTCGGTGACAAAAACCACGCCGGTCATCGGAAAGCGTTCGGCAACCACCCGCTGCTCTTCGCCACCACTCCAGCCGGCGGTAATTCGTGTATAACCGAGTCTGATTTCGGCTGTTTTTACCGAAGCTTCCGCCCGAACGGCTTGGGCTTCGGCGACTTCGAGCTCGGCCTGTTTGGCCAGCTCATTCGCCTTGACGGCATCAAGCTGTGACTCGGAGGCGACGCCACGCTGGCGCAGCGTCTCAATGCGGTCCAGTTCACGCCTGGTAATCTCCAGGGCATTTTTGGCTTCCGCCAAATTCGCCTTGGACACGGCAAGATCAGCCCGAGCCTGGGCCACCGCCTGCACGTACTCTTCGCTGTCCAACTCGCCGACGACCTGCCCCCGGGTCACCGGATCAGCAATGTTGACAGTCAGTCGTTCGACGCGACCGGCCACCTTGGGCGCCACGACGAACTCGGCCCGTGCTTCCAGCGTGCCGCTGAAGGTCCGGTGCAGGGCAATCGGACCGTGCTCAATGGCCACAACCTCCACCGGAACACGGCGGTTCTTGTCGATTGGGCCAGGCGCAGAGGTCGACTCCCCGGGCAGGTTTCTCAACAGGAAGACAGCGCCAGAGAACAAACCGATGAGCAGGACGGCCAGCAGAAAGCGTTTATTATTCATGACTCGATTTCTAAAGTTTTTACAATTTGACGCACTGGAACAATTGATCTGCCGAGGGCATGAGCCTCGGCAGACGCCTTTGAAAGCGGGGGCTGCACTGCAATACTGCCTGACAGATTACGGTTTCCACAGGCTGATGCAACTGCAAAATTATTCTAGCACAAAGAAATTTTGGCCGGTATGCCATGACCAGTCAGGCCACGAGGAGTTGTCAATCCGCTGCAGGCAGATCGGTAGAGAAAGGACGGCGGCGACCGAGCATAATGCCGAGATCCTCTGCAGCCCTGACCACGCTGCCTTCGGGATCAACGCAATTCAGCGAATCGACGGCTACATCGATCGCCACATCACAGACATCCAGCCCCCGCAGGGAGACCATATGGCCATAACGGTTCTGCTCGATCAACTCAACCGCCTTGACACCGAAGCGAGACCCCAGAATTCTGTCAAAAGGTGCCGGAGTGCCGCCACGCTGGATATGACCAAGAACGACGACCCGTGTTTCCATGGCCATGCGCTTGCCAATCTCGTCGGCGACAAAAGCGCCTATGCCACCCAAACGTTCGACGCCGTAATTGTCTTCTTTGCTCCGTTGAACGACCTTTTCGCCGCCCGCCGGAAAGGCCCCTTCAGCGACAACGACGATGGAAAAACGACTGCCACAAATCTTGCGTAATTCAATAGCATCACAAACAGCGGCCAGGTCGAAGGGAATCTCCGGGATCAGGATCACATCCGCGGAACCGGCCAGGCCCGACTCCAGGGCAATCCAACCAGCATCCCGCCCCATCACCTCGAGGACCATGACCCGGTGATGACTTTCGGCGGTCGTATGCAGCCGGTCCAAGGCCTCGGTCACAATACTGACGGCGGTATGGTAGCCAAACGTGACATCCGTACCCCGCAGATCATTGTCGATTGTTTTCGGGACCCCAACCATCGGTATGCCCTTGTCTTGGAGCACCCGGGCAATTTTCAGAGTACCGTCACCTCCGACAGCGATCAGCGCATCGGCACCAAGCTGGCGGAAATTGTCCAGAACTGTATCGCTGAGATCGACCGTTTTCTGTTGACCATTTTCCATGACTGGATAAGCCAGTGGATTCCCGCGGTTGCTGGTCCCAAGAATCGTTCCGCCGCGCGGCAGGATGCCGCGCACTGATGCGAGCGTCAATTCACGCCAGCGCGGCGGTGAGCCGATCAGCCCGTCGAAACCATCCTCGATGCCGAGGACCCGCCAGCCGCGTTGCAAAACGGCGCTGCGCACCACACCGCGGATCACGGCATTGAGGCCCGGACAATCTCCTCCTCCGGTTAATATGGCAATGGTTTTCGGCATGCTCATTTGAAATTTTAGTGAGTTTTCAGTTTGGAAACTTGATGCTTTTTGCGTTTATCGCGCCTCGCTCTAGGGCTTTTTCTGCTCGGTGGCGATGGCCAACTTGGTAAACCCGGCATCCCGGGCCAGATCCATCAGGGTCACGACCTTGCCATGGCGCGATTCCTGGTCAGCAAGCAGCAGCACCGTGGTCCGGGCGGCTTCTGCTTGATGCTCGGCCAGAATCTGACGGTATTCATCGAGACCGATCTTTCGGTCTCGATAATAGATCGGTCCCTCGCGTGACAGATAAATTTTAATCTCGCGGGGTTCCCGGTCAGCCGGCTGGGTGGACGCCTCGGGAAGTTTGATATTGATACCGGGACTTTCGACAAAGGTGGTCGAGATCATGAAGAAGATCAGCAGCAAAAAAACCACGTCGACCATCGGCGTCAGGTCGATGCGCGGCTCGTCGGGCGGCTTGCGCAGGAAACTCATCTATTCCCCCAACAAATCGACCAGGCGCAAGGAATACTCTTCCATTTCGATCATCAGCTGATCGAGACGTGACGACAGGTAACGGAGCGCTAAAATCACCGGGATCGCCACGGTCAGCCAGGCTGCGGTCGTCACCAGGGCTTCCGAGATGCCGCCCCCCAGTGTCGCCGGTGTTCCCATGCCCTGGCTGGCAATCACATTGAACGCCCGGATCATGCCAAGAACCGTACCGAGCAGCCCCAGCAGCGGCGAGATCGTGGCAATCGTCCCCATCATGCCGAGAAAGCGTTGCAGGGGCGCAGCTTCCCGCCGGCCGGTTTCCTCGACCACCGCTTTGATCTGATCACGATGCCGCCCGGCCACCCGCAGTGCAGCCAGGAACACCTGGGACAGGGGCGAGTTGGATTTGTGGCAACGGGTGGTCGCCTCGTCAAGATGATCCTTGGCCACCAGCGGCTCCACCTGGTGGGCCAGGGCGCGAAACTCACGACGCACACGGCCGTAGGTCCAGAGACGCTCCAAAAAAATCCCGAGCGCCAGGATCGAACACAGCGCGATCGGGTACATCAGATACCCGCCTTTTTGAATCACCAGCAGCATAACGCAGCGCACTCCTGTAAAGAATGGGGCCGGGCACACCGTCTTTAAGGGCGAGGCCCCCGGCAGATCGTTGTGATTTTATGGGTTTTGAGGACCGAATACAATCAAAAGCTGCATCCCTAGGCGCGATCGTGGGTTGCCGGCCGCCGCTGCCGCGCGCTTTTTGTTACAGGTCGGCAAAGGCCGTGACCAGCTGTTCATACGTTCTTTCGAGATGTTCTGGAATGACCCGAATGTCAGCCAGAACCGGCATGAAATTATGATCGCCGGCCCACCGCGGCACGACATGCATATGGATGTGCGCGGCGATCCCGGCGCCGGCCGCGGCACCGAAATTCCAGCCGACATTGAAGGCTTCTGCGGCAAAGGTCTGACGTAACACTGTCTGGCTGTCCACCAGCCAATGGTGAAGTTCCAGAACTTCGTTGTTGGTGAGCTGCGCCGGATCTCCCAGATGCCGGCAGGGTGCAAGCAGCAAATGACCGTTGGTGTAGGGATAGCGATTCATCATCACAACACAACTCTCACCCCGCGTCAAAACCAGCTTTTCGGCATCCCTGGTGCGACTCTGTTCGAGACAGAAAATGCAGCCGTCATGATCCGGCGCCTGAATATATTCCAGTCGCCAGGGTGCCCACAGTCTTTCCATCGCAACTCTCCATATCCTTTGGCAGGGATCAGTCTTCCAGCGCAATAATGGTCCCGTTGATCGTGGTATCGATTTCCAGCAGGCCAACACTGTGAAAAGCCATCGCGCGGCGGTCGGTGGCGCTGCCGGGGTTAAAGAACAAGATGCCGTCGCGCCGGTGACAGGCCGGTCTGTGGCTGTGACCGTAAACCAGACAATCAAGCTTATCGGCATCGAATTCAGCAGCGACCCGGTCCTCGAGGCCTTGCGGCGGGCCCCAGCCGTGAATCAGCCCGAGCGTCATCCCGGCGACCCGAAGCGTCTTTTTCAGCGGAACGCCGGGAACGGCGGGATCCATATTGCCGCGCACCGCATGCACCGGGCAATCGCCAAACAGATCGAGAAGTTCCGGGCTGACCAGGTCGCCGGCGTGCAGCAACAAATCGACCGGCGCCAGCACATCGGCCACCAGGCGGGTCAGAAAATCCCGGTTTTGTGGCGAATCGCCCAGATGCGTGTCAGCAAGAACACCGATGCGCACCGGTTTGGCATCACAATACGACATCTTCTTGGCACTTAAAGGATCAGGCCGGGCTGCGGGCCCGGTCAGGACTCATTTTATCTAGCTAAACAGTTGACTGTGCGCTTGTCAATCCTTGGTCGACAGATCGCAAGATTATGGTCGCCCCTGGCCAATACCGGCCAGATCCGAACGGCTGAATCAGGGATTTTCCATCGCCGCTCATCTTGACGGCAGCCTGAAAAGCGATATTTTTATTGAGTTTGGTACGGTTGCTCCAACGCAGCCAAGCGCCAGGTCGGTATGACATCGCGCTGGCTCATGAAGACCAAGGATCCTCTGCCCGGACCTGATTTTGCTTGACAAAATTGTGATCCTGGCATTATCTAGGCATTTTAATATTGCTAAATTTTTTTATTGTCACAAAAACTTAACCCATTAATCGGCGCAAAGCGTCAGAGCCAGGGAGGCAGAAACAATGTCGAAACGTCAGGAAGCACTTGACTATCATTCAATGGGGCGCAAAGGCAAGATCGAAGTCATCACGACCAAACCATGTGCAACCAGCAGGGATTTGTCCCTCGCCTACAGCCCGGGTGTCGCCGAGCCTTGCCTGGAAATCGAGAAGAACCCGAACGACGCCTACAAGTATACCGCTAAGGGCAACCTGGTTGCCGTCGTCTCCAACGGCACCGCCGTTCTCGGTTTGGGCGACATCGGCGCCCTGGCCGGCAAACCGGTCATGGAAGGCAAAGGGGTTCTGTTCAAAAGCTTCGCCGATGTCGATGTTTTCGATATCGAACTCGACACCAAGGATTCTGACGAACTGATCCGCACCGTCAAACTCCTCGAGCCGACCTTCGGCGGCATCAACCTGGAAGATATCAAAGGCCCCGAATGCTTCTACATCGAAGAGCAACTCCAGAAGATCCTCGATATCCCGGTCTTCCATGACGATCAACACGGCACTGCCATTATTGCGGCCGCTGGTCTGCTCAACGCCTTGGAGGTCATCGGCAAAAAGATCGCCGACGTCAAAATCGTGGTCAACGGTGCTGGAGCAGCCGGCATCGCTTGCGCCAAGCTATTGATCGACCTCGGCGCCACCAAGGACAACGTTCTGCTCGCCGACAGCAAAGGTGTCATCTATAAAGGCCGCGAAGCCGGCATGAACGAATACAAGGAACGCTACGCCGCCGATACCACAGACCGGACCTTGGAAGATGCCATGAAAAACGCCGATGTCTTTTTCGGCGTCTCGGTCAAGGACGCTGTGACCCCCGAGATGCTCGCTTCGATGGCCAAGGATCCGGTCGTCTTTGCCATGGCCAATCCGGATCCCGAGATCCTGCCGCCAGTCGCCAAACAGGTTCGCGATGACGTGATCATCGGCACCGGCCGCTCGGACTACAACAACCAGGTCAACAACGTCCTGTGCTTCCCGTTCCTCTTCCGAGGCGCCCTTGATACCCATGCCAGCGCTATCAACGATGAGATGAAGATTGCCGCCGTCAAGGCGCTGGCCGACTTGGCCAAGGAAGACGTCCCTGATGGCGTTCGCAAGGCCTACGGCGGCGAAGTCATCACCTTCGGCCGCGAGTACCTGATTCCCAAGCCTTTCGATCCGCGGGTTCTGCTGCACGTCGCCCCGGCTGTCGCCCGGGCCGCTATGGACACCGGCGTCGCCCGTCGGCCAATCGAAGACATGGACGAGTATCTGGAACGTCTCGAAGCGATGCAGGGCCGCTCCAAGCAGATCATGCGCACCCTGATCAACAAAGCCAAGGCCAATCCCATGCGGATCGTCTTTCCGGAAGGAGAAGAAGAGAAGATTCTCCGCGCCGCGCATATCCTGGTTGACGAGGGCATCGCCAAACCAATTCTGCTTGGCGACGAGGAAGAGATCCGGGCCAACGCCAAGGCCCTGAATGCCGACCTCAGCGGCGTCACCATCATCGATCCGATGAACAGCGACAAGGTCGAGACCTACACCGATGATTTCTTTAAAATGCGCCAACGCAAAGGCGTGACCCTTGCCGAAGCCCGTCGCACCATACGCAAGAGCCGCAACCATTACGGCTCGATGATGGTCCTCAAAGGCGATGCTGACACCCTGCTCTCCGGCATCAACCACCACTACCCGGAAACCATCCGTCCGGCCCTGGAAATCATCGGCAAGCAGGATGGTCTGTCCAAGGTGCATGGCATGTATATGATGGTGACCAAGAAAGACGCCACCTTCTTTGCCGACACCACCGTGACCATCGAACCGACCGCCGAGGAACTGGCCGAAACGGCGATACTGACCGCCCACAAAGCCCACCAGTTCGACTTTGAACCGAAGGTTGCCATGCTCTCCTTCTCGAACTTCGGCAGTGCCGAGCATCCGCTGACCCTGAAAGTGAAGAAAGCCACCGCCATGGTCAAGGAACAATCACCGGAGCTGATCGTTGACGGCGAGATCCAGGCCAATGTCGCCCTCGATCCGGATCTGGTCGACAAACAGTATCCTTTCTCGGCCCTGAAAGGCGATGCCAACGTTTTCATCTTCCCTGATCTGCAGTCCGGCAACATCGCCTACAAACTGCTGCACAAGCTCGGTGGCGCTGAACAGATCGGCCCGATCCTGATGGGCATGAAAAAACCGATCCATGTCCTGCAGCGTGGTGACGCCGTGACTGATATCGTCAACATGGCCGCCGTGGCCGTGGTCGATGCCCAGGAGGCGCAGGCGAAGTAAGGACGCGTGACCCATTAATCGAAACGCGAACAAACATTAAAGAGGGCAACCCGATTCGGGTTGCCCTCTCTCGTTTTTTATCGTGATTTGACACGTCCCACGTCCCAAAGAACACCTTCCGGAGATCCCGGTTTGCCCTTCCCTGTCCGGACAAGTCCTGATAGAATGCCGCACCAATCTGTTAACCAAGGATCGGACATGAAATATCTCAGCACCCGCGGGCAGGTCAAAGACATCCCCTTCAAAGAGGCTGTTATGATGGGCCTGGCCGAAGATGGCGGCCTGCTGTTGCCGGAAACCATTCCACAGCTGACGCCCGGCGACCTCGATGCCCTGGCCAAACTGGCCTACCCGGAGCTGGCGTTCCAGGTGATGAGTTCTTTTATTGAGGACATTGCGGCGGCTGACCTCAAAGAGATGATCGACCGGTCCTACGCCGGTTTTAACCATCCCGACATCACCCCGGTCGTTCATCGGGACGGCCTGTTCATCCTTGAACTCTTCCATGGCCCGACCCTGGCCTTCAAGGACGTCGCCCTGCAGTTTCTCGGCAACCTGTTCGAATACCTGCTGATCGAATCCGGCCGGCATATGAACATTCTCGGCGCGACCTCGGGAGACACCGGCAGTGCCGCCATCTACGGCGTGCGCGGCAAGCAGAACATCAATATTTTCATTCTTCACCCCCACAAAAAGGTCTCGCCGATCCAGGAACTGCAGATGACTACGGTCACCGACGAAAATGTCTTCAACCTGGCGATCGAGGGGACCTTCGATGATGCTCAGCAGATCGTCAAAGAGATTTTCGGTGACCTCACATTCAAAAGACAGTATGCCCTCGGTGCGGTCAACTCGATCAATTGGGCCCGCGTGCTCGCCCAGATCGTCTACTATTTTTACGCCTGGGGCCAGGTTCATAAGAAAACCGGTGCCCGGAAGATCTATTTTTCTGTTCCGACTGGCAACTTCGGTGACATCTTTGCGGGATATGTGGCCAAACGCATGGGGTTACCAATAGAAAAGCTGATCCTGGCGACCAACGCCAACAACATCCTGGCCCGATTTATCAACGCAGGCGATTACTCCATCACTGACGTCCAGCCGACGTTTTCACCGTCAATGGACATTCAGAAGGCCAGTAACTTGGAGCGCTATCTCTATTATCTCTATCGGGAAGACGCGGCCCGTCTCGCAGAAGCGATGCAGCGGTTCAGCGAAACCGGTCGCCTGGACTTCGACACGGAGCAATTGGCAGAAGTCCGCAGGACCTTTGCCGCGGTCTCGGTCGACAACCAGCAGACTCTGGAGACGATTCGCGATTTTCAGGCGGCCACCGGCTATGTGCTCGACCCGCATACCGCTACGGGCGTTCGGGCCGGTCGCGATCTCGGTCAAGGCGAGTACCCGGTTGTTTGCCTGGCCACGGCTCACCCGGCCAAGTTCCCCGATGCCGTACAGCAGGCCATCGGCACCCTGCCGGAACAGCCGGCCAGCCTTGCCGGTCTCGAAAACCGTGAACAGCGTTGCGCGGTGGTCGCCGCGGACAGCGCGGCCATCAAAGACTTTCTCGTCGAGAACGCCCGATAATCCTAATCGATTTTGAAAAGGAAAAGGGAGCTGCGATCTCGCAGCTCCCTTTCTCTTTGAACCTTTTCAGACTCCTACAAATTGCAGAAGCCTAGGTTTAATCAGCAATCATAATACAGGGCAAACTCGGTCGGCGTCGGCCGCATACGCACGGCATCGACTTCCGCTTCACGCTTGTAGCTCAGCCACATGTCGATGACATCCTTGGTGAAGACGTCGCCCTTGAGCAGCCAGTCGTGATCGGCTTCCAGAGCGTCCAGGGCCTCCGCCAGGGTGCCGGCGACACTGGGAATGTCCTTGAGCTCTTCCGGAGACATGCCATAGATGTCCTTGTCCAGCGGCTCGCCCGGATCGATCTTGTTCTCGATGCCGTCGAGGCCGGCCATCATCTGGGCCGCGAAAGCCAGGTAGCCGTTGCAGCTCGGGTCGGGCGTGCGGTACTCGACGCGTTTGGACTTCGGGTTGTCCGTCACCGGGATCCGCAACGAAGCGGAGCGGTTGCGGTTCGAGTAGGCCAGGTTGACCGGGGCTTCGTAACCGGGCACCAGGCGTTTGTAGGAGATGGTGGTCGGATTGGTGAAGGCACACAGAGCCTTGGCGTGCTTGATGATCCCACCGATATAGTACATGGCCGTTTTGGAAAGTCCGCCGTAGCCGTCACCGGCAAACAGGTTCTCGCCGTCTTTCCAGAGCGACTGATGGCAGTGCATGCCGGAGCCGTTGTCAGCAAAGATCGGTTTCGGCATGAAGGTCACTGTCTTGCCATTCCGCACGGCGACGTTCTTGACGATGTACTTGAACCACTGCAGGGTGTCACCCATTTTGAGCAACGAATCGAAGCGCATGTCGATCTCGGCCTGACCGCCGGTGGCGACTTCATGATGCAGGCATTCGATCTGCATGCCGACGCTCTGCAGAGCTTCGACCATCTCGTTGCGCAAATCGATCATCGAATCGGTCGGGGCGCAAGGGAAATAACCTTCCTTATGACGTGGCTTATAGCCGAGGTTCGGGAATTCCTCGCGCCCGGTGTTCCAGATCCCTTCAATGGAGTCGATCGCATAAAAGGACTCGTTGGCGCTGGACGCGTAGCGGACATCATCAAAGATAAAGAATTCCGGTTCCGGGCCGAAATAAGCCGTGTCGGCAATGCCCGTTGACTTCAGGTAGGCTTCGGCTTTCTGGGCAATAAATCGCGGATCGCGCGTGTAACCTTCCTTGGTGATCGGGTCGATGATATTACAGATCAGGGTCAGCGTCGGCATTTGCACAAAGGGGTCGATCTTGGCCGTGGCCGGATCAGGCATGATCAGCATGTCCGAATTGTGAATCGGCTGCCAGCCCCGGATCGAAGACCCGTCGAAACCGATTCCTTCCTCGAAGATGTCTTCACTAAACTCACTGATCGGGGTCGTGAAATGCTGCCAGATACCGACGAAATCGAGGAACTTGTAATCGACCATCTTGCACTGGTTATCTTTGGCAAACTTGACGACTTCTTGTGGACTCATAATTAAACGTCTCCTTTTTGGCAATGATGCGTGGTTGCGAGTGAATGGGAAATTCTTTAAAGGGCGTCGTCACCCGTTTCACCGGTACGAATCCGGACGACTTCGTCGACCGGCGTGACGAAAATCTTGCCGTCGCCGATCCGGCCGGTCTTGGCGGCTTCACCGATCACCTCGACGACCTTGGTGGCCATCTCGTCGGCAACGATGATTTCCATTTTGATCTTGGGAATGAAATCGACGACATATTCGGCACCACGATACAGTTCCGTGTGGCCTTTCTGCCGGCCGAACCCCTTGACTTCACTGACCGTGATCCCCTGGATGCCGATCTCGTTCAGCGCCTCCTTGACTTCATCCAGCTTGAACGGCTTGATGATGGCTTCGACTTTCCTCATAACGGGTTTGCTCCTCTAAGTTTTGTTGTCCAAAAGAATGCATCGGGTCTGTGACCTGAATGTTATCCGGTTTAAGTCATATTAGCAAATAGCTTGCCCAAATAAAGACACCCCCGGCTTGCAAAGATAATCTCCCGATCTATAAGACTTTTTCCTTATTCGAAACGGGTCGCTTGCAGCACAACAAAAAGTTGATATGCCCCCTGTTGCATAAAATCAGAGCAACTGTGATCTGTCGTGTGTAACAATTATGCAGTATCAACCCCGCCTGACAACCCAGCGGAAAATTTCTGCCAGAGGTCCGGAAAGGAATCACCGGAGCAGAATCCGAGACGCTCCGTTTCCTGACCCGATGAGCAGCGCAGAAAATCCTGAAACAAGGCCCACTCCTCCTCGAAATTTGGCGTAAAAGTATTTTTACCGAGAGATCGTACAATCTCCTCGGATGACCAGTAACGGACTCCGGAGATTTCCATGGGGTCAAAGCGGATCGATTTGTCGGTGATCGCCAGATAAGTCTGAACATTCTCGGATTCGATCCGGTTACGAATCCGGGACCTGTACAGAAAGGTCAGCGCTACGCCGGTCAGACCAAGCTCTTCCGCCATCTCACGCCGCGCCGCGGCCAGGTAGGATTCTCCGACATTGAGATGGCCACCGACACTGGTGTCCCATTTGCCCGGCTGAATGTCCTTGTTGGGTGCGCGTTTCTGCAGAAGCAAACGGCCAGACGGATGGAAAACCAGAACATGGATGGCACGGTGAATCAGGGCCGGATTGCCATGACACGCACGACGCTCCGCCTGACCGATGACGTCGTCGTTCTGGTTGACGATATCGAACAGTTCGTGAGGATCAGACATGGAAATCAGGTTCTGAAGCAGGAAAACCGGGGGCTGGAAAGGGCATTTCAACCCCGATCGAAAAACGGGTTCTTACCCTTGGCCGCCAGTGGGATGCCGTAAGCAATTTTGACCTCAGGGCCCAGCATGCCGAGTTCAATAGCCGCCTTGCCCGCCGTGTACATGATTCGATTGTCAATGCGCAGATCGGCCGCCATGGCAGCGGCGGACCCAATGGCAATTCCCAGATCACCGGTGTTGAAAGAACAGGTTCCGCCGGCCGCCAGCATCGCCTCGCAATCGACGAACCCGCAGAAACCGCAATGGGGGAGACGCAACGGTGCCTTGCGCGTACCGAGCAGCACCACGACCGGGGCATGATCGAGGTTGTCGGCATCGCGCAGAAAAAAGGGAACATGATCGCGCTGTCCGATCTGACGCATCTGCGACTGCAGACGCTCTTTGTCTTCCGCAGTGGCGATCGCCGCTTCGAGCAGGTCCTTGCCCTTACCCTTCGGTGCCGTCCGTGCAGCAACACAGAGGTTTTCAGCAGCCCTGATCAAGGCCCTGGTTTCTGCCGTCAGATCTGTCACGTATGTCATGTCTTCGGTCCCTTCGTTTTCGTAAAAATCACTTTATATCTGTTGTCCAAATGATTATAAAGAAAAGGAAAAACTCTGATAAAGAAGGGAGAGGCTAATCCAGAGCCGCCTGCAACTGCGGTGACAAAGACTGGAGCCTGGCCAGGCGTTCCGTTTTGGGCAATGCGCCCATTTCTGTGACCGCCACGTAAAAAGCCGGCAGGTCACCCCCAACCTGGCGCAGCAGTTCCTGAAAGGCTGGTACCAGGTCATGGTAGGTGCCCACCGACGACAATCGGGCGTTATTCAAGCCACGCTTCATCCAGCGGTCAAAACCGTCGAACCCACCCATTTTTTCTTTCAGTTGCTGGTAATCGATCCGCGCCTGATCCAGGATCGCCTGCTTGGCCAGGCGCTTCTGATCATTATCGCCGCCGAACCGATAGGCCTCTTGCAACCGCGCACGAACATCCACTAAAAAAGCCTGGAATATTTCTTTGCGCTCATCACGCCGCTGGCACTCTGCCCAGAGCTCCGGACTGTGCGAAGCTAAAAACCAGCGTCTCAAGCCTTCCATTTCGACGGTTTTGGCAAAAGATTCATTAAAGGCGGTGTCATCTTTGATGTAGAGCACCTGATGGGCCATTTCATGAAAGAGCAGCGCCGCCAGACGGATCTCGTCGTTGTCGAGAAAGGTGTTCAAGACCGGGTCATCGAACCAGTTCAGGGTTGAATAGGCCTTGACGCCGTAGACATCGACATCGAACCCCTGGGCGTCCAGGGATTGGGCCATCGTCCGTGCTGCCTCCTCCTGGAAATAGCCGCGATAAGTGACGCAGCCGACCACCGGGAAACACCACTGGTTGAGCTCCAGCGAAAGCTCGGGTGCGGCCACCAGGTTCCAGACCGCATAGGGTCGCCCCAAGTCGGCGTAATCATGGTAACTGCCGTTGTCGGGCAGATTGAGTTCAGCGACCGCAAACTGGCGCAGCTGCAAAACTTTGCGTAACTGCGTGCGGACCTCGGGCGGGGTCTGCTCTTCAGCCAAGACCGTCTCGATCGGCCGCGCCCGTGACATCAGATCCCAGTGCCCCTTGATCGACGCCCAGAGGTATTCGTTGTCACGGCAACTGTTGAGCAGCAGAGCGACTGCGAAGAGGGTCAGGATAGTCCAAAGGGTGCGATATCTCATCTTACTCAACCTGTTTGAGGCTTCCGCGAGAGACGCAATGACCGTTGATTCACGCTAAGATTACATCCGTATCATAGCACAACAACACCCCTGCGTGTCGTCAGGCTCAGCCGCGGCGGCGCATGATTCGTTCACGGAGCAGCCCCCAGGCCTGATGAATCTCGCGAACGCCACCCCAATACCAACACCGCCGGTCAGCAGGGCCAGGCGCGCCAGAAAGGGTCCGGGCGTCAGCCAGTCCGCCTGGGCAAGGACCACCAGGACCACCAGGCTCATGATGATCGCCGCCGGCAGGATACGACTGAGGGAGCGGAAGACTCCGCCGAGCTGCAGATCCCCACGCCGGCGGCTGAGCAGCACCAGCAGAACCAGGGCATTGAAGACCGATGCCAGAGTAAGGGCCAGAGCGAGGCCGGCATGGCCCATCCAGCGCATCAGCAACAGTCCGGCCAGCAGGTTGACCAACAACGTCCAGAAAGAGACCCAGACCGGCGTCCGGGTGTCTTTTAGAGCGTAAAAACAGGGGACGATCACCCGGCTGATGCCGACGAACAGCAGCCCCGGTGCATACCAGGCCAGAGCCCGTGCCGACTGCGCAACATCGAAGGCGGTAAAGCTGCCGCGCATGAAAAACAGGCTGTAGACCGCCTGATTACAGAGGACCAGGCCGGCGGCGGCCGGGATGGTGACCAGCAGGATGAGGATCAGGGCAAACCGCAGCGATTCGTTAAAACCGTCCCGGTCGTCCGCCGTGACCTGGCGGCTGATCGTTGGCAGAACCGCCTGGGCCAGAGAAACGACGAACACACCTTGCGGAAATTCGAACAGGCGCTGTCCATAGTAAAGCCAGGAGACGCTGCCCTGCTCGAGAAATGACGCCAGCAACCGGGTGACCACGACGTTGATCTGGTAGATCGCCACCCCGGCAAGACCCGGAAGCATCAAGGTGACGATCCGCACCACCGCCGGATGGCGGAAATTGAAACGCGGGCGCAGATCGTAGCCGTAGCGCGCCAGCACCGGCAGCTGCATGAGGAACTGCAGCAGGCCGCCCAGCAACACCCCGCAGGCCAGACCAGTGATCGGCTCCTCCAACCGCGGCGCCAGAACAAATGCGGCACCGATCATCGCCAGATTGAGAACCACCGGAGACAGCGCCGGCAGGAGAAAGTGACCGGCAACATTGAGGACTCCGGCAAACAGGGCAACCAGGCTGACAAACAGGATGTACGGAAACATCAACCGGTTGAGCAGATCGGTCAGGGCCAGTTTGCCAGGCGTTCCGGCAAAGCCGAAGCCGATCAGTTTGACCAGCCAAGGGGAGCCCAGAATGCCAAGGACGGTTACTCCGACCAGCACCAGCAGCAGCAAAGTCCAACAAATGCGCAGGACCTGGCGTGCTTCATCGGTTCCCTCACGATGCAGCACATCGGTAAAGGTCGGCACAAAGGCTGCGGTCAGCGATCCTTCAGCAAAAAAGCGCCGGAGCAAATTGGGGATTGTAAAGGCAACGAAGAAGGCGTCGGTGACCAGACCGGCGCCGAAAACGGCAGCTACGACCATGTCACGGACCAGGCCGGCCACACGACTGACCAGCGTCGCCGCAGTCAGGACCCCGGTCGCTTTCGTAATCCGTGCCTTTTCTGTGCCAGCCGGAGAATGGCCGAGAGATCCCGAGGTTGACATTATTTCTTATTAATCCCGTTTTCTGATCTCATAACATACTTAAATTAAATACAATTTTTTTATAAATTGGAATAATTTTATCTTGACTGAGCGATTTTTGAGTGGTATAAAACATGCGCTTAAAAAAACTTCATCCAATCTTTCGGAGGCAGCCCGTGGCCACTCACAAATCCGCCGAAAAGCGGCATCGTCAAAGCAAGATTCGCAACGCCCGTAATACCCAGATCCGCTCCACCATGCGCAGTTACGTCAAGAAGGTGCGAACTGCTGTGGCCGAGGGCGATCTCGATACGGCAAAAACCGTTCTCGAAAAAGCCGTGCCCTATATCGACAAGGCCGCCAGCAAAGGGGTCATCCATAAAGCCACGGCGTCGCGCAAAATCAGCCGACTGACCAAACTGGTCAAAGGCGTCGACAGCGAGTAATTGCCGCTGGACGACCTGATCCCGTTAACCTGGGGAGCGACCTGTTTCAGGACGCTCCCCTTTTTGTGCTGCAAAGGGCGGTGATCGCCAGCACCAGCTGTTCCAGCAGCAACGCCGGTTCGCTGCCACTCGATTTGAGCGCCAGATCGGTCTGCAAAAAACGCGCGAACACTTCGCGGTAACTGGCTGTGTCAAATCGCGCTGCCTGCTGCATCAAACCTTTCAGAAAATACGGGCTCACCCCCACTTGGCGCGGCAGATCCTTGGCCGGCACCCGCTGTTCGGTCAGCGCGCTGATCTTCCACATCTGCCGGAAATGCCGGGTCATCATGGCCAGCACCATCAGTGGCGGCTGACCTTCGGCAAGCAGGCGATCGAGCAGCTGCAAGGCTGTCGATCGGTCGCCCTGCCCCATCGCATCGGTTAAATCGAAAATACTCTCAATACGGGTGTCCGAAACGATCGCTGCAACATCGTCGTGCTCGGCCAGATCGCGCTCACCGAGATAACCGGCCAGTTTCTCCATCTCACCGGCGACCGCGGCCAGATTGGTCCCGACCCGCTTGCAGAACAGGCGCAGAGCCTCAGCGGTCAACGTCAGCCGGTGCTGTGTAGCGACCTGACGGACAAAACCGGGCAACTGGTTGTCATAGATCGCCTTGAATTCAATCGCTACACCGTTTTTCTTCAGAACCTGAAAAAGCTTGCGGCGTGCATCGATCTTCTCGGCGGTGAGCAACAGAACCGTTTCCGGGACCGGATCGGCGACGTAATCGAGCAGGCCATCGAGTTGGTCTGCCCGCGCCTCGTGGAGATTCTTGACCACCACCAGCCGCTGGGCGGTAAAGATCGGCAGGGTGAGAGCCTGCTCGATGACGGCGCTGGACTGGAGGTCCTTACCGTGGAAGACGGTCAGGTTGAAATCGCGACTGTCCGACGGCACCACCGCATCCCGAACCGCCTGCCAGCCCTGTTCGACAAAATAGTTTTCCGCACCGTACAGCAGAATCAGGGGGGGAACCGGTGGTTCGGCGAGGATCTTGTGCAGGTCGCTCAAAGGCATCGGTCAAGCTCGCTCAGGGGCCGAGCAGCAGATGGGAGTGGATGTCTTCGGCCAGGCGCGCCGCCATCTCCTGGGCCGCCAGGCGTTCATTATCGAGCTGCCGGGTCTTGTCGACACTGGCGTAGTAATCCTGGCTGCGGCGGAAACCCTGCTGCCATCGCACCGTCGTATCCTGGGGATCGATCAACCGCACTTGAACAGACATGAGCGCCCGGTATTCGGCAATTCGGTCCGTGGCGCTGAAGGCGTGGGCAACGCTCTCAAAATTGGTCACCTCCCCCTGCAACTGCAACTCCGCTGAGGCGGCATCCTCGGTCAGCTCCAGCACCCGGGAACGCGCCAACTCGGCCAGCAGGGCATCGGTCAGGTAGTTGTCAAGATACGGCTGAGAGGTCTGGTTATCGAACAGCGCGACATAGACCCGTCGCGCCGGGGAGCCGGCCCAGCTGTCGCCGGTTCCGGGGACGTGGTAACCACAACCGGCCAGCAGCGACAGGAGGATTAGAAAACTGAAGAGACGGAGCAAGCCGTGCATAACCTTCACCCGACAACCACGTTGACCAGTCGGCCCGGTACGATGATCACCTTGCGCACCGTCTTCCCCTCCAGGAAACGGGCGACGTTGGCATCGTTTAAAGCTGCCGCTTCGACAGCCTGGTCATCGGCATCGGCCGGAACGGTCACCTTGCCGCGCACCTTGCCGTTAACCTGCACGACGATCAGCAGCGTCTCCGCGGCCATGGCCAGCTCATCCCACTGCGGCCATTCGGTCTGCTCCAAGGATTGCGCATGGCCAAGATGCTGCCAGAGTTCTTCGCACAGATGCGGCACGAAGGGTGCCAGCAGCCGCACCACCGTTTCGATCGCTTCCCGCAGCACGGCCGGGGCCGTGCCCTTCTCATCGAACGCTGAGATGCTGTTGACCAGTTCCATCACCGCGGCGATCGCCGTGTTGAAATGGAAACTGCCGTCGATATCTTCCGTGACCTTTTTGATCGTGCGATGGACTTGACGGCGCAGGGTCTTCGCCGCCGGCGACAGGTCCGCAGAAACGTCTCCGGCATCGGTGATCAGCGCCAGATTGTCATAGACCAGGCGCCAGACTCGATGCAGAAAGCGTGAACAGCCTTCGACGCCCTGTTCGTTCCATTCCAGATCTTTCTCCGGCGGCGCAGCGAACAGGGTGAACAGACGCGCAGTATCGGCACCGTAGCGTTTGATCAGCCCGTCCGGATCGATCACATTCTTCTTTGACTTGCTCATCTTTTCGTTGCGCCCGGCGACCACCTCGGCCTGACACTGCCGACAACGGCCCTCCGCGATCTCCTCCGGGTAGAGCCAGCCGTGTTCCGGGCACGCCTTGGTCTCCATGCAGACCATTCCCTGAGTCAGCAGGTTTTGAAATGGTTCGTCCAGATCGATCATGCCGAGATCGCGCATGATCTTGGTCCAGAAACGGGCATAGAGCAGATGCATGACCGCATGTTCGACCCCGCCGATGTACTGATCGACCGGCAGCCAATAAGCGACCGCGTCGGCATCGACCGGCCCCGTGCTCCAGTCCGGGCTGGCATAGCGTAAAAAATACCAGGAGCTTTCGACAAAGGTGTCGAAGGTGTCGGTCTCGCGCCGTGCCGGGTTGGCGCACTGCGGACAGGTGGTGTTGACGAAACTCTCGAGCTTGGCCAGCGGGCTGCCCCCCTCGCCGCTGAAAGCGATATCGGTGGGCAGAGTTACTGGCAGGTCGGCTTCCGGAACCGGCACCGGCCCACAGGCGTCGCAGTAGATGATCGGGATCGGTGTCCCCCAGTAGCGCTGCCGTGACACCAGCCAGTCGCGTAAACGGTAATTGACCGAGGCTTTGCCGACACCGCGCTCCTCCAGATGTTCGGTCACCTTCTGTTTGCCGGTTTCGCTGTCCAAACCATCGAATTGGTCGGAGTGGACCATCGTGCCGGATCCCTCCCAAGCTTCGGTCATCGTCTCCGCCGTGAGGATTTCGTTACTCGGCTGAATGACCACCCGAACCGGCAGATCGTATTTACGGGCGAAGGCGAAATCACGCTGATCATGGGCAGGCACCGCCATGACCGCACCGGTGCCGTAAGCCATCAGGACGAAGTTGCCCAAATAGATCGGCAGTTGTTCGCCGTTGACCGGATTGATGCAGTAAGCCCCGGTGAAGACCCCTTCCTTTTCATAATCATCACTGGTGCGCTGAGCCGGATCGATCGCGCGGACTTTTTCGATGAAGGCAGCAACCTCGGCCCGGCGCTCCGGCACCGTCAGGACATCGACCAGCGGATGCTCCGGCGCCAGGCTCATGAACGTGGCGCCGAACAGGGTGTCGGGACGGGTCGTGAACACCCGGATCGTGTCGCTGTGCCCGGCAACCGCGAAATCGATCTCGCAGCCGACGCTCTTGCCGATCCAGTTACGCTGCATGGTCAGCACCGATTCCGGCCAGCCGGGCATCTTCTCGGTCCAGGCGAGCAATTCTTCGGCGTAATCGGTGATTTTGAAGAACCACTGGTCGAGTTCTTTCTGCACGACCCGATTGTCACACCGCCAGCAGCAATCGTCCTCGACCTGCTCGTTGGCCAACACCGTCTCACACTCGGGACACCAGTTGACCGCGGCGCTCTTTTTGTAGGCAAGGCCTCGATCGAACATGCGCAAAAAGATCAGCTGTTCCCAGCGGTAGTAATCGGCGTCACAGGTGGCCAGTTCACGCTCCCAGTCGTACGACAGTCCCATGCGTTTGAGCTGGGTGCGCATCTTGTCGATGTTCTCACGGGTCCAGGCAGCGGGATGAGTGCCGTGCTGAATCGCCGCGTTCTCGGCCGGCATGCCGAAGGCGTCCCAGCCCATCGGATGCAGCACGTTGAAGCCTTTCAGCCGTTTATAACGGGCCACTACGTCACCGATCGAGTAGTTGCGTACATGCCCCATATGGATCCGTCCGGACGGATAGGGAAACATCTCCAGCAGATAATATTTCGGCACACTGGCGTCTTCGCTGACCCGCCACGGTTGCTCGGCGGCCCAGCGCTCCTGCCAGAGTTGCTCTATCTCAAGCGGATTGTAACGTTCCTGCATAACACCTCCGAAAGACCTCACGTAAACATGAAAACCGGCCGAAGCCGGTTCTCGAATGGGCCGCAGCAGACGACGGCGTCAGTCCGGCGGCCGCCTCATCAGCGGGTTGTTTACTTGGCGCGGTAGGTAATCCGTCCACGGCTGAGATCGTAGGGGGAGAGCTCCACGGTGACCCGATCGCCGGGCAGGATCCGGATGTAATATTTACGCATCTTGCCGGAGATGTGCGCCAGAACAACATGGCCGTTATCGAGCTCGACCTTGAACATGGCATTCGGCAGCGGTTCGATCACGTTGCCTTCGACTTCAATGGCTTCTTCCTTGGACAAATTGTGCCTCCTGATGGTCGTGTGAACCCCCCGGGGTTCAGAGTTTCATGAGTATTTTCACCGTCTCCAGAATCTGTCGGGTCTGGATCGGTCTCGATCCCGTTTACTGGGTCAACAGGTCAATAAATCCCTGAATCGTCGCCAGTTTGCGTTCGGAGTCGGAATAAATCCGTGACGAAAAGATCGCCGTTGCCGCGTGACCGGCCAGCAGGGTCAAGAGTTCATAGTCAAGGTTGCTGAACTTTGTTTTCGGCTCAAGCAGTTTATAAAGCACGATCACGCCGATGACGTGGTCCTTAATTTTCAACGGCATGCACGCCAGCGGCCTGACGAAATCCCTTGTATAACCTTCCATTGATGCGATGAAATCGTACTCGCCGGTTTCCGCTACACGACCGATAACCCCTTCGCCGAGCGCAATCGACGGTAGCATCGCCGTGTCAATACCTTCGCTGGCCACCGGTTCCAGCTTGCGGGTCTTCTCGTCCAGCAGCAGCACGCTGAATTCCTCGGCACCGATCAGGTTGATGACGCTCTCCTGGACGATCTCCAGGACCTCCTTGAAATCAAGCGTCGCGTGCAGCTGGTAGGACGCGATGTAAAGGTTGGCCAGCATGCTGTTCTCTTCTTCGACTTCAACATACCGGTTGGCGAAATCCTTGTTCTCCTCCTCTGCCGCCTTGATCCGATCGAGGATTTCAACCTTTTCCTGTTCCAGCACAGCAATTTTGCGTTGCAGTTCAGCAGTCTCTCCGGTGTCCGCAGCAAGCGTGGGATCCTGAGCTTTCAGGGCTTCTTCGAGCTTGACAATCCGATACCGCAAACGTTCATTCTCACGGAGCAGGTCCTGGGTGAATTCCGCTCCTTTCTTGAACATCTGCAAAAAATCATTCGCACGGGCCACCGGATCTTTGTTGTCGTCGCCCTGACTCATCGGCACTCCATCGCTGGCGTCTTGCTTAAAACCTGGGAATCATAACAATCCTGAGAAAAAATATCCAGCGTTAATCAGCACCTTCGAACCGGCGCAACGGCGCCACAATGCAGGATTTCAGCGCCGGGAAGCGCTTGATCAGGCACCCACCAGAAGGTACGGCTGAAAAGGGAAACGAGATATGCGGTGCAAGAGAGGTCTCTTAACCGAATGGCAATGTGAAAATGGATCTGCGATACGACAGGGCGTTGTTAAGAGAGGTGGGCAACAGCAAGGCGGCGAAAGCACGGGTCAGCGACCCGCAAAGCGGTTAGTCGAAATCTGCTGACCAAGAGCATCAAGGCCGCGCACAGCCTCCCTGCCCCGGTGTTTGCCTGCGTTATGGGTCACTCGCCGATGAACCGCTGAATGGTTTCGATCACCATGGCTGACTTGAACGGCTTGGTGATGTACCAATCGGCGCCCGCCTGTTCGCCACGGGCCATATCCTCTCGGCTTTTTTTCGCCGTCAGCATAATCACCGGGATCTTCCTGGTGGCGTCGTTCTGCTTGATCCGTCGGCAGACCTCGAAACCATCGATTTCCGGCAGCATGATGTCGAGAAGCACCAGGTCAGGCTTGATGCGTTCGATGGCGTCGACAGCCGCCTGACCGTCGGTGACACCGTGCACTTGATAACCTTTGGAGGTCAGCAGAATGCTTTCCAGCTTGAGCAAACTCTCTTCGTCTTCGACCACCAGGATTTTCTTATTGCTCACCAGTCTCTCCTTTTCACCTCAACTAAGGGGTCTTATTCAAAACATGACCCAACTGTAAAAGAATCCTTAGATGTCTCCTCCGGCGACTGATCGCTGCTAGCCTCTCCTCGTCCAATCCGGCATGCGTTTCGCCGGTCAGACAGACGCTGCAAGAGAATCTTCGGCAGAAGGTCGACCCGTTTCTCAACATTGATTATCTCGCGAATCCGGCGAATGTCCAGTCCCGACTCCTCATCTGTCCGAGTCAACCGTATGACAAAGATGGCAAATCATGATGTCCGCACTCGCAGATCCAGAGTCGTAGAAAAGCCACAAAGCAGTTAATGGGGACTGTTTATCGAAGATGAAATTTGAAATTGACACGGGCCGTCGATCCGTCAGGTCGCCTGTCGAGAACGGCGCAGTTTCGGCGTAAAGGATCGATGGGCTGGCAAAAAGCGGTTTCCCGAGATACCACCGGCAAAAATCACATCATGTCATCGTTGCTCATCATGCGTCTCTCCAGCAGGGCTTTCTCCATTGCCAGCCCGGCCTGGGACAAAAAGATTTCCAGCGACTCGGTATCACCGATCGGCGTCGCATCCGGCAGGTTGTCGCCGTACAACAAGGCGACCACCCGCCCTTCACTGAGCAGCGGGCCGATAAAGACTTCCTCCGGTCGGGCGCCACCGAGCTGTTCGAACAGGTAGTCGTTCCATTCGGTCTCCTCCGGCTCCGTCTGATAGGCGCTAGCCTGCTGCAGGGCGTCACTGAAAACGTGCGTTGCCTGCTTCGGCAGGCAGATACTGCGCACCTGCGTATCGGGCGACGCATCGACGCATTCGATACCGAACTGGCCAAGGCCGACGATCTCCTCGTCTTTAACCAGCAAAATCACCGCCCGATTCATCAATTCGCTGGCAAAACGCAGGATCAACAGAATAATGCCACCGCCCAGTGATGGATTGTTGAGCTCCTGGAGCATACCTCGCAACAGGTGCAGTCCCGGGGTCTGCGGCGGCACTGTATCGGTCGATGCAGCGGTTTCGCCGATTTCGGCACGCAATTCGGCAGCGATGTCATAGAGACCTTCGGTCGCCGGCTCCGGTTCGGCCGGACTTTGAACCGCAAGGATCGCGTTGACCAGCGCACTGAGCTGCTCCCGACCGGCGTCACTGTCAATCATGTCCGGCTTCGGTTTGATCAACAACGCGGCAACCTCAAAGGAGGCGACATTCTTTTCGGCCTCCAGGCTCGGCTGATCCGTCATCATCAGGACCGGGATGCCAGGCTGATAACGGCGTACCGCCTCAAGCAGTTCGAGTCCGCCGAGAACACCGCTGCCATCCCGACGGGGCATGATCAAATCGATCACCAGAGTGGTGGTGGCTGGATCGGCGGCGATCGCCGCGGCGAGAAAGGATTGATACCGTGTGTGCACGTGAACTGCAACGCGATGGGACTGCAGCAGCACAGCAAGCTGTTCGGCGGTGGCCGGATCGTCATCGATGATCAGATAGCGTCGTCCTGCTGCTCTGCGCGTCGTCAGCGAAGAGACGTGGAACCCTTTCGTGCCTCGGACTTCGGCCAGTAGGGCCGCGGCATCGACTTGTGAAGAGCCGGATTCCTGGTCGGTGTCACCGCGATGACGCTTCTCATCGAGAATACGGCTACCTTCCATGGCCAACCATTGGGGGTTGATCCCCTGATCGAGCATGAACTGCAGGGGATCGAAATTGATCATGGCCAAATCTCTCGGCTCACTGAGCTCGAAAGAGAAGGAACCCTCGTCCCAACTGAAAAAACTGTAGACGATCTTTTCCACCTGCGCGCGCACCGCGGTCTCGAGAGCCTCGCGATTCACACCGAATTCGTCCACCAGAATATCGCCGATCCGGCGACCGTCGTTGTCCTCCTGTTGGAGGCGCAAGGCCTGCTTGAGCGAAGCCATATCGGCGATGCCGGCACGCAGAACAAGATCGCCGAGATTTTCCGGAAAGGCCGTGGAGGTCGCCCGGATGACCTGACCGTCATGGAAGATCAGTCGGCCTTCGCCATCACGGCTGGAAAGTTCCAACACGCCGGATTTACGACTCAGACTGACGATCTGCAGAATTTCTCCGAGACCGAGGTCTTCAAGGTTGCCGACCAGACTCATGGAATCCCCCGAAAAAGCTCTCGAAATTACCGTGGTGAGAATCCGTAACAAGCGAAAAACAAAGAAGATTGATTATATATACGTTATCAAAAGACACCAAGTAAAGGATGTTTTCAGTTTATCAGAGAAGTGCGAGGTGCGAGGCGCGAAGCGAGAAAAATCTTACCACGGAGGACACAGAGGGCACTGAGCAAACGATTGATTCGTTGAGATGTCACCATAATCAAGGGCGGGTGTTCTTTTATATAAAGCTTCTACCAGGGTGATCACAGTTGTTTCCCTTTCTATATTTCTCTGTGCTCTCTGTGCCCTCCGTGGTGAAGTTTTCCCTGTCCCATGTCCCACCTCGCACCTCGCGCTTCCCACCTCACGTTTCTAAGCCTTCCGGTTGACGAACTTGAGTCGAATCGGACAGCCGGTAAAAACGAAGGCCTGGCGGAGACTGTTGACCAGGTAGCGCTGATAGGAGAAGTGGAACCCTTCGGACCGATTGACAAAGATCGTAAAGGTCGGTGGGCGTACGCCGGTCTGGGTCGCGTAATAGATCTTCAGGCGCTTGCCTTGGAACATCGGCGGTGCATGACTGAGCACGGCATCCTGGAGGACCCGGTTGAGTTCTGCGGTCGCGACTTTGTGGTTGAAGGCGTCCCGAACGATTTCGACATCAGTCATGATCTTGCTGATGCGCTGACCGGTTAAGGCCGAGACGAAATGAATCGGACTGTCAGGCAGAAACTTGAAACTCTCGCGCACCCGCTGGGCGTAATCTCCCAGGGTGCGGTGATCTTTCTTGACCAGATCCCACTTGTTGACCACCAGGATGACGGCTCGCCCACGCTCATGGGCATAGCCGGCGATCGTCAAATCCTGATCAGTGATTCCTTCCTCAGCGTCGATCACCAGCAATGCGATGTGGGTTCTTTCCAGGGCCTTCAGGGCCTGAATCACACTGTATTTTTCCAACTTCTGGGACACCCGCCCCTTGCGCCGGATTCCGGCGGTGTCGATCAGAACGTAACGCTGCCCGTTGTAGGAGAAGGGCGTATCGACACTGTCGCGGGTGGTCCCGGCGACCGGGTTGGCCACCACCCGCTGATAACCAAGCAGTCGATTGACAAGCGAGGACTTGCCAACATTCGGCCGTCCAATAATCGACAGCCGGGTCTCATTCTCCGGATCCGTCGCCTGATCGGATGCCGGCAGTTCAGCGAGGAGTGCCTCGATCAGGGTGTTGACACCGAGTCGATGCTCGGCCGAAACGGCATGCAGTTGGTCGACTCCAAGAGCATAGAAATCACCCAACTCGGCTTCCTGGGCCTGGCCGTCAACCTTGTTGACAACAAACAGCACCGGCTTGTCGATTTGACGCAGCCGGTCGGCTACCTCGCGGTCGGCCGGGGTGAGACCGTCACGGCCGTCCATGACAAACAGAATGACATCGGCCTCCTCGATCGCCAGTTGTGTCTGCTCGCGCATCTGGGTTAGCAACCGATCCTGGCTGGCCGGCTCGAAGCCGCCGGTATCGATCAAAGTAAAACGCTTCTCGTAGCGGGTCACATCGGCGTAGTTGCGGTCGCGCGTAACGCCCGGAACATCCTCGACAATCGCCATGCGGCGGCCGACAATGCGGTTGAACAGGGTC
>JARRPG010000042.1:0-13454 GCA_037383085.1 Desulfuromonadales bacterium | reverse complement strand
GCTCCCGTCTACATCATTGACGGCGCCCGCACCCCCTTTCTCAAGGTCCGCGGCAAACCGGGACCTTTCACACCGGTCGACCTGGCGGTCCTCTGCGGGCGCCCGCTGTTGCTGCGTCAGGATGTGCCGATGGCCGCCTTTGATCAGGTGATCCTGGGATGCGTCAATGTGCTGGCCAACGAAATGAACCCGGCGCGCATTGCCGCTCTGCGACTCGGCATGGGCGAAACGATGCGCGCCTTCACCGTACAGATCAACTGCGGTTCCGGCATGCAGTCGATCGACACCGGCTGGCGGCTGATTCGTGAAGGGGCCCGCGACCTGGTCCTGGCCGGGGGCACCGAGGCCCTGAGTCATGCCCCCCTGCAATTGAAACCGGACGCCGTGGAGTGGCTGGCAGGCATGCGCACGGCCGATTCGCTGATGGAGCGCGCCCAGCAGCTGATCGAGTTGCGGGCCGATTATTTCAAGCCGGAACTGGCCTTGCGCAGCGGCCTGAACGACCCGGTGGTCGGCCTGAGCATGGGAGAGACGGCCGAGGTACTGGCGCACCTGTTCGGCGTCACCCGCGAGGAAGCCGACCAGTATGCCGTGATCAGCCACAAGCGCCTGGCCCGGGCTCAGGAGGAAGGGTTCCTGAGCGAAGAAGTGGTGCCGATCATCAGCAGTGACGGGCAGCTGTTCGAACATGATGACGGCGTCCGCCCGGACAGCTCGATCGAGGCTTTGGCCAAGCTCGAACCGGTCTTTGAGCGTCCCTTCGGACAAGTCACCGCCGGCAACAGTTCCCAGGTCACCGATGGCGCCTCGTGGGTCATCCTGGCATCAGAAACGGCGGTCGAGAAGTATCGACTGACACCGAAAGCGGTGATCGTCGACAGCGCCTGGTCGGCGCTCGATCCGGCGATCATGGGGCTGACACCGGTGCTGGCCATGACCGAGCTGTTGCAGCGCCATGATCTGAACCGCGAAGACATTGCCCTGTGGGAGCTCAACGAGGCCTTTGCGGCCCAGGTACTCTCCTGCCTTAGAGCTTTGGCCGATGACGATTTCTGTCACCGTTTCCTGGACCTCGAACAGGCCCCGGGAGCGATCGACCAGGCCACGCTGAACGTCGACGGTGGCGCGATCAGCGTCGGCCATCCGGTCGGCACCAGCGGCAACCGGATTGTCTTGCACCTGGTCAATGCCATGGCGCGGGAGAAGGCCAAACGCGGCATCGCCAGCGAATGCATCGGCGGCGGCCAAGCCGGCGCCATGCTCCTCGAAACTGTTTAGGAGAACGCTATGAGTGGACCTATCCTGAGCCAATTGCAGCAGCGTGAACGGCAGCTCGGCCCCCTGAGCGACGTCGACAGCACAGGTGATCGCCCCTGGACATCCTGGCTGCTGGCGCGCGATGACGATGATATTGCCTGGCTGCTGTTCGATAAGCGGGACGCGGCGGTCAACGTGCTGTCTGAAGCCGCCCTCAACGAGCTCGGTGAAATCCTCGACGGCCTCGAGCAGGACCGGCCCAAAGCCCTGGTCCTGCGTTCCGCGAAAGACACGGGATTCTGTGTCGGCGCCGACATCAACGAGTTTCTGGAGATGAAAGACGCTGCGGTCGTCACGGCAAAACTGCGTTCCGCGCATGCCGTGGTCAACCGGCTGGCCGAACTGCCCATACCGACCGTGGCAATCATTCATGGCAGCTGTCTCGGCGGCGGCCTGGAAGTGGCCCTGTGCTGCGCTTACCGGCTGGCGCTGCCGGATGCCCGCATGGGTCTGCCGGAGATTCGCCTTGGCCTGCATCCGGGCCTCGGAGGGACCGCCCGTTTGACTCACCTGATCGATCCGGTCAAGGCGATGAGCCTGATGCTGACCGGTCAAACTCTTGATGCGCGGCGGGCCAAATCCGCCGGCCTGGTCGATAAGGTCATCGAGGAGCGGCACGTGCTGCGGGCGATTCAGGCAATCCTGTCAGGAGACTTGAAGCGACAGGGCAGCGGTCTCAAGGAACGGTTGCTGACCACCTCCCCGGCCCGTCACCTGGAAGCCCGCCAGATGCGGAACAAAAGCGCCGAGAAAGTCAATCCGCAACATTACCCCGCGCCCGAAGCACTGATTACCCTCTGGGAGGAGCATGGCGATGATCCCGAAGCGATGCGCGAAGCGGAAATCCGCTCCTTCGCCGAGCTGATGCCCACCGCCACCGCCCAGAACCTGATTCGGATCTTTTTCCTGCGGGAAAAGATGAAGCGCCTGACTAAAACCGCGGCCGCTCCGGTGCGCCGGGTTCACGTCGTCGGCGCCGGCGCGATGGGCGGTGACATCGCCGGCTGGTGCGCCTACCAGGGTTTACGGGTGACGCTTTTTGACACCGATCCCGCGATGATTGCCCGGGCGGTGAAGAAGACAGCCGCGTTGTGCCAACGCAAACATCTTTCCGAGGCCGGCACGCGGGACGTTCTCGATCGGCTGATTCCCGACCCCGGCCGTTACGGCGTCGCCCACGCCGATCTGGTGATCGAAGCCGTACCGGAAAAAATTGCCATCAAACAGGCGGTTTACGAGGAGATCGAGCCGCGCCTGAAACCGGAGGCTGTTCTCGCCACAAACACCTCAAGCATCCCGCTCACCGAGCTGGCGAACATTCTGCAAGACCCCGGTCGTTTCGTCGGTCTGCATTTTTTCAATCCGGTCGCCAAGATGCAGCTGGTTGAGGTGGTCCTTCAGGACCGGGCCCAGGATGCTGCCATCGACCGGGCCAAGGGCTTCGTCGGTCAAATCGACCGCCTGCCGACAGTGGTGGCCAGCGCCCCTGGATTCCTGGTCAACCGGGTGTTGATGCCCTACCTGATGGAAGCGATCCAGATGGTCGACGAAGGGATCGCCGCGGAAGCGATCGACCTCTGTGCGGAAGCCTTCGGCATGCCGGTCGGCCCGATCGAACTGGCGGATCAGGTCGGTCTCGACATCTGCCTCGATGTCGCCCGGATGCTGGACGATCGCCTCGATACGCCAATGGCGCCTATTCCTGACTGGTTTGAGGAATGGATCGCCGAAGGCCGTCTGGGACGTAAATCCGGACACGGCTTCTATCGTTGGAAAGAAGGCCAGCCGCGCAAGAAGGAGGATGCTGGCGCGGTTGACCCGGAGAGGACCGATCGCCTGCTGCTGCCGATGCTGAATACCTGCGTCGCCTGCCTGCGGCAAGGCGTCATCGATGACCCGGAGCTCCTCGACGGGGCGATGATTTTCGGTACCGGTTTCGCGCCCTTCCGGGGTGGCCCGCTGCATTACGCTCGCAGCCGGGGAATTGCAGAGATCGTGGCGACCCTGGAAAAGCTGGCCGAACATCACGGGGAACGTTTCAAGCCCGATCCCGACTGGCAGAAGCTGTCCTCTGCATGAGTCAGCCGTCCGTCTTCCGGGATCCGCAGCAGATCGTCGATGCGATCCTTGCGAGAGTCGGCAAGCGGATCGTCCTGGCCCTCCCCTTGGGGCTGGGCAAGGCCAACCATGTGGCCAACGCCCTCTACGAGCGGGCCAGGGCGGAACCCGATCTGTCGTTGACGATCCTGACCGCCCTCACCCTGGAACAACCGCGACCCGGCAGTGATCTCGAACGGCGGTTCTTAGACCCCTTGGCCAATCGCTTCTTCGGCGACTACCCTGCGCTGCAGTATGCCGAGGCCATGCGCCGAAATGGCCTGCCGGAGAACGTTCGAATCAAAGAGTTTTTTCTCGCCCCCGGCCGCTGGTTGGGCAACGCAGCGGCGCAACAAAATTATTTCTCCATCAATTACAGTCACGTCCGTGACTACCTCTTGCGCAACGGGATCAATGTCCTCGCGCAGCTGATCGCGCCATCGGAAGGTGCCGATGACGCCCATTACAGTCTGAGTGTCAACCCGGATCTGAGCATCGCCTTGCTCGATGCACGCCGCCGCGGGGCGCTGGATTTTATGGCCGTCGGTCAGGTCAACACATCGCTGCCATACTTCGGGGGAGCCGCGGAGCGTCCCGCTGCCGACTTCGACGCTCTGCTCACCGGTGATGCGGTGCAGTTTGCTCTTTACTGTCCACCCCAGGAACCGGTCAGCCTCGCCGACCATGCGATCGGTCTGCACGTCGCACGTCTGGTCCCGGACGGCGGCACCCTGCAGGTCGGCATCGGCGCGATCGGTGATGCGGTGACCCACAGCTTGCGGCTCAGGCAGGCCAAGCCACAACGTTTCCGAGAATTGCTTGCTGCACTCGGTGTCGACACCCGCGCCAAAGAGTGCTATACCGAACCTTTCGAAACCGGTCTGTATGCCGCCAGCGAAATGTTTGTCGAGGGGTTTCTGGATCTGCTCGAAGCCAACATCCTCAAGCGCGAAGTGTCGGGTAAAGTCCTGCGTGCCGGATTCATTCTCGGCAGCCCGCTGTTTTACGAAAAGCTGCGCTCTTTATCTCCGGCCCAACGGGACAAGCTGGCGATGGTACCGATCAACACCATCAATGAACTCTATGGCGACGAGGACGGCAAGCGCCGCGCCCGTACCGACGCCCGTTTCATCAACAGCGCCCTGATGGTCACCCTGCTGGGGGCGGTGGTTTCCGACGGCCTCGACACCGGTCAGGTGATCAGCGGCGTCGGTGGCCAGCATGACTTCGTGACGATGGCCTTCGCATTGCAGGGCGCCCGTTCGATCATCACCCTGCCGGCGACCCGCAGGCACCGCGGGCAGCGCCATTCCAATCTTCGCTGGCAATACGGGCACACCACCATCCCGCGCCACCTGCGCGACGTGGTGGTCACGGAGTACGGGGTTGCCGAACTGCGGGGCAAAACGGACGCCGAAGTGATCGCCGCCCTGCTGGCGATCGCCGATTCTCGCTTCCAGGAGGAGCTGTTGGACGCGGCCAAATCAGCCGGCAAGATCGCCACCGACTACAGATTGCCCAAGAGGTATCGCGACAATCTTCCGGGACGCCTGACTGCGCAGCTGGAGCCCGCTCGGCAGGCCGGTGACCTGCCGGTCTTTCCTCTGGGCAGTAACTTCACCGCCGAGGAAGAAAAGCTGGCCGTCGCGCTCCAACAGCTGACCGAGGTTCAGGGTGCGCCGCTGGCCATGGCGCGGCTGGCCTGGTGCGGTTGGTGCCGCCCGCTGACCGCGACACACCAAGCCTGCCTGGCCCGCATGCAGCTGGCGCAGCCGCAGGGCTGGCGAGAACGTCTCTCCCAGGTCTTGTTGCGGGCAACGCTGGGCGATTGATTGAGCTGTGTCCGTTCAGGCCTTGAGCGTCCTAGGCCCGAGAAAAAGCCAGAGCAGCAGGCCCAGCACGGGCAGCACGCAGATGACCACGACCCAGACCGCCTTCTGCCCCGCCGGCACGGAACTTTGCACCGTCTGCACGATGGCCCAGATATCGGCGATGATAATGATAATGCCTATGATCATGCCCATCCTATCAAAACTCCTTTCTCTCGATCACTGACCCGCAATCCGGGTTGTTGCAACGGACAAGGATTTCGAGAATCTGTCCTCTTCATGAAGAGGCCATGCCCTTGTCGCGCAGTTCGGTGATCGTGTCCGGGGTCTTCTCCAGGCCCGATAGCCCCATGCCTTGCAGCACGGCGGCGCTTTTCGAGAACTGAATGTCTCGGTATTCGACCACCTGAATGTGATTCCCCCAGGGATCGCGAAAATCGAGTCCCTTGGGAAACGGACTGGACAGAATTTCGACGTCCTGCTCCTGGACGGCCCGCCGCACCGCCTCACGGTCGTCCACCACCAGCCCGAAGTGACGTTTGGTGTCGGCGGACTGATTGCGACCTTCGCTGAGGGCAATGAACTGATCACCCAAGTCGATAAACGCCATGCCCTCTTTGCGCCCGCGCAGCTCGAAAGCCATGATCGCACCGTAAAAGTTGAGGGCCGCGTCGATGTCGCCGACTTCCAGGGCCACGTGATTGATACCGATGGCAACCGCCTTTCCGGTTGTTGCTTGCATATCGGGGCTCCTTGTGTATGCGATTTTCTGTGCGCCGTCCCGGTTGTAACTTGGGCCCTTTGGCTTGTCCAATGCGGCCTCCGGGCAACGGCTTTGAGTAAAGTATAACAGGACGCCAGAAACGGCACTGTTCTTGCGCAATCCGCCCGCTCAAAACGGAGGACCGGGCTCTCGCAGCACCCTCTGGGCGCGCAGGGTGGCCTTTTGCCCTGCCGCAGGCTATGATAGAGACTGTTATCGAAAGATCCACAGGAGAGAGGAGACGCAGTGATGACAGACTATCTTCGCAGACAGGGGACGCGCGGTGTCGTCGATATTCCGGCCGGTTCCGGGACGACCATGCAGGTGCTGATCAGCGCCGAGGAGGCACCGCACTTCGCCATGCGCAAGTTCACCATGGCCCCGCATGGTGGCATGCCGTTGCACACCAACACGGTCGAACACGAGCAGTATATCGTCAGCGGCTCGGCGACGGTGACCATCGGCGAAGAGACCTTCACCGCCACAGCCGGCGATTCGGTCTATATCCCTGCGCAGATACCGCATTCCTACCAGGCCGGGGCGAATGGTTTTGCCTTTATTTGTGTTGTTCCAAACCAGGAAGACACGATCACGCTGGTCTGAAGAAACCCGCCGGCTATAGAGAGAGAAAAAGCCCCAGCCAAGGTCTTGGCAGGGGCTTTTCGATTGGCGTCCCCAGGGGGATTCGAACCCCCGTCGCCGGCGTGAAAGGCCGGTGTCCTGGGCCAGGCTAGACGATAGGGACTGAAGATGCCAAGCGCCTGCAGGGAAAACCTGCAGGCGCATTGTGTACAATGGTGTGCCGCGAAGGGATCGAACCTTCGACCATCTGATTAAAAGTCAGATGCTCTACCAACTGAGCTAGCGGCACACAGAAGTGCGTCTTATAAACTGACCGGGTCGCGCTTGTCAACCCCCTTTTTCACCACCGCAGCGGACTGCTGTCTCACTGTCCCCGGAGGGCCTGCTTGGCTTTGGCCGCCTCATCGGAAAGCGGGAATCTCTCAATCACCCGTTGCAGCAGAAGGGTTGCTGTTGCCTTGTCGCCGGTGGATTCGAAGGCCAGAGCCTGCTTGAGCATCGCCGACGCCACTTTCGGATGTTCCCCGTATTCCTGGATGGTCTTTTCAAACTGCAGGATGGCCTGCTCGTAATTCTTCTCGGCGTAGTAGCTCTCACCAATCCAGTAAGCGGCGTTGACCGCCAGGTTGTGTTCCGGGTAACGTTTCAGGAAAAGTTCCATCAATTCGCGCCCTTTGGCATACTCCTGGTCCTCCCGGATGGTTTTCAGGGCCCGGTCGTACAGCTCCGGAGCGCTCTCTGCGGCCGGCGTCACCGCTGGTGCTGGCTTCGGTTGCGCTGGTTTCATCGCCTCCGGCGCCTGCGGCGCCACCGTCAAAGGGGCCTGTCCAGTGCTCGAGGCGGGTCCCAGTCGCTGGTCAAGATCGGCCATCTGCAACGACAGCTCGTCCCGCAGCAGGGTCACCTCCTGGCGGAGCTCGTCGTTGGTTCGCTCCTGGTCACCGAGACGCCCCTGCATGGACTGCAAATCGACCCGCAGGCCGTCCAGTTCGGCCTGGAAATCGGCCTGGTTCTTCGCCAGCGTCTCGACATGCGCACGAACACCACCCGAGGTGTCATCCTGCAGGTTCTTCAGGGACCGTTCCGCTTCGCTGAGACGTCGCTTGGTTTCCAGCAGATCGCGTTGCATCTGCAGGTCCTGCTGTGACACACACCCGGCCAGCAGCAGACCGCTCAATAAAAACGCCAGGAAACGCAAAGACATGAATCGACTCCAGGGGAAATCAACCGCCCTTAACAAGGGGGCCGCTTAACGAATCGCCTTGAATTCAGCCCGACGGTTCATGGCCCAGGCTGATTCGGTGGAACCCAGGACAGCGGGTTTCTCTTCGCCGTAGGAAATCACGGACAGGCGTTGGGGGTCAATGCCCAGCGAGACCAGGTAGCTTTTGGCCGCCAGGGCGCGGCTCTCTCCGAGCGCCAGGTTGTATTCGTCGGAACCCCGTTCGTCACAATGCCCTTCGATCACCACCTGGGTGCCCGCGTTGGCTTTCAGGTATTCGGCATTGTCGGCAAGCGTTGCCCGCGCCTGATCCGACAGGGTGAACTGGTCAAAGTCGAAATAGATCGTTTTCATGCCCGCCATTTGCTCATGGCTCGGGACCGCTTCACTGGTCATCGAGTCCTGCTGGCCGACACCCTTGACATCGCCCTGCTGACTCATATCAGATTGGGATACCTTGGACTGATCGTCACCGGTGGTCATCGGCTTGCTGGTGGCGCAACCGATCAGGCCGCTGGCGAGGAACAGAACAACCAGAGCCAATTTAAACATTTGCGTCATTTTCATCGTACACTCCTTAGGCGTGAAGGGGTTCAATAACATCTCAACCATCAGGGCTTAAGAAACCCGAGCTTTTTACAAAGTCGCATTATAGCGACCACATGCAGAAATAACAACCACCTTACCAGCGCGGCGACCAGGCCGGATGTCGGCAATCACTCTCAAGGGTCGTCAGGCGTCTTGCGCCGGTGCCGTCCGCACGCATGACATAGATGGCCCGCTTGGCGGCCTGGTCCGAAGAGTAGACCAGGAAACGGCCATCCGGGCTCCAGCGTGGATGCTCACTGTTGCCGGGCCCGAAGGTCAGGCGGCGCTCATCGGTGCCATCGGGGCTGATGGTGTAAATATCGAACCGGCCGTTTTCCTGGCGACTGAAGGCAATCCGGTCGCCTTTCGGGCTCCAGGCCGGCGTGGCGTTGTATTTGCCGTTGGTGGTCAAGCGACGGGTCTTGCCGCTCAGAACGTCGATGATGAACAGATGGGGATTGCCCTGCCGGTTGGAGACGAAGACGATCTGATCGCCGTCCGGGCTCCAGCTCGGATCGCTGTCAATACCCCAACTCTCGGTGACCCGTTTCTGGATCCGGCCGCTGGTGCTGATCAGGTAGATCTCCGGATTGCCATCCTTGGACAGCGTCACAGCAATCTCGCGCTCATCAGGCGCCATCCGGCCGGCGACGTTCAGCCCGGGTCGGTAGGAGATTTTCGCTTCCCGTCCGGTGTAGATTTCCTTGCGGTACAGGTCCGGATTGTTGGCGCGGTAGGAGGTGAACAGCAGCTCTTTGCCGCGCGGGGAAAAATCCGGATTCAGCACAATCGAGCGATGATTGGTCAAGCGCAAGGGGGCCTTGCCGTCGACATCCATCAGCCAGAGCTCCTTGTAACCGCTCTGGTCTGAAATATAGGCGATCTTTGCGCTGAAGGGGCCTTCCTCTCCGGTCAGCTCTTTGAGCACCAGGTCAGCAAAAGCGTGGGCCATGCGCCGGAGGTCTTTACGCTGGCCGACAAAGCGCCGGCCGGTCAGCAGACGCTGCTTGACGACATCGAAGAGGCGGGCTTCGATCACCAGCCGGTCACCATCCAGGCGGTAGGTCCCCTTGATCAAAGTCTCCGCCCCGAGCAGCCGCCACTGGGCGAAGTTGACCTGGGTACTGAACAGGCCAATCCGGCCGGCATCATCGAGAAAAGAGGCCGGGTCGACGAAACGAAACAGGCCCGACAAATCTAGATCGGCGATCAGGACCTCATCGAAATCCTCGGCGAGGTCCGCAACGGGGGTCTGCTGGTCCGGCAACAGTCGGGTCAACGCCAGCGGAATCGTCTGTTCGCCGGGAGCCGAGATCTCGATCTCGGTGGCGGCGAAAGAGATTCCTGGCAAGACGATAGTGAACAATGCTGCGACGAGCAGCCAACGCATCATAAATTATCTCCTCAGGGCGGCCATTTCTTTGAGGTTGAAGATCAGAACGTATTCATCGCTCTTGGCCAGTTTCTGGGCCAATTGTTTCGATTTGATGATGGCGCGCATCACGGAATCATCGAATTGTTTATCACCAGAGCTTTCGAGAACCTTTGGAAAACCGACCAGGGTCCCCTCTGCCGAGTAAAAGACTTTGACTTTCGTCTGTAACGTTGCCAGGCGTGACTTTTCCAGCAGATAGGGAGAAAGGGCCCAATTCTGCTGAATATACTCCTTGATGTAGGCATCATGACTGATACCCGCCTCGTTCCCGGTTCCCTCGGTCATACCCACCGGCACATCCTCCGGGATGGCCGCGGCCGCACCGACCGATTCCCTGAGTTTGGCGAGTTTCTCTTTCAAAGCGTCCCGCTCCGCTTCGCGGGCCTGTTTGACGCGGATTTCCTCGATGGCGCTCTGCACCCGCTCTGGTTGGCGCTGTTCGGGCTTGGCCGCGGGTTTCGGCGCCGGCTTGGGTTTGGCTTGCACCACAGGCTTCGGCTTCGGTTTCGGCGGGGGCTTGACCTCCGGCTTGGCCGCGGGCTTTGGTGCCGGTGGTGGCGGGGCTGCCGCACGTTTGACAGCCGCGGCCTGCGGTTTTTTCGCCGGCCGTGGATCGGGGCGTCCGGCTTGCGGATTCAAGACCGGCTTGTGAATCAGGTCGACATAGTAGACCGGCGGCTTCGGCCGCGTGCCGGTGCCGAGCCAGTCGCCAGTGAAGGCGACCCAGACCAAGCCATGGACGATCAACGAGATCAGCAGCAGGCGGCCGAATTTCGGATCGCGGTGGAAGTCATTGATCTGACGCAGCGGAAGGAGAGACATCAGGACGCTCGTGGGATCAGTTTTCCGGCTCCTGTGCCACCATGCCAAGCTTGGCAACCCCGGCTTTCTTGATGGCGGCCATCACCTGGACCACCCGGCCGTAGGGAACCTGCTTGTCGGCTTCGAGGTACACGGCTTTCTCGTCGCGCTCGCTTAAGACCTGTTCGATCACCGGCGTCAGTTTGGTGGGGCTGTCGACGGTATTGTTGCCGACCATGATGTCGCCCTGCCGCGTCACGGTAATGATCAAGGGTTCCTTGACAGCCGCCAGGTTGGGAGCATTCTCGACTTCCGGCAAGGCAACGTCAACGCCGCGTTCCATCATCGGGGCGGTAACCATGAAGATAATCAGCAGGACCAGCATGACATCGACAAACGGGGTGACGTTGATCTGCGCCAGCACCGTGCGGCGGCGGGTCGTGCTTTGACCGACTTCCATCTTACTTGCTCCGGCTCATGCGTTGGACAATGTTCAACATTTCCTGACTGAAATTGTCCATTTCCCCGGTCAGGACATTGATCTTGTTGACGAAGTGATTGTAACCGATCACGGCGGGAATCGCTGCCACCAGGCCGATTGCGGTGGCCACCAGCGCCTCGGAAATCCCCGGGGCGACCACCGCCAGGGAGGCGCTGCCGCTGGTGCCGATGCCATGAAAGGCGTCCATGATCCCCCACACCGTGCCGAACAGTCCGATGAACGGGGCCGCCGAACCGGTTGTCGCCAGGAAAGAGAGATATTTTTCCAAGCGATGGCTCTCCGACGTGGTGGAGCGGCGCAGCACCCGGGCGACCCGTTCCTGTTCACCGAGATCGGCCACCAGGTTATCTGCGCTCTGGCCTTCGCCCTGCCGTCGGCTCTGCGCCAGCTCGCGGTAGACCTCGCGGAACAGAACCGTCAGCGGTGAATGCCGGAATTTGTCCAACCCCTGGCCGATGCTGTCAAAGCGCTTTTTCGACCAGAAGAAATCCAGGAAACGTTCCGAATCGCGGATCGCCCGGAGGATGACCAGCTGCTTGTAAAAAATGATGGCCCATGACACCACGGAGAAATAGACCAGAATCAGAAGAACCAGTTTGACCACCGGTCCCGCGTTAAGTACCAGTTCCAAGAAATGTCTCCTTACCGAGGGAAAATATCTGCACGATTATCCGGTACCCCCGACGCCAAAGTCAACCGCGCAGACCCGCAATTTTGTTTGCGCATCAAAGCAGTGCCGACAGTTCGCTGGCAATCTGCCGTGCAGTCCGGCTCGCCGGCGAGCGGGTGACCAACCGCCGGAGGTCCTCCATGTCGTCCAGATCGTACCAGCTGGCGGTTTCGGCATAGCTCAAACCGAGTTGCCGGCAGCGCAGGCGGATTGCGTCCTGCACTCCGGCGGTACTCCAGGGGATTGTCGCGAAAACAGCGGTGGTCGGTCGTCGCAGGCCGATGACCGCGTAGCCCCCGTCATCGCTGGGAACCGTCACGACATCCGTCTCTGCCAGGTGCGCGAGAACGTCGACAACGCGTGAAGCTGGCAGGTCGGGGCTGTCGGAACCGGCCAGCAGGACCGGACCGAAGCCGACGGCAAACAGCTCCTCCACGGCACGGGTCATCCGGGTGCCGAGGTCCTCGCCGACTTGGGCCAACAGGGTCTGTCCGGGAAAGTTCTGGCGAAACCAGCGGTGCTCGCCGGCATAGCAAAGGGTGACCGGTACCCCGCTACTGCACAATATGGCCAGCGTCTCCTGCAAAGCCGTCTGGTAGAGGCGGCAGGCCTGGTCCGGCTTTAACGGCGGCGTCAAACGCGTTTTGACCTGGCCCGGCACAGGCTGCTTGGCAAACAGGCCAATTACGGGCCGGGATTGCTCAAAAAGAGAGCGTTTTGCCGTGTTGTCCACCTTGTCCACAGAATTATCCACAGGGGCGTGGAATCGTTCGTTGAACTGTCGCGTAAGCCGAATGGTTGTGAATCGACTCGAAATTTTCACAGGCGACACGGAACCAGGTAATGGCCGGGACCTGCAGCAGGCGCTGGGTCACCGCGCGGACCACGTCTTCGACAAACATCGGGTTGTCATAGGCCTGTTCGGTGAGGGCCTTTTCGTCTTCGCGTTTGAGCAGGGCAAAAACCGGCGCACTGCCGCAGGACTCGATCCAGCCGATCAGATCTTCCAGCCAGACATGACGCTCATAGCGGATCTCCACGGTCACGGCACTGCGCTGATTGTGCGCACCGCGCGCACTGATCTCCTTCGAGCAGGGGCAGAGAGATGTCATCGGCACCGTCACACCCAGGATAAAATCGTACTCCTGGCCGAGGCTGCCGACCATCCGGCACTGGTATTCCATCAGGCTGCGCGCTCCCGAGACCGGCGCCTGCTTTTCGATAAAATAGGGGAATTCAAGCTCCAGGTGGGCACAGGTCGCCTCGAGATGCTGCTTCATATTGTGCAGTATGGCATCCATCCGCTCGATACTGATCTCGCCGTGATACTGGTTGAGGATCTCGATAAAGCGGCTCGTGTTGCGATACGGTCGAGAATGGCAAATGGTGGGCAGAGTTGCATCGCGGGTTACTGCTCCTGCCCGAGCGGAGAGTCACTTTGCGGCGCCCAGTGCACGGACACCGATACGGTCTGGTCCCCAGGTCACCCACCTCCGTGCCCTGGCCGGATTGCGCTCTCAAGGTACGGCGGTAACCCGGATACCAGCCACTGCTCGGAACCTCGAGGCGGACACCCTCAGGCGGCTCTTCGATCAGGTGTACAAGGGTGACGCCAAGAGCATCCAGGCCACCGTCAGGGCCGCACTCG
>JARRPG010000041.1:0-14069 GCA_037383085.1 Desulfuromonadales bacterium | reverse complement strand
GTGATTGCTTTGATGCTCGGCAAACGGATCGGCTACCCGCAGGAACGCATGATGCCCCATAACCTGCCCATGACCCTGCTCGGGGCGGGCTTGCTCTGGTTCGGCTGGTTCGGTTTCAACGCTGGCAGTGCATTGAGTTCGGGTGGCAGCGCAGCGCTCGCCTTTACGACGACCCAGACCGCTGCGGCCGCGGCCGCCCTGGCATGGATTCTCATTGAATGGTTCCATGCCGGTAAACCGAGTGCACTCGGTGCCGCTTCCGGGATTGTCGCCGGCCTGGTGGTGATCACCCCGGCAGCCGGTTTCGTAGCACCGGGCTGGGCCCTGTTGATGGGGCTCTCGGCCGGAGCGGTTTGCTACCTCGGTGTGATCATGAAGCATCGCTTCGGTTACGATGATTCACTGGATGCCTTTGGTATCCATGGCGTCGGCGGCGCCTGGGGGGCTTTGGCGACCGGTGTTTTTGCCACGGTCGGCGCCACCGGGGTGATCGGCGGTAACTTTCACCAGCTCTGGGTGCAGCTGGTCGGCGTGGTCGCCGCCGGGGCCTATGCGGTGATCGTCACCCTGGTATTGCTCTTCGTGCTGTCCAAGACCATGGGCCTGCGGGTCGAAAATGATGACGAACGCATGGGTCTTGACCAGTCTTCCCATTCCGAGAGTGGCTACAACTTCTGATTTTTTGAATCACGACGGCCAACGTGACAGACGTGAAAGGGACAGGCGTTTTTGCCTGTCCCTTTCTGTTGCCCGGGATCCGGTGTATCTTTTCGGTGTCGTTTCCCTGTAAACTTATACGAGAGAACGTCCGTCCTAAAAAACGGAGGACACCAGGAGAAAGAACGTGATTCGAATTTTCATCGGCATCTTGTTGCTGCTTGCGCTGACAGCCGTTCATGCACAGTCACAGCCGATTGCGGCCGAAAAAATGACAGCCCTAAGCGATGCCGTGACCGAAAAGGAGGCGCCCGACCAGGCTACGGAACAGGCAATTATGCCCAAGCCCTATACCGCGACCTATGCGGTCAAGTATCGTGGCTTCAAGCTCGGCTCTCTCGTCTTCACTTTGCGCCCGGCCCAGGACGGCACTTATATCTACGAGACACAGGCGAAACCCGGCTTTATCGCACGCTTTCTGGTCAGTCCGGATGCGGTCGAGCGTACGGTTGTCGTGATCGATGCGGCGGGTGTCCGCCCGTTGCACTGGATTTCTGAAGATGGTACGGAGGAGACCGAAGATGATGGCTACCTGGCGTTTGACTGGAAGGCGCAGCGGGTGACCGGAATTGTCGAGGACAAAGTCGTGGATATCCCCACGGAAGACGGCATTCAGGACCGTTTGTCGATGCAGGTTGCGGTGTTGATGGCTTTGCAGCGCGGCCGCTCACCCGGTCCGGTGAAGATGATCGCCGAGGATCGCATTAAACAATACAACTACGTCAAAAAAGGGACGCGATCGATCGACTCCGCTGTCGGTCGCTACCAGACGATTCTCTATGAGAGCACCCGGCCCGGTTCCAGTCATTTGAAAAAAATCTATCATGCCCCGAAACTGGGCTACCTTCCGGTGCGGTTAGAAAACTTCAGGAAAGGCGATCTGGAAACGGTCATGGAACTGATCGCGGTTACGCCTCCTCAAGACTCCCCTCCAGAATTAACGAACTGAGAAATCTTTGCTTGGCGAGATGTTCCGGCGCGCCTGAATCCGGCAAATCTGACCATCGGATCTGCTAGGCGTGACTGTAGCGGTCTTAATCTGTTGCGGGTTGATCAGGGCAGGGTGGCAAGAAAGACCCGTTCCTTGAAGGAGATCCATTTGGTCAATAGCCGTGACAAGACAACAAAAAGCCTCCGCAGAGCAGAGGCTTTTGAAAGTTTTTAGAAAGGGGATGCGATTCTGCATCAACTTTCTTGGAAGGTCATTGCCAACATTAAGCACGCCGGTCGGGACCGGACATTGCCCAGCCGATCAAACGGAGCTATTGAGATTGCTCCGCTGGCGCCGCTGGTGTCGTCGGAGTTGCTGGTGCTGCCGGTGTTGCTGGTGTCGTCGGCAAAGCCGGTTCCGGCAGGTTTGCCGGAGCCGCCGCTGGAGCGACCTGGTCAGGCATAACGCTTTGCGAACCGGGTTGGCCCCAGAATATGGCCAGCGCCAGACTGGTCAGCATGAAAATAACCGCGGCACCGGTAGTCATCTTACCGAGGAACGTCTGTCCGCCTGAGGCGCCGAAAATCGTATTGCTTGCCCCGGCGCCAAAGGCGGCACCGACTTCAGCACCTTTGCCCCCCTGCAGCAGGACGATCCCGATCAGAGCGAGACAGACCAGAATGTGAATTGTCAGAAGAATCAAGTTCATGGTGACCTCATCATGTGACTTTGTCGCTAGCAAAGGCGGCACTCTAGCACAAACGACAGAACGAGAAAAGACCGAAATACGGTGTCCGGTCGATTATCCACCGGACTGGAAGTTGACGATCCGGGCAAAATCCTCGGCTTTGAGACTGGCACCACCGACCAGCGCGCCGTCGACATCGGGCTGACTCATCAGACCGTCGACGTTGCCGGGCTTGACGCTGCCACCGTAGAGGATCCGGGTCTTTGCGGCGACATCGGGACCGTAGTATTCACCGACCAAAGCGCGAACGAAAGCGTGGGCCTCCTGGGCCTGCTCGTTGCTGGCGGTGACGCCGGTGCCAATCGCCCAGACCGGTTCATAAGCGATCACCAGGTGAACGACCTGTGCCTCGGTCAGGCCTTTTAAACCGGTCCGAACCTGTTTGCGCAACACGTCAAACATCCGCTCGTTCTCGCGCTCTTCGAGTGTTTCGCCGATGCAGAGGATGATCCCGAGACCGGCTTCGGCCAGGGCATGGGCCTTGTGGTTGATCAGTTCGTTGCTTTCACCGAAGATCTGGCGCCGCTCGGAATGGCCGATGATGACGTAGGCACAGCCGACATCTTTGAGCAACGGCGGTGAGACTTCGCCGGTAAAAGCCCCCTTGGGCTCAAAGTAGCAGTTCTGTGCGGCCAGCTTGATCGGGCTGTCGGCGAGGGCTTTGGCCACTGTGGTCAGGGCGGTGAAGACCGGTGCGACGACGATTTCGACATCCTGCCGCCCGTCCACGGCCGGTTTCAGAAGGTTAACGAGCTCCAGGGATTCGCTAATGGTGTTGTGCAACTTCCAATTGCCTGCAATCATCGGTGTTCGCATCTGATGCTCCTCATAAAAAGTGAAGCGTCGCACGGGAGAAGGGACGCACAAAAAAATCAGGTAAAGATAACCATTATTAGTTTACTTGAAAGGTGACCAAAATGCATAGAAGGGAGGCCGGTTTTTCTTGTCCGACGGACCTCGATCCATATTCCAATCAGGAAGGAACCCTCTATTCCTTGGCATCCGTCAAAGCTGAAATCCCCGGCAATTCCTTCCCTTCCAGGAATTCCAGGGAAGCGCCGCCACCGGTGGAGATGTGGGTCATCTTTGAGGCAACACCGGCCTTGATGACGGCAGCGACGGAATCCCCGCCACCGACGATGGAACGTGCCTTCGAATCGGCCAGGGTTCTGGCCACGGCAAGGGTCCCCTTGGCGAAGGCGTCGAACTCAAAGACACCCATCGGGCCGTTCCAGACGACCATGCGCGCGTTCTTCAGGGCGCTGGTGTAGGTGGCGATAGTTGCCGGGCCTATATCGAGGGCCATCCAGTCCGCCGGGAAGTCGGCGTCGCTGCAGACTTTATGTTCGGCATCAGCACGGAACGCGGCGGCCACCACGTGATCCTGGGGCAGCAGAAGGGAGACCCCTTTCTCAGTGGCTTTCTCCAGCAGTTCCTTGGCCAAGCCGATACGGTCTTCCTCGACCAGCGATTTGCCGGTCGGCCGTCCCTTGGCACGCAGAAAGGTGTAGGCCATGCCGCCGCCGATGATCAGCGTGTCGACCTTTTCGAGCAGGTTCTCGATCACGGCGATCTTGTCGCTGACTTTGGCGCCGCCGATCACCGCGACGAAGGGGTGATCGGGGTAGGCCAGAGCCTGCCCGAGATATTTGATCTCTTTCTCCAGCAGCAGCCCGGCGACGGCGGGTTGCAGGTAATGGGTCACACCTTCGGTCGAGGCATGGGCGCGGTGGGCTGTGCCAAAGGCGTTGTTGACGTACAAGTCGGCATTCTCGGCGAGGGCCTTGGCGAACTCCGGGTCATTTTTGGTCTCTCCGGCGTGAAAGCGTACGTTCTCCAGCAGGATGACGTCACCATTTTGCATCTCGTCGATCATGCGCTTGACGTCCGGTCCAATGCAGTCCGGGGCCATCCGGACCGGTTTGCCAAGATACTCGGCCAGGCACGGGGCAACCGAAGCGAGGCTGAACTTGGCTTCTGGGCCGTTTTTCGGTCGGCCGAGGTGAGAGGCCAAAATCAGCTTGCCGCCGTTGCTGACGATATGCCGAATCGTTGGCATCGAAGCCTTGATGCGGGTATCGTCGGTGACATGGTTGTCGTCGTCCAACGGCACGTTAAAATCCACGCGGCAGAAGACCCGCTTGCCCTGGAAGTCGATATCCCTGACGGACAGTTTGTGAAGCATCGACATATTCCGTGTCCCCCCATAAAAAAAGGGCAGGTTGGTGACCTGCCCCTGTTGTGATTGGTGTGTTACGCCTTGGTCATCAAAGTCACCAGATCAACGATGCGATTCGAGTATCCCCACTCGTTGTCATACCAACTCATGACCTTGACGAGGTTGCCGGCGATCACGCTGGTGGTGGCGGCATCGACGCTCGAGGAGGCCGGGTTGCCGTTGAAATCGATCGACACCAGGGGCTCTTCGCAGAAGGCGAGAATCCCCTGCAGAGGTCCTTGGGCAGCGGCCTTGAGAGCGGCATTGACAGCCTCCACCGAAGTTGATTTTTCCGTTTCCACGACCAGGTCGACCAGTGAGACGTTCGGTGTCGGCACCCGGACCGCCAGGCCGTCGAGCTTGCCTTTCAACTCCGGCAGAACCAGGGCAACAGCCTTGGCGGCGCCGGTGGTGGTCGGGATCATCGACATAGCGGCAGCGCGGGCCCGGCGCATGTCGCTGTGCGGCAGGTCGAGGATGCGCTGGTCGTTGGTGTAGGCGTGGACAGTGGTCATCAGACCCTTGACGATACCAAAGTTCTCCAGAATGACCTTGGCCACGGGAGCCAGGCAGTTGGTGGTGCAGGAGGCATTGGAGATGATGTGGTGTTTGGCCGTATCGTACTGATCATCATTGACGCCCATGCAGACAGTCAGGTCGACCTCTTTGCCGGGAGCGCTGATAACGACTTTTTTGGCGCCGGCCTGGATGTGCTTGCCGGCATCGGCCCCCTTCGTGAACAGACCGGTCGATTCGATGACGATGTCGACACCGAGATCCTGCCAGGGCAGGGCAGACGGGTCACGTTCGCTGCAGACTTTGATTCTCCGACCGTCGACCTGGATGCTGTCGTCGGTGACCGTGACATCGGCATCGAAGACACCATGTACCGAATCGTACTTGAGCAGATGGGCCAGGGTTTGCGGGCTGGTCAGATCGTTGATGGCAACAATCTCGATGTCCGTGTTGCCCTGCGCTGCCCGTAATACGTTGCGGCCGATGCGACCAAAGCCATTGATGGCTACTTTTACCGACATGGACTCGTCCTCCTGATGGTGTATGGGACAAAAGGAAACGGCCAGGCGCGATGGCCGGCCAGCTGTGGTTTTTCAACGGACGGATGATAGCGAATCACCCTTTGCCGGTCAACCGTTTTCATATTTTTGTCCGTCATTTTGGTTGCTCTGTTTGGCCTTTTAATGGTATGAAAACGAGATTTTCATTCAGTGTTGGACCAGTCCGTCGCCAGAACCATGCTTCACGCTTGAACAGCGGGCCCGGACGGGGTTTTTCGGACGTCATGAGCAAACCTCTGCACGAAACGATTCCTGTTTTTCTCCCTGCCGGCACCTGCTGCCGGTGTCGTCACGACAGTTTCCGGAACGCGCGACACGCGTTGATGCCATTGATGCCGAATATTGGCCTGCCGGGCAGGGAGCATCGATGAAAGTTTGTCTTCTGGCCAGCGGCAGCCGGGGTAACGCAATGCTGGTTGATTCCGGCCGGACGCGGCTGTTGATTGATGCCGGACTCTCGGCGCGGAATATCCGGCAGCGTCTCGCTCAGGTCGGCATTGACAGCGGCAGCATTACGGCGCTGCTGGTCACCCATGAACACAGCGATCATGTTCGGGGTCTCGGCCCGCTGGTGCGGCAACTTGACCTGCCAGTGTACCTGCAGACCGATTTGGCCCGGGCATTGCCGGATGTTGGCAAGTCCTCTTGCGTTCACGAATTTGCCGATGGCGAGACCTTCACCGTGCAGGATGTCTCGATCCGACCCTTTGCCGTGACCCATGATGCGCTGACACCAGTGGGGTTTGTGATCTCCGATGCAACCGGTAAACTTGGCATTGCCACCGACCTGGGGGTGGTCACCCGCCTGGTCACGGACTGCCTGCAGGGCTGCCAGACCCTCGTCATCGAAACCAATCATGATGAAGCGATGCTGCGCGACGGGCCGTATCCCTGGACGCTGAAGCAACGTGTCCGCAGTAACCACGGCCATCTCTCCAACAGCGCCGGCAGCACGCTGCTGCAGGACCTGCTGTGGCCGGGGCTGGAGACGGTCTTTCTCGGCCATTTGAGTGAAACCAACAACCGCCCTGAGCTGGCCCTGGCGGCTGTCAATCGTGTCCTCGCGGGACAATCGATCTGCGCTCCGCAGGTGCTGGTGGGAGAACAACATCGGGTTGTCCGGTGTGGGTGAAGACGGGACGAGGGACGCTGGACGAGAAACGCGAAAACCCTGAGAAGATACCGTAGACAGTATTGTCAATTTTGAATTTTTGGTTTTTTATCCAAAAGTCAGGTTTCAACATTCATAAATAGATTTTTTTCGCGTCCCGCGTCCCTCGTCACGCGTTACGCGACGGCAAGGAGCTAACAAAATGATTCCTCGGTATACACGGCCGGAGATGGCGAAGATCTGGGAGCCGGAAAACCGTTTTCGCATCTGGCTCGAGATCGAAACTCTGGCGTGTGAAAAACAGGCGGAACTCGGCGTGATTCCGCACGACGCCGTCAAGGTGATTCGTGAGAAGGGAGCTTTTGATATCGATCGTATCGATGCGATCGAGGCTGAGGTCAAGCATGACGTGATTGCCTTTTTGACCTCGGTGGCGGAGCATGTCGGCCCCCAAGCGCGTTTCATCCACCAGGGCATGACCTCCTCGGATGTTCTCGATACCTGTCTGTCAGTCCAACTGGTCCAGGCTGCCGATGAGTTGATCGCCGACCTGAAGATGGTCCTGGCGTCGATCAAGCTGCGCGCCTTCGAACACAAGGACACCGTCTGTATCGGTCGCTCCCATGGCATCCATGCAGAGCCGGTCACGTTCGGCCTGAAACTGGCTTCCTGGTATGCCGAAATGGACCGCAACCTGCGGCGTCTGCAGGGAGCTCGGGAAAATATCGCCACTGGGGCGATTTCCGGTGCGGTCGGCACCTTTGCCAACATCGACCCGGTGGTTGAGGAATATGTCTGTGAGAAGCTGGGCCTGAGGCCGGAACCGGTATCCACCCAGGTGATCCCACGCGACCGGCACGCCGAACTCTTTGCGGTGCTGGCGATCATCGCCTCGTCGATGGAGCGCATCGCCGTAGAGATCCGGCATCTGCAGCGCACCGAAGTACTCGAAGCCGAGGAATTCTTCAGTAAAGGACAGAAGGGGTCGTCGGCCATGCCGCACAAGCGCAATCCGATCCTCGCCGAAAACCTGACCGGACAGGCTCGTTACATCCGGTCCTTCGCGATTCCGGCAATGGAGAACATCGCCCTGTGGCACGAGCGGGATATTTCCCATTCCTCGGTCGAGCGCTACATCGCTCCGGATGCCACCGTGGCGCTCGATTTCTCGCTGCGCCGCCTCAACGGCCTGATCAAGAATCTTGTTGTCTACCCGGAGAACATGCTGAAAAACCTCAACCAGATGCGCGGCCTGGTGTTTTCCCAGAAGATCCTGCTTGACCTGACCCAGGCCGGAGTCTCGCGCGAAGACGCCTACCGTATGGTGCAGCGAAATGCCATGAAGGTCTGGGAAGAAGGCCGGGACTTCCAGGAGGAACTGCTGGCTGACCGGGATGTGGTCGATGCGCTGGGTGAAGCGAAGATTCGTGAATCCTTCGATCTGAATTATCACCTGAAACATGTCGATACGATTTTTACAAGAGTCTTTGGTGGATAATATTTTTTAACATAGAGGGCACTGAGGACACCGAAGAGTGCATGTGATTTATGATTTTAAAACATTGGGAGACACTCTGTGAGCTCTGTGCACTCTGTGGTTAACGGTTTTCCTGTAGGAGTTTTTTGTTTATGGCTTGGCGGATTGTAGTCGGTCTGAAGGATGATATCCGTGACGCCCGCGGTGAGCGGGTCAAGCGGGAGATTCGCGAGCATCTTGGCATCGCGCTTGAGGCGGTGCGTACCCTGGATGTCTACACCGTCGATGCCGCGTTGTCCGAGGATGAGGTCATGGCGGCTGCGGCGGGTCCGTTCAGTGATCCGGTGATCCAGGATTATGCGATCAATGCGCCCTTGGCTGACGATTTCGACATCCTGATCGAGGTCGGCTTCCGTCCCGGTGTGACCGACAATGTCGGTCGGACCGCCCGCGAGGCGATCCAGTACATCACCGAGCGTCGCTTTGCGGCGGAGGAAGCGGTCTACACCTCGGTGCAATACCTGCTCAGCGGGGACGTGGATGTCACCGTCGCGGAACGGATCGCCTCCGGTTTACTGGCCAACGGTTTGATTCAGAGCTGGACGATCCTGCCGAACGACCGCTTCGACCGTGTCAGAGGCCTGCCGGCGGTGGTCCCGAAGGTCGATGTCGGTGGCCAACACGCTGCGATCCGCACGATCGACCTGGAAGTCGATGACGCAAAATTGATGCAGATCAGCCGCGAGGGGATGCTGGCCCTGACCCTCGAGGAGATGCGCACCATCCAGGCCTTTTATCGCCGCAAAGAGGTCATCGCCTCCCGGCGGCAGGTCGGTCTGGGGGCTCAGCCGACCGATGCCGAACTCGAAGCGCTGGCACAGACTTGGAGCGAACACTGCAAACACAAGATTTTTGCTGCTGCGATCGATTACGAGGACACCACCACCGGTGAGCGGCAACAGATCGATTCCCTCTTTAAAAGCTATATCATGCGGGCCACCCAAGAGATTCGTGAACGGTCCGGTCAAGACGATATCTGCCTCTCGGTGTTCAAGGACAACGCTGGCGTCATCCGGTTCACTGATGACTGGAGCATCGTTTTCAAGGTCGAGACCCACAACTCGCCTTCGGCCCTCGATCCTTACGGTGGTGCACTGACCGGTATCGTCGGCGTCAACCGGGATGCCTTCGGCACCGGCCTCGGTGCCCGCCTGATCTTCAATACCGATGTATTCTGCTTCGCCTCGCCGTTCTATGACAAACCGTTGCCGCCGCGTCTGCTGCATCCGCGACGGATCTTCGAAGGGGTGGTCGAGGGTGTCGAGCACGGCGGCAACAAGAGCGGCATCCCGACGGTGAACGGTTCGATCGTCTTCGATGAGCGGTTCGCCGGCAAGCCGCTGGTCTACTGCGGAACCGGGTCGATCATGCCCCGCGAAATCAACGGCCGGCCCTGCCACGAGAAACAGGCCCAGATTGGTGACCGGATCATCATGGTTGGGGGGCGGATCGGCAAAGACGGCATCCACGGTGCGACCTTTTCCTCGGAAGAGCTGCATGCGGGCTCGCCAGTGACGGCAGTCCAGATCGGGGATCCGATCACGCAGAAACGGATGTTCGATTTTCTGCTGATTGCCCGTGATCGTGGCCTGTACAACGCCATTACCGACAACGGTGCCGGCGGTCTGTCTTCTTCGGTTGGTGAGATGGCAGAGGACACCGGTGGCTTCGAAATGCATCTTGACCGCGCACCCCTGAAGTACTCAGGACTGCAGCCCTGGGAGATTTTGATCTCCGAAGCCCAGGAACGCATGACGGTGGCCGTCCCACCGGAGAAACGGGAGGTTTTTCTGACTCTGGCTGCCGAGATGGATGTGGAAGCCACCGATCTCGGTCGATTTACCGATTCCGGATACTATCACTGCCTTTACGAGGGGGAAACAGTCACCTGGCTGCCGATGGATTTCCTCCACGATGGCGTCCCGCAGCTGCGTATCCCGGCCCGCTGGGTGCCACCGCAACTGAGCGAGCCGGAACTGCCGGCGCCAGATATTGCCCAAACGCTCAAACAGTTGCTCGGTCGTTTGAATATCTGTTCGAAAGAGTGTGTCGTTCGTCGCTACGACCACGAAGTTCAGGCTGGGACCGTGGTCAAACCACTGACCGGTGTCGTCAACGACGGCCCCTCCGATGCCGCCGTGGTCCGGCCGCTGCTCGACCGCTTCGAGGGCGTGGTCACCGCTCATGGCATCTGTCCGCGGTACTCCGATCTGGATACCTACCATATGACCGCCAACGCTATCGACGAGGCTTTGCGGAATTACGTCGCCGTCGGTGGTAAGATCACGCATGTCGCCGGCCTCGACAATTTCTGCTGGTGTGACCCGGTGCAGAGCGAAAAGACGCCGGATGGTGACTACAAGGCCGCCCAACTGGTCCGTTCGAACCAGGCCCTGTACGACTACTGCCTGGCCTTTGGCGTGCCGCTGATTTCCGGTAAGGATTCCATGAAGAACGATTACCAGATCGGCGCCACCAAGATTTCGATCCCACCGACGCTGCTGTTTTCCGTGATCGGCCGCATCGACGATGTTCGTTTGGCAATCACCATGGATGCTAAGCGAGCCGGTGACCTGATCTATCTGCTCGGCCGCACGGAAGACGAACGGGGTGGGTCCGAATACTATGCTCTGCATGGTGAGCGCGGTGCCAAGGTGCCCAAGGTGGATGCACAGCGTGCCCTGGCCCGTTACCGTGCGCTTAATACCGCCCAACAGCAAGGCCTGATCGCCTCCTGCCACGACCTTTCCGATGGCGGTCTGGCCGTGGCTTTAGCGGAAACTGCCTTCGCCGGGGGGCTTGGCCTTGACATCAGCCTGGCTGACATGGATGCTCCTGACGATCTCGATGATGCGGCACGGCTCTTTTCCGAATCCGCCAGCCGTCTGCTGGTTACCGTCCAACCGGCCGAACGGGAACGCTTCGAGGACCTTTTTGCCGGACAGAGTTGTCGCTGTCTCGGCACGGTGGTCGCGGCACCGCAGCTGCATATTACAGGCACGCAGGGTGAACGCCTGGCAGAGGTCGGCATCGATGATTTGAAAGCCGCCTGGCAGGCGCCGCTGAAGGAGATGTGATCATGGCCAAGACGGTGAAGGCCCTTGTGATTGCCGGCAACGGCACCAATTGTGAACGGGAAGTGGCTGTTGCCTGCCGGTTGGCGGGGAGCGCATGCGACATTGTGCATATCGCCGAACTTCTGACCGGGCGCACCCGTCTCGACGATTACCACTTCCTGAATCTCGCCGGCGGCTTTCTTGACGGCGATGACCTCGGCAGCGCCAAAGCCGGCGCCAACCGCCTGAAAGAGGCGTCGGTGCGTGACACTACCGACTCCTTGGCGGATCAGCTGCAGCGCTTCATTGCCGACGGCAAACTGGTGATGGGGGTCTGTAACGGCTTTCAGCTGATGACCAAGATGGGGCTGCTGCCGGCACTCGATGGTGATTACACCACCCAGACCGTGACGCTGACCCATAACGACAGCGGACGTTTCGAAGACCGCTGGACCTATCTTGCCATCGATCCCGAATCACCGTGCATCTATACGCGCGGACTCGAAGAAACCCTCTATCTTCCGGTCCGGCATGGTGAAGGCAAGTTTTACACGGACAAGTCGACCTTGGACGCGATCCAGGCCAGGCATCTCGCGCCACTGGCCTACGCCGACGCCAGCGGCGAACCGACCACCGCATACCCCTCAAATCCGAACGGATCGATCAGCGCGGTTGCCGGTCTGTGTGATACGTCGGGGCGGCTGTTCGGTCTGATGCCACATCCGGAAGCCTACCTGCACCGTACCCATCATCCCCGTTGGACCCGGGAACCCGGTTTGCCGGAAGAGGGGATGGGGCTGTGGCTATACCGGAATGCGGTTGATTTTATACGGCAGGAACTGCTGTAAATCATGCGCTTTGCGAGAGCGAAGCGAACTGGCAAGAGTCAAAACAGCAGCTCACGCAAAGACCCAAAGGCACAAAGAATGGCAAAAGAATGAACGATGTCGAAACGATCTTTGTGTTCCTCATTAACACGTTGCTGACCACGACCGTCGGCAACGACTGATTGGAGTCATAAAAAAATTATGTTCGACAAGTTTCAGGATGAATGCGGGGTGTTCGGCGTTTTCGGTCACCCTGAAGCGGCCAACCTGACCTATCTCGGTCTTTATGCCCTGCAGCATCGCGGTCAGGAGAGCTGCGGTATTGTCGCCGGCGACGGTCAGAACCTGCGCGCCTATCGCGGCATGGGCCTCGTCTCCGACGTTTTCAAGCGGGATTCGATCTTCGATGAACTGCCCGGTCGCAACGCCATCGGCCACGTCCGTTATTCCACCGCGGGCAGCAGTGATTTCAAGAACATTCAGCCGATCAGCGTCGATTATGCCCGCGGCAGTATCGCCGTAGCCCACAACGGCAACCTGGTCAACGCCCAGGATGTTCGCAACAATCTCGAAGATAGCGGTTCAATCTTTTCGACCACCTCGGACACCGAGGTCCTGGTCCACCTGCTGGCGAAATCGCAGAGTGACTCGCTGGCCGACCGGATTGCCGAGGCCCTGATGGCGGTGAAGGGTGCCTACAGCATCCTCTTTCTGACTGAAACCCGCATGGTCGCTGTCCGTGATCCCAACGGTTTCCGCCCGCTGGCTCTCGGTCGGCTCAGCGAGGGTTTCGTCGTCGCATCCGAGACCTGTGCCTTCGACCTGATCGAGGCGGAATTCATACGCGAAGTCGAGCCGGGGGAAATGATCGTGATCGACAAGCATGGGATGAAATCATTCAAGCCCTTCAAACAGACCACGCCGTCGCCCTGCATCTTCGAATTCATCTATTTCGCGCGTCCCGACAGCACCATTTTCGGGGAACAGGTTTACAAGGTGCGCAAGGAGTTCGGTCGTCAACTGGCCCGTGAACATCATGTTGACGCCGATGTCGTTATCGCAGTCCCGGATTCGGGCGTCCCGGCCACGATCGGCTATGCCGAGGAATCGGGCGTGCCCTTCGAGCTGGGAATGATCCGCAATCACTATGTCGGCCGGACGTTCATTGAACCGCAGCAGTCGATCCGGCATTTCGGTGTCAAGCTGAAGCTGAATCCGGTGCGCGACGCCATCGAGGGGAAGCGGGTGGTGGTCGTCGATGATTCACTGGTGCGGGGGACCACTGCACGCAAGATCATCAAGATGATCCGCAATGCCGGTGCGCGCGAGGTTCACATGCGCATTTCCAGCCCGCCGACCAGTTTCCCCTGCTACTACGGCATCGACACGCCGACCCGCAAGGAGCTGATTTCGTCCTCGCACTCGATCGAGGAGATCAGTCGCTACATCACCGCCGATTCGCTTGGCTATTTAAGCCGTTCGGGGATGCACGCCGCCGCCGGTATCACCGAAGATGTTTACAGCCGTTCGTATTGCGATGCCTGCTTCAGCGGCGAATACCCGGTCAAGTTTCCACGTCTGAAGGCAGACAGCCAGTTGGGGCTTTTTTAAGTTTCGCATAGGGCACCACAGAGTTCACAGAGGCCACTGAGGAAAAAATTTAATAATAAAAACAAATATTTTTGTTAATAGTACATACTAAGCTTTAAGTTGTCAGAGGACTTTCTCTGTGACTTCCGTGCCCTCTGTGCTGCATTCTGGACCCATACAGGAGAGACAAATGACGCAACAGGAACGCCAGGAACTGATCCAGATCATTCGCGAACTTTCTTACGAGGAGCGGGAGGT
>JARRPG010000040.1:0-14381 GCA_037383085.1 Desulfuromonadales bacterium | reverse complement strand
GCCGTCCGTAAGGAGTATTACGATTCGATCTTCCCGTTGGTGACGCCGCAGTCGATCGACCCGGCCCACCCGTTTCCGTTTATATCCAACCTCTCGTTGAACCTGCTGGTGACCTTGCGTTATCCCCAGGACAAGGCCACCACCCTGGCCCGGGTCAAAGTGCCGATCAGTGCCGGCGCGCCACGTTTCGTACCGATCGGCGACCAGACCCGTTACGTCCTGCTCGAAGAGGTCATGGCGCACAATCTCGATCTGCTCTTCCCGGATATGGAGGTGGTCGATTGCGAACTGTTCCGGGTAACCCGCAATGCCAACACCAGTCGCAATGAAGACCATGCCGATGACCTATTGGCATTGATCGAGTCGACGCTGCAGGATCGCAAGTTTTCACCGATTGTTCGCCTGCAGGTGCAGCCGGGGATGGTGCCGCTGCACCGGGGGCGATTGGCGGCAGAGCTCGGCCTCAACGAAGAGCGGGATGTCTTTGAAGTCTCCGGCATGATGGGGATGCGCGATTTGTGGCAACTGGCACGCCTCGACCGACCGGACCTCAAAGATCCGGAACATCATCCGGTGGATCATCCGGCGATGCAAACCGGACGCAACATCTTTCATGTCATTCGTGAGGCTCGGGCGATTCTTCTGCAACACCCCTACGAGTCTTTCTTATCTTCGGTTGAGCGTTTTCTTGATGAAGCAGCCACCGACCCGAAGGTCCGCGCGATCAAGATGACCCTCTATCGAACCGCGCCCCAGAGTCCGATTGTCGATACGCTGATTCGAGCCGCCCATAACGGCAAACAGGTGGCCGTGGTGGTGGAGCTCAAGGCGCGCTTCGATGAAGAGGCCAACATCCGTTTGGCCAACCGCATGGAAGAAGCCGGCATCCACGTCACCTATGGGGTCGTAGGGCTGAAAACCCATTGCAAGGTCATCCTGGTCCTGCGCCAGGATTTCAAGGGCCTGCGGCGCTACGTGCACATCGGCACCGGCAATTATCATCCGGGCACCGCACGACTCTACAGCGACCTTGGACTGTTCCTCTATGACAAGGATATCGGCCAGGATGCCACCGAGCTGTTCAATTACCTGACCACCGGTTACACGCCGAAACGCAATTACAAGAAACTGTTGCCGGCACCGAAGCATCTGAAGCGGGGGCTGCTTGACAAGATCGCCCGCGAAATGACGCTGCACAGCGAGGAAGCGCCCGGGCACATTATTTTCAAGATGAATGCCCTCGAAGATGTCGATATTGCCCGGGCCCTATACGAGGCGGCGATGAAAGGGGTCAAGGTCGATCTGATCGTTCGCGACAGCTGCCGGGTGCGTCCGGGGCTGCCGGGCATTTCCGAGACGATGCGGGTCATCTCGATCGTCGGCCGATTCCTGGAACATGCCCGCATCTACTTTTTTCAGAATGGCGGTGACGAAGAGTTTTACATCGGTTCCGCAGACGCCATGCATCGCAACCTGGAGCACCGGGTTGAGGTGGTTGCCCCGGTTGAGGACCCGCAGCTGCAGCAGGACTTGCGGGAGGTCCTGGAATTTCAGTTGGAGGACCGGCGCAGCGCCTGGGACATGCAGTCCGATGGCACCTATGTTCAGCGTACGCCTGAGGAACCGGAGCAGGAAATCAACAGTCAGTCGATCCAGATCAAACTGGCGGAAAAACGCTGCCGGGAGGCCAATCGGCTGCGCAAGCGCAAAGCGAAGAATTTCGGCAAGCGCAATCTGAGGTGACGCCAAACCGGAGGGGAATGCATCCCTGTATCGAGAGCATTTGCAATGGCCGTTGAGATCGAACGTAAATTTCTGGTTGTCGGAAAACCCTGGGTGAACCGGCCGGGGCGATCTTTGCGTCAGGGATATCTGACCACCGATCCGGAATGCACTGTCCGGGTTCGCCTGGCGGAGGACAAGGGCGTGTTGACGATCAAGGGCAAGTCAACAGGCTGTTCACGACTGGAATTCGAATGGGACATTCCGGCTGCGGAAGCGGCAGAACTGCTCGAATCTCTCTGCCGGAAACCGTTTATCGAGAAACAGCGATACGAAGTATGCCATGAGGGACATACCTGGGAAATCGATGTCTTCGAAGGTGAAAACGCCGGTCTGGTGATCGCCGAGATTGAACTTGAGGATGCGAAGGAGGTTTTCGAGACACCCGCCTGGCTCGGACGGGAAGTGACGGAGGACAAGCGCTATTACAATGCGTCTCTTGTCAATGCCCCGTATTCAAGCTGGCCGGGAAACGCGTGACATCGACTCCCTGAATCAACGACGAAACGTTTTTTGAATAAAGGCAAGATATGTCGTTCATCCCAGAGAAAAAAACCGGGCTGGCCCGAATCTGGGCGGCTTTTTTCTATTCCCTCAGTGGTCTTCGTCTGGCCATCACCAGTGAATCGGCTTTCATCCAGGAGACGGTTGTTTTCCTGGCGGCCATGATTGTGCTCTTTTTTCTGCCGCTGGATCTGTTCTGGAAAGCTTTGCTTTTTATCGCAACGGCATCGGTGCTGGTCGTTGAGTTGTTGAATACGGCTCTCGAAGCGATCGTCGATATGGCTTCACCCGAATACCACGACCTGGCCAAAAAGGCCAAGGACCTGGGTAGTGCTGCGGTCCTGTTGATGATTACGACCGTCGTTATCCTCTGGGGCCTGGCGTTGTTGTCCCTCTCCGGGTAGTCCCCGGGCGGGTTGTCGCCTAGGGTCTCCGCACTCTGGGATCAAATCTGCTTGCCATGAGGCTCCCATGAAACGATTAATTCTTGTACGTCATGCCAAATCAAGCTGGGCAAATCCCGATTTGAAAGATTTTGATCGGCCGTTGAACAGCCGCGGCGAACGGGACGCCCCAATAATGGGGCAGCGTTTGCTGAAAGGCGGTCTTGTTCCGCAAGTTATTGTCACAAGTCCGGCAAAAAGAGCCTGGACAACGGCGCAGTTAATCGCTCAGGAAATCGGCATTGGCGCGCAAGAGATCATCCGATATCCGGAAATTTATGAAGCCGACGTCGCGACCCTGATGGCTGTGATCGGTCATCTTGCGGAGGACTGGAAGGATGTCATGCTGGTCGGCCACAATCCGGGATTAAGCGAACTCGCCGAATACCTGACTGGTAAGGCGTTTGGCAATCTACCGACCTGTGCCGTGTGCAGCCTGGTGTTGCCGATCAGCGATTGGCATCAGGTCAAAAAGCTCTGTGCTGAAGTGTGCCACCTTGATTATCCAAAAAACCGCGACTGAAACAGCAAATATGAACACTCATTCCTGAGCGGTCATGCATTCATTGCCTGGAAGGTGTTTTTGTCCAGCGCCGGATTTGGGCTTTGTCCTGTTCACTCAGGCGGGCGTCCCGATGGGCCAGGAAATACTGCAACGGTGGCATTTCATCCTCGGAGACGGTTTCCCAGATCTCGCCTCTTAATTTCTCCTGTTTATCAGGGGAGTATTCCGACCAGACAGAGAAATTGAGATGTTCCCGTCCTTCGCTCACATCATGTGCAATCAACCAGGAGACCGGTGCAACCCGGCTGTACCATGGCCAGGTTGTCTCGTGCGAGTGGCAGTCGAAACAGGATCGCGAAAGAATATTCTGTAATTCCTGTGAAACAGAGAATTCGGCTTTATGAGAAGGATTGTCGCGATTGACTGGAATAAGTTGGCAAAGCAGGACAATCACCACCAGAGTCATCAAAAACTTTCGGCGCTTTTTCATATCAACAACTCCTTTTCGCGGCTGCAGTCGTTCAATTAATCATTGCACTCTAGCGAAGACGTTCAGACGGGTCAATTTTCGTCCCGAAAGGATCAGGTTGCCCTGCGGCGAGAGGTCCTCAATCTTTGCCGGGGGCAGAGTACAAGAATATTGGCAAAAAGGGCCGAGTCCGAAGCGTTTGCTATACTTTTAAAGAAAACAGAAACAGCAAGGAGAATCGATGGGCTATCGCATCGAAAGGCAGGACCCCCCTGCGGAGGCGATTCGTCGCATGGCCTGCGAACAGATCGACAAGGCGATCGACGAAATTCACGACAGTGATCTCGACCGCCACGAAACCGTTCACCAGGTGCGCAAACGCTGCAAGAAATTGCGGGGCCTGGTGCGGCTGGTCCGGCCATGCATGGAAGAGGTCTACCAGCACGAGAATGCCTGGTACCGGGACAGTGCCCGTGCTCTATCGAACATCCGCGATGCCCATGCCCTGATTGAATGCTGCGAGGACTTGCTGCAACGGTTTGATCGGACGTTTGCCCCGGCCACCTTTGCCGAACTGTACCAGAAGCTGATCCTGTACCGGGATCGGTCGGCGGCGACGGTCGCGAATGTCGAGGAGCGACTGCAGGTGTTTCTCGACCGGATGAAAGAGGGGCGCGCACGGCTCAAGGCATGGCCCCTTAAAGAAGAAGGTTTTGACCTCTTACAGGACGGTCTGAACAAAACCTACGGACGGGGGCGCAGGGCCATGACCTCAGCGTACGAATCGACAACGGTCGCGGCTTTCCACGAATGGCGCAAACGGGTCAAATATCACTGGTATCATGCTCGGATATTGGAGAATGTCTGGCCCGATCTGATGAGCAGCTATCGCCATACATTGAAACAGCTCTCCGACGATCTGGGCGATGATCATGACCTGGCCGTGTTGCAGCAGACGCTGATTGACGATCCGCAGTCCTTCGGCACGGATGAGATGATCGCAGCGTTCACCGCCCTGGCCCGGCAGCGTCAGGAGGAACTGCGCAGCCATGCCCGTCCGCTGGGCGCGCGCATCTATGCGGAAACGCCGAATCGCTTTGGCAAACGCATCTGTCGCTATTGGGAGGCTTGGCGCGATTTTCCTAGAGACGGCTGAAATCTGCTGGATCTGGTCCTCCCGAGAGACCGCTGGCATGCTGTCATGGTTTGCGTGCCCGGCGGCCTCTTGGAACGGCGACGCGGACACCCGGACCGACCGTTATCTCGATCTGCCGGATTTTCGTTATGGTGGCATCAAGCTTCGTGAAGGGCGTTTCGAAGTCAAGGCGCTGCAGAAAGACGTCGGTTTCTGTGTTTTCGCCGCGGGACTCGCGGGTCAGGTGCAGCGCTGGGTCAAGTGGACGACGGATTCTCTGGCCACGGCCGGGGGCGTCGGACGATTCGTCCCAGAGGATCGCTGGGTCACAATTGTCAAGCAGCGCCTGCTGAGGGAGTTTGTCATCGACGATGCCGGACTGTTTGAGGTCCAGCCCGGTGGCGACAATCCGCCCGCCGAGGGTCATGTTGAGCTGACCCGCATCACCAGGGCAGAGTCGCCGCAGAACTGGCTCACCTTGGGGTTCGAAGTCTCGTCAGCAGCGGGAGACCGTGGCGCTCTTCTCTCCACTCTGGTCCAGGCCTTCTTGGATAGGCAGCCGGTCTGTCCACAGGATTTGCTGCAGGCGGACTCGCGCAGCTATCCGGACTGGCTGGCGGCACGGAGCGGCTGATGATGGAGAACCTGACCTTGCAGATTTTCGAACATTACGGCCTGGCCATTCTCCTCGGCGCCCTAATGGGACTGGAGCGCGAGCGCAAGGAGACCCGCCTGGCCGGTTTACGCACCTTTATCCTGGTGACTCTGTTCGGCACCATCTGCGGCCAGGTTGCCGAAGGCGCCGGTGGTGCCTGGGTGGTGTCGGCCGGCATGATCGCGGTCATCGTGCAGTCGGCCATGGTCCACATCCTCCGGGTCAGGGAAGACCTCACCGCCGGCATGACCACCGCCGTGGCCTTGCTGGTCGCCTACGGTATCGGTCTTTTGGTTGCCGAGGATCGTACGCTGGCGGCGGTGTCACTTAGCCTGGCGACCACCGTGATCCTCTATTTCAAACCGCAGCTACACAAGTTCTCGCACAGCCTTTCCGAGCGCGATCTGTACGCCATCTTCCAGTTTGGCCTGATCGCATTCATCATCCTGCCGATCTTGCCGAATCGAGGCTTCGGTCCGTACGATGCTCTTAATCCCTACAACATCTGGCTGATGGTGGTCATGATCAGCGCCATCAACCTGAGCGGTTATGTGGTTCTGAAGTTTGCCGGGCAGAACTGGGGCGGCCCGGTCCTCGGCATCCTCGGCGGGGTCGCCTCGAGTACTGCGACGACCCTGTCCTTCAGCCGGCATGCCCGCGACAACCGGGATTTTTCTCTGATGGGGGCCGTCGTCGTTTGCCTGGCGTCAACGGTCGTCCTGATTCGCATCGCGATCCTTGTCGGCATCATTCACGCCGAGCTCCTGAATGAAATGGCACTGCCCTTGATTGCGATGTTCGGCTGCGGCCTGGTGCCGGCCTTTTTCGTCTGGCGGAAATCCTCGACTCAGGAGGCGCCTCCACCGGAAACCCGCAACCCGGTGGAAATCAAACAGGCTCTGCTATTTGGGATCCTCTATGCGGTTATTCTTCTGGCTGTTTCCGCCGGCAAGGATTTCTTCGGTGACAAGGGTGTCTATATCGTTTCCTTCATCTCCGGCCTGACCGATGTCGATGCCATCACCCTGTCGAACGCTCGACTGGCCGCGCAGGGATCGCTGGGCGGCAGCCAGGCGGCAACCAGTATCCTGATCGCCTATGTCTCCAACCTGATCTTCAAGCTGGCGATGGTCGGCGTGATCGGCACGCCTCGGATGCTGCGCTGGACCCTGCTCTGCTTTGTCTGCCTGGCCCTGCCGGCGGTGTTGATTGCATTCTGAGGAAGGAGCCTATTTCGGGGGCCCACACATTTATACCTGCAGGCTCGCTGTTTTCAAGCAAACCGGGCACGCAAGGTCTCAAATTTCTGTGGGCTCACTAAAAGTGGGAATACCGCATTCTGGCGTCTGTCCCGGACGTGCTCCGGTGCGATTCCTATCGGGACCAACCCGGACCCGAGATGCGGGGGGGAAATTCTTTACAGCCTTAGCCAGTTCGGCTAGACTGCGATTTCAATCGAATGCAATGGAGGTGAACTCATGGCAGTGAACAAGGCGATTCTGGTTGGCAACCTGGGCAAAGACCCCGAACTGCGCTACACCCCTTCGGGGACGGCGGTCTGCACTTTTTCCCTGGCGACCACCGAACGGTTCAAGAACAAGCAGGGCGAGCAGCAGGAGCGCACCGAGTGGCACAACATCGTGGCCTGGGGCCCCCTGGCCGAGATTTGCGGCAAATACCTCAACAAGGGCAAACAGATCTACTGCGAAGGGCGCATCCAGAACCGCTCGTATGACGATCGCGACGGCAACAAGCGCTATATCTCCGAGGTGGTCATTAACGAGATGCAGATGCTGGGCCGGGCCGGCGATCAGGGTGGCGGTGGCAGCCGCCCCGGGAGCGAACCGGACCGGTCCTCCGGAGGGCCCGAAGAACCGCCCTTCAATCCGGATGACGACATTCCCTTCTAGGGCGATTTCCAATCATGAAAAGACCCCGGGCAAGGTGCACGCACCTTGCCCGTTCTTCTGTGCAACGCCTGCTTTTCCCATTTGCGCGCCGATTTGCTTTCTGGTAACGTAAAAGCGTTTGAAGACCGCCGGTGGGGGGAAACACCATGTCATTGGAACAACGTCGCAACCAGCTGATCGCGTTGCTGAATGATCCCGAGGAGGAGGTCCGCACCGCGGCGGCGGCCGCCTTGGAACGCCTGGAATCGCTGCAGAGTCTTGCCCAGGTGCTCGAAGACCTCAATTCCGACAAGCGGGGCCAGCGGGTCAAGGCGATTTTGGCTATGGAGAGTATTCAATCGCCGGAAATTTTCCCTCCCCTGATCAAACTTCTCGAAGATCCCGAAGCGGATATTCGCGGCACCGCCATTCAGGTGCTGGGCGTCAAAGCCCACCCCAAATCCCTCGGCAACCTGATCAAGCACCTCAAGGATCCGTCCCCTGCCGTCCGTGTGCATACCGCCGAAGCCCTCGGGCACTTCCGTGATGCGCGCTTGGTCCCCTACCTGGCGGAACTGCTCGGCGACGCCGATGAACAATTGGTGATCAGTGCGGCCCACTCGCTGGGATCGATTGGCGCACCGGAGGCGGTTGACGCGCTGACCAAACTGACCGAAGACGAGCGGGCCTCGGTGCGGGTTGCCGCGATCGAGGCACTGAGCGTGCTGCCTCTGAAGGAGTGAGGCGCGAGGCGCGAATAATCACAAAGGCCGGAAGAAATCTCTTCCGGCCTTTTTTCTTTTCACCAGTCTCCAGCCCCCAGCATCCAATAGCCAGCTCCCGCTTCTCTCATTGGTAATCGAAGAAATCGGTCACATCGATGCCCTTGGTATGGGGCTCGACCTCAGCGACGATCCGCTGCGACTCACCGTGGCGGAGAGAGACCATGAACGGCTCGGCCAGCAGGGTTCCGGCCGGGTCGTAGAGGACCTTGATGTCGACCAGCGCAGTGTTTTGCGGGTCGACTTTGGTGACCAGGCCGATTTCGTTGTTGTCGAGACGCACCAGGCTGCCCACCGGGTAGGGCCCGAGTGATTCGATGAAACGCATGACGAAATCGGGGTGCAGAGACGATCCGGAAATCTCTTCCATGCGGGCAATCGCCCTGCGCGGCGTAAAGGGGCGTTGATAAGAGCGCAGCGTGGTCATGGCATCGTAGGCATCGGCGATCGCCGTCATATCGACCAATGGTGAAATGGTTTGGCCGGCCGCATCGCTCGGGTAGCCGGTCCGGTCGTAACGCAGATGATGACCCAGGACGATCTGGATGATTTCGGCGGTAACGCCTGCCATCTGCCGGATGATATCGACACCGTAGCCGGGATGTTCTTTGATCTCCTCGAACTCGGTTTCGGTCAGCCGTCCCGGCTTGGTGATGATCTTGTGATCAACCCGCAGCTTGCCGAGATCATGCAACAGTCCGCCCAGGCCGAGCGTCTTCAGGTCCTCTTCGGTAACCGTGCACGCCCGGCCGACGGCGAGAGAGATGACCGCGACATTCACCGAGTGGGTGAATGTGTAGTTGTCGTAATCCTTGAGCATCGACAGGGCAAGCATGGCGTGGGGCTCTGTCATGGTCAAATGCGCCATGTCCTTGACGACTTTGATGGCGTCTTCCGAGGACGGAACCTTGCCCAGGCGCACGTCATGAAAGATCTGGTCGACGACCTTGAGAGCTTTACGGTAAACCTTGCGGGGTTTGACGTCGTCCTCCTCGACCGCTAAGGCCTGGATCTTTTTGACCCCGCTGGAGGCCAGCTCATCGGCAAAATCCTGACCGGTTGCTTTGCTGTTGTGGAGGAGCAGCAGCAGAGCCTTGATTTCGTCGCTGGAAACGCCCGCCAAGAATTCGATGCCGAGCAGCTGCCGCGATTTGAGCAGACCGGCCAGCTCGTTTGCGGCCTGGGATTCCTGCATAAACAGGTGATCTTCGACAAACAGCGTCTCTTCGAGCAGGCCCATCTTGATGCGTTTCTTGTGCTCCAGCATGGTGCGCAGGCCATTCTGCAAGGCCGCGACCTGCTTATCGGTCGCCGGATGGTCGACCGCGTAGAGTCGTAGTCCCTTGACCGCTGCGGCAAGGATCTGAACGATCTGTTTGCTGTCGTCAACGTTCATGGAGTGGCTTTATCGAGCTGTTTGAGTGACTGTGCCGCGGCCCTGGCGATCGCGGCATTGCGATCATTGGTCGCCCGGGTTAGAGATGTGCGCGTGTTCTCGTCGGCAAACTCGCCGAGGGCGGCCGCGGCGGCGATGCGTAAATCATCGTTGAGCTGTTTCTGCAGCCAGGATTTACTGTCCAGTATTTTCACCAGTTCGGCAATCGCCGCCGGGTCGCGAATTTCTCCCAAGGCGCGAATCGCATCCTTTTTCAGATCGATATCGCGCGGATTCCAGCCTTTGATGCCGAGGATTGCCAGCAGGGTCGGGGTGGCCGCGCTGGCGCGCATGGCGCCCAGCGACAAAATCGCCTGCCGGCGGAGTTCATAATCTTCGCTTTCTGCAGCCTGTTGCAGAACCTCGGTGGCTTCGGTGCCGCCGATCTTGGCCAGGGCCCGGATCGCCTCTCGTCGGACCCGGATGTCATCATGCTGCAACAGGGAAGACAACTCGTCCAGGGACGCCGGGTTGCGAATCTCGCCGATGATCGTGGCCGTATTGCGCACGACGAACCAGCGGTCATCATTGAGAAACTCGTGAACGGTCGGCAAGATGTCCGGGCCGCTGCGGATCAGAATGGTGCAGAGAAGTTTGCGGCGTGCGGCGGATTCTTCGTTGATCAGCAATGGCATGATGTAACGGGCAGCCTTTTTGCCCTGGTAGGCGAGAATCCGGAGCAACATGTCCTGAGTTTTCGGGGGCGTGTCCTCGGCGAAAAAATAGTCCACCAGGTAATGGGTCATCTGCTCGGTGGCCAGTTCCGACAGACCTTCCTGAGCCGAGTCCCGGCGATTTTTAGATAGCTTGGCGCCGGTTGCCGTGCGGCACAGCAGCAGAAAGATGCGCAGGACCTGGGGACGCTGGTCCTCCTCCAGCGGCACGCGGAGGTGCGGCAGCAAATCGTGCAGCATATGCCGGAAACGGGAATCGTCCTCTTCCCGTTCCAGTGCGTCGATCAGCGTCTCGAGATCGAAGCTGTCCATGTCCTCCGGGACTTCGCTCTCCGTCTCGGCCTCATCATCGAGCAGCGCTTCCGGATCGACATCCGGCACTTCCGGTTGCTCTTCGATCTCTTCCCGGCGGGCAAGGATTTCTGCCAAATCGCGGACATTGGTCCAGATGGTGGTGACCCGCGCTTGCTCCAGGATTGTCTGAATTCCGCCGGCCTCATGAATCTGCTGTGGATCGAGGAGCAGGTAGCGGACAAAAAGATGCAAATCCCTGCTGTTCAGATCGGCGAGGAAGGTCAGGTATTTGATGCGGCGGGCAAAGCAGAAGCCGGAGAGTTGCGACAAAACCTGATTGCCTTTGGCGACCGGCGTGTCTTCAAGCAAAAAGGCGTCTTTGCGAATCTCCAGTGAAAGAGGCTCGCCCCCGGCAAGAATCGGCTCGAAACCGCGTACGCACTCTTCCGCAGCGGCCTGCAGAGCCGGATGATTCGGCGGATAATAGCGAATCGCCTTGATCTGCTTGATGATGCCGCCCAGGGCGGTCGCGTTAAGATTATGCAGCTGACTGCCATTTTGCATCGTCCGGACCACATGCACGAGCGCACGTCGTGTTCGCTCAGCAAAGCAAATATTCGAAATATTTTAGCCGATTTGCCACACTTTGACCAGACTGCCGATGTTCGGTGAGTCAGGCCACCCGCTCAATCCCGATCGTTTTCTTCCTCGATGATGCAAAAACCGTGGTCGTGAATACCATGATCTTTGGCCAGGTACATCTTTTCGATGACCTGCTTGAACTTTTTGCTGACGGCCTTGCGACGGATTTTCATCGTCTGGGTCAGCTCACCGCTTTCCGTCAGGAAGTCACGCGAGAGGAGGGTGAAACGCTTGATCTGCATGAAGTCCGGCTGTCCGTCCTGCAATGTGTTCAGGCGTCGGCGCATCAGGGCGAGAATCTTCGGATGATTAACCAGATCGCAGGGGGTCAGAAAATCGATTTTTTTCATCCGTGCGTAACGGTTGAGGTTGTCGAAGTTCGGCACCAGCAGGGCGGTCAAAAAAGGCTTGCCGTCGCCGCAAACCAGGGCATTGGCAATAAACTTGTCGGCCCGGAAGCGTTTTTCCAGGGTTTGCGGGGCAATGTTTTCACCGCCGGCGGTGACCAAAAGGTCTTTTTTGCGGTCGGTGATCGCCAGGAAACCCTCGGCATCGCACTTGCCGATATCACCGGTGTGAAACCAGCCGTCTTCAAGGGCGGCCCGGGTCTGTTCCGGATCCTGCCAGTAGCCTTTGAAAACGCTCGGTCCCTTGACCAGGATCTCCCCTTCATCGGAAATTTTGACCGCGAGATTCGGCAGCACCGGTCCGACCGTACCGAGACGCTGGCGTTCGGGCGTGTTGACGGCGATCACCGGCGACGTTTCGGTGAGACCGTAGCCTTCGTAAATCGGCACCCCTGCGGCCAGGAAGAATTCGGCGACCTTGGCGGACAGCGGAGCGCCACCGGACACGAAGAACCGCACTCGTCCACCGAGTCGGTTTGTCAGCCTAACGAAAAAGCGCCGCCGGACCAGATCGGTCAATGCCTTGAGGAGAGCAGGGACGGCTTCCCCGGCCAACTCCCGCTTGACGCGCACTTTGCACAGATCGAGCCCGGCAAAGAAAATCTTGCGTTTGATCCAGGGCCCGGAGACGACTTTTTCCATGACCCGGGCAAAGGTCTTCTCGTACAGGCGCGGCACACTGATCATCACCGTGGGGCGCACCTCAGTCATGTTGGTCGGCACCGTATCGATGCTTTCGGCATAGGCGATTGTCACCCCCTGGTGGAGCATCAGGTAGTAACCCGCCATGCGTTCGAAGACGTGGGACAAAGGCAGAAAAGACAAACAGGTGTCGTCGGGCCCGAGCATAAAGAACTTGACACATTCCCGGACGTTGGCCAGAAAGTTGCGATGGGTGAGCATCGCCCCTTTGAGCGGGCCGGTGGTTCCTGACGTATGCACGATGGAGGCGACATCATCCGGATCGATGGCAGAGAGGCGTTCCTGCAGGGCCTCATCGAGGGCGGGATCGTCAAAAAGCACGAAATCATCGCGATGGACGACCTTGTCATGCTGCAGGCTGCCGCGCAGCAGGATCAGTGTCTCCAACTCCGGCAGCTCATCCAGATGCTCGAGCAGTTCACCGGCGGTCACCGAGGACTGCACGAAGAGCAGTCGACAACCGGTGTTTTTCAGAATGTAAAGCGTATTGGCAACGCCTTCCGTGTGATAGACCGGCACACTGATGCCACCGCAGGCCTGCACGGCAATGTCCGCCCAGACCCAGTCGGGACCGTTGGGAGCCATGATAGCCGCCCGGTCACCAGCGGCGAAACCATAGTGCAACAGACCCCGGGCGAAAGCGTGCAGTTCTTTGGCAAACGCCGGCCAGGTGATATCATGATAGGCATCATCGTCTTTCACCCGGCAGACCGGCTGTTTTTGGTAGCGCTCCCGAAGGGAGAGGACCATGGCCGGGAGGGTGTCCGGAGAGTTCGGGGCGTTTGCAGTCGGTTCAGCAGAGGAATGCGTCATGATTCTGGGCCTTACAGGAAGCATTGCTTCCGGGAAAACGGCAGTCGCCGAGATGTTCGTCAGCTGCGGGGCCATCCTGGTCAGCGCCGATCAACTGGCCCGGGAGGTTGTCAATCCCGGCAGCCCGACCCTCGACAAGCTGGTCGAAGCCTTCGGCTTGGAGATTCTGACCGCCAGTGGAACCCTTGACCGCGACCGTCTGGGCAAAAAAGTCTTTGCCGATCCGGCCTCCCGGCGGCAACTGGAAGCGATCACGCATCCCGCCATCGCCCACCTGGCCGAGTGCCGGCTTGCTGACCTGAGAAAATCTCCTCATGATCTGATTGTCTACGAAGCGCCTCTGCTGTTCGAAGCCGGCGCGGCTGGCCGGGTGGACCGGGTCCTGGTGGTGGTGGTCGACCCGGCAGAACAACTGCGCCGCCTGCAGGCCCGCGACCAGCTGACGGTTGCCGAAGCACAGCAGCGCATCGCGGCACAGTGGCCGCAAGCGGACAAGGTTCAGCGCGCCGATTTCGTCATTGACAACTCCGGGTCTCTCGAACAGACCCGGATTCATGTGGCCGCCCTGTATCATTACGTGACCCGTTTCGGCGCGCCGGGATGATCGATCTCCTGGACAAACCGGGCCGCCTGGTCGAACATTGACCAGCGACAGGGGTTCTCTTCGCGGGTCAGCACATGCGGCACATCCGGACCGTACATTTCGTGGATTCTGACCGCGCTGCCAAGCTGATCGATCAGTTCGCGGCCGCTCGCGACCAGCACCGTTTCGTCACCTTCGCCATTGAATGCGATCACCGGGCAGGTGATCGCGGAGAGCTGGGGGCGCAGGACTTTCAGCAACCGGTTGATCTGGTGAATCCCGGCCACCGGCCGGCGAGGATAATACCGGCTGAGCAACTCGTCTCTGTTCGCCTTGACCTGGTAAGGTCGAATCCAACGTAACCAGCCGGCATAAGAGGCCAGTTTGTGCCGGATGCGCAGGTACGGCGAAAAGAGCACCAGCCCATAATAATCCTGTTCGAGGGCTGTGATAAGTAACAGCAGGCAGCCGGTGCTCATGCCCATGCCGATAACCGTTGGATAGTCGGCCGCCAGCAGCCGGTAGCCTTCCGTGACAGAGGCCTGCCATTCCTGCCAGCTGCGTCGGGCGAGGTCTTCCGGGGAGGTGCCGTGGCCAGGCAGGCGCACGGCCAGGCTGGCAATACCGGCTTCGGCGAGAAATTCGGCCAGCGGTCGCATCTCCCAGG
>JARRPG010000039.1:0-24906 GCA_037383085.1 Desulfuromonadales bacterium | reverse complement strand
GGCAGCATCGAATAGGCTGAGCCATCGAGAATGTCGTCAATCTTTTGCGGCTTGCCGACCGGAGAACCACTGCCCGTGTACTCGTAGTCGTAGTAGATGCCGTTGAGCTTGAAGAACATGCGGGGGTTGATGTCGAAGATGTAATACGCTTCACCGACATGACCGCGGGTGGCCAATTTGCTGCCGATCGGATCATCGAGCGCCTGGTTGAAGGGGGTCCACCATTCGGAGCCGTAGTTGTACTCGAGGCCGAACTTGCCCAAGGGGGCCGGAACCTGAACACCAACGTAGACACCATAGCCTGTTTCATCGTCGGTTGGAGTCCCTTTGCCTGTCGGGACAGGCATTAACATGCCGCCGACATCCTGGACTTCGTAAACCAAGTCGGAGCCCATGCCGCCGAACATGCCGGCATTGCCATTCGGGCGCAGAACGGTCATGCCACCGGAGAGGAACCAGTTGACGCCGTTGTCTTCCTCACGGGAGAAGACGATGCCGCCGAGATCAATATCACCGATCGTGGTGCTCGGTTGCACGCGGGTGACGAAGTTGAAGTTCGGGAAGTTCTGCATGTCTTGCCACAACGTCGGTGCAAAGATTGCGGCATAATCAGACGGGAAGGCGATCAGGCCTTTGAAGCCGTCGTTGATGTCCATGGCACGGAACGCAGTGACCTGCAGGAAGTTGATGCCGTCATTGAGGATGTCAACATTGAAACCTGCGAAGTGGGTGTCTTTGGTGTCGGTATAGGTGTTGTTGAACAGTTCCCCGTTGCCCCACTCGGACTCAAAGCCCTGACCGTAGCAGAAGCGGGCGGTGAAACCTTCGAGGCCGATATCCTCAAAATGCTTACCGATCGTAATTCCGTCGAAGTTCAGGCTCATGACGTTGCCGGTGGGCGTGCCGCGGCGCAGTTCGCCGTCGCGGTATTGGGTCGGGGGACCCCCGGTGGACGGACGGCGACCGATCGAGAGGTAAACACCGCTGTCGGCAATGTTGCTCCAGTCAAAGTAAGCGCGATCGACACGCAACACATCGCTGGTGGTGTTAGCGCTGTTGGTGGCGTCCATGGTGAAGCGGTCCCAGGAATCAAAGACCTGCACGCCGGTTGAATCGCCAAAGTTCTTGAACATGCTCAGACGGCCGCTGAACTTGACGTTATCCCAAATCTTGGCCTTCATGTTGAGACGCAGGCGAAGGTCCTGCAGGGCGTCGTTGTTGAGATCGTATTTTTTGTAGTAAGTGCTATCAAACACGCCGTCGCCATTGGTGTCTATCATGAAAGGGAAACCGCCAATGCCCTGGAGTTGACCACTCATGAATGCTTGGGCGAGACCGGGGTAAGCCGTCATCATCTGTGCAATCAGTGAGTTTGGATCTGTTGGGTCACCAAAGGCTCCGCTCATTGCGTCAGCGCCAAACTGATCGTAATTGACTGCGATGCCCGGATTAAAGGTCACATCCTGGTAGTGCAGGCTGTGTGCCCTGTAGCGCATATCGCCACTGAACTCGATCCGGTCGAGGGTCGCATGACGCTCGGTGTCATCAAGTCGATCGGAGAGGTCCTCAAGCTCTTCGCTGAGATCCGCGATCTGTTTCTGCAGTTCGCTGATCATGGCCTCTTCCTGGGTCGCTGCGAGGCCGGTGATCGGCAGCGCCAGGCTGATGGCCAGGATCAGAACAAGAAGTTTCTTCATCGGTTGCCTCCTAAAAAAACAAATGAATGGTGAAAGGACTTATCCGCAGGTCTGGGGCTGGGGCGAATCGGCCGCATGATCAAAGAGGAACTGGTGGATGTCCTTGAGATCCTGATCGGACAGGCCTTCCCACGCTTTTTGATCGTGCTTTTTCTTCTCGAAAAGACGGTCCCACTGGGCCTGGGTTTTGGTCATCGGCGTCACCTCACCACCGGCGCCATCGCTGCCGTGGCAGGTTTTGCAGGTTTTCTTGAACAGATGCTTGCCTTTGCGCGGGTTGCCACCTTCGGCGGCGAGTACCGTCGAGGCGACAAACAGAATCAGGGTTAAAATGAGTACCGGTTTCAACAACGTCTTCATGATACGGGACCTCCTTATACCGTTTTTTGTCGATCCGGCTGCGCTGCCTTTCTGCAGCGGAGTCGCGTCGATGAGATATATTTTTTTGAATATCAAGATTCCGCAATGATACATAATCTATGCCAATTCGAATGATTGAATATTCAAGTTGTTGAATATTTTGTTGGTTTTTTTGGGGGCGGGACAAATAAAATCTGAATGCGTTGTGAAAGGTCCGTGAAAGCACGTTTCTCATTCTGTCAAATAACGGTTCGCGCTGTTCGACAGGACGGCCGCCATCTTCCAATCAGGGTTCGCTCCGATCGGCAAGCCATGACGAGCCTTTGCAGCTGAGCAAGTTTTCCGGAAACGCGATTCGGCAAAAAAAGAAGCCGGCGGTTCATATGAACCGCCGGCTTGGCGTTACAAGGATGGCGAGATAATGTCTACTCGCGCACGTAGGTATCGATGTCCGTCTCATGGACCATACCCATCAGGCGGGCATATTCCGATTCGATAATCTGGAAGTGATGATCGGTGGATTTTGCGTTGTCCTCGAAAACCTTGCGAACTTCGGCGTTGTCGATTTTCGCCGCCATGGCCCGCAGGTGCTGGGCAAGATTTTTCTCTTTTTCCATGGCCAGCTCCATGGCCTTGCGCTCATTGAAGTCTTTCATGTCGAGCTGGTTCAGTTCCTTCATCCAGTCGGATTGCTTGTCGACGTCGGCCTGGAGAAACTTCTGCAGGTCGATATCTTCTCCCGGATAGACATTGTAGAACCATTCAGCATGTTCGCGCTCTTCCCGGGCGAGAAGTTCGAAAACTTTTTTCGCTTCAGCATTCTTCATCATTTCGGCGCCGCGCTGGTAAAATTCCATGGCGTTTTTCTCGGTTTGCATGGCCCGACGCACGGCATCTTTAACATCGATGTTCTCAAACATATGATCCTCCTCGAATCCTACCCAGTATTTTATCAGGACGACTGATTTTAGGTCAAAATCTCCTCGCGACGGGGAATCCTATCAGAAAACCGGCTGCGGCCAAATAAAAAAACGGCCCCTTGTAACGAAACGTTCCGGGCCAGACGAGGAACGCACCCGTCCTGCCTTGGGCCGATCCTGTTTGCCGGATCTCAGGCTTCCGCGGCGGGCGGGACGAAAGTCCGCTGGGCGAGCTCTTCGTCAAGGCGCAACAGGCCGTTGCCGTCGTCACCGATACGTTCCAGTTTTTTCACGATCAAACCGAAAGTCGCTTCTTCCTCGACCTGCTCGGTGACAAACCACTGCAGGAAGATCTGCGCGGCATGGTTGTTGTCCTGGCGGGCCTGGTCCATCAGTTTGTTGATGCTGGCGGAGACGAATTTTTCATGGTCGAGGGCATAGGCGAAACAGGCCAGGGGGGATGCATAATCGTTCTGTGGTGCATCCACCGTGCGCAGGTCAGTCCGGCCGCCGGCTTCACAAATGAAGTTGAAAAACTTTTCACCATGGGTCAACTCTTCCAGCGCTTGGACGCGCATCCAGGAGGCCAGTCCCGGCAGATCTTCCGATTCGAAATAGCCGGCCATGGCCAGATAAAGATAGCCGGACAGAAATTCGTTCTTCATTTGCTCATTCATGGCATCGAGCAGTTTCTCACTGAACATGGTCAAAACCTCCGTGGTGATTGGGATGAGTGTCGAAGATGTCATGCAGTTTGCTTATGCATTTTTATACCGCAGCCGAGGCCCTTGCGCAATCCTGCAGAGAAAAAATGCGCCGTTGTTTGCTCGCTTTTGTCTGACCGTGACGGGCTCTGCCGGGGGTGTTGCCGCCTGGGCAACGGTTAACGAGAGGACCCGAGGGCCTCTTCTGTCAAGATCAGGTGCCGCTGAGCCAGGAATCGGCATCACATGACATTCCCGGTTGCATCTGGGCCGCGAGTCGCCCTATAAAGAGCGTAATATTTCCTACGGAGACATGACCGTTTGTCTTGCCGGTGTTTTTATCAGCTATGCCCCGGTCATTGGAGAATTTTGAACCGACCGAGACAGGGGATGAAATCGATGAAAATCCAGAGCATCGAATTCGTGACCAGTGCCCCCGGCCTGGACCGCTGTCCGGCCTCGGATTGGCCGGAGATCGCCTTTGCCGGCCGCAGCAATGTCGGTAAAAGCAGCCTGATCAATTGCCTGTTGAATCGCCGTGGCCTGGTGCGAACATCGGCGACGCCGGGTCGGACCCAGATGTTGAACTTCTTTGCCATCAACCAGGCGTTTCATTTCGTCGATCTTCCCGGTTACGGTTTTGCCCGGGCCCCGCGTGCCGTGCGGCAGCAATGGCTGCCGATGGTTCACAATTATCTGGTCGGTCGCAGGAATTTGCGGGCCGTGGTCTGGCTGCTCGATGTCCGTCGCGATCCCAGCGGCGAGGATCTGGCGTTTCTCGACTGGCTCGAAGAGGGCGCCATACCGACGATCCCGGTGATTACCAAGGTGGACAAGATCAGCCGCAATGAGCAGGCGCGGCGGATCGCCCGGATTTCCAGGGTGACCGGTCTCGACGCCGAATTGTTCACCCTCTTTTCTGTGCCGGATCGCCGCGGTCGTGAAGATCTCTGGGAGTTGATTTCGTCGGCCCTGACGGCATAAGATACACGCTGTCTTGCACACCGTTGGTGTTGCTTTTCGAATCAGGATGTTCTGATGTCTTACACACGGATTTATCTGGCGCGGCATGGGCAGGTCGAGGGGCATGAGTGCCAGCGCTACAATGGCCAGGGCAATGTTCCCCTGACAGCCTTGGGCCGCGCCCAGTCGGAGCGGATCTGCAGACACCTCGACTCCTTGCCGATTGGCGCGGTCTACAGCAGTGACCTGGACCGCAGTTCACATTGTGCGCGACTGGTGGCCGAGCGACACGGCCTGGACGTCTTTCGCGAAGCGGCTTTGCGGGAGATTCATATCGGTGATTGGGAAGGCCGAACCTGGGCTGAACTGCAGGAGGGCTGCCCGGACGCCTGGCAGGAAAGGCTCGATGATTTGGCCAATTACCAGGTCCCCGGTGGCGAGAGTCTGCAACAGGCGGCCGACCGGGTGCGCCCGGTCATACGGCAGATTCTGCAACGTCATGTCGGCGAGACAGTCGTTGTGGTCGCCCACGGCGGGATCAATCGGATTGTCCTGCTGGATGCCATCGGTGCTGATCTGAAGCGGGCTTTCAATATTGAGCAGGATTACGGTTGTCTGAACATCATCGACTATCTTGACACGGGACATGCGGTCGTCAAACTGCTCAACGGCATGGCCCATCAGGACGAGAAGCGGCACGGTCGCGAAAAAATCGCCGGACTTGCCTTGTGACGCCAAGCGCCGGGAATCTTGGCCGGATGCTTGACGGTTTGATCGCACAGCGCTAGAGTGAGCCCTGGCGAGGCGGCAATCCTGATTTTGAGCTGCTTCACCCGGTCTTTGTTCGCAGCTTGCCCAGAAAGGTCACAGAGCTATGAAAACCATCCACATCATCGGTGCCGGAATCGAGGGCCAGGAGGGGTTTAGCCGCAGGGCTCTGGACATCATTGCGCAAGCCGATATGCTGATCGGCAGTGAAGGGCATCTAGCGCTCTTTCCCGATTTCTCAGGTGAGACCCTGGTCCTTGGAGAGGACCTGGCGCCCGTCCTGGAGTGTCTGGAAAAATTCCCTGGCGCGGCGGTGGTGCTGGCCTCCGGGGACCCGCTGTTTTTCGGTATCGGCCGCGATTTTTTGCGCAACCTTCCGGAAAGCAAGCTCGAATTCGTTCCGAATGTGAGCTCCGTACAGTATGCCTTTGCCAAAATTCGTGAGCCTTGGGACGATGCTGTTTTTGTCTCCGCGGCCGGCCGCGGTCTGAAAGGCACGGTCGATCAGGTGGTTGCTCATGACAAGATTGCCATTCTGACCGATCAGGTGAACAACCCGCGCGCCATCGCCAGAGAGCTGATCGAGCGGGGCCGTGACGGCTACACGGCTTTCCTCTGTGAAAATCTCGGCACCGCGGCGGAGACCATTACCCAGACCAGCTTGCAGGGGGTACTGGATTTATCGGCCGCGGCATTGAATGTCCTGATTCTGATCAAAGAGTATGAGGCCGGCGGCGGTGGTGTTGGCCCCTGTCTCGGCATTTCCGACGAGGATTTTGCCAGCGTCAAGAAACTGATCACCCGGGAAGAGGTCAGGGCGGTCAGCCTCGCCAAGCTGCGTCTGCGTCACGACATGGTTCTGTGGGATATCGGTGCCGGATCCGGTTCGGTGAGTATCGAAGCCGATCATTTGATGCCGAACGGTCGCGTTTTTGCGATCGAGCGCAATCCGCAGTGTCTGGCTTACCTGAAGAAAAATCTGCAAAAGTTCAACGCCCGCAACATCACCCTTGTGGATCAGGCTGCGCCCTCCTGCCTGGATGATCTGGCCGATCCCGATCGGGTTTTCATCGGTGGGTCCGGGGGGCATCTCTGGCAGATCCTGGATGCCGCCAATAACCGGCTTGCCACCGGCGGGCGGATCGTTTTGAATGCGGTGACCCTGGATACACTGACGGCGGCCACCGAGTTTTTTGAAAACGCCGACTACGAGTTGGAAGTGACCACGGTGAATATTTCCAGAACCCGTCCGCTCACCGATTACAAAATGTTCGAAGCGTACAATCCGGTTTTCATCCTGACCGCGGTGAAAACCTGATCGCCGCTTATCCAAGCGACCAACCACCTCTCCATGCTCTCAGCCTGTCGAGGATCAACCGATGCGTGAAACCATCTGGTACAAGGATTATCAGCTGCCGGATATCCAGCGGATCTGTCACGGCAACATGCTCGAACATCTCGGTATCGAACTGACCCGACTCAGTGAAGATTCCCTGACCGGCACGATGCCGGTGGACCATCGGACCGTGCAGCCCGCCGGTCTTCTGCATGGCGGTGCTTCCGTGGCTCTGGCCGAATCTCTGGGCAGTATCGCCGCCAGCCTCTGTGTGGATCCGGAACGCTGGGTGTGTGTCGGGCAGGAGGTCAATGCCAGTCACTTGCGGCCGGTGCGAGACGGGCGTGTCACGGCAACCGCAAAACCGGTCTATCGGGGACGGTCGTCCCAAGTCTGGGAGATCGACGTCGAGGATGAACGACAGCGGCGCGTCTGCCGCGTTCGGCTGACCGTTGCGGTGGTCTCCGCCAGCCACGGCGGCGGTCATGTCGGTGTCTTTTAAGCTGACAGAGGCCGCAGCAAGATTTTGCTTCGCCGGGGTGTCATCGTGACCTCGGCCGGTTTTGTTTCGGCCCGATCCGGCCCGTCTTAGAACGGCAGAGTCGGCAACTCCAATCCCGCCATCTTCTGTACCAATCGGATCACCTGGCTGCTGTAGCCGTATTCATTGTCATACCAGACATACAGGACGATCCGATCCTCGGCAACGATGGTCGAGAGCGAATCGACCACCCCGGCATAAATCGAACCGACAAAATCGCTGGACACCGCTTCCGGTGAATTGGTGTAGTCGATCTGGTTCTGCAGCGGCGAGTCGAGGGAGACATCGCGCAGGTAGCTGTTGAGGGTGTCGCGAGCGACCTTTTGTTCCAGGGTCAGGTTGAGGATCGCCAGGGAGACGTTCGGTGTCGGCACCCGGATGGCGTTGCCGGTGAGCTTGCCGGTCAGTTCCGGCAGGGCTTTGGCGATCGCGCTGGCTGCACCGGTCTCCGTGATGACCATGTTCAACGGAGCGCTGCGCCCCCGGCGGTGCTTGCTGTGATAATTGTCGATCAGGTTCTGGTCGTTGGTGTAGGAGTGACAGGTCTCGACGTGCCCGTTGACGATGCCGTAGCGGTCATGGACTGCCTTGAGCACCGGGACAATGGCATTGGTGGTGCAACTGGCGGCGGAGAAAATGTTCTCATCATCGGTCAGCAGTTCATTGTTGACGCCGAACACGATGTTCGGCACATCACCCTTGCCGGGAGCCGTCAGGACCACCTTGCCGATTCCTTTGGCATTGAGGTGCCGGTTCAAACCTTTCCGGTCGCGCCATTTGCCGGTGTTGTCGATCAGGATCGCATTGTCGATTCCGTAGGTGCTGTAATCGACCTGGTCGGGAGCCTCGGCATAAATGATACGAATCATGTTGCCGTTGGCAATGATCGCGTTCTCCTGCTCATCGACCGTGATGGCGCCGTTGAACTGGCCATGGATCGAATCACGACGCAGCAGACTGGCGCGTTTCATCAGGTCGTCGTCACTCCCTTTGCGGACGACTGCCGCGCGCAGGCGCAGCTTGTCGCCACCGCCGGACTTGTCAACCAGGATTCGAGCCAGCAGCCGACCGATACGACCGAAACCGTAGAGTACGACATCCCGGGGTTCACTCAGCACCGAGGCCTGGCCGGTGTTGATGACAGCCAGTTCACGGCGGATGAAATCTGCCACATCCTGATCCGGTCCCTGGGCCTGATAGCGGATGGTCAGCTTACCGATATCGATCCGTGCCGGGGCCAGGTCGAGTGTCTCCATCGCCTGGAGAATCGGGTAACTGTCGCGCACTGACAATTCGTTCTCCAGAATCTGGCGGGCAAAGCGGTGCGCTTTGAGGATGTCGACCATCGAGCCGTGCACCAGGCTGCGTCCGTAAACAGATGTGACGATGCCGTGATCACGGTAAAGCCGCCCGATGATCGGCAGCATCAGCTCGGCGATTTCCTCGCGGTTTTTCCAGTCGGAGAAATACATGTCCTGCTTGTCTTGCACCATCTGTTCATGTCCTTTTCTGTTTGCGATTCAAGGGTTGTTGCGTTTCACATCCTAGTCCAAGGTGCAGGCCGATGCAACTCTCCTGGTGTGCCCCTAGAGTTAGCTCTGGACTTGTCCTTCATGAATTGATATGAAATATCTTTAAAGCTAGAGTGTCCGGCACATCTCAACCAAGGGAGGATTTCTTCGTGATGAGCGAAACGGTGCATTATTCAGAACTTGGGCTGGCCAACACCCGCGACATGTTTGCCAAAGCGGTTGATGGTGGTTATGCCATCCCGGCGTATAATTTCAACAACCTGGAGCAGCTACAGGCGATCGTGACCGCTTGCGCGGAGAGTCGTTCGCCGGTCATCATCCAGGTCAGTAAGGGCGCCCGCGAATATGCCAATGCCACCATGTTGCGTTACATGGCCATGGGGGCGGTCAAAATGGCCGCGGAGTTGGGCGCCGACATCCCGATTTGCCTGCACCTGGACCATGGCGATTCCTTCGAAATCTGCAAATCCTGTGTCGACAACGGCTTCTCCTCAGTCATGATCGACGGCTCGCATCTGCCCTACGAGGAGAATGTCGCCCTGACCAAAAAAGTGGTCGAATACGCCCATCGTTTTGATGTGTCTGTTGAAGGAGAGTTGGGGGTGCTGGCGGGTATCGAGGATGATGTTCAGGCCGAGCATTCGACCTACACCAAGCCTGAGGAAGTCGAGGATTTCGTCAAAAAGACCGGCGTCGATTCTCTGGCCATTTCGATCGGCACCAGCCACGGGGCCTACAAGTTCAAGCTCAAAGAGGGTGAAGAGGTGCCACCCTTGCGTTTTGACATCCTCGAGGAGATCGAAAGACGGATTCCCGGCTTTCCCATTGTCCTGCATGGCGCATCGAGCGTCGTCCAGGACTACGTCGCCCTGATCAACCAGTATGGCGGCCACATGGAGGGCGCCGTCGGTGTCCCCGAAGAGCAGTTGCGTCGAGCGGCCAAGCGTGCCGTCTGCAAGATCACTATCGATTCCGATGTATCGATTCCGATGGCCGCCTGGTGGTGACGGCCAAGGTCCGCGAATACCTGGCCAACAACCCCTCCGAGTTCGATCCGCGCAAGTACCTGGGGGCGGCGCGCAAGGAATTGATCAAGCTTCTCAAGCACAAAAACGAGACGGTTCTGGGGAGCGCCGGCAAGGCCTGAGGTAACGGCATGCCGCACGCGTTCGCGGCTGAGAATCGCCCTGAAAAACACCAGCGCCACCCGGACATCCCGGGTGGCGCTGGACGTTGGACGGGTCTCTTGCCAACACCCTTAAAATCGATGCCTTATTCTTGTGGATGAACTTTCCGGTCGGCCTCGGGCATCGGTGTGAACGTGACGTTCAAGGTGATCGGGGTCTGGTCGCGTTCCACAATCATCACGCTCTGATCGCCGGACGCGTATTGGCGGACCGCGTAGATCAGGTCGAACATATCCGCGATCTCGGTCTCGCCGAGGGCCACGATCACGTCACCTTGACGCACTCCCGCCAAATCGGCAGCGGACTGCGGCACAACGGCCTCCACGACAACCCGGCCATTCTCCTCTTTCATGTGCACACCGAGCTTGACGCGTTTGCTGTCCAGGCTTTCGTACGCCGTGTAGACCAGATAATCGTAGGGGGGCATCGGAAACGGCGGCATCTCGACATCCATCAACCCGTCCTGCTTGTCCTTTGGCAGGTCGATTTCACGCACGCCGACCAGCACATAAGAAGTCGGCAGGCGTCGGAACACGCGCCGGGGAATGCCGAAGCCGTAGCGGATATGGTTGCCCCCTGCCAGCACCACCATCCGCTGGTTTGGTCCCTTGGCCTGCAGGTGGCGGGTGATGCTTTCCGCCATGGTTTCATCCCACAGGGTCTGAATGCGCTGGAAACCGGCGAGCATACTTTCTCCCTGGGTATGATCGGCATAGATTGCTTTGGTCATCGCCGTCTGGTAAGGATCATCGAAATCGAATTCGGGAAGCTGACTCCGGGTCTGCGGGTCGAGTTCCTCGGGCGTCTGGCGGCCAAGGGCGCGGACCATCTCCTGGGTTGCATTCAGACCAATGACCGGAATACCGGCGTCCCGGGCAAAATGGAGGATGTCGGCATAGTAAGCGAAGTCCATTTTCCAGGTGCCGTACCAGTCGACGTCTTTCAGAAAGGTCTTTTCGTCCAGCATCCCAGTGACCCAGCGATCGAGAACCTCCTGCTGGCTGCGGTTAAACATCTCCATGCCGAGACTGACCTGCCCCGGGTAACGCGCGACCATGTCCTTGAGGATTTTCAACTGCAGCCGATGGGCGGCCGGATTGTCGTGGGTCTCGCCAACATAGACGATGCGTGCGTCGCTGATCGCGGCCAGCATCTCCTCGGTGCTGACTTTGACGCCGGTCGGCAGATGATAGATGTCGCCGACGACGACATCCCGGGGAGGATAGGGTGCTTCGGGGTTACCGATCGGAGCCTGTGTCATGGTGCATGCCGTCAAAATGAACAGGGTGAATGCCCAGAGGAAGTGAACGGAACGTTTGCGGATTGTCATCATACAGATCACCAAATTTTGCGATTCTGAAAAATTATGTTTCTATTGTCAGAAAGCATACATCAGAGCGGCTTCGGATGTGAACCGGTTGTTACCGAATTTGTCCGATGGCCGTGGTCATCAGGGGCGGATTTGGAACGCCTGGCGTCAGTCCGGCAGGTTCCCGGCAGTTCTGACGTTGCGGTGAAGGATTTTTCTGTTGACACGACGGGGGAGATGAGAGGAGAAAGTCAGTTTGATGACGGTTCGATCGTCTCCCGAACGTCAAACCCGTGAGGAGTTTTTGTGATGAGTAAAGTCTTGATCATTGGCGCCGGTGGGGTCGGCCGGGTCGTCACCCATAAATGTGCCCAACGCACGGATATCTTTTCGGACATTGTGCTGGCCTCGCGTACGCTGTCGAAATGTGATGCGATCGCCGCCGAAATCGACCTGGCCACCGTCCGAACGGCACACGTCGATGCCGACCAGGTCAGCGAATTGACCGCCCTGCTGGCAAAGGAAAAGCCGCAACTGGTGATCAACGTGGCTCTGCCCTACCAGGATCTGACGATCATGGAGGCCTGCCTCGCAGCCGGTGTGGATTATCTGGATACCGCCAATTACGAGCCGCGCGATTCGGCCAAGTTCGAATATCGCTGGCAGTGGGATTATCACGACCGTTTCGTTGCACAAGGACGCATGGCACTGCTTGGCAGTGGCTTCGACCCGGGGATGACCAACGTCTATACAGCCCTGGTGGCCAAACAGTACCTGGATGAGATTCAGCAGCTCGATATCATCGACGCCAATGCCGGTAGTCATGGTCAGCCCTTTGCTACCAATTTCAATCCGGAGATCAACATTCGTGAAGTCACCGCCCCCTGTCGGCACTGGGAGAATGGCGACTGGGTGGAAACCGAGGCCCTGTCAACCCGCCGGCTGTTCGAATTCCCGGAAGGGATCGGCACGCTGAAGATTTATCGGATGTACCATGAAGAGATGGAGTCTCTCGTCAAGCACATCCCAAGCATTCAAAAAGCCCAGTTCTGGATGACCTTCTCCGACAACTACCTCAAGCACCTGGAAGTCCTGCAGAATGTCGGCATGACCCGCATCGACCCGGTCGCGTACCAGGGGCAACAGATTGTCCCGCTGCAGTTTCTCAAGGCGGTGCTTCCCGATCCCGGTTCACTCGGCCCGCTGACCAAGGGCAAGACCTGCATCGGCGTTATTGCCCGCGGCATCAAGGACGGTCAACCCCGGCAGGTTTACATCTACAATATCTGTGACCACGAGCAGTGTTACCGGGAGGTGAATTCCCAAGCCATCAGTTACACCACCGGTGTGCCCGCCGTCGTCGGCGGCATCATGATGCTCACGGGACAGTGGCACAAGCCGGGCGTCTGGAACATGGAGCAATTCGACCCCGAACCCTTCCTCGCTGAGGTCGGTCCGATGGGTCTGCCGCATACAGTGATCGATAACGGCTACTGGCCGCCACTTTAAACCCTTTCGCCACCAAGAAACGAAGCCACAAAGATTTGATGATTATCTCTATGAGGAACCTCGCCATTGTCTTGGCTTTGTGTCTTTGAGTCTTTGTGGCCCATAAAAGGTTTGTTTTGATCGGCATCGACATCCCCAATATCCTCGCTCTCGCCCCATCGCCGTCCTACGTGATCGACCTTGGACGGCTACGCCACAACCTGGCGATTCTCGATGAAGTCCAGCGGCGCAGTGGAGCGAAGATCCTCATGGCGCTCAAGGCCTTTGCCATGTGGAGTACCTTTCCGCTGATTCGGGAGACCCTGCAGGGGGTCTGTGCGTCGTCACCCTGGGAAGCCCGTCTCGGTCGGGAAACCTTCGGCGGCGAAGTTCATTCTTTTGCCGCCGCCTTCAAAACCAGCGATGTCGAGGATCTCCTGACGATCTCCGATCATTTGGTATTCAACTCCTTCGGTCAACTGGAGCGCTTCCGCCCCTTGTGGGAGCCTCAGGCGGAGCGCGTCTCCATCGGTCTGCGCGTCAATCCGGAACATTCCGAGGGGCATACGGAAATTTACGACCCCTGTGCCAAAAATTCCCGGCTCGGAATCCCGCGCCGCGCCTTCGACGGCCAATCGCTGCAGGGGATCGAGGGCCTGCATTTCCATACCCTGTGCGAGCACCTGTTCGAGCCGCTGGCCCGGACCGCGGCGGTGTTCGAGGACAAGTTCGGCGAATTCCTGCCGGCTATGAAATGGCTGAATCTCGGTGGTGGCCATCATATCACGCGAGAAGGTTACGACATTGACGGCCTGGTCGAACTGGTCAAGTACTTCCGCGAGAAATATGCCGTCGAAGTTTACCTTGAACCCGGTGAGGCGGTCGTGATCGGCACCGGTCTGCTGGTCGGCGAAGTCCTGGACGTCGTGCCGAACGAGATTCCGACAGCGATCCTGGATGTGTCCGCCACCTGTCACATGCCGGATATCCTCGAGATGCCGTACCGGCCGGACATTTACGGCGGCGAGGACCCCGGCATACAGGCGCACACCTATCGCCTGGGCGGACCGTCCTGTCTGGCTGGCGACATTATCGGCGACTGGTCCTTTGCAAAACCTCTGCAGGCCGGCGACCGTCTGGCCTTTCTGGATATGGCGCACTACACGATGGTGAAGACCACCACCTTCAATGGCATCGCGCTGCCCCATCTCTGTGTTTACGAGCCGGAAACCGGCGGGCTGCGGGTGGTCCGCAGTTTCGAGTACGAGGATTTTCGCAGTCGCCTGTCGTAAAGAACAGGTTTATACTGCGACAGGAAGGCAATCCGGCGCGGTTTTCATATTTCATCCACGAGGTAGCTGATGGAACGTTGGAGTACCAAACAGGCAGCGAGGGTCTATAACATCGAGAACTGGGGCGACGGCTTCTTTTCGATCAATCGGCGGGGCCATGTCTGTGTCCACCCCTCTCCGCACTCGAAATATGCCATCGACCTGCGGGCCCTGATGGACGATCTGATCAAGCGCAAGATCAAGCCACCGATTTTGCTGCGCTTCATGAACGTCCTGAAAGGGCGGATCGATGCCATCAACCGGGCCTTCGACAATGCCATTGATGAATATCATTACCCGGCCGGTTACCAGACTTTCTTCCCGATTAAAGTCAACCAGCAGCGTCAGGTTGTCGAGGCGATCACCGAATTCGGCAAAAAACACCGGATCGGCCTGGAGGTCGGTTCGAAACCGGAACTGGTGGCGGCGATTTCCTTTGCCACCGGGCAAAAACTGCCGATTGTCTGTAACGGTTACAAGGACCGGGATTATATCGAGACGGTTCTTTACGCCAACAAGATCGGCTATGACATTACCATCGTCGTCGAAAAACTCTTCGAGCTGGAAAAGATCATTGCCCTTTCGAAGCAGACCGGCATCGTTCCGAAGCTCGGTATCCGGGTCAGACTGTCCTCCAAAGGCACCGGCAAATGGGCCACTTCGGGAGGCACGGACGCCAAGTTCGGTCTTCGGATTTCCGAACTGCTGGCCGCTGTCGATCTGCTCGAAGAACACAAGCTGCTGAACCGCGTCAAGCTTTTGCACTTTCACATCGGCAGCCAGATCACCAAAATCGACAAGATCAAGACGGCGCTGGTCGAGGGGGCCCGAATCTATGCCGAAATGCGCAAAATGGGCGTCGGCCTCGAATACCTGGATGTCGGCGGTGGCCTGGGGGTCGATTACGATGGCTCGAAATCGAGTTACTTTTCGAGCATCAACTATTCGATCGAAGAGTATGCCAACGATGTGATCTATCAGATCAAGAATGTCTGTGATACGGCCGAGGTGCCTTGCCCAAACATTATTTCCGAATCGGGCCGGGCGATCGTCGCGCACTATTCCGTTCTGGTGACCAATATCCTGAATACCAACACCCAGAACGCTCTGCCCGATTACGCCGATGTCCTCAAGGAGACCGCCAAGCTTTCGCCAACCGTCAAAAAGCTGGTCGATATCTACCAGAGCCTTGACCGGCACTCGCTGCGTGAGGATTATCACGATACCCTGCAGCTGATCCAGGAAGCGAGCAGCCTGTTCAACCTCGGCTATCTCAACCTGCATGACCGGGCCCTGGCGGAATGGCTCTGCAGCAAGATTTTCATCGAGATTAACGACATCGTCGGCCGTATGCGTGACGTTCCCGATGATTTGCAAAATTTTCAGTTGAGCCTGCGCCAGACCTACTTTGCCAATTTTTCGTTGTTCCAGTCGGTCCCCGACTCCTGGGCCATTGACCAGCTGTTTCCGATCATGCCTCTGCAGCGGCTCAGCCAGAAACCCGATGTCATGGCCACCATCGCTGATATTACTTGCGATTCCGACGGCGAGGTCAGCAGTTTCGTCGGCGAGAACGGCCGCACGAAATATCTGCCGCTGCACCGCGTCGAAAGTGATGAGGATTATTATGTCGGGTTTTTCATGATCGGCGCGTATCAGGAAATCCTCGGCGATCTGCATAACTTGTTCGGCGATACCAATGCCGTGCACATCACATTTAACAAGAAGACCAATTATAAAATCGACACGGTGATTCAGGGGGATGCGACCTGGGAAAGCCTCAAGTACGTCCAGTACAAAGGACCGGAGATTCTCAAGCACGTGCGTGACAACCTGGAAAAACGGGTCGCTTCGGGCCGAATCTCCTTCCAGGAAACCAGCCATTTCATCGAATTGCTCGACAAGATGCTGCTTTCTTATACGTATTTGAGCGAAGAACGACCGGAGAGGGAAGGCAGTGCTGAGCGATGAGCGATGAATACTGAGTAATAAGGGCTGAGCGATGAGGGCTGAGCGATGAGGTCAAAAAACTCTTAAAACTGCTTAGCCAAGCAAAGTAAAGAGGGCGCTGGTTTTAAGACCAACGCCCTCTTTATTCACTCATCGCTCATCGCCCATCGCTCAGCACTTGCTTTTTAAGAAGTTTTCCTCCGGTTCATGACATCGTAGGCACAGAACTCGCCGCACATGGTACAGGCGCCGTGTTCCTCATCGACCCCCGACTCGGCGCGCAGACGGCGCGCTTTTTCCGGATCCAGGGCGAGGGCAAACTGGCCTTCCCAGTCGAGTTGCTTGCGGCACTTGGCCATGGCGATATCCTTGTCGATGGCGCCAGGCACACCCTTGACGATATCGGCGGCATGGGCGGCGATGCGGCTGGCCATGACCCCCTCGTGGACATCTTCGATGGTCGGCAAACGCAGATGTTCGCTTGGCGTGACATAGCAGAGAAAATCAGCCCCGGCGGCCGCCGCGATCGTTCCGCCGATGGCACAGGTGATGTGGTCATAGCCGGGCGCGATGTCGGTGACCAGCGGCCCGAGAACGTAGAAGGGGGCGCCGTGGCAGAGGCGTGTCTGTAGTTGAATGTTGGCTTCGATCTGATTCAGCGGCACATGGCCGGGCCCTTCGATCATCACCTGCACCCCCGACTCCCAGGCCCGCTGGGCCAGTTCACCAAGCAGGATCAGCTCATGGATCTGGGCGCGGTCGGTGGCGTCGGCCAGACAGCCGGGCCGAAAGCCGTCGCCGAGTGACAAGGTGGCGTCATAGGGCTTGACGATCTCCAGAAGACGGTCGAAGTGCTCGAACAGCGGGTTCTCGGCGTTGTTGTGGGTCATCCATTCCACGGTGAAAGAACCGCCGCGGGAGACCACCTCCATGATCCGTCCTTCATTGTCCATCCGCGCGACCGTCTCTCGCGTGACCCCGCAATGCACGGTGATAAAATCGACGCCGTCATCAAGATGTTTGACGATCCCGGCAAAGATTTCGTCAACGGTCATATCGACCATGGCCTTGCCTCGGCGGGTGACCGTGTCGACCGCGGCCTGGTAGAGCGGCACCGAGCCGATACAGGCACTTGTCTGATTGATAATTGCGGCACGGATCGCATCGATCGGTCCTCCGGTGGACAGGTCCATGAGGGCATCCGCGCCGGCGGCCACGGCGACCCGGGCTTTTTCCAGTTCCTTGTCGATGCTGGTGTCGTCCTTACTGGTGCCGATGTTGGCATTGACTTTGGTCCGCAGACCCTGGCCGACGGCCAGCGGGACTCCGTTGGCGTGCTTGTTGTTGTGGCAGATGACCGCCGTTCCCCGGGCGATGCGCTGCCGCAGGATGTCCGGATCGATGCCTTCGGCGGCCGCGGCGTGCCGCATCTTGTCGGTGACAATGCCCTGGCGGGCCAATTCGAGTTGCGTCTGGGAGCTGTGTTGCTTCATATCGCCTCATCTTGAGAGAAAGGGCCCTGCAAAGGGGAAGGCGGCCTGTCGATGGTTTATCTGCGTTTGTCCGGTTCGATTTCGTGCGTTACGGCTCTGGCTCCGGCGAAATGATTGATCGGCCCGTGGCCACTGCCGATCGGGACGGCCGCGCGGATGGCCGCGTCGATAAAGTGCTTGGCGGTTTTCGCTGCCCGGGGCAATGGCAGGCCCATGGCCAGAAGGGTTGCCAGAGCCGCTGCATAGGAACAGCCGGTGCCATGGGTGTGCGGCGAGGCCAGCTTTTCCGCGGGCAAGCGATGAACGGTCGATCCAGCCAGCAGGACATCCACCGCATCGTCCTCACGGTGCCCCCCCTTGAGCAGCACATGCCGGGGGCCCATGGCCTGCAATTGTCGGGCGGCGTCTTCCATGTCCGACAACGTTCGGATGGTCCGGCCGGTCAGCGTTTCGGCTTCCAGGATATTCGGCGTCAGCAGGTAGGTGGCTGGCAGAAGCTCGCTGCGAACCGCTTCGACGGCGTCCTGCTTCAGCAGCGGGGTCCCCCCTTTGGCAATCATCACCGGGTCAATGACGCTCAGCAGATTGTGTTTGCGGATCAGCCCGGCGACGGCCTGGACGATTTCGCTGTCGTAGAGCATTCCAGTCTTGATCGTGTCGGTACCGATGTCTTCGAGAACGGTTTCCACCTGGAGGGTCACGAAACGGGCCGATGCCGGTGCCAGGCCTTGAACGCCGAGGGTGTTCTGGGCGGTGAGCACGGTGATGGCGCTGGTGCCGTAGGCACCGAGCAGGCTGATGGTTTTCAAATCGGCCTGGACACCCGCACCGCCCCCGGAATCGGACCCGGCAATTGTCATGACCCGGGCGGCCTCGCGCGGCTGCCTGCTGTTGAACAGAAGCGCAAGCTCTCTGGCCGCCAGCGCCGGATTTGTGTCCCCGGCAACGGCTGAGACAACCGCCAAGGCGTCGGCTCCGGCGGTGATGACCTCCGCACCATTTTCGCCGCTGATGCCGCCAATGGCGACAATCGGAATTTTGACCGCTCTGCGGACCTTGCCCAGCGTTTCCAGACCAACCTGTTCGGCATCCTCTTTGGTCTCGGTCGGGAAAATGCTGCCGACGCCGATATAATCCGCTCCGGCCATCTCCGCCCGCAGGGCCTGGTCGACCGTCCGGGTCGAGACGCCGATCAGCTTGTCGGCTCCGAGCAGCCGGCGCGCATCGTGTATCGAGCCGTCCTGCTGACCGAGGTGAACCCCGTCGGCAAAGCCTTCCATGGCCAGTTCCGGCAGGTCGTTGACCAGAAAGATCGCACCGGCAGCTCGACAGAGTTGGGCCAATTGCCGGGCCAGCCCGATCTGCTCCGTCCTGTTGCGCTGTTTGTCACGGTACTGAACAATGCGGGCGCCGCCATGCAGGGCGCGGCAAACGGTCCCGACGATCTGCTCTTCGCTCCCTTGCGGGGTGATCAGGTAGAGGCCATGAATCATGTTGTCTCCTCGCGACGGCCGTTGCAAAAGAGGGCGCAACCGGCAAGGTGAAGCGGCCGATCCGCTGATAGCGTCCTGGCCCTAAGGTCCGCCAGAAAGTAAAGAAGCGCCCCGGCTGGTGCCACGGCGCTTGTCCCTCTCGGGCATTGCTCGTTGCTGACCAGTCCGCTTCCCTCCGCCGGCATGATCCGGATCAGGTTCCAAGGGTCGTTCCGTCGCCAGACGAAACTCTCAGTAAACAACGACTCCCCTAGCGGTGGTGCAATCAGTTTTGTGTTTCGGTCAAGCCGGGTCTGCATGCGTTGCTGTCATTCACGGCCGGCAAACGCATCCTGTGATTATCCGCGACCTGAGTCCTCACACTAGAATACTGCACACGTGAGTGTCAACTTCATAACGAGTCAGAAAAGCTGAAGTGCGAAGTGCGAGACGCGAAAAAGCTTGACCTGCGTTTGACCGAAAGGACACTGCCTCGCACCTCGCACCTCGCACCTCGCACCTCGCACCTCGCACCTCGCACCTCGCACCTCGCACCTCGCACCTCAGACCTCGCACCTCGCTTTTTCTTTACACCCCTTTCAATCGCGTGATTTAATAATTTCCCCTTGAGGGTTTCAGTGACTGGATGGAGTTGTCATGTCTGCAGATCGTCCGACTCGGGTCGAAATCAATCTGGCCGCCTTGCGGCATAATTTCCGCGCCATGCAAAAAATCGCCGGACCGGATTGCGACATCCTGGCTGTGGTCAAGGCCGACGCCTACGGTCACGGTGTGCCCGGTGTCGCTCCGGCCTTGGCCGAAGCCGGCGCCAGTCAGTTCGGTGTCGCCCTGGTCGAGGAAGGGGTGGTCTTGCGGGAGATTGGTATCGAACAGCCGATCCTGGTTCTCGGCAGTGCTTTCCCCGGGCAGGAGGACGCTGTCCTTAGACATCGACTGACCCCGGTGATTTACGACCTGGAAACGGCCTGCCGGCTTGAGCGCGCTGCGGCCGAATATGGCGCAAGGATCGCCTATCATCTCAAAGTCGATACCGGTATGGGCCGGCTCGGTTTTCGGGTAGCGCAACTCGATGATGTTCTGGCCGCACTGAAAGGATTGACCCACCTGGATATGGTCGGGCTGATGACGCATCTTGCCGTTGCTGATGAACCGGAACGGACGTTCACCACCGTGCAGTACCAGGCCTTCCATGACGTGGTGGCAACGGTCACGAACCAGGGTTTCCGACCGCGGCACCGGCATATTGCCAACAGTGCCGGCCTTTACAGCCGGGAACTCGCCGGCTGCAATCTGGTTCGACCGGGAATCGCACTGTACGGCGGCTTGACCGGAGGGCCCTATGCCCACCCGCTGCGCCAGGAGCCGGTGATGCATTTCGTCAGCCAGGTGGCACAACTCAAGGATCTGCAGTCCGGGGAGGGCATTTCCTACGGTCACCGGTTCGTGACCCGCAGGCCGTCACGCATTGCCGCGATCCCGGTGGGCTACGCGGACGGTTACAACCGGTTGCTGAGCAACCAGGGCGAGGTTCTCATTGACGGTTCTCGAGCGCCGGTGGTCGGGACCGTCTGCATGGACTGGATCCTGGTGGACGTCACCGACCTGTCAGGTGTCCGTGTCGGCGACCCGGTCACCCTGCTTGGCCGGGATGGCGACGATTGCATTTCTGCCGCAGAATGGGCCGCGAAGGTGGGCTCGATTACCTACGAAGTCTTTTGTCTGATCGGCAAGCGCGTGCCGCGTGTCTTCATCGACCCCGAGGCGCATCAGCAGCTCGCCGACCCGGACGCCGGAGTCTGCTGACGGACTTGACCCGAAAACCGCTAGATCAAGTGCGCTAATAGGTCCCCCTCCGTTGCCGTAAACGCGACCTGCCGTTCGATCTCCTAGGGTCGCACGAAGCCCCGAAAAGGGTTGCCTTGCTGCCGGAGGCATGTTAGATAAAACCTCCCTTGAGGCCCACACTGTGCTGACTGGCCCGCGGGCTTTTCCGGGGGCGCCTTGCGGCGCGTAGCGCGTGACCGAACTGCTTTAGCGGGTACAGCCTCTGTCCTTGTCAGGCAAGCCGGCTTTCAAGGCGTATGACCTGCAGTTCCTGTGTGCCACGTCCAGCTGAAGGCAGAATCGCAACCCTCGCGGCATCGACTTTGGATGCCGGAGGGACACATCAATCGAATCTTTGGGGAGGTCCCGAATGGCTGTCATAAAACGAGCATTAATCAGTGTTTCCGACAAGACCGGTATCGTCGATTTTGCCAAAGGAATGAGCGCCTTTGGTGTCGAAATCCTTTCGACAGGCGGAACTGCAACCATGCTGCGTGAGGCCGGCGTTACGGTGAAGGATGTGTCCGAGCATACCGGTTTTCCGGAAATGCTCGATGGTCGGGTCAAGACCCTGCACCCGAAAATCCACGGGGGTCTGCTTGGCCTGCGGGACAATCCGGATCATGTGGCCAAGATGGCCGAACATGACATTGCACCGATCGACATGGTGGTCGTCAATCTGTACCCTTTCGAGGGCACGATCGCCAACCCGGACTGCACGCTTGAGGAGGCGATCGAAAATATCGACATCGGCGGGCCGACCATGCTGCGCAGTGCCGCCAAGAACAATCAGTCGGTGACTGTGATCGTCGACCCGGTCGATTATGCCGTCATCCTCGACGAAATGAAATCGAATGCGGGCAGCGTGTCCCGGCAGACCAACGCCCGCCTCGCGCTGAAAGTGTACCAGCGGACCGCTGCCTACGATGCTGCGATCTCGAACTGGCTCGGGCGCCGCATCGATGAGGACAGCACTGATTTCCCGAGTGCTTTGACCTTTCAGTACCGGCGGGCCGAGGTCATGCGCTACGGCGAGAACCCGCATCAGAAGGCTGCCTTCTACATCGAACCCCATGTCGGCGAAGCATCGATCGCCACCGCCCGCCAGCTGCAGGGCAAGCAGTTGTCCTATAACAACATCGCGGACACCGATGCCGCTCTGGAATGCGTCAAGCAGTTCAACGAGCGACCGGCCTGCGTCATTGTCAAACACGCCAATCCTTGCGGCGTGGCCTACGGCGAAACGCTCCTGGCCGCCTACCAGCGTGCATTCAGCACCGATACCGAGTCGGCCTTCGGCGGTATCATTGCGTTCAATCAGGAACTCGATGCCGAAACCGCCCGGGCGATCGTCGATCAGCAGTTCGTCGAGGTGATCATTGCGCCGAAGGTCAGTGTTGCCGCGGTGGAGGCCGTGGCTGCGAAAAAGAACGTCCGCCTGCTCGCCTGCGGTGAATGGCCGGAACAGGCCTCTCCACGCCTCGATTTGAAAAAGGTGAATGGCGGCCTTCTGGTTCAGGAGTGTGACCTCGACCTGATCGGTGAATTGCAGGTGGTCAGTAAACGGGCCCCAAGCGACGAGGAGATGCAGGACCTGCTTTTTACCTGGCGGGTGGCCAAGTTCGTTAAATCGAATGCCATCGTCTATGGCAAAGACGCCATGACGATCGGTGTCGGGGCCGGGCAGATGAGTCGCGTCAATTCCGCCCGCATTGCCGCGATCAAGGCCGAACATGCCGGCCTGGACATCAATGGCGCCGTCATGGCCTCGGATGCCTTCTTCCCCTTCCGTGATGGAATCGACAATGCGGCCGCTGTCGGCATTCGTGCGGTCATTCAGCCGGGTGGCTCGATTCGTGATCAGGACATTATCGCCGCAGCCGATGAGCATGACCTGGCCATGGTCTTTACCGGCATGCGGCATTTCCGCCATTAACAGGAAGTTCGGGGCGGGCAGGCTGTTGGCCGCCTTGTGCCGGAGTTCTGTCTCCGGTCTTTCCTTCAGCTTCCGCGAAAGGGTTGTGTGATGAAGATTCTGGTTGTCGGCGGTGGCGGGCGTGAACACGCCCTGGTCTGGAAGATCGCTCAATCCCCTCTCGTCGAGACCCTCTACTGTGCGCCGGGGAATCCGGGTATCGCCAATCTCGCCGATTGCGTGCACATTGCGGCTGACGATATCGACGCCCTGTTGGACTTCGCCCAGGCCGAACGGATCGATCTGACGGTGGTGGGCCCGGAAGTCCCCCTGACACTGGGGATCGTCGATCGCTTCCAGGCGGTCGGCCTGGAAATATTCGGGCCCAACCAATCCGCCGCCCGGATCGAGGGGAGCAAAAGCTTTTCCAAAGACCTGATGAAAAAATTCCATATCCCGACAGCGGCTTACGCAACATTTGCCGATCGGGATGAAGCGCTGGCTTATATCAGGCGACAGGGTGCGCCGATCGTTGTCAAGGCCGATGGCCTTGCCGCCGGCAAAGGCGTGGTGGTCGCCATGTCCGAAGAGCAGGCTCTGGCGGCGGTTGACGAAATCATGCGCGACAAGGTGTTTGGCGACGCCGGAACCCGGGTCGTCATCGAGGAGTTCATGACCGGCGAGGAAGCCTCTTTTTTCGCTTTTACCGACGGCAAAAATATTTTGCCGCTGGCCTCTTCACAGGATCACAAGCGCGCCTTCGACAACGATGAGGGGCCGAATACCGGTGGCATGGGGGCTTATTCACCTGCACCGGTGGTCACCCCTGAACTGCATGACGAAATTGTCGCAACGATCGTCAAACCGACCATTGCCGGAATGGCCGCTGAAGGTTGTCCGTACAGTGGTATCCTGTACGTGGGCCTGATGATTCAGAATGGCAGACCGCGGGTGGTTGAATTCAATGCCCGCTTCGGTGATCCGGAAGCACAGCCGCTGCTGATGCGCATGAAATCGGATATCGTTCCTGTGTTGCGCGCCTGCGCACGGGGCAACCTCGGACAGGACACGATTGCCTGGCATGACAAGGCCGCAGTTTGCGTGGTGATGGCCTCCGGCGGCTATCCGATGGCCTACGACAAGGGGTTCGAGATCACGGGCCTGGACACGGTTATGAAGATGGATGACGTTTACGTGTTTCACGCCGGGACCGCTTACCAGGATGGCAAGATCGTCAACAGCGGCGGCCGTGTCCTCGGCGTCACCGGGCTCGGCGACAGCGTTGCCGAAGCCATCGAATGCGCCTACAGTGCCGTCGATCGCATCAACTGGCAAGGGGTCCACTTTCGCAAGGATATCGGGAAAAAGGCCCTGAACCGCTAGCGATTCGAGGCTGGCATGCGGGACGCGGATCATGGAAAAATCAAAAACACGTATACATGAGGATCACAAATGAATAATAAGCCTTTGGTCGGCATCCTGATGGGAAGCGACAACGATTACGAGATCATGAAGGAAGCTGCACTGGCCCTGCATCAGTTCGGCATTCCCTTTGAAATGACCGTTTCCAGTGCGCACCGTACGCCGGAGCGCACGGCAACCTTTGTCCGCGAAGCGAAGCGCGCAATGCCGGGATTTTCGCCGCGCAAATGCTGGCCATCGCGGACAGCGAACTCGCGAATCGATTGGATCAATTCAAAGCCGATCTGGCCGAAAGTGTTCAGGGCAAGGCCGAGGCTCTGAAGAAACGCTTGGCTGCCGATTTCGGCTGATCCCCGCAAAACCGAAAAAAGAAGACTGATTTTGTTCACTTTTTCCGTTTGAGGTCGTCCCAGCGGGCTGACCGCGCGAAGCGCGGCCTTTTCGCCAACCTTGACAGGACCAAAAGAGTCATATTATTTTGACGAGCGCTGCTGTGGTGCAAAACAGGTTCTGTTTTGCTTCGGCAGCCTCAGTTTTATGAGGGTGGCCAAGCACCGAGATGTCATCCTCCCTCCCAGGAGCAAACATTTGAGCAAGCAAGTAAGTTTTACGGACCGGCTGTGGGATTTTTTCTGTTCCCTGAAGCTGGCAATTGTGACCTTGATTTTGCTGG
>JARRPG010000038.1:0-31221 GCA_037383085.1 Desulfuromonadales bacterium | reverse complement strand
AGCCAGCAGCGAATAGCCGTAGGCGGCGGTGATGCCCATGGCCACCAGCACATCCATGTTGGCGGACGCATTCTTCAGCGATTTCCAGGCACTGCGATAAAAGGTCAGGCCGGCAGAAAACTGGACAACCGTCGACAGGGACAAAATCACCCAGCCGGTCGCCGGACCGAAAGGCAAAAACCACATCAACGGCATGATCGGCAGCGCCAGAGCGGCGGCAAACAGCAACCAGAACAGCTCGCGGCGCCCCGGGTCTTCTGCGGTCGGATCGCCGGCGGCAACGGCCCGGTAGCCCAGGTCACCGACCTTGGCTGCGACATCGGTCGCCGCCAGCCGGTCGGGATCGAAGCTTACGTTCAGTTTTTCGGCGGCAAAATTCACCGTCGCATCGGTCACCCCGGGCATTTTCGCAACACCCTTTTCAATCGTCCGCGCACAATTGGCGCAGGTCATCCCCTGCAGGGCGAAGACCACCGTCTGCCGGCGCCCCTCACTCGGCCCCGTTGCAGGGTCATCCGGCTTTTTTTCACCAGCCTCTTCCGGGGTTGCCTCGAGTCGGAAACCGGCAGCGCGGATCGCCTCTTCCAACTGCTGCCGCGTTGTCCCGTCCCGGACGACAGTGACCCGGGCCCGTTGCGCGGTCAGCGACACGTCGACCTCTTCGACACCCGTGACAGCAGCCAGTGCAGCCGTCACTTTGGCAACGCATTTCTGACACGACATGCCGTACACCGGGAGCATGATGTTCTCTTTTTGCGTCATAACCGGCAACCTCGCCAAGGACCTGGCCCGTGACCATGACGGACCGCGCATCCGGATCAAACAAAAACGGCCCGCAGCCTTCTGGTCTCAAGCCTAGCACGCCAGCCGCTCCTTGAAAAGCCGTCGGCAACTGTCCGAATCTGGTCTTTCTCTGTTATTTCGATGTGTTAATCACTTTTCCTGGAGTTGACAAGGACCCTTGACGCTCCTATAGTGGCGGTCATGAGAGCCCTCTTCCTGGCCGATGCCCACCTCTGCAAACCGGAGGATCCGAACTACCGTGTTCTTCTGACCTTTCTCGAAGAGCAGTGCGGCCGGACGGACCTGCTGGTCCTGCTGGGGGATATCTTTGAATTCTGGGTTGGCAAAGAAACGCCGCTTGCCGTGTATGTCCCCCTGATCGATGCACTGGAGCGGATGGGCCGGCAAGGCACCCGTCTGGTTTGCGTCGAAGGCAATCACGACTTCCATCTCGGGCCGGTTTTTACCGAACGCCTGCAGGCCCGTGTCCTGCCGGACGGGGGGAGCATCGAACTCGATGGACGCTCTGTGTATCTGGCGCATGGCGATCTCGCCGATCCGGCGGATCATGGTTACCGGCGGCTGCGCCGCGTTCTGCGGTCAGCTCTGATGCGCGGCCTGATCCGCAGCTTACCGAATCGCCTGTTGATCGCTATCGCTACACGGGCCAGCAACGCCAGTCGCAAGCAGTCTACAGAGCAACGTCGCACCGGGCCGGTGCGGGAGATTCTGTGGACCTATGCGCAGGCCATTTTGGCGGCAGGCCACGCGGCCGTCATCACCGGGCATTTTCATTGCCCATTCCACGAAAAACAGGACGATGGAGAACTCATCGCCCTGGGGGACTGGATCACGCAGTTTTCATACGCCGTTTATGAAAACGGCCACTTCACACTCAACCGATATCAACCGCCCGCCTCTGCCGGAGGGGCACACTCCTGATCCGGTGCGTCTTCAATCTGTAAGACCAGGTCGCGTAGGGTCAGGTTGTCTAACGCCTCTTTCTCGGCCGCATGCATGCGTTCCGCAACCTTGGCAATTACGCTTCGTTCGCGCGTCCTGCCCAGTTGGCTGTAGTCGACACCATCGACGGCCAGCCCTCGGATCACATCATACAATCGGATCGTCTCCAGGGCCTGGGCGGGTTGGTAAGCTGTGCCGTCATGCTCCTGAACGATTTCGGCCAGGAGACCAAGATGCACCAGTTCATCGAGGATCTTGCGCAACAAGCGAGGGGGAACATCCAAGTGGGATGACAACGCCTCCTGGTCGAGGGCGGTCTTGCCGAGATAAAAACGCCGGGCGACAAACAGCAGAACCGTCAGTGAAAGGAACTCCAGGCTGGCAAAATTCACCCGGGATCCACGGATATCCTGCCGAATGCTGCGCAGGTTTTGGGTCGCATAGGTCATTTCCAGACCCAGCAGGACGATCATCCAGGAGAGATAGAGCCAGACCATCAGGATCGGCAAAGCCGCCATGGTCCCGTAAATCGCATTGTAGCGCGCCACGCCAACCTGAAAATTCAAATAGCCCCACTGGCTGACCTGCCACAACGTCCCACCGAAGACACCGCCGATCAACGCCGCGCGAAGGTTGACTTTGACGTTCGGCATAAACAGGTAGAGACCGGCAAACACCAGCCACATGATCATGAACGGCAGAACCTCGAAGAGGGACAACAAGGCCTCGCCGATGTATTGCTGATCGAGGAGCGACTGAACCAGTTGCTGGCTTCTCAGGGTGCTGGTCATCGAAATGGCCAGGACCAGGAATAGCGGCCCGATCGTCACCACCGAGAAATAATCCGTAAACCGTCGTAACAGCGGACGGGTTTCCTGTACGCCCCAAACCCGGTTAAAGGTTTTTTCGATATTGGACAACAGGGTCAATACGGTCAACACCAGGAAGATCAGGCCGAAGGTGCCCAACCGGGCCACGTTGGTGTTGTTGATGTATTCGACAATTTTGGTGACCACCGCCCCGCCGCCGACCGCGAGATTTTTGAGCACCAGCGGCTCCAGTTCGTTCTGCACCCCTAACCCCTTGAGCACGGCAAACATCAACGCCAGCAGCGGAACCAGGGACAACAGCGTGGTGTAAGTGAGCGCCGAAGCTCGCAGCATACAGCCATCAGCGATGAAGCCCCGCACGACGATGGTCAGGATTTGCCCCTGACTCAGCAGGAAGCGCCGCCACCAGCGTTTGTCAGCGGCGTCCAACACCCACAGGTCGTGGTCGAAGAAATGTTTGCTACGGTTGATCACCGAACGTAAGGAACTCACGCAAGCCTCGTTCTTTCGTCACGGGTCAATCTGCGGATCGACCTCGACAACCGGCAGACCGGTGGCGTCCAACCCGGTCCGGTAGGCATTGACATCACCGACCAGGACAACCTGCTGACGTGAGAGATCGACGTACTCACGGGCAACGCGCAAAATATCCGCCGCCGTGACGGCCGCGATGCGATCGCGGAAGGTCTCCAGGTAATCCTTCGGATAGCCGAAAAAGTCCTGCGTCATCTGTCGGCTGACCACCGCGTGGGTGTCCTCGAAGCCGAACACGAAGGAATTGATCTGACTCTCCTTGGCCAGGTTGATTTCATCCTCCGTGACGCGATGGTCGCGCAAATCGGTCATGATCTGACGGGTCAGCAGGAGCACCGGGACCACGGACTCGCTCTTGGTTTCGGTCCCGGCCACAAAGGGCCCTGGCAGGCGGCGTCCCACCTGGAAGTAAGAATAGGCCGAATAGGCCAGCCCGCGATCGGAGCGGATCTCGCGCATCATCCGGGAATTGAAGCCGCCGCCACCCAGAATGTAATTGAACACACGCACCGCATACTGGTCCGGGTCATCCTTGGTCAACCCCAAATCGCCGATCAGGATCGTGGTCTGTGGCAGCGCTTTCTGCACCACCCGGATGGTCCCGGCATCGGGACGAACAACTGATGGAACAGGCTGTTCGGGGACCGGCCGCGACGCCCAGTCACCGAAGTACTGCTCCAGCAGGGCGACCAAGGTGTCCCGATCGAAATCGCCCGAGACCGCCAGCCACAAGGTGTTCGGCGCAAAATACCGCTGGTGAAAAGCGACCAGGTCCTCGCGAGTGATGGCCGCCAGGCTTGCGAAGGTCGGCGTATAACCCAGGTAGTGATCCGGGTAGAGTGCTGCCATCAGGAGCCGCCGGGCAATGGCCTGCGGATTGTCATTCTGGCGGCGCACCTGCTCCTGGGCTTGCAAGCGGGCCAGTTCAAGTCGCGTGCCGTCGAACCCCGGGCGACGCAGCAGATCGGCAAGCAGGGCAATGCCTTGAGCCAAATCGTCGGCACGCAGCGAGAGGTCCAGCTGCGCGGTATACGGCCCCAGATTGGTTGTCAGGTTGGCGGCCAGTTGATCGAGGAAGGCATCCAGTTCCGCTGCCGAGCGCGCGCCCGCCCCGCCGGTGCGCCAGGTGGCGCCGAACAGCGAAGCGAATCCGCTTTTCTCGCGGGGCGTGGTGATGGCGCCCGCCCCGACCAGAGCGGTGATCTGCACCAGCGGCAACTCCCGGTCGGTCTTGCTGTAAAGGCGCAGACCGTTGTCCAGGACCTGCTGGTCGACCTGCGGCAGGTGGAATTCCAGTGGCGGATATGTCAGCTGGTCGGGATGTTGGGGCAGACTCGGCGTGCAGGCGCTGCCGAGGAGCAGAACGAAAAGCCACGCCCCACACCATGGCAGGAACCGCAGAAGGACGTTTTTCATAGGGTCTCCCCTTCCCGGTGCAAAACGACGACGGTGCGATTGGCCGGAGTGAAATAGCGCATCGCGACGTCTTGAATGTCGGCGGCCGTCAGGGTGTCAATCACAGACGCGTAATTCGTCAGGTAACGCCAGTCGCCGACCAGCGACTGGTAACTGGTCAACAGTCGGGCCAGCCCGGAATTGCTGCGCAGCTGGCGCAACTGGTCGGTCTGCAGCCGGTTTTTGACTTTGTTCAGTTCGGCATCATCGACCGGCTCGCGTTGCAGCCGCGCGAGCTCGGCATCGATCGCCGCCTCCAGCTCCGCCGGGGTGTGTGGATAACGGGGCGTGGCCTCGATCACAAACAGGTTCGGGTACCGCGATCCGGGCGCACCGAAAACCGAGACCGACGTGGCCAGCTTCTGCTCCTCGACCAGGGCTCGGTAGAGCCGCGAAGTCCGGCCGCTGCCGAGGATCATGTCGATCAGATCAAAAACATAATCATCGGCGTGCGGCAGGGTCGGTTTGTGCCAGGCAATCGCCAGGCGCGGTTCGGCATCGAACAGGGTGACCACCCGCTTCTCGCCCTCCTGTTGCGGTTCCACGGCGGTCACCGGTGGAACCGGCGTCCCCGGCGCGATGTCCCCGAAATAGCGCCCGACCAGATCGATCGCCGCTTCGGCCTCAACATCGCCGACCAGGGCGATCACCGTATTCACCGGAGCGTAATACTTCTCCAGAAAGGCGCGGGTTTTCTGCGGGCTCAGGTTGGCAATATCGGAATGCCAGCCGATGATCGGATTGCGATAGGGGTGCACCTCGAAGGCATTGGCAATCAGGCTTTCATAGTGCTTGCGGGCCGGGTTGGTGTCGTAGGACCGCCGCCGCTCTTCACGAATGACATCCCGTTCAGTGTAAAACTCCCGGAGGACCGGATTCTTCATCCGGTCCGATTCGATCAAGGCCCAGAGTTCGAGTTTATTCGCCGGCAGCGAGATCAGGTAGGTGGTCAGATCTTTGCTGGTAAAGGCATTGTAACCGACGCCGCCATTTTCAGCATAGATATTGGAAAACACGTCCTTGACGACGTACTTTTTATGCTCCGCCTGCAGTTCGGCCAGACGCTGCGCCAGTTTCGCGAGTTGGGCCGGATCGGCATCCGGCTGCCGACGCAAGGCATCGAGCCGGCTGCCGACGGCTTCGATCTCCTCCAGAAGGGGCTTCTCTTTGGCGTAATCGGTTGTGCCGAGCGTTTTGGTGCCTTTGAACAACATGTGTTCGAGCAGGTGGGCGACGCCGCGCGTTTCGCTCGTTTCATCGACGGAACCGACCCCGATGGTGATGTAGGCGGAGACGATCGGCGTCTCCGGCCGTTCAACGACCAGCAGCAGCAGACCGTTGTCAAAGCGGTGTTCGATCACCTTGTCGGCGAGGTTGACGCTGCCCAGGCCAACCGCTGGGAGGACCAACAAGAGTGTGGTGATCAACAGGATGATCCGGTTGTACATGGCACTTATCCTTCGGTTTCACGAATGTTGTGGTAGGATCATTATAACCATCAGAGGCCACGCCGTCGAGGCAGACATCGTGATTTTAAGATGTTTGCTCCGTGCTGTGTTCTGCGCGAACGGGCCGTTGCCGCAAAGAGACGTTCTGTCTCCTTCGCCGCAGCGGCTGAACCAAAAATGCCAAATGATCTTCTCGTTAAACCCGGGAGAGTGAGCCATGAAACGTATTGCGGTGCTGACCAGCGGCGGCGATTGCTCCGGGATGAACGCCGCCATTCGGGCTGTGGTTCGGGCCGGGCTGTGCAACGATCTGGAAGTGATCGGCATTCAGAAAGGTTATCAGGGTCTGATCGATGGCCAGCATGAGCTGCTGACGACCCGCTCGGTCAGCGGCAACCTGCAATTGGGCGGCACCTTTCTGCAGAGCGCGCGCTGCGCCGCGATGTACGAAGCGGCCGGGCAACGCCAAGCGATTGCCACCCTGGAGGATCTGCGCATCGAAGGCCTGGTGGTGATCGGCGGAGACGGTTCTCACCGCGGCGCTTTGGCCCTGCAGGACAAGGGGGTGCCGGTGATTGCCATTCCGGCATCGATCGACAACGACATCCCTTTTACCGACATGTCGTTGGGCGTCGACACCGCTCTGAACAATATCATTCACGCGGTGGACTGCCTGAAAGATACGGCGTCATCGCACGAGCGAACCTTCGTGGTCGAAACCATGGGCCGCAATTGCGGCTACCTGGCGCTGGTCTCGGCCATCGCCTGCGGCGCCGAGTATGCCCTGGTGCCGGAATTCGCCTATGATATCGATACGATCTGTACCAACCTGAAGGAGCGTTTTCGTCAGGGCCGCGACAATTCCATCATCATGGTTGCCGAAGGCGCCGGCAGCGCCAGCCAGGTCGCCGACCAGATCAAGGATCGCATCGGCTTCGAAACCCGGATCATGGTGCTGGGCCATTATCAGCGGGGCGGTTCTCCCTCCAGCTTCGACCGTCTGCTGGCTGCCCGCTACGGCGTCACCGCTGTCGAAACCCTGTTGGCCGGGGAATGCGGTCTGATGCTGGGACTCGCCTGCGGGTCCATTGTCAAAACGTCTCTGCGGGAGACCACAGCGGGCGGACGCCGCCGCATTGACCCCTTGCTGCTGAGCCTCGCCGCCACGCTCGGCATTTAGTTGCCTCCGGTCCGGCCGCGTCGACACAGGGCAACCGCGGCCTGCCCCAGGGCCACGCCGCCGTCGTTGGGCGGGACCAGGGTATGGGTCAGGACCCGGAAGCCGGCCCGCGTCAGACGGGGCACGGTCATTTCTGTCAGCAGACCATTCTGGAACACACCACCGGAGAGGACCACGTCCTGCAGCCCGGTGCGCTGGCGGATATCATCGCAGACCGCGGTGATCATCTCGGCCAACGTCCGATGAAAACGTCCCGCGATCCGGCTTGGGGCCATTCCTGAGAGTTGGTCTTCGACAATCTCTCGAATCATCCGGGAGGGGTCGAAGATGATCTGTCCCTGCGGCGAGGAGAGCTGAAACGGATAGCCGGCGGACACCTCCGGATCGGCCACCATCTCCAGTTCCATGGCCGCCTGCCCTTCGAAACTCACCACTTGACGCAGGCCGATCAGAGCGGCCACGGCATCGAACAGGCGACCGCAGCTGGAACTGAGCGGCGCATTAATCCGCCGGTTCATGGCCTGGATCAGCAGCCGCAGGTCGTTGCTGTCCAGGCCATCGAAAATCGTCAAGCCCTCCGGCAGAACGCCGTAGGTCGTCAGCAGGTAACTTAAAGCCATCCGCCAGGGATGCCGCGTCGCCAAGTCGCCTCCCGGCATCGGCTGATACCGGAAATGGCCGAAGCGCTGGTAGCCCGCCAGATCGCCGACCAGAAACTCGCCGCCCCAGATCTGCTGATCGTCGCCGTAGCCGACGCCGTCGAAGATCACGCCGATCGCCGGATCCTGCTGACCATACTCCGCCAGACAGCTGGCCAGGTGGGCATGGTGGTGCTGCACGGCGATCAGCGGCAGACTGCATTCTTCCTCGGCATAGCGCGTCGACAGATAATCCGGATGCAGGTCGTGGGCGACCGCCTCCGGGGTCACTTCGAGAATCGACTGCAAATGCGCAATCGTCTCTCGAAAGGAGGCGAAGGCTTGCGGGTTCTGCAAATCACCGACGTGCTGGCTGAGAAAAGCCCGGTCGCCACGCGTCAGGCAGACGGTGTTCTTCAACTCCGCGCCGACCGCCAGAACCGTCGGGGCGGCGATCGGCAGGGTCACCGCGCGCGGCACATAACCGCGGGATCGCCGCAGCAGCAGCGGTTGCCCGGCCATTACCCGGGCGATCGAATCATCGGTCCGCACGTGAATCCGCCGATTATGGCAGAGAAAGGCATCGGCCACGGCCGCCAGGCGCTGGCGGGCTTCTTCGTCCTGATAGGCAATCGGTTCATCGGAAAGATTGGCACTGGTCATGACCAGGGCACGAAACGGCTGCGCGAAGAGCAGATGATGAAGCGGCGTATAGGGCAGCATGATGCCGAAATTTCGGTTATTGGGGGCAAGACCCGCCGCCAGGCCATGTCCGGACCGTTTCTTCACCAGCACGATCGGTCGTTCCACACCGGACAGAAGCCGCGCCTCGAGGTCGTTGACAAAGGCCAGTTCGCGCGCCGCCGCCAGGTCTTTGACCATCAGGGCGAAGGGTTTTTCATCGCGCTGTTTGCGGCGGCGCAACGCCGTGACGGCGGCTTCGTTGGTGGCATCGGCAGCCAGGTGATAACCGCCCAGTCCCTTGATGGCAACGATCTGCCCCGCAGTCAGTCTGCGGCAGGCTTCCGCCAGCGGATCTTGCCGCCCGGCGTTGCCCTCCCCGGCGACAAACAGGCGCAGTTGCGGGCCGCAGTCCGGACAGGCATTCGGTTGGGCGTGGAAACGTCGTGAGGCCGGGTCCTCGTATTCAGCCCGACAGGCCTGGCAGAGCGGAAAATCGGCCATGGTGGTGAGGGGTCGGTCGTAGGGAATGCCGGTGACGATGGTGAAACGCGGCCCGCAATTGGTGCAGTTGATGAACGGGTAGTGATAGCGGCGGTCGGTGGGCTCAAAGAGCTCCGCACGGCAGTCAGCACAGACAAAGGTATCGGGCGAGATCTCGGCCCGGCGCTGCGGATCCTGGACACTTGCCAGAATCGTGAAGGTGTCGGCACCACCGACTGGCAGGTTTTCCGCGGTGAGCGCCTGGATGACCGCCAGAGGAGGCGCTTCGCGACGAATGGCGGCGACCAGTTCCGTCAGGGCCTGCGGCGTGCCCTCAACGTCGATGGTGACCCCGCGGCTGTCATTCCAGACGGCACCCGCCAGGTGCAGACGTTTCGCCAGCTGGTAGATGAACGGTCGGAAACCGACCCCTTGCACGATGCCTTCGACCAGGATTTTTTGCCGTTGCACCATCGGTTCGCGCTTGCCGGCCGCTCAGGCGGATTTCTCGCCGCAGATGACCCCGGCGCCATTCGGCAGGGAGATTGGCAGACGTCTGACCTGTCCCAGGCCGGCCGCCGAAAGCATCTGTTTGATCTCGCGTGCACTGTAGGCTTGGCCCGATGGCGTCCCCAGCAGCATGTTCAACGAGAACAGGGCCGGGAACAGCGGTCGGGTCCGCGTGTCGTCGAGGATGAACTCCTGCACCAGCAGCAGCCCGCCGGGGACCAGGGTGGCGACCGCCTTATCCACCATGGTGGCGCAACCGACCGGGTCTTCGCCATGCAGGACATGGGACAACCAGGCCACATCATACTCGCCGGCGACCGGGTCGGTCTGAAAATCGCCGGGCAGGAAATCGATGCGCTGCTGCATGCCGAACTGACGAATCGTCTGTTCGGCAATCGGCCGCGTCCCCGGCAGATCGAAAACAGTCGCCTGAAGTTCGGGGTTCTCCCGGCAGAAATGAATGGCATAGGTGCCCGGCCCGCCGCCGAGGTCGAGAAGATGACGTCGACCGGTCAAATCAACCCGGGCCGCCACCTGCGGCGCAATCATGCGCGCCAGGTTGTACATACCGAGCAGGAAACTCTCTCTTTCCTCGTCAGCCGCATCATGCGACACCCGTTTGCGGCTGGGCCGGCCGGAGCGGACCGATTCGTCAAGACGTGACCAGCTGTCGACCAGATGATGGTGGTGCATGATGATGTGACCCAGATAATCCTCGGAATCGCGGCTTAAATATTGGCTGGCAAAGGGCGTCGCCCGGTAGGCACCGGCTTCCTTGTCCAGCAGGAACAGGGCGGTCAGGGCATCCAGCAACATCGTCAAGCCGCGCTCGTCGAGTTGACAACGATCGGCAAGTTGACCGGCCGCAAGCGGGGTCACACTCAGGGGCGTGAAGAGATCAAGCTTGACAGCGGCGTGCAGCGTACAGGCCGACCAGTAACTGCCTGACGTTTGCAGCAGATCGGCCGGGGACCAGGCATAAGACGACATCGGCACCTCCCGGAAGGTCAAGACGGGCAATTGGCGGCAACCCGCAGGATGCCGCCACAGCTTTTGATGATCAGAATAACGGAAACGGCGACGAAATGCAGTCGAGAAATCGGCCTTGAAAGGTTTCTTGCTGTCGCTGTAAGGACCAGCTTGAGTACTATGACCACACTCTCAACGGTGCCGAGCCTCTAGGCCGCGAAGATCGTCGGAACAATCAAGGGCCGCAGCGTCAGTCCGCAAAAACCGTCGAGAAGGTATCGTCGGCAGGAGTGATGGACATGGCATCATCAGCCCGGCAGACCTGGCCGTCCAACAGAGCGCTGCAGCAGCCCGCCTGGACAGGTCCGGGCCAGCGTGATCGGAACGAACTCAGCGACTGCGGCTGACGATGTAATCGGCCAGGCGCAGCATCGCCTCGCGCGCCGGGCAATCAGCAAAGAGTGCCAGATGGTCCTTGGCCGATTCAACCAGGGTCTTGGCCCGCTGGCGGGTGTAGCCGATGCCATCGTAGGCGTGAATCAGATCGATCACGAATTGCAGGTCGTCATCCGGCAGGACATCCTGTTCGATGATGCCGGCAATCTTGTTGCGCTCGTTCTCGGAACAGTGCTGCAGGGTATGAATCAGAGGCAGAGTCACTTTGCCTTCGAGAAGATCGTGGCCGCATTCCTTGCCGAATTCGGCCTGGTCGGCCACATAATCGAGCGCATCATCCATGAACTGGAAAGCGATGCCCAGATCCATGCCATAAGCCGCGAGCGCTTCTTCCTGCTCTGGACGACAGCCGCCGAGGATCGCTCCACAACGACTGGCCGCCGATAGCAGAACCGCGGTTTTGTTCTGTACGACTTCGATATAGCGCGGTTCGTCGAGTTCCACGTCGCTGGTGCTGATCAGCTGCAGCACTTCGCCTTCGGCCATCTGGGTCGTGGCATCCGACAGGGTTTGCAGAATCTCCAGGTTGCCTTCCCGAACCATCAGAGAAAAGGATTTGGCAAAGAGAAAATCACCCACCAGAACACTGGCCTCATTCCCCCAAACGGCATTCGCCGAATCCTGGCCGCGGCGCAAAACGGCACTGTCAACGACATCATCATGCAGCAGGGTCGCGGTGTGGATGAACTCGACAACGCTGGCCAGCCCGATGTGGGCGTCGCCCTGATAACCGGTCAGCTGGGCGCTGAGCAGCAGGATCATGGGACGCACCCGCTTGCCGCCACTGGCCAGGACATACTCGCCGACCTTGCGGATCAAGGGCACACGGGAATTCAGGTCTTCGCGAAACTGGGCTTCAACGCGACCGATATCTGTAGACAGCAATTTCAGGACATAATCCATAACCAGGCAATTCGGAGGGCAAATTTTCCGCTTATCCTAATGAATTGAAAGGAATCATGTCAAAGTATTTTTGCCGGGAGGAACCGGCACAGGGACCGTTTCAAAAGGTCCTGGACCACGGCGCTGCTCAGCCTTCTTTGGTCAGCACCTGGCATACAGCATCTGGCCCCGGAACTCTTTCGCAAGGATGGCGATAAAAAGAAACTTTTTCGGATAACGGGTTGACAAAATCTATGGTCTCTCCTATAAAATAAGACCGTTTTTGTCATGTTTAATTAATTCTTGACAATCATTGGCCCAGCCTTAAACTTTGCATCACATTCATTTTTTTGCGGGAGGTGCTATGGAGACCGTCACCTACAACTACGCCATCGTGCGCAGTTTCATTACCTGGAGCATCATCTGGGGACTGGTTGCCGTGCTCGTCGGCGTGCTGATCTCATTTCAGCTGGTCAACCCGGATCTGAACTTTGCTCCTTACCTGACCTACGGCCGCTTGCGTCCCCTGCATACCAATGCCGGCATCTTCGGCTGGGGTATCGGCAGTTTCTTCGCCACCTTCTTCTTCATGGTCCAGAGGCTCTGCAGAACGCCCCTGTGGAGCAGCGGCCTGGCGCGCTTTCAGCTGTGGTTTTTCAATGCCACCATCATCGTCGCGGCCGTCACCCTGCTGCTCGGTTTCAACACCTCCAAGGAATATCATGAACTGGAATGGCCGGTGGACATCATGGTGGTCGTCCTCTGGGTGATCTTTGCCATCAATATCATCATGACGATCGTCAAGCGCCGCGAACAGCAGATGTACGTCTCTCTCTGGTTCATGCTCGCCTCGATTGTCGGCGTGGCGGTCCTTTACATCGTCAATTCCGCGGAAATTCCGGCTTCGCTGTTCAAGTCCTACTCGGCTTATGCCGGCACCAACGATGCCAACGTGCAGTGGTGGTACGGTCACAATGCCGTGGCGATGGTCCTGACGGCACCGCCGCTGGCGGTCTTCTACTATTTCCTGCCGAAATCGACCGGTGTGCCGATCTACAGCCATCGTCTTTCGATCATCGCCTTCTGGTCGCTGATTTTCATGTATCTCTGGACCGGGGCCCATCACCTGCTCTGGACACCGGTTCCGGACTGGGTGCAAACCCTCGCCATGGCCTTTTCGATCATGCTGATTGCCCCGTCATGGGGCTCGGTGATTAACGGTTACCTGTCGATGAACGGACAATGGCACCAGATGCGCGAAAACTACCTGGTCAAGTTTTTGATTCTCGGCATCACCTTTTACGGCCTGCAGACCCTGCAGGGACCGGCCCAGGCGGTCCGTTCTTTCTCATCCTTCATCCACTACACCGACTGGGTGCCGGGCCATGTGCACATGGGGGCTCTGGGCTGGGTTTCCCTGGTGTTGTTCGCTGCTATCTACTATCTCGTGCCCCGCATCTATGGTCGCGAACTGTACAGTATCCAACTGGCCAACCTGCACTTCTGGCTGGTGTTGCTCGGTCAGCTGATCTATTCGCTGAGCATGTGGGTCGCCGGCCTCCAGCAAGCCGGCATGTGGCACAGCATCAACAGTGATGGCAGTCTGACCTATACCTTCATGGAAACCCTGGTCGAAATGTATCCTTACTGGTGGATGCGCGCCATTGGCGGTGTCATCTACCTCGCTGGCCTCGTGGTCTTCATCTACAACCTGCTCAAAACGGCGAAAGGCGGTCAACCCGCCAAAGAAGCCGTGGCGACGGCCTAGAAGGGAGGATCACGCTATGCCGACACCTCACTGGGAAAAGAAACCCTTCGTCTTCCTGCTGCTGGCCACGCTGACCATCCTGGTCGGCACGATCATCACCATGGTGCTGCCCTTTGCCTGGGTCAATACCGAAGCCGACCGTATTGAGACCGTTACGCCCTACACGCCCCTCGAGCAGGCCGGCCGTGACGTCTACATCCGCGAAGGCTGCAACAATTGCCATACCCAGACGGTCAGGCCGCTGGTGGCGGAAGTCCTGCGTTACGGCGATTTCTCGAAATCGGGCGAGTTCCTCTACGATCAACCGCATCTGTGGGGCTCGCGGCGGACCGGACCCGACCTGGCCCGGCTTGGCGGCAAGTATCCGGATGCCTGGCACTATCAGCATATGCAGGCACCCACGTCGATGATTCCGAAATCGAACATGCCGGCCTACGCGTTTCTGCAGGAGAACCCGCTCGATGCCGAGGCCGCACAGAGGGCGATGGACGTGCTCGGCTTCCCCTATGCGGCCACCGACATCGACGCCCTGAAGGGTAAGAATGAGATGGACGCCATGGTCGCCTACCTGCAGAAGCTGGGCACCGGGATTCCCTGGCGTGAAGCTGCGGCCGTGGAAATCGTCGGCGATTTGTCCAACCCCTTCACTGCTGACAGCCAGGCCATTGATGCCGGCAGGACGCTCTATGCGCAGAACTGTGCAGCGTGTCACGGTGACGCACTGGAAGGCAATATCGGTCCCGAGTTGGATGGTGAGAGCTACGACGACGCGACCCTTTTTGAGCTGATTTACACCGGCATTCCGGATGGTGGTATGCCGTCTTTCGCCGCCCTGGGTGACACCAAGGTCTGGCAGCTCGTGAATTTTATCCGCTACGGTGAACGCTGATCATGGACTGGGCGTCGCTCCTTTACCTGGGAACGACTTTCGGCCTGTTCCTGCTGTTCGTTTTGATTGTTGTGCGCACCTATCGTCGCAAGAACCGCACACAGCTGGAAGAACCGAAACACCGGATGCTCGATGACGACTGATACCTTTGGGAGGTTTCTATGCTGGAAGAACATGAACACAAGCACGCCGTCCACGAATTTGACGGCATCATCGAGAACCGGGTCGCAACGCCGCCGGTTTATTATACAGTCCTGTTTTACGGACTGGTGATTTGGGCGGTTGCTTTTTGTGCCTTCTACCTGCTCTCCGGATGGAGTTCGGAGCAGGAATTCCAGGCCAAGATGACCGCCTATCAGCAACAACATGAGTCGGGCAAGCAACCGGGCGGTACCGACGGACAGCCTGCAGCCGGTGCGACAACGGCGGCTGAGGTGGACGCCGCCGGCTTGTATGACCAGCACTGTGCCATGTGTCACGGCGCCGAAGCGCAAGGCGGCATCGGCCCGGACCTGACCGCGGCCGAATACATCTATGGCAAAACCCGGGACGCGGTGATGACGAGAAATTGAGCGATACCGATATTGCTGCCCTCACCGACCACCTGCTGGCGCTCGCCGGTCCGGCGAGCGGTCAACCCGCTGCCGAAGAGAGCGCCGACCAGGCGCCGCAGCCGGATGTGGGGACCGGGGACACCGCTCAGGAGGCCGCACCAACCACATCCGCGTCAATCGATGCGGCGGCCCTCTACAGCCAGCACTGTGCGATGTGCCACGGTGCCGAAGCCAAGGGCGGAATCGGTCCGGACCTGACGGATTCGAGCTACATTTTCGGCAAAACCCGGGACAAGGTGGTCGAAAGCATCACCGGCGGCCGGCCGAAAGGGATGCCGGCCTTCAAGAGCAAACTGAGTGATGCGGAAATCGCCGCCCTCGCCGACTACGTGCGGGCGCTCTAACCTTCACCCCGACAGGACCGCGCAATCACCGGAAAGCGATGAGCACGATGGCTTGTCGCTTTTCGCGTGTCAGGACCGGAGCCTTTGAGACCTTGCAGCACCCCACCCCGGTGACGCACCGGAACCCTTCGCCGGGATAAGTCACACGATGGAAAACGATCACCGATGCATGACCCGACGAAAACGGTAAAGCCGCCATCACTTGGTAGAAAACGGGCGGCTTTTCAGTGGCTGACGACGCTGCTGATTATCGGTGTGCCCTTCCTCCACATCGACGGCGACAGCCTGTTACGGCTCGATTTCAGTACCCTGACTCTGCTGGCCTTCGGCGAGCGGTTTCCGATCACCGATCTTTCGCTGTTTTTGCTGCTGACGATTGCTTTGTGCCTGATCTTTCTCCTGGTGACGCTGGCCTTCGGCCGCGCCTGGTGCGGTTGGGCCTGTCCACAGACGACCCTGGTTGACCTGGTCGAATGGCTGGCGCGCCGCATCGGCATCCGGGTCAGGGCCGGTGTGCAGACGGCAACGCTGTCGCAGAAACTGGCCATGCAAGGGGTGTATCTGACCCTGGCCCTGCTGGTCGGCGCCAATCTGGTTTGGTACTTCATCCCCCCCGAACGCTTTTTCTCTGAGCTGATCTCAGGCCAACTGCACTGGGTCGCACTGTTGACGTTGAGCGTGGTTGCCGTCACGGTTTATCTGGATCTGGCTTTTCTGCGGCGGCTGGTCTGCAAGGAATTTTGCCCCTACGGACGTTTCCAGACGGTCTTGGTTGATCCCGGGACCTTGACCCTGCAATACCACCCGGCGGAGGCGTCCCGTTGCATCGCCTGCGGCGCCTGTGTGCGGAGTTGTCCGACCGGGATCGATATCCGCCGCGGCTATCAGATAGAATGTATCAACTGCGGCCGCTGTCTGGACGCCTGCCGCGAGGTTATGGCCCGGCGCGGCGAGGCAGGCATCATCCGCTATACCTTCGGCCTGGAAAGCAAAGGCGTTGCCGCACTGCTGAATCTCCGCATGGCCCTGGTCCTGCTGGCAACGCTGGCCGTCTGTTCGGGTCTGGTTTTCGCGGCGATCCAGCGCGATGACCTGTCAGTCAAGGCGGCGCGCAACGCCACCCTGCTGCCACGCCAGATCAGTAACGGCCGGGTGGCCAACTTCTTTACCATCTATCTGACCAACCGCACCGATGAGACCCTGAAGGTTCGACTGCGACCCGGAGCCCGAGAGCCCGACGTGACGCTGCGCGGAGCCACCCGGATGCTCGCTTTGGCGCCGGGCGAGAAACAGCAAAGGGACATCGCCCTGGAAACCGCGGGCGATCTTCTGCAACAACCCCGGCCGGTGATAATTCTGGCCGTCGATGGCCGTGATGAGTCCCATGGCTCCGTGACCGTGTTTCTCACGCGCCCCCTGGAACGTCATGAATAGAAAAGATATCCCCTGGCTGGTGCTGTTGATCGGTTGTGGCTTCCTGAGTCTCATGGGCTGGTCACTCTACCGCGCCTCCCAGGAAACCAGTGGCGTGACCGACCGCGACTATTACAGCCACGGTCTCCGCTACAATGAAACCCTGCTGGAGCAGAAAGCCGCCGAAGCCCTGGGCTGGAGGATGACATCGGGCCTTAAGGACCGGACCTTGCAAATCATGCTGCGCGACAGTCAAGATCAACCGGTCACCGGGGCGCGGGGCCGGTTCCGGGCCTACGATGTGACGCAGTCGGTGACCATCGATCGGCTGGTACAGGAACTCGGCCAGGGCCAATACAAGGTCGATCTGCCCGCAGCTTTGCAGGGCACGGTCAATGTCCGCCTGACCTTCGAACGCGATGGCGCCCGCATCAACCGCCAACTTCTGCTCAACATCTGACGTCATGGCTGTCCCCGAAAACTGCGAACATTGTCAATTAACAATCCCGCCCGGGGAACGCGTTATCGATCAGATCGACGGTCGTGAACGGCATTTCTGTTGCCAGGGCTGCCGGGGCGTTTTCCGGATCATTGCCGGGGCGGGGCTGGACCGCTTTTACAAAACCCGCGACTGGCAGGAGAAATCCCGCTCTTCATCGATGGCATCCGCTGTGCCTCCTGCATCTGGCTTCTGGAAAAACTGCTGCAGCGGCAACCGGGTATTCAAACGGTACGGATCAATTACGGCACCCACCGCGCACGCATCCAGTTCAGCCCGGCGCAGACCAGCCCGTACAGAATTTTCGCGACCATCAGCCAACTCGGCTATCTGCCGCACCCCTTCCATCCGGGCGTGGCTGAAAAGTCCGCCGCCGAAGAACAGCGCTCCCTGCTGATCCGCTTCGGGACGGCGGCCTTCCTGTCAATGCAGCTGATGGCCTTCTCTTTTGCTCTCTATGCCGGTTACTTTCATGGCATCGCGCCGCAGATGCGGCAGCTGCTGCAAGCCTTCGCCGCGGTCGTGGCCACACCGGTGGTTTTCTACTCGGGATGGCCCTTTCTGGCCGGGGCCTGGCGCAGTCTGCGCAACCGTTCGGCCAGCATGGATCTCCTGATCGCACTGGGTGTTATAACCGCCTACGGCTACAGCCTGGTGATGCTGTTTCAGGGCGGCGAAATCTATTTCGACACCGCGGCCATGATCATCACCCTGATCCTGCTCGGCCGACTGTTTGAGAGCGCCGCCCGCAAACGTTCGATTGCCGGCATCGATCGGCTTCTGCAGCTGGCGCCGAACACGGCTCATCGTCTCGTCGGGGACCGCCTCGAGACGATTGCCAGTTCCCGCCTGGTACCCGGCGATCTGATCCTGGTGCGTCCCGGTGAGCGCATCCCGGTAGATGGCCGGATCCTCGAGGGGGCAACCGAAATCGATGAATCGATGATCAGCGGCGAACCGCTGCCGGTACTGAGGCAACCCAGGGACCGGGTCGCCGCCGGGTGCCTGAACATTACGACCGCGGTCAGGCTCCAGGTCGAACGCATCGCCGCGGAGTCCTTCATCGCGCGCATGGCCCGTCTGGTCGAAGAAGCACAGGCCCGCAAGGCACCGATCCAGTCCCTCGCCGACCGGGTTGCGACGATCTTCATCCCACTGGTCAGCCTGGTCGCACTCGGCACCTGGATTTTCTGGGCTGTCGTCTCAACGTCGCAGGCAACGGCCATTCTGAATGCCATTTCCGTTCTGATCGTGGCCTGCCCGTGCGCTCTCGGACTGGCGACACCGACCGCCGTGCTGGCCGCATCGGGCAGCGCCGCAGGCCGTGGCATTCTGTTTCGCGGGGGCGACATCCTCGAAGCCACCGCGCGCATTGATCTGATCGCCTTCGATAAAACCGGCACCCTGACCCAGGGTCACCCGGAGATCGCAGCCATTGTGACGGCACCGCAACAGAGCGAGAAAGGTCTTCTGACGATCGCCGCAAGCGTTGAACAGGGGTCCACTCATCCGCTGGCCCGGGCGGTGCTGAAAGAGGCGCGTCGGCACGGCGTGCAGCCGATTGCGCCGCCCGCAGTGACGACCCTTCCCGGGCGCGGACTGCGGGCTGAAATAAGCAACGGTACGATCCTGGTCGGCAGCCGGGCCTTGCTCAACGAGGCAGGGGTTGCCATCCCGCCGGCTGCCGCATCGCCCAGCACCGAAGTTCACATCAGCTGCGCGGGGCAATGGCAGGGCACCCTGCTGATACGTGATCCGCTGCGTGCCGATGCCACCGGAACACTGTCCAAGCTGCACGCACTCGGCCTGCAAACCGTCCTGCTTACCGGCGATCGGGCGGAAACCGCCGGCGCGGTCAGCGCGGCCCTGACGATCGCCGAATATCACGCCGAGATGAGCCCGATGGAAAAAAGCCGGTGGATAGGTGACCGGCAACAAGCTGGCCACAAGATCATGATGGTCGGTGACGGCATCAATGATGCACCGGCCTTGTCACTGGCCGATGTCGGCTGTGCCATGGCCGGTGGGACCGACATCGCGCTGGAGACATCCGAGCTGGTGTTGACGCGGCCACGGCTGAGCCGCCTTTATGACGCCCTTGTGATCGCCCGCAAGACCCTGACCATCATCCGACAGAACCTGTTTTGGGCCTTTACCTACAATCTGATCACCATTCCACTGGCGGCCAGTGGTCATCTGGCCCCGGTTTGGGCCGCCGCTGCAATGGCCACCAGTTCGGTGCTGGTGGTTGGCAACTCGCTGCGCCTGGGTCACCAGGTGCGGCGGTCTTTTTCAGTTGTCACCTGACGGGTCGAGGTCTTAGTATTTACCAATGTTTAAATCGCTTGTGATCCTTATTCTGTTGTCGCTGTGCGTCGGAACAGCCGCCTGGCTGATCTTCATCTGGGCTGTGAAACGTGGTGACTACGAGGACGTCGAAGGACCAAAGTACCGCATGCTCGATGACGACGCGGGTGCTGACGACGCATCCGACGCCACCGAAGGAGAACACCATGAATAAGCTTTGGACAACGCTTGCCCTGTCGCTGATGACACTCCTGATACTGGCGAACATGGTCCCGGCGGCCCAGACCCGGCTGTCACAAAGCACAGAGACGTCTGCAGAGGTCACCGTGACCTTTGCCGACGCCCCGTTGCGAACGATGACCGAAACACCGTTTCTGATCACCATCACAGACGCCTCGGGACAGGTGGTTCAGGATGCCGACCTGACGATCCGTCTGGATATGCCGGCCATGCCGATGCCTCCTAACCACCCGGCCGCCACGTGGCGCGATGGCGCTTATCGCGGCACGGCGATTTTCACCATGGCCGGCGCCTGGCAGATGATTCTGGAGATCAAGCAGCCCGGAGAGGCCACGCAGAAGATTATTTTCGATATCGACCGGGTTCTGATGAAATGAGCGATTCGCTGATCACGATGGCTTTTGTCACCGGCCTGCTCGGTGCCGGCCATTGTCTCGGCATGTGCGGTGGATTGGTCAGTGCGCTTTCGCTCTCCGACATCGGTCGGCAAGGCGGCTGGCTGTTTCACCTGCTCTACAACAGCGGCCGCATTGCAACTTACACCGTGATCGGCGCCGTCGTCGGCTGGCTCGGCTCGGCGCTGGCTTACACCGACCATTTTCGCCTGGTCACGCGATCCTTACTCCTGGCATCAGACATTTTTATCATTCTGATCGGTCTGGGAACGGCCGGGCTGTTTGCCCGGCTGACTGTCAACAAGCTCGAGTTTCCCGGGGCGATGCGGCAGATGACGATGGCCGTCACGGCGCTGCGTCGCCTGCCACCGGCGTTGGCAGCTCTGCCACTGGGACTGCTGTTTGGCTTGCTTCCCTGTGGTTATCTGTATGCCGTCGCAATCACCGCTGCACAGAGTGCCAGCATGGCAACCGGCGCCCTGATGCTGCTGGCCTTTGGCCTCGGTACCGCGCCCGCGCTGATTTTGTTCGGTGGCGCAGCGCATTGGCTGAGTGGCCGGGCCAGAACCTGGATGCTGCGCGTGGCCGGCCTGCTGGTGGCCGGGATGGGCGGCATCAACCTGCTTGAACATCTGACCATGATGGGTCTGATCGGCTAAAGCCGGCGCATCCGTTTGGCGCGGCACGGCCGACCTTCTGTACCGGCTCCGCCGATCGTTCCTTTGGCCCGAAACAACGCATCAGAATCAATCGGACCAAGGCGTCTCAGCCCAGCCTAAAGCCGCTCGGCTCCCGAATAATCTCAGGATTTTGGAGGCTTGTAGAGTTTTGGCGGTCCCAGCTTGTCCTGCCAGAAGCGCTTGGCCAGCCACAGCAGGCACAGCCAGAGAAGTGCGAAAGGAGTATAGCGAAAGAGGAATGTGATCAGCAGGGACCGCTCGATATCCAGGCCTGCGATCATATAGAAGCCGACGATCAGGTACGGAAAGATCGGAATGACGGCAAGTTCACGCCAGCGATAACGATACCGCCGCAGCATCTGCACCTGGACAAGAAGGTAGATTGGCACCGACGCGACATTGAGGAAGAACAGAAGATCGTAGAGCATGCCGTATTTCTGCGGTGCGGGGTCATAGACATAATCCATCTGCCGTTGCTCGCCCCGGATCATTGGCGAAACCCACGCGGCCGGTTCGCGTGGTGTTGCGACAGGTTCGGTCTGCCAGGTGACATCAATCGCTGCGGTCACCTCGGCAACAACCTGCCATTTTTCGTCGAGCGCGGTGATCTTGACGCCGTCAGCATGGGTCGGATTGGTGTAGAAGACCCAGGCCAGGGCCTCCCCTTCACCCGGCGCATGCAAAACCGCCGGATTTCTGATCGCCCCCACTTCGAGAGGCGAACCGGACCAGGTGGCAATGGCCCGAAAGCGGAGCGGGTCTTCGCTTGCATAGCTGATTTTGACAAACAGCTTGTCTTCCTCGGTCAGGGTCATTTGACCGGCGGGATCCACGGCGACGATCTCGACCTGGACCGGCTCGGTGGCATGCGCTGGTACGCTGCCAAAGATCAAGACCAGAAACAGCAGACGAAAAATAACGGGCAGCAGCTTGACAGATCTCATCAGAACACTCGTCTTGTCCGGGTTGGGGGTAAACAGTCTTTCAAGTATACCCTGAAAAACGGCATCGAAACAGTCGTCTTTCTCAGGCGCCTTTTCGGGCAACGCACTTCTCGTATCACGATGCTGCGCCAGAGCCCTCCTGACAACCGGCAACATCCCTTGCTATAATTTCGTCATTGACCAGACGAATGGCCCGCCGAGACCCATTCGCCCGGTTGACAGGACTCGGTAGACTCCTGAGACGACAGGTTATGCACGCAATGTCATTGCTCGATCATCCGCTCATCAGTCAACGTTATTTCTTCCCACGCCCGGAAGCGCCGGCACGGCCGTTCTGGATTGACAGCAACGGCGCCCGACTGGCCTGCTCTTATCATCAATGCACCGCCCAGGCACCGACCATCGTGTATTTTCATGGCAATGGTGAAGTTGTGGCCGACGTGATCGACCTTCTGCCCCGCATCTTCGCCGGCATGGGCTGCAACTGTCTGCTCGCCGAATACCGGGGCTATGGCGGCTCGACGGAGACACCGCAACTGGGTCGGATGCTGGCCGATGTCAAGCCAACCCTCAGGGCTCTGCATTGCGCGGAGGACAGGATCATCCTCTTCGGGCGTTCCGTTGGCTCCCTGTTTGCCATCAAGGCAGCCGAAGAATGTCCCCGGGTTGCCGGATTGATCCTCGAAAGTGCCATTGCCGACCCGCTGGAGAGATTGCTGTTGCGGGTCAGCCCCGCAGAACTGGGCACAACCACGCAGAAGTTGGAGGCGGCTCTGCAAAGTCGTCTCGACATCGCGCAGATTCTGCGTCATTTCCGCCAGCCGGTTTTGATCATGCATACCCGTCACGACGGTCTGATCGATGTGTCACACGCCGAACGCCTGGCCAGCTGGTGCGCGGGTCCGGTCCGTCTGCAGATCTTTCCGCGCGGTCATCACAACGACATCATGGCGGTCAACGGCCGCGAATACTTTCGTCTGGTCGCGGAATTTATCGCATCGCTTTGGTGAGACAGATGGCTTGGGGGAGCCATGGCGCAAGGTTCAGGAGGTGTGAATAAAGGAGGTTTGTTGATTCTCATGATAATCGTTCGGATCCGCCACGAAAAGAGACGTCCCCGCACATCTTGCTACGCAAATGTGCAGTGGAGACTGTCCAGATGCACAGTTCAGGGATTTTCAGGCCGGGCGACGAATCGACCTTGCTGGGCATCCCAGGCATAGCGACCGGCCGCCCAGAGCTCTTCGAGAGCGTTCCAGTCGATGTGGACACCGGCCATGTCTTCGATGGTGTATGACCCTTCCAGCATTTCGACATCATCGATACGCCCATCGCCGTTACTATCGACCCAGTGCACCGGTGCGACCTTGATACTGCTCACACCCTGAACCGGCACCGCGGACTGATTGCCCTCCCGGCTGGCGACGATCTCACCCTGGAACGTTTCGATCGTGTCGCGTTTTGCCGCGGCATCAACCTGCACCAGATAAACCACCCTGTCCCGGGCATCACCGGCTTTGATGATCCAGCGTGCAATGCCGTGGACATTGTCGAGACTTGAAGCAGGTGGATTGGCCTGAACGATCTTCCAGTCTTTGGGAAAATACTCTCGCAGGATCACACCACTGGTCTCGGTGCGATAGGTCAAACGAATCTGCACCGGGATGCGGCTGCCCGGTGCCGCATAATCAGGCAACCAGCGTTCCGCAGTCACGGCCACCGGCAAGGTTGGCGATGGCGCAATCAGGGAGCCGAGAACAACCGCCCCGGCCAGCAGCAGAAGTGTCAGGACAATCCAGACCAGGGGGGATTTGGCGCCGGCAGCACTGGCCGCAGAAGCGGTGGCGTCAGGAGTCGGTTTGAGAAGGATCTCGTCCAGCGCGACTTCGAGTGCCTCGGCCAGCTTCAGGGCATTCTCACGGCGAATGGTCGGATAACGATTGTTCTCCCAGCGGGAAATGGTATCTGTCGTCACACCGACGACCTTGCTGACATATAACTGCGTCAGTTGCATCTCTTCACGGATGCGCTTGACGGCCTTAGCGTCGATACAGACGGTCGATACGCCGTCTTCCTGGAAGAAACGCGACATGCCCAGAGTCTATCAGGCTCTCTTGCAACAAGCAAACACCAAAAATCGCATGTCGGGTCGCCCGATTTTTTCAGGTTTAACTATCTGGAATCACGAGAATAAGACCCGACATCTAGCGACATTCAACGCGATGTCTGATGTTTCATTGTCGGCAATCGACTATAGTGCACTCAAACGTCTCGAGACAATATCGTCCGGACGACAAATCACGCATGGAGGAGATGAACATGAAGAAACTGGTTATTATCATGATGCTGCTGACCTTCGTCGGTGTCAGTGTCGCGATCGCTGCCGACAGCTACACCTACGAAAACAAGAAAGGGACGGTCACCTTCAATCACAAGGCTCACCAGGAAAAGCTCGGTGATTGTGCCAAGTGCCATGAAGGCGAACCGGCCAAGATTGAAGTCGACAAAGATTTCGGTCACAACACCTGCAAGGCCTGCCACAAGGAGATGAACGGCCCGACCAAGTGCAACGACTGCCACAAGAAGTAACCATCCACTGACGCAATGCTGCAAAAAGGGCGCTGGCAATCCGGCGCCCTTTTTGTTATTCAGTGTCCCATGAGTTATCAGTATATCTTCTGGGACAACGACGGCGTTCTGGTCGATACCGAGCGCCATTATTTGCGGGCCTGTCGGGAAGCACTGGCCCGATACGGAGTGATCCTGACCGAAGCCCAGTTTGTCCGGCACTCCCTGATCGAAGGTCGCAGCGTTCTGGACCTGGCGCAAGGCATTGTGGTCGCAGAGGCGGATCGAAAGGCCCTCAAGGCCTGGCGCAATCAGCGTTACAATGAGCTGCTATGCGCTGAAGATATTGCCCTGGCCGGCGTCGCTGACGTCCTGCAGTCACTGCATGGCACAATCGGAATGGCGGTTGTCACCAGCTCTCTGCGCGAGCATTTTGCAACGATTCATCAGCGCACCGGTTTTCTGCCCTATTTCGACTTTTGGCTGACCCGCGAGGATTACACTGAGAGCAAACCTTCTGCAGAGCCCTACCTGGTCGCTTTGGCTCGCTGTGGCCACCGCCCGGAAGAGGTCCTGGTGATCGAAGATTCACCACGCGGCGTGCAAGCCGCCAAACAGGCCGGGCTGACCTGTTGGGTCATCCCCAGCCGAGAAACGAAGACGAGCGATTTTTCGAACGCCGACCGTATCCTTGGGCACGTCGGCGAGGTGACCTCGCTGCTCTTGTAAGAGGCCTCAAAATCTCACATTCGGCTCATAATTTTCTCAAAATTTTCTCAAATTTAATCTTGCCGCGTTGCCCGGTCTTTGCTATATTGCAGACAACTCTTCGATTGCCTGCAAGCCGAAGAGCTCTTTAGACCCCGCGTATCCCCCCCTCCTTACGCGGGGTCTTTTTTATTCCTGCGCGACGGACGCAAACAGCAGCAAACCCAACCTCTGCGTACTTTTCCCTTGACTGAAAGATGGCGATCTCTTACGATTCGCGCATGTTCCCCTGACCTTGCGTCAGGGATTTTGCCCCGTGATTCCCCTCCTTCACGGGGCCATTTTTTTGCCGACGCCTTCCGCCCGGAAGGCCCGCAGCAAATGAGGCATCAGCTGTTTCTTGCGTGACAGGACATTTTTCAGTTCGAATCGGCCCGCAGCGATTTGCGGGTAACCGACCGCTGCGACCAGATCCTTGTCTCCCTCCACGACCAGTTGGCTATTCTGTGCCACAATATCGGTGACCAGCAAGCCAGCCAAGGCCAGGCCTCGGTCCTCGACGAGCGCGGCCAGACCCGATGTGATCTCATCGCGGCGATCTTCGAATTCCTGAAACGTCACCACTTCGACCTGACCAATGCCGATGCGGCGCTCGTCGATCTCGTATTCTTTGAAATCCGCGGTCAACAACGCCTCTGTATCGGCATAGGCGGCCAGGGCGCTGCCGGCTTGAAACATGTCCTCACCGAACACCTTAGCGTCCAGGCCGGAACATTCTTCCAGCCAGGGAACCAACGCGCGATCCTGATCGGTGGTGGTGGGTGACTTGAGGAGAACCGTGTCGGAGAGCAGGCCGGCCAGCATCAGGGAAGCGACCTCTGGTGCCGGACGGACCCCGGCCTGGCGAAACAGCGTGGCGACCACCGAGCAGGTGCTGCCGAGCGGTGCGTTGATGAAACGAATCGGTTCTTCGGTGTGGAAGTTTCCCAACCGGTGATGGTCGATGACTTCACTGATGGTCACCTGGTCGGCACCGGGAACCGCCTGAGTCAATTCATTATGATCGACCAGAATCAGCTTCAGCAGAGACGGCTGGAGAAGGTTCGACTTGGTCACAACACCACAGACCTGTTCCTGGTCGTCGACCACCAGCAGCCCTGGAGCCGTCATGCGCATGAAGACTTTGCGGACCTCGTCAAGCCGCTCATCCGGTCCGGTTCGCGGGATATCCGGGTCGACGAGATAGCGCACCGGTGTTGAGATTCTTGCCAGCAGGGCACTGGTGGCTGTATCAAAAGCGGTACAGAGAATCGAGACACCCTTGTCGCGGGCCCGGGCCACCAGGTCTTGTTCGATCGGCAGATTGCCGGTTACCACCAGCAGCCGGATGCCTCGGTCGATGGCATCCATCTGGATGTCACGGCGATCTCCGACAAAAATGACCGTGCTGCGCGGATCGGTCCCATCGAGCCGTTTGCGAAAGCTTGGCAACGCCATGGCACCCACAAAAAGATCCAGTTCTTCGGTCCGTTCCGCATCGGTCAGGTGAATCGGACTCGCCTGCAGACAGGTCTGCAATGATTTCGGTGATGTCAGCGCCCGTCGGATCGGCCGGCCGTCACGCGGCAGCAGCAGATGTTCGGTCAAACGCTTCAGGATCAGCGCCCCCAAGGGTTGACCGCTGCTCTCGACCACCGGCAGCATACGAATGTCACGTTCACGCATCAATTCCAGAGCCTGAGCCAGGGGGGCATCGGCGCCGATCATCGCCGGAGTGTCCCGCAGGGTATCCCGCACCCGCGGGTAAACATCCGTCAAGAGAACCGGCGGCGACTGTCCCAATCGGTCGAGCACGTACGCGGTCTGTCGGTTCACCCCGCCGGCCCGCGCCGCCTGGATATCCTCCCGACCCTGCTGTCGGCAGAGTTCAGCATAGGCCATGGCACTGCAGATCGAATCCGTGTCCGGATTTCTATGCCCAATGACGAAAATTCTCTGCGCATGATTCATGGTGCTTTCCTTTCACGAGTGCCACGAACATCTCCCAGGCCAATCAGGTCCTCGATAACCCCGCGATCGGGAATCCCCTGGCGATCGAACCAGATATAGAGGTGACCGCTGTTGGTGTCGAACACCTCGGGATCGATGCTGGCTTCGAGCAGCAGGCCATGATTCGGGAAGAAACCATGGGCGTCCTGGTCCCTTTCTGTCATGACGACCACCTCGATAGGGACAAATCCTTTCCCCGAGTAAGTGGGGATCAAAAGGGTCCGCCCCCGCCGGAGCTCCCCATAGGCGCCCAGACGTAGATTGTAGAAGGCGGTCAAAATATCGACCGGGTCCTGTCCTGGAGGCATCTTATGAACGCTTTCAGACATGACGACGGCGCCATTGAGCTTCTGTTCGAAAATTTCCCGGGCCTGGTAATCGAACCGGCGGATCTTGGTGCGGTTCTGCCAGTGCCCCCAGCGTCGTTTGCGAATATGAGACGTGTGCTGGAGACTTCGCAACACCCCGTTCGGCATCAATTGCATGGTCGAGCGATAGGTCTGCGTGCGGTCACCGGCAAGCCAGGAGGCAATGCCCAGGGTACGTCCGATCAGTTCAGCCCGATAGACAGAGGGCTGTTCCGTCGGTAGCAGGCGCAAAGTGCCTTCCGCCAGATGGTTGAAAAAGAGAAAGTCGATGCGGTATCGGTAATCTTCACCGGTCAGCGCCTGAATCGGTTGGACGACGGCTGCATCCGAACCGGTCTCAGCCGCGGGCAACGGAGCCACCATCAACAAGGCCAAGAGGATTACCCAGACCGTCACGCGCCTCATAAGAACAGGCTGGCGGCAAAGGCCAGGTAGGCGCCCAGCAGAACCAGACCGCGCAGGCGACCGAGCTGCAGACGAGGCCGCAACAGAACCAGTAAACCGACCAGAAGCAGGCAGAACAGAAGCATGATCGGGAAATCCACCTGCAGGGCCCGGGGTTCGATGGCGATCGGCCGCAACATCGGACAGATGCCGAGAACGAACAGGACATTGAAGATATTGCTGCCGATCACGTTGCCGACACTGATGTCCATTTCACCCTTCCAGGCACTCATCACCGAAGCAGCAAGTTCCGGCAGACTGGTGCCGAGGGCCACCACGGACAGGCCGATTATCAGCTCGGATATACCGAACAGGGTTGCGATCATGACCGCACCGCGCACCATCAATTCGGCCCCGACAGCCAGACCGACCATGCCGAGCAAGACCAGGACGCTACTCTTGCCCCGTTTCAGGGACGCCGCGGAGATGGCCTCGGACACAACCCCATGCTCAGGAAGCATCGGTTGTTTGGCCGTGATGATGCAATAGCCGAGGAAGACCAGCAGGCAGAGGAAGAGGATCAAGCCGTTGCTGAAACCGAGGATCCCATCGCTGGCCGCCCAGTAGACACCGAAGGACGCGAGGATCATGATCGGCACCTCGCGCTGCAGAGTCGAGCGACTGACGACCACCGGCGTGATCAATGCCGCGGCACCCAGGATCAAGCCGATGTTGGCAATATTGGATCCAATAATATTCCCGGCCGCCATCGATGAGGACCCCCGCACGGCGGCCAGGAGGGACACCAGGAGTTCCGGCATGCTGGTCGCAAAAGCCACCACTGTTAAACCGACAACCAGCGGCCGCACACCAAAGGAGAGAGCCAACCGTGAGCTGCCGGTGACCAGAGATTCAGCACCGTAGTAAAGGAGCAACAAACCGGCCAAAACAAGGATGGCACCGAGAAACATAAGGCATAAAACTTTCGGCACGTCCGCCGCCGGGCGGAGCGGAAAAAAACCTGTCTTAGAAACGCGCTATCAGGCTTTAGTGTAATACCTGAACCGACAACTGTCGAGCATCGCTGCCAAAGAGACGATTCTCTTGACTTGCGAAAGCATCAGGATTAACATTCATATATTCAATTATTAATGAGGGTTGATTATGGCCACTATCGAATTCGACAAAACCATCAGTCTTGACCGTGAAGCGGAAATTCTCAAGGTTCTCGGGCACCCGATCCGCCTGAAGATCGTTGCCGGGCTGATGTCCCAATCCTGCAATGTCAAGAAAATCTGGGAATGCCTGGAATTGCCCCAGGCCACCGTGTCTCAGCACCTTGCCCTGCTCAAGAACAAAGGGATCATCGAGGGGCGGCGTGACGGCGTCGAGGTCTTTTATCAGGTCACCTCCCCGGAAACCCGTAAAATCGTCGCTGCGCTCATGGAAGGGTTTTCCTGCAACTAGCTCCGGCGACAGAAGCGTCTCACCGGGCCCCTGTTTTTCTGACCGCCCTTTAGCCGTAAGTGAGGCCGGCGTCTTTTGAAGCCCCCTGCGGAGCACTGATGACGCCATCGGCCCAACCGCGTTTTCGGGCCACCACAAGAATCACTTCATAACTGGCCGGCACCCCTGCCGCGGCCCGATACTGCCCGTCATAAGCCGCCATCATACAGCGCATCACGCGGCGAGAAGCCAAACCACGCGGCCGATCGACGGCTGCATTGCTGGCGCCGATCTTTTTCAATTGCCTCAGCAGATGCGGCACATCCGGGTGGTACTCGATTTCCATACGGGTTGCATGATGCCGGCATTCCAGTCCCGCTGCTGCGAGGGCAGCGAGAACCTCGGCTACGGTGGGGAAACTCTGCACGTGCGATGTTTTGTCGCCGCCGCAGGCCTTGATGGCCTGGTCATGGCAGGCACGCAGCTCGTGCAGTGTTTGATCACCGAACAAGGCCGCGGCAAACCAGCCTCCCGGTTGCAGCACCCGGCAAACCTCGGTGAACGCCGCGGGCAAACCATCGACCCACTGGTAAACGGAACTGGAGAGAATCGCCGTGAAGGTTGTATCAGCAAAAGGCAGCTGCCGGGCATCACCATCACAGGCCGTCGCCGTCGACAACCGCTGCGCCGCAGCGGTTGTCATACCGTGGGCAATATCCATCAAGACCAGGGGGTGTCCCGACCAGCGGGCGGCGACGGCGGCAGCCAGAGAGCCTGTTCCGGTCCCAATATCGAGAATGGCCCCGGCGTTCAGCGAGAGCGGCGAGAGATGCTGACATAAGTGTTCGACGACGCGTTTCTGCACCGAGGCGTGACTGTCGTAGTCGGCAGCATGTTTGGAAAAATTGCCACGCATGCACTGACTGTCAATGGCTCTGGTCGGCGGGCCCATCAGCAGAACTCTCGCAGAGCAACGGCCACGTCCTGTGGGCTGCTCAGAAAAGGGGCGTGGCCAAGACCGGCGAAGCCGATAAACATGCTGTCCGGCAAACGCTCCGCCAGAGCCTGTCCGGCACCGGGGGGCGTAATCCGATCCTCCTCGCCATGCAACACCAGGGTCGGCAGCGTGATCCGGGGCAGCAGGTGACGCTGATCCTGAGTCGCCAGAAATTTCAGTAAAGCCGATGCCGCGTCACGATCGGGCAGCGGGCTGTTATGAACAGCCCGGTTTCGAATCCGGCGCAGCGTCTCCGGGGACAATTTCTCGCCGGCGAAGGTCAAGGCAAAAAATTCGCCCAAGGTGGCTTCGAAGCGCCGGGCCAGGCTCCTGGACAGGGCACGGACCTGGGTCGCCGGAAGGCCATGCGGCCAGTCTGCGGCATTGGTAAATCGCGGGGTGCTGGCAATCAAAACCAGGCGGTGCAGAGGCAGATGGCCGGCAGCGGCCATTTCAAGGGCCACCATCCCCCCCAGGGACCAGCCGACCAGCATCACCTCGAACCCGGAGACGACCGTTTGCAGCCAGGCGGCCAGTACGGCGGCCAGGCCAAGACTGTCGTTGATGGGGGCCGGAGACGAATGCCCGTGTCCGGGAAGATCAGGGATCAGGACATGGCAGCTGTCCTGCAACAGATCGGCCAGTTCACCGAAAGCCGCCGCGGACGTCGACCAGCCATGCAGGAGAACCACGGGCCGCCCCTTGCCCGCTTCGTACCAGCGCAATTGCCGGCCATCGGCAAACAGCAGGTTTCGTTCCCTCATGCTGACAGCTCCCGGCAGACGGTCGCAATCCG
>JARRPG010000037.1:0-33166 GCA_037383085.1 Desulfuromonadales bacterium | reverse complement strand
GGAGGGCAAAAAAGAAGAGCGACCCCGGGAAGGCCGCTCCTTGTCAACAATGGTCGGGATGACTGGATTCGAACCAGCGACCCCCTGCTCCCGAAGCAGGTGCGCTACCAGACTGCGCTACATCCCGTCTCAGTTCTGAACTTATGCAAGCGGGATTTTTACCATATTATAGAATGGGTTGGCAAGCATTTTGGTGGCCAGGATAGGATGCAATGTTGTCTTAACGGCTTCGCCGGCAGGCAAAGAAAAAGGCACCCTCACATTGCAGTGAGGGTGCCTTCCTTTAATACTGGCAGTCAATTTATCCTGCCATAGGATCGCCAACCACGAATTCATGGCCGCATGCGGGGCACTTAACCTTGGTCCCGCTGCCGTTCATGGATGCACAAGCTGACAAGGATGCAACCAAAAAGAGTGCCGACATGATGATCACCAGTTTTTTCATTGCTACCTCCTTCACGATGTAAAGCGCGGTTATAGTTCGATAGCCATGTTTTGGGGCTATCAAAACCTGTACCTGATTTCGGTTCCCTCACTCAAGAGAGACACCGAAGGTCCTCCGCCATGGAGGACCCCCCAAAGGGTATCTTTTGAGACAGTGATCCGTATTATCCTGCCATCGCATCACCGGTCATGAATTCATGTCCGCAGGCAGGGCATTTGACTTTGGTGCTACCGCCACCCATGGATGCACAGGCCGAAAGAGATGCGACCAGAAAGAGTGCCGACATGATGATCACCAGTTTTTTCATTACGTTTCTCCTTTGACTCGAGGTTTGTAGTTAAATAATTAACACAGAAAAGGGGACGGTCAAGTTCAGTCAGTAAAATTCCGGATATACACCATTTCTGCTTTTCATTAAGCACGGTCCAACTTGTTCTTTCTCGATTCATCAATGAAGGCCCGCCCCCGAATCTTCAAAGACGAATCGGATTCCATGCAATAAGGGACGACTTCTTTTTACGACTCTACGCCCCAACCTTTCTTTACTTTCCAAGTCTTAAATAAATCTTATCATGCGGCGCTTTCTTTCGCAATCTAGTGTACTAAGGGGCTGGCTATCATTGGATTCACCTGCTGAGAGGCGTGCTTTCTCTGCATTGGTTCTCCTCTTCGATCCTCTGCCGGATTCGCAAGGTCTGCGCGGCAATTCCCTTGCTGAGAGCTGAATCCATCAATGCACATGATGGAGACCACACAAATTCTTAGCGCTGCGACAAGTGACCTGAACCATAGCAGGGTTGTATAATCGGATCAGCACGTTTGGGTAAAATTTTAGTAAAGTTGACGACCTGCCTGTCTGGATTTCTGCCCAGCCCTGATCCGCAAAGGGGGGATGTGATGAAACTGCTCATGCTTTACACGGACCGATTCGCCTATCGTCCGGCGACGAAAACTCTAGAAGACGTGCCGGACTGTCGTGAACCCGACAGCATCTCAGAAGCGGTGGTCGGATTGATCCATGCCGAGGGGCAGGATGAAAGAAATGAGGTGGGGATTGAGAAGAAACTGGTGAAGAACCTGAAATGGGCTGCGCGCAAGAACGCTACCCGCAGAATTATTCTGCATTCGTTCTCTCACCTCGCCGAAACCAAGGCTTCAGCGGAATTCACCCGCGTCTTGCTGGAACGAGCTGAAGAACGCCTGCGTGGCGCAGGTTATGAGGTGCGACAGACGCCTTTCGGATATTTCCTGGATCTTGATATCCAGGCCCCCGGACGATCGACCGCGCGAATTTTCACATCCTTTTGAGCGTTGTTCTGTTGCTGGCACGTGACCGAAGTGGGGACATCCGGCAACCTTTTCAGTTGGGACAGACCTTGTGTTGAAGCCCGCGAGGTTCTTTGCAAGGCGTTATTCTTTGAGCCTGACCCGGACCCGACCTTCACGGATTTCGATGTCCTCGATGCCATCGGCAAAGCTTTTCCAGAACCCTTCTTCGTGACCGAATTCCTGGACCAGGTCGACGTTCTTGATATTGCCGAGCCAGGCATTTGGAATCGGGACTCCCCATAAGCTGATACCGCGCAGTCTGACAATCGGCCTCCGATTGCGGTAGGACATCTCCAGGCCGGCCGTCACCTTGAGCGTTTTGCCGCCCAGAATCGGCAATTCGTCGTCGAGTGGCACCAAAAGCTTGGCGCTGGCGAGATCTTCGGCAAGGTCGATCGCCAGTCTCTCGGCCAAATCGGTGTTGCGCGCCAACAGGGCATTCAGCTCACGCTCGGTGAAGATGATCTCCCGAGCGGATTCTGATTCCGTGTAGGGTTCGGGCTGCAGAGACTCTCTGGAATTTTCCGCCAGGCGTCCTTTGTGCAGGACCAGGCTCCTGTCCGGAGACTCGAGGCGATCAAGTTTTGCTTCGAGCTTTTGTTCTTCCCGGGCACTTAAAGTGACCGGCGTAAAGGAACTTTGAAAGAGATAGAAGTAAACCACGCCAATAGCCACCAGTGCCGCAACCAGGCTGGCGGCAAAGACGATGCCGAAAATTTTCAGCCCGTTGCTCTCCCTGGCGGGCAACCGCGGTGGCTCCGGCGGCAGAACCTGATCCTTCGGTGTTTGGTCAGTCATGGTTCCTGTTGATCACGGTGGACTCTCCGGCCGTTGGTGACAAACTGGCGGTAGTCGGGGTAAGGGTGAAAGCCGACCAGCGTCCGCCGGTGACGGTCGATGCAAGTCGGGACCGCCGTGACGCCGAGCGCGCGGGCGGCCTGCCAGTCCTTGTCGACCTGGGCTGCGTAACGGCCGTTGCTGAGAATGTCCGGAACGGCCTGGTGATCAAGACCAATCGCTTTTGTTATGTCTGCCAAGACGCCGACTTCGGCAATGTTGCGGCCTTCGGCAAAGTAAGCGTGATACACCGCTTGATGGAAGGCCTCGCCGGCACCCTGTGCCTCGGCCCATTTGCCGAGTTCCTGGGCGCGGCGGCTGTTGTAAGTACGGCGGCGCTCTCCGAAGGGCAGGTCCAGGTCTTTGGCCACCTGCCGACAACGCGTCAGCATCGCCTCGATGTCAACGCGGCCGGCAAAAAGATCGTTGAGATCACGACCTTCCTCCGGGGTTTCCGGGTGCAGCGGGAATGCCCGCCAGTGAATGGCCAGACCGAATTCCTCCTGCAGCCTGTCGGTACGCACCGCACCGAAATAGCACCAGGGTCAGATATAGTCAAAAAAGACATCGATGGCATCCATCGTTCCAAGTTACCAGAGTGTGTCGATCGGAGCAACGCGACCATGCAAAAGGACGGGTTGCCCGAAAGTCCAGGCAACCCGTCGCTGTTGGCCGTCTCGCCGGGAGGAGGCGGACGGAGCTTTAGTCATACCATCCCCAGCCGAACAAGAATCCCGGTTGACTGATCATCACGCTGAAAGCGCTGCTGGGATCATGATGCCCCCGGTAGATGACCCGTGGCCGATGATCCCGATGCCGGTGGTTGACGGGACGATGGCGACGGTCATAATAGGCCCGCATGCGATCGCCCTTGCGGTCAAGATGACGATTGATCCGTGCTCCCTTGGCCCGGAACTGATCCGCCTTGCGATAGTGACCACGGACATCTGCACGCCGTGCCTTTTGCTGGAACCGATGCTCGATCCGGTCGCCCTTCCTGTCGAGATGCCGCTCGATTTTCGCCCCTTTCGTCGTATAACCGGGGTCGTTTCGTCCGTGGCCACGCTCGGCAAAAGCCAGTGTGGCACTCGCGATGAAGGCCAGGGTGAATCCGAAAATCAGTAACTTTTTCATGATGTCGTCCTTTCTTCGCTGTGGACGCAATGCTTTTGCTGTTGTAGACGAATGGTTCGTAAAAAGGTTTACAGAAAGCCAAGGCTTCTCAGCATCAGGGGTCGACTGGCGATCCCATGTCCACGGTGCTTTGGATGCCAGGAAAAATGATGGACGGGGTCTCGGCCTCGTCATTTCGATGACAGCAGAGGTATTTCCCTCGGTGCTCTGATTTCAGTATACTGTCACCCAAAAAACACCTGAGGTGGGACCGATGATCTTTGCATGGGTGGTCTGCATTGTCGCTTTGTCCTGGACGGTTGTGATCTACAATCGCCTGGTCCGCGACCGCCAACGGGTCCGAACGGCGTGGAGCGACATCGATGTGCAGCTCAAGCGCCGTTACGACCTGATTCCGAAACTGGTCGCAGCCGTGGAGCAGTACGCCCGTTATGAACAATCGACTTTGCAGACGCTGGTCGCGTTACGCAGTCAGACCGGACAGGTCGATGATGTGGTGACTAAGGGGGCTTTGGAGGGACGCATCGGCCAGGGCCTGCGCAGCCTGATCGCTTTGGCCGAGGCCTATCCGGATCTCAAGGCGGATCGGAGCTTCCTGCAGTTGCAGACCGAACTGAGCGAAGTCGAGAACCAGATTCAGTACGCCCGCCGCTACTACAACGGCGCGGTGCGCAACCTCAATACCCGCATCGAGACCTTCCCCGATCTGCTGATTGCCGGACTTTGCCGGTATCGGTCCCAACCGTTTTTCGAGCTCGACGAATCGGCCCATAGTCAGCCGCCGGCGGGTACACCATGAAAAGGGTTTGGCCGCTTGTCCTCGTGCTGCTTATCCTGTTCAGCGGTTCGGCATACAGTGAGGAGCGCATCCTTGACTATCACAGTGATATCGAGGTGTTTCCGGACGGCGCGATGCAGGTCACCGAGACGATTCGCGTGCGTGCGGCACGACAGGACATCAAGCGCGGCATCTACCGCGACTTCCCGACCGATTATCGCGATCGTTTTGGTAACCGCTACCGGGTCGGTTTCGACGTCATCGATGTCCGTCGCGACGGTCGTCCGGAGGGCTGGCATACGCAATCGATCACCGATGGTGTGCGCGTCTACATGGGCCGTAAGGAGGTCTCTCTCGAAAGCGGTGATTATACCTACGCGTTGACGTATCGGACCAATCGCCAGCTCGGGTTCTTCGATGACCACGATGAACTCTACTGGAATGTCACCGGAAACTTCTGGCACTTTCCGATCGACAAAGCATCGGCAACGGTTGTTTTGCCGCCGGACGTGCCCGCAGCGCGGATCACTTGCGAAGCGTATACCGGGCCAAGGGGGGCCCAGGGACAGGATTACACGGCCACCGTTGCCGACGACGGCACGATTCGCTTTGCGACGACCCGGCCCTTTGCCAAAGGCGAGGGCCTGACGATCGTCGTCTCCTGGCCGAAGGGATCTGTTCACGAACCGACCGCTCGCGAGACGTTGAACTTTGTTCTGCAGGACAATCGCAGCTGGCTGATCCTGCTGGTCGGGCTGGCCGCACTGCTGGCTTATTACCTGGTGGCCTGGGTCCTGGTGGGCCGTGACCCCGAGGCGGGTCTCGTCATCACCCGCTATGAACCGCCCGTCGGCGTGACGCCGGCCACCGCCCGTTTCATTGTGCGCATGGGTTACGATCACAAGACCTTCGCATCGGCTGTGGTCAACCTGGCGGTCAAGGGCCTGGTCGAGATCACGCAAGAGGGTCGGCATTTTACCCTGCAAAGGACCGATCGTGACACGGATGGACTGGCTCCCGGAGAGAACGCCATCCTCAAGCACCTGTTTGGCAACCGCAAGGGTGCCTCGATCGTTTTGCAGCAGGCCAAGCATGCGACGATTCGCAAAGCACTCAAGGCCCATGAAGCGGCCCTGCAACGGAATAACGAAAAAATCTTCTTTCTGCGGAACCGGGTCTGGCTGATCCCCGGGATGCTGATCTCCCTTTTGATCTACGCCGGGGTGATTTATGGTTTGCCCGGCCCGGACTTGAAGATGACCGGTCTGTTCCTGTCGATCTGGCTGACCTTCTGGACCCTGGGGGTGTTCACCCTGGGACGCAAAGTCTGGTCGGCCTGGCGGCAGACCACATCTCTGCTGCCCGGCTTGAGCGCAATTTTTATCACCCTCTTCTCACTGCCATTTTTTGCCGCCGAAGTCTTTGTCGCCGGCCTCTTGGCCACTCAGGTTTCGGCAACGCTGCCGGCGGCTCTGGTCAGCGCCGTCATTATCAATGTGACGTTTCACCATCTGCTGAAGGCCCCCACCCGGACCGGGCGCCGCCTGCTTGACCAGTTGGACGGGTTCCGTCAATTCCTCGATGTCGCCGAGCGCGATGAGATGAATTTTCGCAATCCTCCCGAGAAAACGCCGGAACTCTTTGAACGTTACCTGCCTTATGCCTTAGCGCTCGATGTCGAACAGCACTGGATGGAGCGCTTCGCCGGAATTTTCAAACGTCTCGAACAACGGGGTGCGAGCTACCGGCCGCTCTGGTATCATGGCCAGCACTGGCAGGTAAATAATCTCGGCGGTTTCTCGGCAAGTCTCGGCAAGTCACTGGGTGCAGCCGTCGGTTCCTCCGCGACCGCTCCCGGTTCTTCCTCCGGCTCCGGAGGCGGCGGTTCCTCCGGCGGCGGTGGCGGCGGTGGCGGTGGCGGCGGTTGGTAACCGCATGCCATCAAGCCGAAGGACGACTGCTAGCACCTTTTTTCTGTCTTTCGTGCAAACAAAAAGCCCTGAACACCATGTGCTCAGGGCGGGAACGGGCTTCAGCAGGTTTGACGGTTAATGAATTTCTTTGCTCTTCTTGCTGGGCTTGGCGCCGGCGATCGGAATTTTACGACCACTGAGTTCTGCCTTGGTGACCGGCATGGTGACCTCGAGCAGGCCGTTTTCGAAGGTTGCGTGCGCTTCGTCGATGTTGGCTCCGGCCGGCAGCGTCATGCGCCGTTCAAAAGTACTCAGGTGTGATTCCTGAACCAGGTAATCGACGTCTTTGCGTTCTTTTTTCGTGTGGCGCTCGCCACGAATCACCAGATCGCGGCCATCCATCCTCACGTCGAGATTGTCGGCCTCGACGCCCGGAAGTTCAGCTTCGAGATGGAAGGTGCCATCTTTGATGTAGCTGTTGACGGCAGGTGAAGTCGTCAGCATACTGATGTCACCTGCCTCCCGGTTGGAACCGAAGAAACGCTTCAACAGATCATCCATTTCGCGCTGAAAGGTCCCGAGCTCGCGGATCGGATCAAATCGAACAGGCAACATAATATTCACCTCCTTAGCGATTCTGCCCGTTCCCGGGAAGACGGCAGGTTTCGTCAGTGTTTATGGCCAGGCGGCGACGAGCCGGCTGTCTGGGCACCGGCAAGCGCGCTCCAGATCGCCCCGAAACAGACGGGTCGATGACCTGTTCCAGGGCGTCATGGCGAGCGCGAAACCCGCAAAAAATGGGGTTTTTATCGGCTTGAGGGCTTGTTCGACTTGGCAAAAATAACTATAATTAACAGTTCTGTCAGGTTATCGTCCCGATGCGGGCGTAAAAAATCCTCAACGACGCGCGGTGCCGGTGCAGAAACCGGACCGCATTGCATAGCTTCACAGGAGTTCTTTTTGCCTTTGACGCAACCACAGACGCCTGCCCCGCTCGGTTTTTTTGTGCCGGGCGAAACTGTGGCTCCGGGACCGTCTCTGGTCACGGCCCTGCGGCGCGTCCGCCGGCCCCTTTACCTGCAGGTGCAGGAGCGTGATGTCCGGGTGATGACAGGGTCCGCCGGCCGGCTTGGTGAAGCGGCCGATCGGCAACCCTTCACCGGGATTGTTCCGGCGTTACCGCTCGCGCAGCTGGGTGATAAAAGTTTCTGTCAGGATCAGCGGATTCGCTACCCCTATGTTGCCGGCTCGATGGCCAAGGGGATCAGTTCGGTGGCCCTGGTGAAGGCGTTGGCCGATGCCGGTATGCTGGCTTTCTTCGGCGCCGCAGGCCTTGGCCTGGACGAGGTCGAGACCGCCATCGATCAGCTCCGGGACCAGGTCGGCGAACAGAACTTCGGCTTCAACCTGATTCACAGTCCTAACGAATCAAACCTCGAGAATGCTCTCGTCGACCTCTATCTGCGACGCGGCATCCGCCTTGTGGAGGCCTCGGCGTTTCTCGACCTGACCCTGGCGCTGGTCCGCTATCGGACTCACGGTCTTCACCGTGATGCCCACGGACAGGTCATCGCACCGAATCATGTCATCGGCAAGATCTCCCGGGAAGAAGTCGCGGCAAAATTCTTTGCGCCGCCTCCTGAGCGTTTCCTGCGGGAGCTGGTCGCTGCCGGCGATTTGACCGAAGAGCAGGCCAAGATGGCAGGTGAGATTCCGATGGCCCGCGATGTGACCGTCGAATCAGATTCCGGTGGCCATACCGATAATCGTCCCGCTCTAGCCCTGTTCCCGACCATTCAGACGCTGAGAGATGCGTACCAGCAGCAGCATGATTATGCGGCGCCGCTGCGGGTCGGTCTGGGCGGCGGCATCGCCACCCCGGCTTCGGCCGCTGCCGCCTTTGCCCTCGGCGCCGCCTACCTGGTGACCGGGACGATCAACCAGGCCTGCGTTGAATCGGGCTCCTGCGACGTCGTTCGGCAGATGCTCGCCGAGACGCGCCAGGCCGATGTGGTGATGGCCCCATCTGGTGACATGTTCGAAATGGGGGTGAATGTCCAGGTCATGAAGCGTGGCACCATGTTCTCCATGCGTGCCGCCAAGCTTTACGAATTGTACCGGGCGTACGGCGGTATCGAGGACTTGCCGGCCGCCGAGCGCGACAAGCTGGAAAAGACGATTTTCCGCAAGAGTCTCGACCAGGTCTGGGAGGAGACGCGGGGCTATTTCCAGCAGCGGGACCCCCGCCAGGTGACCCGTGCGGAAGGCGATCCGAAATACAAGATGGCGCTGGTTTTTCGCTGGTACCTCGGGCAGTCACCGGTGTGGGCGAACCAGGGGATTGCAGACCGCAAACTGGACTACCAGATCTGGTGCGGACCGGCGATGGGCGCTTTCAATGAATGGACCCGGGGGTCGTTCCTCGAAGCCCCGGCGCAACGGCGGGTTGCCACCGTCGCGCTCAATATCCTGTTCGGTGCCGCGGTCCTGATGCGGGCCACCCAACTTAGAATGCAAGGCGTCTCTCTCAACGACGAGGACAGTTTGACAACGCCTCTCGAGACAGAACAGATCAAGGAGTTTCTCACTTGAAAAACCATCGATCCGAGACAGACCGGCAGGCCGCCGCGATGACACCGCTGGCGATTGTCGGTATCGGCAGCCTTTTTCCACAGGCCGGAGATACTGGAACCTTCTGGAGCAACATCAAACAGGGCGTCGATGCGATCACCGAGGTCCCCGAGACCCACTGGCGATCCGACGATTACTTCGATCCGGACCCGAAGTCTCCGGACAAGGTCTACGCCAAGTACGGTGGATTCCTGGCCCCGGTTGATTTCAACCCGATGGCCTACGGTGTGCTGCCGAATGCTCTCGAGGCCATCGATACCTCGCAACTGCTCGGCCTGGTGACGGTTGACCAGGCGCTGCAGGATGCCGGTTACACCACAGATAAGGATTTCGACCGGGACCGGGTCAGTGTGATCCTCGGCGTCACCGGGACCCTTGAACTGGTCGTGCCGCTCGGCGCCCGCCTGGGCCATCCGCGCTGGCGCGAAGCGCTCAAGGATGCCGGCATTGCCGATGCGATCGCCGAGGATGTCATGCAGCGCATCAGTGACTCCTACGTGCCCTGGCAGGAGAACTCCTTCCCCGGGTTGCTCGGCAACGTGGTTGCCGGGCGCATCAGCAAGCATTTCAATTTCGGCGGAACCAACTGCGTGGTCGATGCGGCCTGTGGCAGTTCCCTGAGCGCCCTCAACCTGGCGGCCCTGGAACTGGCGGCGGGGCGGGCCGACATGGCGGTGACCGGTGGCATCGATACCTTCAACGACATCTTCATGTACACCTGCTTCAGCAAGACGCCGGCCCTCTCGCCCTCCGGACATGCCCGCCCCTTTGATGCCGCAGGCGATGGCACCACCCTGGGCGAAGGCCTCGGCATCGTGGTTCTCAAGCGTCTGGCCGATGCCGAACGTGACGGGGATCGGATCTACGCGGTGGTCAAGGGCATCGGTGCGTCCAGCGACGGCCGAGGCGCAGCGATTTACGAACCGAGTGCGGTCGGTCAGCAGAAGGCCCTGCGGCGGGCCTATCAGCAGGGCGACATCGATCCACGGACCATCGAACTGATCGAAGCCCACGGTACCGGCACCAAGGTCGGGGATGCCGTGGAGGTGGCGGCGCTCAAAGAGGTGTTCGGCGCGGCGGAGGAACCCTGGTGCGCGATCGGCTCGATCAAATCGCAGATCGGTCACACCAAGGCCGCTGCCGGAGCGGCCGGGCTGATCAAGGCGGCCCTGGCGCTGTATCACAAAACCCTGCCGCCGACGATCAAGGTGGACAGGCCTCAGGAGACGGTCACTGCCCCCGGTTGCCCGTTCTATGTCAACACCGAACCCCGGCCGTGGCTGCCGCGTGCCGACCATCCGCGCCGTGCCGGGGTCAGTGCGCTCGGCTTCGGCGGCAGCAATTTCCACTGCCTGCTGGAAGAACATCAACCGCAGAAAAGCCAGGTCGACTGGTCCGGCGATGTCCAGATTGTCTCTTTCAGTGCTGCCGATGAATCCTCACTGGAGGCGGCCTTGCAGGATTTCCCGGTCGCTGCAGGCTGGGAGGACATCCGTCTGGCCGCAGCCGAAAGCCGGCGTGATTTCGAGGGCGATAAGCCCTGCCGGTTGGTGTTGACACTCGACAAGACAAGTGATCCGCCGGCCCAGGTGCAGAAGGCCCTGACCATGCTGCGCAGCAAGCGCGGTGCGTCCTTCTGGAGCACCCCTGACGGGACCTTCTTCGGGCAGGGCGTCAAACCCGGGGCCCTGGCGATGCTCTTCCCCGGGCAAGGGGCCCAGTACACCGGGATGCTTCGCGATCTGGCGATCCATTTCCCGGAGTTTCTCGCCTCATTCCAGGTTTCTGATCAGGCTTTTCGTGATAACAGCAAAGGACAGCAAGGTCGCCTGACCGAGTTGGTTTTTCCCCGCCCGGTATTCAGCCAGGAAGCACGGGATGCCAACCAAGCCAAGCTTCGCGCCACGGAAGTGGCCCAACCCGCCCTCGGTGCCGTCAGTCTCGGCGCACGTGACGTGCTGGCCGGTTTCGGCGTCGAGGCCGAAGCCTTTGCCGGACACAGCTACGGCGAGTTGACGGCACTCTGCTCCGGCGGTTACTTCGATGCCGATGCCCTGAGTACCCTGTCGCGACTGCGCGGCGAACTGATGGCCGCCGGAGAAGGCGACCGCGGCACGATGCTGGCGGTCTCTGCACCGCTTGAGCAAGTGGCCGTCTTCCTGGAAGAATCCGGCCTGCCGCTTGTCCTGGCCAACCGCAACACACCCGAACAGGGCGTGCTCTCCGGGGCCACTGTGGACATTGAGAAGGCCGCCAGCCTGCTCGATGAAAAAGGCTGGCGCTGCCAGCGGCTGTCAGTGGCTGCGGCCTTCCACAGCGCCTTGGTCGCTGCGGCCAGCGGGCCCTTTGCCGAAGGACTCAAGCAGGTTGACTTCAAACCGCCCACAGCGGCTGTTTATGCCAACACCACCGCTGCGGCTTATCCGGCCTCCGCCGATCAGGCCCGCGCGCTGCTCGCCGACCAGCTGGCCAAACCGGTCGATTTCATCGCCGAGATCGAGGCGATGTACGCTGCCGGCCTGCGCACGTTCCTCGAGGTCGGCCCCGGGGCACGTCTGACCGGTATGGTCAAGGCGATCCTCGGCGATCGTGCGCACCAGGCCATGGCGATTGACGCCTCCAACGGCAAGCGCTCGGGGCTCCATGACCTGGCCCGGGTTCTGGCGCAGCTTGCCGCGCTCGGCTACCCGGTGACACTGGAGCGCTGGGATGCGGGTTACGCGGCTTATCGCGCGGCAACCCGCAGCAAGAAACCCGGCATGACCGTTCCGCTGACCGGGGCCAACTATTTCAAGCGTCCGGAAAAACGGCCGGCGCTTCCCCCTGCCCAAACCGGAAACTCGGATCTCGGGACGCGGGAGGCGGGACGCGAAGTCCAAGGTGACAATTCCTCTTCTGGACTCAACCCCACGCAACCCCCAGCCCCCAGCCCCCAGCCCCCGGTGACTGCCGATACCGGTTCGCTACAGGAGGCGCTGCAGATCACCCGGCAGAGCATGCAGGCCCTGCAGCAGTTGCAGGAGCAGACTGCGCGTCTTCACCAGCAGTTTCTGGCCGGGCAGGAGTCGGCAACAAAAACCTTCCTGGGCCTGGTCGAGCAGCAGAACCGCCTCCTGCAGGGACAGCCGTTGCCTCCGGCTGCCCAGCCGACAGCTGCCTCCTCAGCCGTGGCGCCGGCCGATCCGCCGGCGCCCGTTGCCGCGCCTGCCGTTCAGAGCACACCGCTTGAAAGTACAGTGGTCCAGCCGAAACAAGATGAAGACACTGTTCGCACTCAAAGTATGGCGTCTGCTGCTGACAGCAGCCTGGTTGCATCGACTCTGCTTGCCGTGATCGCCGAGAAGACCGGCTATCCGGAAGAGATGCTGGAACACGACATGACGCTCGACAGCGATCTGGGGATCGATTCGATCAAGCGGGTCGAGATTCTCTCTGCGCTGCAGGAGCAACTGCCCGAAGCACCGGCGGTCAAACCGGAGGATCTGGGCAGCCTCCAGACCCTCGGCCAGATTATCGGCCACTTAAGTGCCGGAATGACCCCTGGCGTGAGCGAACCCACAGCCCCGTCAGCCACAGGGTCCGCCAGCGACAGCCATCGGATCGCCGCTTACCTGTTCGAGGTCATCGCCGAGAAGACCGGGTACCCCCAGGAGATGCTGGAGATGGAGATGGCGCTCGACAGCGACCTGGGGATCGACTCGATCAAGCGGGTCGAGATTCTCTCGGCACTGCAGGAGAAATTGCCCGAAATTCCCGCAGTGCAGCCGGAAGACCTTGGTGTCTTGCAGACCCTCGGTCAGATCGTTGACCATCTCGGTTCCTCTGCTGGTGGAGAGGTTCCTGTCGGGCACGAGGCCGGTGGTGCGGTTGTCGCAGATCGGGTCCCCGGCGATCGGATTGCCCGTGTGCTGCTCGAAGTGATCGCCGAGAAGACCGGTTATCCCCAGGAGATGCTGGAAATGGAGATGGCGCTCGACAGCGATCTGGGAATCGACTCGATCAAGCGAGTCGAGATCCTTTCGGCGTTGCAGGAGCAACTTCCCGAAGCGCCCGCAGTGCGGCCGGAGGACCTCGGCACCCTGCAGACTCTCGGTCAGATTGTTGCGCATCTTGCCTCCGCCGGTGACCAGCAGCCTGTGGCAGCAAGTCCCGTTGACCGGTCAGGCGAAACCCTCGGACGCGATGCCGTTGCCAAAGCGCTGCTCACCGTGATCGCCGAGAAGACCGGTTATCCGGAAGAGATGCTGGAGATGGAAATGGCGCTCGACAGCGACCTGGGGATCGACTCGATCAAGCGGGTCGAAATCCTCTCCGCCTTGCAGGACACCTTGCCGAATGCTCCGGCGATCAAACCGGAGCATCTTGGGACCTTGCAGACGCTGGGCCAGATCGTCGATTTTCTGGCCCGTGTTGCTGGCGCGACGGAGTCCGTTCCGCAACCGGAAACGTCTTTTGAACCACCTTCGGTCGGCATCGGCATAGAACGCAAGGTCCTGAAATCCGTGGCGATCCCGCTGGCCGGCAAGCGTGATTCACTGAACCTCGCCCAAGGGTCGGTCCTCTGGGTGAGTGATGACGGGTCGTCTTTCGCGGATGCGGTTTGTCGCCAATTGACAGACGCCGGGTTCAAAGCGGTCAAGATTGCCTTTGATCATCTCGCCGACTACGCGCCCGTGGAGTTGCTCTCGGGGCTTGTGCTCCTGACACCGAAAGCCGGTGCGGACGCGCATTTCATGACCCGGGCCTTCCAACTGGTTCAGCGGGCCGAACCGGCACTGAACGCTGAGGGAAAACGGGCCGGTGCGGTTTTCGCGACTGTCTCGCGTCTGAATGGAACTTTCGGCCTGCCCGAAGGTGGCCCGGTGGCCGATCCTCTTTCCGGAGGTCTGGCCGGACTGGCCAAGACAGCCGGACATGAATGGCCGGATGTGACCTGCAGGGCCTTCGATCTTGAATCTGGTCTCGATGACAGAAAAGCCGCTGAAGCCCTGGTGGCCGAACTGCTTGTCGATGGCCCCCAAGAGACCGGCCTGACCGGGAAAGGCCGACGCACTCTTGAGCTGGTCGAAGAGGCCCTGGTCGGCGAGGAGAGTGAATCGCTGGTCTGCTATGGTGACGTCATCGTGATCAGTGGTGGCGCTCGTGGCGTGACGGCCGAAGTTGCCGTTGCCCTGGCAGCATCCAGTCATGCGACCTTGCTGCTGCTGGGTCGGAGTGCTTCGCCGCAGGCCGAGCCGGCATGGCTCGATGGCTTGACGGCGGAAGCCGACATCAAGAAGGCCGTGATCGCCAACGCGGAGAAGTCCCTCAAACCGAAAGAGGTCAATGAACAATGCCAGGCGATCTTGCGTCAGCGTGAAATCCGCAAGACCCTGCAGCGGATCAAGGAAGCTGGCGGGCAACCTCTTTATCGCGCCGTCGATCTGCGCGATGCCGATGCGGTTGCCACGATCCTTGCCGAGGTCAGGCAAGAATTCGGCCCGATCAAGGGGCTGATCCATGGCGCCGGGGTTCTGGCGGACCGGTTGATCAAGGACAAGACCGCCGAACAGTTTGCCCAGGTTTACGCCACCAAGGTTGACGGTTTAAACAGTCTGCTCCGTGCCGTTGCCGAGGACGACCTGCGTTTCATGGTCCTGTTCTCCTCCTCGACCGGACGCTTCGGTCGCACCGGACAGGTCGATTATGCGATTGCCAACGAGGTTTTGAACAAGTTGGCTCAACAACAGGCGGCTGAGCGACCTCGATGTCGCGTCCTGTCGTTGAACTGGGGCCCCTGGGACGGTGGCATGGTGACGCCGGAATTGAAGACCCTTTTTGCCCGGGAAGGTGTCGCGGTGATCGATCTCAAGGCGGGGGCGGATTATTTTGTTGACGAAATCGCCACGGCGCCGGGCGGGCCGGTCGAGCTGGTGATTCTTGGAGGCCGCGATGAGGCCGCAACAGAGAGCCAATCACACGACAACATCTATGTCACCAGTGCCTTTGAGCTGGAGCTGTCCATCGAACAGTATCCCTTCCTCGCCTCCCACGTCATCGACGGCAAAGCGGTCTTGCCGATGGCCGTCATGATCGAATGGATGGCGCATGGGGCGATTCATAACAATCCGGGCTTGCGTTTTCATGGCTTCAATGACCTGCGTGTCTTGAAGGGCGTGACCCTCGATGCCGGTCAGACGCATACCCTGCAGGTCATGACCGGCAAGGCGATCAAGAGTAACGGCATGCATGTCGTCCCGGTCGAATTGTCCGGGATGACGACTGCCGGTCAGCAGTTCGTCCATTCCCGCGCCCGTATCGTTCTGACCGCCAAACTGCCGGAGAGCAAGCCGGCCAGGGAACGCCAGGCGCTACAGGGCTACGCGAGGACCCTTGAGGAGACCTATCGACCGGACCGTTTGTTCCACGGCCCGGACTTCCACGGTCTCCGGGAAGTCATCGGCTGGGCCAAAGATGGCATTGCCTCCCTGGTGCGCCCTGCGCCTTTGCCGTCCGAATGGATCAAGCAACCGTTAAGGAACTCCTGGCTTGCCGATCCTTTGGCGCTCGACAGCAGCTTCCAGCTGATGATTCTCTGGAGCTTCGAACGTTACCAGTCAGGGTCCCTGCCGGTCTTTGCCGGGCGTTATCGCCAGTATCGTGACCGCTTCCCGCACACCGGTGCGGAAATCAGGATCCGTGTCACCAGCCAGAGTCAGAGTAAGGCTTCTGCCGAGATCGACTTTGTCGATCCCGAGAGCGGCGTCTTGATTGCGCGGATCGAAAATTACGAATGCGTGATCGACGCATCACTGAATGCGAGCTTCCAGCGGAACAAACTGCAGGGAGCTGCTTGAGAATGAAACACGGTCAATCCGTTGCAATCGTCGGGGTCGGCGGCGTCTTTCCGATGTCGCCGACCCTGGATCGTTTTTGGCAAACGATCGTCGGCAACGTCGACACCTCCCGCCAGCCACCGCAGGGGCGCTGGCTCCTCGAACCCGACGAGGTTTATCACCCCGAGGTCGGGAGAGCGGACCGGGTCTATTCGAAAAAGGGCTGTTTCATCGATGATGAGGCCGACCCTACGGTCGTCGAAGGGTTGGATATCTCGGCCGATTTCCTCGCCGGTCTCGATCCGATGTTCCGCCTCCTGTTGCGCGCCGGAAACCAGGCGTTTCAGGACGGGCGTATCGATCAACTCGATCGGGCCCGTGCCGGTGTCATCATCGGCAATCTTGCCCTGCCCAGTGAATATTCTTCGGCGATGGCGAGGGAGTTGCTCGGCCGGACTTTTGCCGAGAAACTGCTTGGCGCCGATGATGCTCCTGATTTTCCCGCGGTTGCTCCCCTGAATCGCTACGTGGCGGGACTTCCGGCCGGCATCCTTGCCAAAGCTCTTGGCCTTGGCGGAACCTGTTATACCCTTGACGCCGCCTGTGCGTCCTCGCTCTATGCGATCAAACTGGCCGTTGATGAACTGCTCAGCGGCCGCGCCGATGCGATGCTCAGCGGCGGCCTGTCGCGACCCGATTCCCTCTATACCCAGATGGGGTTTTGCCAGTTGCATGCGCTCTCGCCCACGGGGACCTGCGCACCTTTCGACAGCAAGGGCGACGGCCTGGTGGTCGGCGAAGGCTGTGGTATGTTCCTGCTCAAGCGGACCGAAGACGCCATCCGGGCCGGTGACCATATCTATGCCGTGATTCGCGGCATCGGACTCTCCAATGACGTTGGCGGCAGCTTGTTGGCGCCGGCCAGCGAGGGGCAGCTGCGGGCGATGCGCGCGGCCTACAAGCAGGCTGGCTGGTCTCCGCAGGATGTCGATATGATCGAATGCCACGCAACCGGTACGCCGGTTGGCGACGTGGTTGAATACAACAGCCTGAAGACGCTCTGGGGGGAAAGCGGCTGGCAGCGTGGCCAATGCGTGATCGGGTCGGTGAAGTCGAACATCGGTCACCTCTTGACCGCGGCCGGTTCGGCAGCCTTGATGAAAACCCTGCTGGCCATCCGGGAGCGCACCCTGCCTCCCACGGCCAATTTTTCCAGCCCGGCCAAGGGCGTCACACTGGAGAACAGCCCCTTCCGGATTCTGCAACAGCCGAAATCCTGGAAGCCCGCCCAACCGGGGCAGCCGCGCCGGGCGGCGGTCAGCGCCTTCGGTTTCGGCGGGATCAATGCCCACCTGCTGATCGAAGAGTGGGTCCCCGGCCAGCAGAAAAAGAGTTCGGTGACCTATCACCCCTCGTTCAAAAAGAAACCGGAACCGATTGCCATCATCGGTACCGGTGCCCACTTCGGGCCATGGCAATCGCTGGAGACGCTCCGTGCGCGATTCCTCGGTGCGGAGGACGATATCGCGCCGGAGAGTCCAGCACGCTGGTGGGGCGCGCAGGCGTGCCAGTGGTTTCAACAGAGCGGTTTCGGGCATCACGGCTTCAAAGGGTATTTCGTTCCGCAAGCCGCAGCGGCACCGGGCGCGTTTAGGATCCCGCCGAAAGAGATTGAAGAGATGCTGCCACGGCAACTTCTGATGCTGAAAGTTGCCGGAGAGGCTTTGCGGGATGCCGGGTTGACCCGGGAGGACCTGCTTTTCACCGGCGTCTTTATCGGTACAGGTCTGGACCTGAATGCGACCAATTTCAGTTTCCGTTGGGGGATTCAGAAGTATGCCGCGCAATGGGCGCGAGCATGCGGTCGTGATCTCGATACGGAGGAGCTGAATCAATGGGTTGACGCCTTACAGGCCTCGGCGGGACCGCCCTTGACGGCCAACCGGGTGATGGGTGCCTTGGGCAGTATCGTGGCCAGCCGGGTGGCCAAGGAGTTCAAGATCGGTGGGCCGAGCTTTACGCTTTCCAGTGAGGAGAACTCCGGACTGCGGGCGTTGGAAGTCGGCGTGCGTGCGCTTCAGGAAGGGGCCATCAACAAGGCGATTGTGGGTGCCGCGGATATGGCCGGGGATTTGCGTTCGGTGCTGGGGCAACATGCGGCGCAACCTTTTTCGGCATCGGGACGGGCCAAACCCTTCGATCGCCACGCCGACGGCACGGTCATCGGCGAGGGGGCTGCGGCCGTGGTGCTGAAACGCCTCGATGATGCCAGGCAGGACGGCGACCGCATTCATGCGGTGATCCGCGGAATCGGCACCGCCACCGGTGGCTGGGCCGAGGTGACGGAACCGGATCCGCATGCTTATGAACAGTCTCTTCGCCAGGCGATCGATGAGGCCGGGGTCGCCGCCGAATCGGTCAGCTACCTCGAGACCCACGGCAGCGGCATTGAAGGCGAGGATGCGCTGGAGGCGGAAGTTCTCGGGGCGTTTTTCGGTTCCCGGGCTACTGAGAATCCTTGCTATGTCGGCAGCGCCAAAGCCGATGTCGGCCATGCCGGAGCGGCTGCCGGTCTGGCCTCATTGGTCAAGGCCACTTTCGCCCTGGAGCAGCAGATTCTGCCGCCTTTGCGCAATCTGCAGACCTTGCGTTACGACTGGGTCCGCGGCCAGCGTGCGTTTGTTGCTCCGGATAAAGCCCAGTACTGGCTGCGTAATCGGGCCGAGGGGCCGCGCCGTGCACTGGTCAGCGGCATCGGAGTCGATGGAACCTGTTCTCATGTCGTGCTCGAGGGGGATGAAAGCAAGGACGGTATCTCAGCGCGGCATTTCTCTGCCCGTCCCCTGGGGCCCTTGACGGAAGGCCTCTTTGCCCTGGCCGCAGAGGATATCCGTCAACTGCTCGCCAGGGTCGGCCAACTGGTCGATTTTGTCGCCATGGCGCCCGCCGGCAGCATCGAGCAACTGGCCATTCTCTGGCATCGGGACAATCCCATCGACAATCACCAGAAATTTCGATTGGCCATGGTCGCCGCGAACCGGTCGGAACTGCTGGAACAGTTGGAATATGCAAGACGTTCGATCCAGAGAACGCCGGAAAAAGCCCTGGTGCATCAGGGCACAAACGTGCCCACAAGCCTGCGTGACCGCGTCTTCTACAATCCCGAGCCACTGACTTCGGCAGGGAAAATTGCTTTTGTCTACCCGGGGTCGGGAAACCATTTCGCCGGAATGGGCCAAGATCTCTCGGCCCTCTGGCCGGCAATCTACGCTTTCCAGGATAGCGAGAGCCGTTACCTGGCCCGTCAGTACCTGCCCGAACAGTTCTGGAGGCCGGTGCTGTCTGAGACCCTGCATGACAACCATAATGCGCTGGTGATCGGCCAGGTTGCCCTCGGCACGGCGATCAGCGACCTGGTGCGAAGCTTCGGTATCGCGCCCCAGGCGGTCGCCGGCTACAGCCTGGGAGAATCTGCCGGCCTGTTCTCTTTCCGCGCCTGGCAGGATCGAGACGGCATGTCCCGGCGGCTGCGGGAGTCGACACTGTTTACCGAAGAACTCGCTGGAGAGTGCAGGGCGGCGCGCCAGGTCTGGAGATTACCGTCCCAGGAAAAGGTCGACTGGGTGATTGGCCTGGTCGACGCCCCGGCTGACCGGGTCCGAGAAGCGCTGCGGGGCAAACCTCGGGCCTACCTGCTGATTATCAATACCCATCGCGAATGTGTGATCGGCGGTCAACGACCACAGGTCGAAGAGGTGGCCAGGAAGAGTGGTGGCCATTTCATCCCCTTGCGCGGTGTGACGACCGTGCATTGTGAGGTCGTCGAGCCGGTCCGGAAAGCCTATCGGGACCTGCATCTCTTCCCGGTGACGGCGCCGGACCGGATCGCTGTCTACACCGGCCACATGGGCAAACGTTACCCCGTGAAAACGGACAGCGCTGCCGTTGTCATCCTGGGGCAGGCTCTGGAAACCGTCGATTACACCCAGGTCATCGAACAGGCCTATGCCGATGGGGTCAGGATCTTCCTGGAGATGGGACCGGGCAATTCATGCAGCCGCATGATCAGCAATATCCTCGCCGGAAAACCGCACATGGCCCGGGCGGTCTGTGCTCCCGGGCAGAAGGCTGCTTCACTGCTGTTGCGTCTGCTGGCCAACTGCATGGCGGAGGGGGTCCCGGTTGATCTCGATGTTCTCTACCCGGACAACCTGGCGGTGGAGGAGCAGACGACGGGCCCGCGCATCGCTACCGAGATCGGTGGTGCGCCCTATGACCCGGCGCCATTGCCAGTTGTGGAAACGACAGTCACCGATGAGGAATCGGGACGCGGGATGCGGGATGCGCGACCTGAAAGTCAAAATCAAAACGGCCGCCCAACGAAGGTCGCGCCTCCAGAGATCAGCCCCCAGCCGCCGGTTTTCGCTGAAGATCCATGGGTTGTGCAGATGACCGAGACGGCCGAAATAAACGCGCAGACCCATCAGGCCTATCTGCAGTTTGCCCGGACCATGGAAAAGACGCTGGCCGAGAATATCACTCTGCAAATGTCCCTGTTGCAGAAGATGGCGGCTAACGGGGAAAGGCCCGTTTCTGGGGACTGGGGACTGGGGGCGGGAGAGATGCCCTTAACCCCTCCGCAGATGCCGGCCTCAGCTGATGTGGATTCCGTGGCTGTCCCCATGAGAGGACAGTCCCAGAATCAGCCCCCAGCCGCCAATCCCCAACCCCCGGTTCTGGACCGGCAAATGTGCCTGGAGTTCGCCATCGGTTCCATCGCCAAGGTTCTGGGGCCCGAGTTCGCCGAGGTCGACACCTATCCGACACGGGTGCGTCTGCCGGATGAGCCTTTGATGCTGGTGGATCGCATCATGCAGATCGAAGGAGAACCGCGCTCCATGGCCAGCGGGCGGGTCGTGACGGAACACGATGTGACGCCAGACCGCTGGTATCTCGACGGTGGCCGGATGCCCACCTGTATCGCCGTCGAGGCGGGTCAGGCCGACCTCTTCCTGTCCGGTTACCTGGGGATCGATTTCATGGGCAAGGGCCGTGCGGTTTATCGTTTGCTCGATGCCGTGGTGACCTTCCATCGTGGTCTGCCGGTGCCGGGAGATGTCATCCGCTACGATATCAAGATCGATCATTTCTTCCGTCAGGGTCAGACCTATCTGTTCCGTTTCAATTTCGAAGGCACGGTCAATGGCGAACCGCTGCTGTCGATGAAGAACGGTTGTGCCGGATTCTTTACCGAACAGGAACTGGCCGCCGGACAGGGGATCGTCCACACCAAACTCGATCGGATGCCGCAGCCCGGTCAAAAACCGGCTGACTGGAAAGAACTGGCGTCCTTAAAGGTCGAGTCCTATGACGAAACCCAGGTCGCTGCCATCTACGCCGGCGACCTCGGCAAGGCTTTCGGACCTCTCTTTGAGACACTCGATCTGACCAAGCCCTATACGCTGCCGGGGGGGTATCTAAAGCTGGTTGACCGGGTCGTTGCACTTGACCCCCAGGGCGGACGTTACGGTTTGGGGCAGATCCGTGCCGAGATGGATATTCGGCCTGATGACTGGTTTTTAACCTGTCATTTCTGTGATGACAATGTCATGCCCGGCACCCTCATGTACGAGTGCTGCATGCACACCCTGCGCATTTTTCTGCTGCGCATGGGCTGGGTTGGTGAAGAAGGCGCGACCTGGTGCGAGCCGGTGCCGGGTGTCGACAGTGGTCTGAAGTGTCGGGGGCAGGTGATCGACACCACGCAAACGGTGACCTACCAGGTGAGCATCAAAGAGCTTGGTTATCGGCCGGAACCTTTCGCCATTGTCGATGCGTTGATGTTTGCCGACGGCAAGCCGATCGTTGAGATCCCGAATATGTCGATCCGCCTGGCCGGGTTGACCCGCGAGAAGGTGGAGGCACTCTGGGCCGCAGATGTGACGAGCCCCCAATCCCCAGTCCCTGATCCCCGGGTCTTGTACGATTACGACAAGATCCTGGCCTTCTCGGCCGGCAATCCGTCGGACGCTTTTGGTGAACCGTACCGGGTCTTTGACCGGGAGAGGAAAATTGCCCGTTTGCCGCGGCCACCGTTTCAGTTTCTCGACCGCATCGTCGCAGTGACCGGTGAACCGTTCCAGCTGGTTGAAGGGGCGACCTGTGTCGCTGAATACGATGTGCCGAAAGACGCCTGGTATTTCCAGGCGGGCCGGCAACCCCACATGCCTTTCAGTGTTTTGCTGGAAACCGGCCTGCAACCCTGCGGTTGGCTGGCGGCCTATCTGGGCTCCGCCCTGACCAGCGATATCGACCTGAAGTTCCGCAATCTCGACGGCACCGCCGTCCAGCACCGTCCGGTGGACGCGGCTTCCGGCACCCTGACTACGCGGGTCCAGATCAACCGTATCTCGCGAAGCGGCGGCATGATCATCCAGGGTTACACCTTCGAAATCAGTGACCGGCAGGGGCCGGTCTACAGCGGTGACACCGTCTTCGGCTTCTTCTCGTCCGCATCACTCGCTCAGCAGGTCGGCGTCCGGGATGCTCAGCCCTACCGGCCGACGACCGACGAAATGGCCCGGGGCGAAGAGTTCGCTTATCCCATCGATCCGCCGTTCCCGACGGCACGCCTGCGCATGATCGATCACATCGATCTGTTCGTTGCCGATGGCGGCGCATCAGGACTGGGTTATGTGCGTGGCAGCAAGGGAGTCGATCCGCAGGAGTGGTTCTTTGACGCGCATTTTTACCAGGACCCGGTCTGCCCCGGATCCCTGGGCATCGAGTCACTGCTGCAGCTCTTGAAATATGATGCCATCCGCCGCTGGAGACATCTGGTCGCGGGTGGAGACCGTCGCTCTCGGTGAAGAGCACAGCTGGAATTACCGGGGCCAGATCGTTCCAAGCAACAACCGGGTGCAGGTCGAAGCCGAAGTGCGTGCCGTGGATGACACGCAGCGTCTGCTGCACGCCGACGGATTCCTTTCGGTCGACGGCCGCATCATTTACGCCATGAAGAATTTCAGCATCCGGGTTGCCGGCTGATGCGACCCAAATCACCGGTGGCTTCTCCTGCTTTCTCCCCGCTGCCCTTGCTTTGGACGTTGCTCGGTCGGGAAACATCCTTCGATGTGGTTTTTCATTGCGCATTGCGCAAACAATTCTAAATAGGAGGGCGAAGCGATGTTCAGCAAGGATCGGTGTCATTCAAAAGTGTTCCATAAAATTCTCGGCCTGGTTCTCCTGGTCGGGATGACAACCTGTCTAACGCCTGCTGCCGGATACGCTTTTGACACGGCCAACCCGCCGACATTCCAATTGACTCTGGAGGCTGTTCGAAACGATTACCAGAACTTTTATTCAGGGCACAATCTCTTGATATTCAGTGGCAGTCTTGGTCTGGCGGGCCTGATGGCCAACACATCCGTCGACGAAGAGTTCCAGGACTGGTATCAACGGGAGATGGTCACGGCAACCACCGACGATATCTCGGCCGCGGTGCAAGGCCTGGGAGACTGGCGTTATGCAACCCCGGCGTTCCTGGCCGCCGTTCTGTTTGGCGAGCTGGATGCCCAATCGCCTGTGCTGGCGTCGGTGGGGGAGTGGGGACGACGGTCCTGTCGGACGCTGTTGTTGGGCGGGCCACTGACGTTTTCCCTGCAAAGGATTATCGGCGCCTCCCGGCCCGGGGAAGGAGACGGCTCGAAGTGGGATCCCTTCAACGACGATGACGGTGTTAGCGGGCATGCTTTTATCGGTGCGATTCCCTTTTTGAGTGCCGCCGGGATGACGCAAAACCGCGTCGGCAAAGCTTTGTGGTATAGCGCATCCGTGTTGCCGGCTCTGTCCCGCATCAATGACGACAGACATTATCTGTCCCAGGCCGCTCTCGGTTGGTCAATCGCTTTCCTGGCGAACCGGAGTGTTCAACAGACCGAACAGGAGCGGCATGACGTGACCCTGCTCCCCTGGCCCTTGCCTGAGGGGGGCGGTCTCCTTGTCGTCGGCAGATATTGAGGCCTCGGTGCCTGCGAAGACCTCAGTCTCTTTACAGCCTGAGGTCTTGTGAGTACTATGTGCAGGCGAAAAGATATGCTTTATTTCAGGGGATCCAATGAAGTACACGCGCGTTTTTGTCGAATCCGTCGGTTATGAACTGGCGCCGATCGTCGTCACCTCGGCCGAACTGGAAAGCCGGTTGCAGCCGATGTACGAAACGCTGCATATCCCCGGCGGCCAGCTGGAAGCCCTGACCGGGATCCGGGAACGACGCTGGTGGAAGCCGTCCACGCGGATTTCCACAGGAGCAATCGCTGCGGCGAAAAAAGCCCTGCGCGAACGCAACATCGCAGTGGCCGACATCGGCGCGGTGATTTATGCGGGTGTCTGCCGCGAGCATTTCGAACCGGCCACCGCCTGTGAGGTCGCTTCAGCGCTTGGCGTGCAGGGAGATGCGGCGGTCTACGACATCTCGAACGCCTGTCTCGGGGTTCTCAACGGGGTGCTGGATATCGCCAACCGGATCGAACTCGGTCAGATCCGGGCCGGGCTCGTGGTGGCCTGTGAGAGTTCGCGGGAGATCAATGAAATCATCATTGAGCGGATGCTCGCACATCCGACCATGGAGATGTTCACCAAGTCTCTGGCCACCCTCACGGGAGGCTCCGGCGCGGCGGCCGTGCTGCTGACCGATGGCTCCTTCACGCCGGCGCGGCGACCGCGGTTGCTGGGCGGGGTCAACCTGGCGGAACCGCAGCATCACGCGCTCTGTCGCTGGGGCATCAATGCCGACGATCCGGAACATCATGTCCCCTACATGCAGACCGACGCCGTCGCGGTGATGAAATACGGCGTCGAGCTGGGCAAGCGGACCTGGTCGACATTCCTCAGGGAACTGGATCTGTCCGCTGACAAGATCGACAAGGTGGTCTGTCACCAGGTTGGCGAGGCGCATCAGAAGCTGATTCTGCAGGGGCTGGGGATCCGTCCCGAAAAGGATTTTACCTCCTACGAATTTCTGGGCAACATGGGCACGGTGTCGCTGCCGATTACCGCGGCCATTGCCAAGGAGCGGGATTTTCTGCTGCCCGGAGACATTGTCGGTTTCCTCGGCATCGGCAGTGGTCTGAACTGTCTGATGCTCGGCATCCAGTGGTGATGGGCCGCGTCAACGGACTTCGATCGATACGCGATGAGTGACCTTTATCCCTTCCGCAATCATTTTTTCGATCAGCATGGTCTGAAGTATCACTACCTCGACGAGGGAGAAGGCGAGCCGGTGGTCATGCTGCATGGCAATCCGAGCTGGTCCTTCTATTACCGTGATCTGGCCAGGACCCTACGTGACCGGTATCGCGTGATTGTGCCGGACCACATCGGCTGCGGTTTGTCCGAAAAACCCTCAGATGCCGATTATGCTTATACCCTGCAGCAGCGCGTCGATGACCTGGAAGCATTGCTCGATCATCTGCAGATTGACCAGCGCATGACCCTGGTTCTGCACGACTGGGGCGGCATGATCGGTATGGCTTATGCCGTACGGCATCCGGCAAGGATCGGTCGCCTGGTGATCCTGAATACCGCCGCGTTCCATCTGCCGGCGGGGAAAAAGTTGCCCCTGGCGCTGAAGATTTGCCGGGACACCCGCTTGGGTGAATTCCTGGTTCTGAAACTGAACCTGTTTGCGCTGCTGGCAGCCCGGGTCGGCTGCAAGCGCAACCCGATGCCGCCGGCCTTGCGGGGCGCCTATTGCGCGCCCTACGATACCCCCTCGGACCGCATTGCGACCCTGCGGTTTGTCCAGGATATTCCCCTGCAACCCGGGGACCGTGCTTATGAGCTGGTCAGTCATGTTGAAGCCGGCCTGGACCCGTTTGCCAACCTGCCGATGGTCATCTGCTGGGGCCTGAAGGACTTCGTTTTTGACCGGCACTTCCTGGCCGAGTGGCAGCGCCGGTTTCCGCAGGCAGAGGTGCACACATTTGCCGATTGTGGTCATTACATCCTCGAAGATGCCAAAGACCAGGTCATCCCGATCATCGAGACATTCCTCGCCGAAAACCCGCCGGGGGCGGTGCGATGAGCAGCGCAGCCCCGGTCAACGTCGCCGCGCATCTTGCGGAGATGGCACGCCGGCAGCCCGATGCGCCGGCAATCTTTATCCCGACCGGTGAAAATCAACAGGGAACAACCACTTACCAGAAATTGTCCTTCGCCGAACTGGATCAGATGAGCAACCGCATGGCGCTGGCTCTCGATTCCGCCGGCATCAGACGTGGCGTGCGGACCGTGCTGATGGTCCCTCCCGGCGTTGAATTCTTCGCTTTGACGTTCGCGTTGTTCAAAGTCGGCGCTGTGCCGGTTCTGGTTGATCCGGGGATGGGAACCGGAAACCTCAAGACCTGCCTGGCAGAAGCCGCACCGGCCGCATTCATCGGCATTACCAAGGCCCACCTGGCCCGTCTGCTGCTTGGCTGGGGCAAGCCGACGCTGAAGATTTTGCTGACCGTCGGCAAAAAATACGGCTGGGGTGGCATGACCCTGGCGAAAGCGGTTGCGCGGGTTGCGACGTCCTGCCGATACCAAGCAGTCCAGCCCGAGACCGATGAAACGGCGGCCATTCTCTTCACCAGCGGCAGCACCGGGGTGCCCAAGGGGGCCGTCTACAGTCACGGCAATTTTGCGGCCCAGGTTGAGATGCTGCGCGGCGTCTATGATATCAGGCCGGGTGAGATTGACCTGCCGACCTTCCCCTTGTTTGCCTTGTTCGCGCCGGCTCTGGGCATGACATCCGTGGTCCCGGAGATGGATTTCACCCGCCCCGCGGCGGTCGACCCGGTCAAGATCGTAACCGCCATCGAGACCTTTCAGGTGACCACCATGTTCGGTTCGCCGGCCCTGATCGATCGGCTAGGCCGCTACGGCAAAACCCGACAGCTCAAGTTGCCCAGTCTGAAGCGGGCGATTTCCGCCGGGGCGCCGGTCCCGGCCAGGGTGCTGGAGCGTTTTGTCAGCATGCTTGATGAGCCGGCCGAGATTTTTACCCCTTACGGGGCGACAGAGGCCCTGCCGGTCTGCTCGATCGGCAGTCGCGAGATCCTCGCTGAAACGCGTCATGCAACCGACCAGGGCAAGGGGGTCTGCATCGGCCGGCCGGTGGCAGGGACCGTCCTGGAGATCATCGCTATCGACGATGCGCCGATTGCTTCCTGGGACAACAACCTGAAGGTTGCCGATGGCACCGTCGGCGAGATCGTTGTCAAGGGAGCACAGGTGACCCGGGAATATTTCAACCGTACTGAGTCAACCGCTCTGGCGAAAATCAAAGATCTTGCCGATGACAGCTTTTATCATCGCATGGGTGACCTCGGCTACCGCGACCAACAGGGCCGTATCTGGTTCTGCGGCCGCAAGTCCCACCGGGTGGTGACTGCCGCGGGAACGCTGTTCACCATTCCCTGTGAGGGGATTTTCAATACCCACAAAGAGGTGTTGCGCACTGCGCTGGTCGGCGTCGGGCCGGTTGGCCGGCAACGGCCCGTTCTCTGTGTCGAGCTCGAGAAGGGGACCGATACCGCGGAAGTCGAGCGCATTTATCAGGAACTGCTTGAAATTGGCAGCCGCCACGCTATCACGCGGCCGATCACCCGGGTGCTTTTCCACCCGGCTTTTCCAGTTGATATCCGTCACAATGCCAAGATTTTTCGAGAGAAGCTGGCGCTCTGGGCCGCGGAGAAGAGCGTATGAAAGCTCTGGTCACAGGAGGCGGCGGCTTTCTTGGCAAGGCGATCGTCAAACGGCTGATCGCCCGGGGTGACAGCGTCCGTTCCTTTTCGCGCGCGGCCTATCCCGAACTGAAGGAAATGGGCGTCGAGCACGTCTGCGGTGCGCTTGAAGATACGGCAGCCTTGGCCCAGGCTGCGGCGGGATGCGACATCGTCTTTCACGTTGCCGCCAAAGCCGGTGTCTGGGGACCCTATGAGGCCTTTTACCAGGCCAATGTGCAGGGTACGCGCAGTGTGATCGAGGCCTGTCGTAACAACGCCATCAGGCGGTTGGTTTTTACCAGCTCGCCGAGCGTGGTCTTCGACGGGTCCGACATGGAAGGGGTCGACGAGTCGGTTCCCTACCCGGACCATTACGAGGCCCCTTACCCCCAGACCAAGGCGGCCGCAGAACGGCTGGTTCTGCAGGCCAACAACGAAGACCTCGCCACAGTCGCCCTGCGTCCCCACCTGATCTGGGGGCCGGGAGACAATCATCTTGTGCCACGCATCCTGGAACGCGGCGCAAAGGGCGCCTTGCGCAGAATCGGTCACCGGGACTGCCTGGTGGACACCCTTTATATCGACAATGCCGCACAGGCCCATCTGCAAGCCGCTGACTGTCTCGACATCGGGGCAACCGTCGCCGGCAAGGTCTATTTTCTGTCCCAGGGAGAGCCGCGACCGGTCTGGGATGTGATCGATCGCATCCTCGATGCCGGTGGGCTGCCGCCGGTGAAGAAAACGATTTCACCGCAGATGGCTTACCGGATCGGGGCTTTTCTGGAGGCGTTCTATCGCTGGTTCAACCTTCCCGGGGAGCCGCGCATGACCCGGTTCGTTGCCAGAGAGTTGTCCACCGCGCATTGGTTCGACCTGAGTGCCGCCCGGAAGGATTTTGGCTACGCCCCGCAGGTCTCTTTCGATGCAGGAATCGAACGTTTACGAGCCTGGCTGGCAAGCTGCTGAGTCGACCATGACCAAGTCATCCGCTATCTTCAGCCCCTGGCGCCCCGCCATCGTCAATCCGACTCTTGCGCCGGGGACGGTCGCACTCTGGCGATTTCCTGTGACGGGGCCACCGGTCGAGACTCTCCTCTCTATGGAGGAGCGAAAGCGTGCACAACGACTGCGCGCGGCCGAGAAAGCCCGCGCCTTTGTCGTTGCCAGGACCCGTTTGCGACAGATCCTCGGCCGATATCTTGCCATGGATCCGCGGGCCATTGCCTTCCATTTCAATGATCATGGCAAACCCTTCCTGGCGGATGATCCGTTAACCTTCAATCTCTCGCATTCTGCAGGCTGGGGCCTGTGTGCAGTCGCCCAGGAAGAGGATGTCGGTGTCGACCTGGAAGCCGTCGACCCAGGCCTGGATTATGCCGCGATGGCAACACGGTTTTTTTCGGCTGCAGAATATACCTGGCTGCAATCTTTGCCCGCGTCGCGACGCTGCCGCAGTTTCTATCGTCTGTGGACCCGCAAAGAAGCGTGGTTAAAAGGCCGGGGAAGCGGCTTTGCCACGCGCGACCAGAACCTGCCAACGCCGCATATTGCGGTGACGTCGGGGGCTGCGGGTGACTGGTGGCTGAGGAATCTGCCGGTTGCCAAAGGTTATATCGGGGCGATCGCCGTGGCGGGCACGGTCAAGAAGATCGAGCGGTGGTGTTGGCAGGATTAAGCGGAATCGGACGTTCCCCGGTTGAGCAAATATTCGCCGAGCTTGTTGACCGCCTGATCGAGATTCTCCATGGAATTGGCATAGGAAAACCTCAGGAAGCCTTCGGCCCCCTGACCAAAATCGATGCCAGGGGTGACGGCGACCCCGGTGGCTTCAAGGATCTCCTTGGCCAGCCCCAGGGAATCCATCGAAATATGCCGGGCGTCGGCCAGCACGTAGAAAGCGCCAGCCGGTCGAGTGTGGACCCGCAGGCCGATTTCTTCGAGACGTGGGATCATCCAGCGTCGGCGTCGATCGTATTCCTGCCGCATGGCGGCAACCTCATCCGCACAATCACGCAGCGCGGCCACTCCGGCCAGTTGCACGAAGCTGTTGGCGCTGATCAGCACGTTCTGGTGAAATGTCTGCAACGCGCGGACGGCCACTTTCGGGGCAATCAGGTAGCCCAACCGCCAACCGGTCATGGCATAGGCTTTGGAGAAGCCTCCCAGAACAAAGGCCTCCTGCTGGAACTCCAGCAGACTGTGCTCCTCGCCCTCGTAGGTCAGGCCGTGATAGATCTCGTCCGAGATCAGCGCCAGCGGCAGCTCTGCGAGGGCTTCGAGTTCAGTGCGATTGAGGACCGAACCGGCCGGGTTGGCTGGTGAGTTGATCAACAGGGCACGGGTCTTGTCGCTGATCAGGGCTCTGACATCATCCGGTCGCGGCTGAAAGCCGTCTTCTGGGCGTGTCCGCAGAAAACTCGGCGCACCGCCCACAAAACGGATGAAATTCGGGTAGCAGGCATAGCCGGGATCGGCCAGGATAACCTCGTCTCCGGGGTCGCACAAGGCGGCAAAAAGCAGCAGCATCAGCGGGCTGGTTCCCGCCGAGACGATCACCTGCTCCGGGTCGACCGGAACCCCGTAACGTGTCTGGTAATGTTCTGCGATGGCCTCGCGCAGTTCGATCCGGCCGAGGGAATGCGTGTAACGTGTTGCCCCGGTCAGCATCGCACGGCGGGCCGCCTCGACGATCGGTGCCGGTGTTGGGAAGTCCGGTTCACCGAGACAGAGAAAGATGACTTCACGGCCTGCCTCCTCCAGGGTTTTGGCCCGCTCCATGATTTCCATGGCGAGGAACGGCTTGACCCGGTTGACGCGGCTGGCGAGCGCAAGATGCTTGCTCATCAAGGGCGGCCTCCAGGGGCATCAGCAGAGGGTGTCATCCAATGACGATCCTTGGGGAAAGCAAAGGGGCGGTCCGGCAACGGACCACCCCTGCGGTCAATTCGCCTTGTCCTGAACCCATTCACCGGCATCTTCAACGTCCTTGCCGAAGCCCTTCATGGTTTCACAGGCGGACAGGGTCAGCACCATCAGGACCATGACCAGGGACAACAGGGCCTTTTTCATGGTTCGTTCTCCTTCTTCGGCGTTGCTGCGGGCTGTCGGCCGGCATGACGGCGGTCTTCACGCCACATTTCGATCACCAGCAAGGCCACGCCAATGGTTATGGCCGAGTCGGCCACATTGAAGGCCGGCCAATGATAATTGTTCCAGAACAGATCGAGAAAGTCGATCACTTCGCCGAGGCGAATGCGGTCGATCAGGTTGCCGCAGGCTCCGGCAAAGACCAGCGAAAGGGACAGAACGGCCAGTCTCCGGTCGTCTCTGATGGTCCTGATATACCAGAGGATGCCGATCATGGCAACGATCGAGACGGTGATGAAAAAGGGAATACGGATGGCGCTGTCGGAGAGAATGCCGAAGGCAGCTCCCTTGTTGCGCACATAGGTCAGATGAAACAGACCGCGGATCACCGGCACTGATTCATGCAGACGGAAATGGGCATCCACGTAAAGTTTGCTGGCCTGATCGAGGACCAGCAGGATCACCGTCGTGATGGCAAGAAAGCGATAACGTGACATAACCGGCGACGAACGGTTCAATGTTTCAGGCCAGCGCGTCAACGCAGCGGTGGCAAATCGCGGGATGTTGCGCGTTGTCCCCGATGGTGGTGGCGTAATTCCAGCAACGCGAACACTTCTCGCCAGCAGCCTTGCTGACCCGAATCGTCAGCTCCGCCAGGTTGTCACCCTGGGAGCCTTCCGGGAGGCTGTCGACGATATCAACCTGCGAGACAATGAGCAGGCTGGCCAACTGGTCGGCTTCCTCGCGCAGCAAGGCCTGCAGATCGCCGCCCGCCGCCAGTTCGACCCGCGCATCGAGGGAATGACCGATCGTTTTCTCGGCGCGGGCCCGTTCCAGGACCTTGGCGACATCGCTGCGGACCGCCAGCAGACGGTCGTATTTGGTCTCGAGAGCCTTGTCCACCCGGTCGGGCAGAGCTTTCGGGAACGCGGCCAGATGCACGCTGGCTTCGCGTTCTCCGGGCAAAAAGCCCCAGATTTCCTCGGCGGTAAATGACAGTACGGGCGCCATCATCCGGGTCAGGGCATCGAGAATCCGGTACATCGCCGTCTGGGCGCTGCGCCGGGCCGGTCCTGTGGCCGGCGAGGTGTACAGCCGATCTTTGAGGACATCGAGATAGAAAGCGCTCATGTCCACCGCGCAGAAGTTGTGCATGGCATGGTAGAGGACATGGAATTCGTAGGTCTGGTAGGCGTTCAGAACCCGTTTGACCAGGCCTTCCAGGCGGGAGAGTGCCCAGCGGTCGATGTCGAGGAGTTGTGCGTCGGCCAGACTGTCGGTCGCCGGATCGAAGTCGTGGATGTTGCCGAGGATATAGCGCGCCGTGTTGCGGATCCGGCGATAGGCTTCAGAGACCTGCTTGAGGATCGCATCGCCGACGCGGGTATCGTTGCGATAATCCTGGGTGGCGACCCACAGACGCAGGATTTCGGCACCGTATTGCTTGATCACTTTCTCCGGAGCAACGACGTTGCCGACCGATTTTGACATCGGACGGCCCTTCTCATCGAGGACGAATCCATGCGTCAGAACGGCCTTGTAGGGGGCCGCGTCCCGGGTCCCGACGGCAGCCAGCAGGCTGGAATGGAACCAGCCGCGGTGCTGATCGCTGCCTTCGAGATACATGTCGGCCGGCGCATTCAGGTTGTCGTTCGGTTCCAGGACGGCGGCATGCGAAACGCCGGAGTCGAACCAGACATCGAGGATATCCATTTCCTTACGAAAGGTTTGCGCTCCGCAGGCGGAGCATTGCGTCCCGGCCGGCAGCAGCTCGCCGGCGTCCTTTTCAAACCAGATATCGCTTCCGCCGGTCTCGAACAGGTCGGCGACGTGGTGCATGACCCGGCCGTCGGCGAGGGCTTCGTCGCAGGCGTCGCAATAGAAGACGGTGATCGGCACACCCCAGCTGCGCTGCCGGCTGATACACCAGTCGGGGCGGTTTTCGATCATGTTGTAGATGCGCTCACGGCCCCAATGGGGAATCCATTGCACGTCATTGATATGCGCCAGGGATTTTTCGCGCAGCTGATTCGCTTCCATGGAAATGAACCATTGCTCGGTGGCGCGGAAAATGATCGGCTTCTTGCAGCGCCAGCAGTGCGGGTAACTGTGCGAGACCTGTCCCTCGGCCAGCAGCGCACCGACTTCGGCCAGCTTGGCTGTCACTTGCGGATTGACGGCCGGGACTTTTTCGCCGCCGAAAAATTCCAGATCCTCCCGATAACGGCCGTAATCATCCACCGGGTTGTAAATATCCAGGCCGTAACGGACACCGGTCAGGTAATCGTCCTGACCGTGACCGGGCGCGGTGTGCACGCAGCCGGTCCCGGCATCGAGAGTGACATAGTCTCCCAGAACCAGCAGCGACGGACGATCATAGAGAGGGTGGCGGCAGGCGCGCTTCTCGAAGGGGCCGGCCTGGAAATTCA
>JARRPG010000036.1:0-20856 GCA_037383085.1 Desulfuromonadales bacterium | reverse complement strand
CACCCGCGGCTGGGTGGGCCGGCGTGCGGCGTGGCTGTCGATCTTCGGCTTTGTGGCGACGATCTTCTGCTACCTGGGGGTCAACCTGGTGCTCTCCGGCCTGCACTCCTACGGCGGGGCCTAACCGGGCAACATCGTGCTCAGTGGTCAAACGCAAGCCGGAAGCGGAGAACGTCTGCTTCCGGCTTGCTTGTCTTCGGCAATAACCAAAATGCTCATTCTGCGACGGCATCTCTCGCGTGCATCCAATCATGGCACAAGCTGCTGATATTCTTGCCGGCGAAGAGGTCAACGAGCTGCTCTGCGACCTGAAGATTATCCAGGCGAAAAACGGTTACCGTTTCTCGATCGATCCGGTCCTGTTGTGCGGTTTCAGTGACCTGGCTGTCGATGCAACCGTTGCCGACCTGGGCACCGGCAACGGGATCATCCCGCTGATCTTGTCCCGGCGGGTGAGCTCAGGCCGAATCGTCGGCATTGAGCGGCAGCCGGCTATGGTTTCGCGGGCGCAGCGCAGCGTGCTGTTGAACAGTCTGCATGAACGTATCACGATCATCGAAGCGGATCTCCGAAATTTACCAACCCTTCTGGCGCCGGAATCCTTCGACGCCGTGCTGGCCAATCCGCCATTTCGGGCGGCAGGGAGGGGTCGCATCGCGCCGGATGACGAACGGGCCGCCGCCCGTCACGAGCTGGCCGGCGGCTGTGCGGATTTTCTGCGTGCAGCGGCGTTTCTGCTGCCGACCGGCGGGCAGGTTTTTTTGGTCTACCTGGCGGAACGCTTGACGGATGTGATCGATGGCATGCGCAACGTCCGACTCGAGCCGAAGCGGCTGCGGATGGTGCATTCCCGTGCCGGGGAGGTGGCGAAGCTGGTGCTGGTCGAAGGGCGCAAAAACAGCAAGCCGGGTATCGTGGTTGAAGCGCCGTTGATGATTTATCGCGGTGCGGGGCGTGATTATACCGAAGAGGTCCTGGCGATGTACCAGACGCCAAAGCCCGGCAATGGAGACGCCTAGGACAGTCCCCTGGTCTTCTTGCCGGAGTTGTCTGCGGCTGCCTTGATCAGTCTCATCTGCTTCTGTAAAAAATTTTCCATCTCCACACGCAGCTCCGGGTCGTCGATTGTCGAGATCAGTTCGGTAACCTGGCGTTTTTCCTGCTCGTCGAGCCGAACAGCTTTCCAGGCCGGCGGCGGCGCCGTTGGTGTTGCGGTCTGGGCCTTGATGGTGCCGCGCTTGAGGTAGATGTCTTTGAGCTGGCTTTTGCCGATCGCCTTGTTCAACTGGTGGAGAATCTTCGGTTTCATCAACTGCAGTTGCTGCATCCAGGCGGGGTGGTCGACGTTGACGTCCAGGACGCCGTCGCGAATCCTGGTCGGGCGGGTGTGGGCGGCGATCTGCGGACCGACCACGTCGTTCCATACGATCAGGGCCTGATACTGTTCCACCCGCTGGTCGAGGCCAAGACCTTGCAGGATCTTGTCAAGCAAATCGCCGGCCCGGGCCGGTTCCCGTAACTTCGGCCGCCTTCGCCGGCTCACGGGCGACCCCGACGATAGATGCGGCTGCCGACCATCTGCCCGGCCACAGCCAGAGCAATAGAGAAAGGAATCATGTGCCAGCTGATCCCGTTGACGATGCGCAGGGCGATGATAAAAGGGACGGATAAGTGGATGTAAACGAACCACCGCAGCGAATAGCGTGGCGATCCCATACGCAGGAATCCCAGGGGAATGTTGCTGAAGAAGGCAAAGCCCAGCAGGCCGATCAGGGCGAGATTGATGTCCAAGGTGCAGACCTTTCAAATAGCATAAACATTAAGTTTATGCCTTGATTTGTCTCGAAGTCAATGAATAGAACGCGGAGGCGCGAAGTGCGAAATAGCTTGACCTGCGTATTGACCAGAAGAACACTTCTTCGCACCTCGTCTTCGTGTCGTTGACACTCCGAAAGCTGCGATGTAAACTCACAAAGTTTAATTTCACCCCGAACCACGAGGCCCGGTCATGGATCAGAAACAACAGCTACTGCTCGATGCCACCAGGCGGCTGATCCGGCGCGGGGCTTATCCCAACCTGGCCAAACTGCTGGTCAAAACCCACCCGGCCGATATCGCCCATCTGTTTCACTACCTCGATCTGAAAGAACAGCGGATCATGTTCAATTTGATCGAGGACCCTGAAAAGAGCGCCGATGTGCTCGCCGAACTTGATCACTCGGTCGGTGCGCAGCTTCTCGAGCAGCTCGACAATGCAACGATTACCGAGGTCCTGCAGGAAATGTCGTCGGATGATGCCGCCGACATCATCGGTTACATGCCGGATGCCCTGGCGGACGAGATCCTCGATATCATGCATGACGAGAGTTCAGACGAAATCGAGAATCTGCTGCAATACGACGAAGAATCGGCCGGCGGCATCATGTCGACCGAAGTATTCTGGCTCAAGGAAGACCTGACCGCCGAAGACGCCATCAAGGCCATCCAGCAGTCCGAAGATGTCGAGATGGTTTTTTACCTGTACGTGGTCAATGAGGCCCGGCAACTGGTCGGTGTTCTTTCCCTGCGGCAATTGCTGACCGTGCCACCTTCGACCCGGCTCTCCGAGATCATGATCACCGACGTGATCAGCGTGCGCACCGACATGGACCAGGAAGAGGTGGCCCGTTTGGTGGAAAAGTACAACATTCTCGCCGTGCCGGTCGTTGATGAGATGAACAATCTCAAGGGGATCATCACGGTGGATGACATCATCGACGTCATCCGTGCCGAGGCCACCGAGGACATCTACAAGATGGCCGGGGCCAGCGAAGAAGAGCTGCTATACGGCTACAAATCCTTCAAGATCGCCCGGCTGCGTCTGCCCTGGCTGCTGGTCAACCTGTTCGGCGGCGTGATCACCGGCTACCTGATGTGGCTGTTCAAGGTCACCCTCAAGGAAGTCATCGCCCTGATCTCCTTTATCCCGGTCATCACCGGCATGGGCGGCAACGTTGGCGGCCAGTCGGCCACCATCATGGTGCGTGGCTTTGCCACCGGCAAGGTCGACTTTACGACTCTTGGTCAGGTTTTTTTCAAGGAATTGCGGGTCGGTCTGATCATGGGCAGCGTCTGCGGTTTGACCGTCGGCCTGGTCGCCTGGGGCTGGCACGGCAACCCCTACCTCGGCGTGGTGGTTGGATTGGCCATGTTCGTGGCCATGGCGGTCGCTTCGTCGATGGGGGTAATTGCCCCGGCCGCCTTCAAGAAACTCGGCATCGACCCGGCGATCGCCTCGACCCCCTTCGTGCAGACCGCCAACGATATCACCGGCATCCTCATCTATTTCGCGACCGCGACATCATTCATCTCTTTCCTGCGCTGACCTTGTGTATGAAAATCGTCATTGCCCCGGACTCCTTCAAGGAAAGTTTGACCTCTGTTGAAGTGGCCGCAGAGATCGAAGCGGGCTTTCGCGAGATTCTGCCCGATGCCGAATACGTCAAGGTGCCGATTGCCGATGGTGGTGAAGGGACAGTCGAGGCCCTGATGGCGGCAACCGGCGGCCGGGTTCTTCAGCAGCAGGTCACAGGACCTCTCGGAGAGGCTGTCAACGCATGCTACGGGATCACCGGAGATGGCAAGACGGCGGTCATCGAAATGGCCTCGGCCAGTGGCTTGGCGCTGGTCCCCGAGGAGCACCGCAATCCCTTATTGACAACGACTTTCGGCACGGGCGAGCTGATCCGGCATGCCCTGGATGCCGGCCTGCGCAACTTCATCATCGGGATCGGCGGCAGTGCCACCAACGATGCCGGTGTCGGCATGCTGCAGGCGCTCGGTGTTCGTTTTCTTGACGGTCAGAACCAGGAACTTGGCCGGGGAGGTGGGGCGCTTTCGGCCTTGGCCAGGATTGATTGCCGTTCCCTCGATCACCGCCTGTCGGACTGCCGAATTCTGGTGGCCTGTGATGTCAACAATCCCCTCACCGGACCGCGGGGTGCTTCCCGTGTCTTTGGCCCGCAGAAAGGGGCGACTCCGGCGATGGTGCAGGAACTGGATGCCAACCTGTCACACTTTGCGCACGTGGTGCAACGGGATCTCGGCCAGCAGGTCGACGAGGTCCCGGGCGCCGGTGCCGCCGGAGGCATCGGGGCGGCATTCCTGGCTTTTCTGGATGCCAACCTGAAACCCGGCATCCAGATCGTCATCGATGCGGTGAAATTGGAGGATGCGATCATCGGGGCGGAGTTGGTGATTACCGGCGAAGGGCGAATCGACGGCCAGTCGATGTACGGCAAGGCTCCTGTCGGGGTGGCCCGGATAGCCTTGAAACACGGAGTTCCAGTGATCGGTTTCGCCGGCAGTTTGGGCGAGGGTGCGGAGAAGGTTCGTGAGTGCGGCATCTCCGCCTTGTTCTCTGTGGTCAAAGGCCCCTGTGATTTGTCGGAAGCTCTGACTCGGGCCGCAGAAAATCTCAGATCATTAGCAAGAAATGTTGCCGCTGTCATAAAGTTAAATTCGGTATCATCATCCAAATAGGTTGAAGATCACTGCTCACTTCATGATTGCGCCATTGGTTGCGTACCATCATTCTTTTGGGTGCTTTCCGCGTTTTTTCTCTTTCACCACGGGTCCTCTTCGGCCTATTTCAGACTCGCTATCAAACTCTTGCTTTGCGTCCCTTCATTGCGTGTTTCTTGTTATGACATTATGATCAGGACCAGGGCCATCGAGATCGAATAGAACGATCTTGTTGAAAACCGTAAAAACATGCAGATGACGTCGTGATGGGTGATTCAATGGGTTTTTTCATTGTGTTCCAACAATCGGTGCTGCCGCTTTTCCTTATTATTGGCGTGGCACTGATCTATAACCGATTTTTCAAACCGAACATCAGAGAAATCACCAGCTTGACACTGACAGTCTTTGCTCCTGTTTTTGTCTTTGATTCCATCGTCAAGCACAGTATCAGTCTTGGTACCCTGAAAGCTCCTTTTGTTTTCATGGTGGTGTTGACGAGCTTGCTTCTGGCCCTTTCTTACGCTGCAGGGCGACTTCTTCGGTTGCAGGACAATGACCGGAGATCCTTCATTCTCGCTTGCAGCATGATCAATATCGGAAATTTCGGCCTGCCTTTGATTTATTTTACCTACGGTGAGCAGGCCGTTTCTTATTCGGTGGTGTACTTTATCGCCTTCAATTTTGCACTTAGCACCGTCGCCATTTATGTCAGCAGCAACGCCTCCGGGTTTAAGCACATCATGCTGGACCTGCTCAAGATGCCTCTGTTCCATGCTTTTTTTCTGGCGATTTTTGTCGTTCAGGTCTCCCTGCAACTGCCGGAATTTGTCGAGAAGAGTTTTGGTCTGATTGGACAGGCGACCATCCCTTTGCTGATCTTTATCCTCGGTTTGCAGCTTGCGAACACCCGTTTTCAGTCAAAGTTTTTAAAAATCATCGGGGTGGCTGTGGTGATCCGGTTATTGATCTCACCACTCATCACCTATCCCCTGCTTGACCTCTTCAGCGTTGCCGGGTTGGAGCAGAAGATCGCAACCCTGCAAACCTCGGCACCTTCCGCTTTGTTGCCGCTGATGTACGCGATCAAGTTCAACCGCTCGCCGGACCTGCTCGCCTCCATCATTCTTGCCACAACGGTTCTCTCCAGTATTTCATTGACGGGATTGATTCATTGGATGGGATGAATCTGGATTTCATTTCGTTCACATGCGTACAGAAAGGTTCTTGTGCCCGGACCACTTGGGCAGGGTGTCAGAGATTTCGATCACCCGCTGGGCGTAGAAAATATGGCAGGTGGGCTGGAAGGACGCCGGTGTCTCGGCAACTGGTCCAAAGTCAAACAGCGTGGGGAAAGCAAGCCACATCCTGCGGCCTTCATCGGCCATCGGGGTTCCACAGCGGTTGCAGCTGACCTTGCAGGGCAAGATGTGTTCGTTCTTGCCGAGTTCGCTATTGAAAAAACGCACATGCTCCAAGCCGGACGTGAACCGCACGTGGTGTTTGTGAAAGATGGCCGCCCATTGCAGGGGTGCGCCATGCAGGCTCTGGCAGGCTCTGCAGTGACAGAACTTCGCATCCACGGGATCAGCGCAGACCTCGTACTGAACATCGCCACAAAAACACCTGGCGCGGTACTTCGCAACGTAAGTCGCATCATCAAGGGACGCATAGTCCGGGCCGAACAGGCTTTCGGTCGTCAGCATCATCGATCCTTACTGGAATGGGCCGGGCCCCGCAAAACGCCGCAACAGGTATTTCGTCATTGCCATTGCGTCATCGACGCGGTGTGATCAAAGGCTTGTCCGTTCTGGGCGGGGCCTTGCGACTCTGCATGCCGACAGACTGTCAGCGCAGAACAGGGCGTCACCCACCTCCCGGTTGTTCATCACAACGATCGTCTGCATCTTGTCCCTGCTTGCGGGGCCAGTAGTTCCACAGCAGCAGAGCGAGCAGAATAATGGCCGCGGCAGAGGAGAGCCATGAGTCTGGGCCCTGCTCGGGCTGGTTGATCCAGGCCAGAACATCAAGCCCGGCCCAGGCGTAGAGGCGATTGACGGTCCAGCCGATGGCGAGGGAACAGACAGCGATTGCGCCCAGGTAAATGCCCATCGCGGTCTTGCCGAGATGTTTGGCGACGACGGTCATCGTCGCGGCATTGGTCGCCGGGCCGGCCAGCAGGAAAACCAGGGCCGCGCCGGGCGAGAGTCCTTTCAAGACCAAAGCTGCTGCAATCGGGGTGGAGGCGCTGGCGCAGATGTACAAGGGGATACCAATCACCAGCATGATGGCCAGTGAACTGAATTCACCGCCGAGATACTGTTCAATAAACCCCACGGGCACAAAGAAGGTAATGATCCCGGCGATGACGATACCGAGCATCAGCCAACCCCCGATATCCTTCAAAAGATCAGAAAAGGCATAAGCGAGGCCGCTCTTCATGCGGAACGGTAAAGACTGTTTTGCCCTTTCCCTGTTCTCATGTTCGCGATCCGGGTCGGCAGGGCAACCACAATCTTTGGCCGGTGATTGGTCCGCCATGGTTTCCCTGTCGGGAACCAGGTTAATCAGGATTCCTGTGATCACGGCTGTCAGAAAGGCGGCAATCGGACGCAGAACGGTCATCAGAGGATCGAGCAGCGCCCAGGTGATGGCGATGGAGTCAACGCCGGTTTCCGGGACCGAGACGAGGAAAGACGCCGTAGCCCCTTTGCTCGCGCCCTGTTTGCGCAGACCGATGGCAACCGGGATTACCCCGCAGGAGCAAAGGGGCAGGGGGATGCCAAAGAGTGACGCCTTGAGGACAGAGCGTGTCCCGGGTTGGCCGAGGTGTTTGGCGACCAGTGATTCGGGGATGAGCGCCTTGAGAATGCCGGCAGCAAAAAAGCCGAACAGGACATACGGAGCGGCTTCCTTCAAGATGTCCCAGCAGGCAAACACAATTCCCATGATGATCTCAGCCATGAAACTCTCTGTCCAATTCACGCCCATAACCATTCGTTTCGCATTCTTCGATATGCGCAATCACCTGCGCCAGAAGTTGCTGCACATGCCGGTCGGCCAAGGCGTAGTAAGCCATTTTCCCTTGGCGGCGATACCGGACAAACCCTTTCGCCCGCAACAGCCGCAGCTGGTGGGAAACCGCCGAGGATGAGGCCCCCAGCAGAGTGGCCAGGTCGCAGACGCAGAGTTCCGTCACACTCAAGGCTTTCAGAATCCGGAGTCGCGAGGGATCGCCGAGCAGACGAAAGATCTCAGCGGCCTCCCCGAAGATAACGGTCTCCGGTAGGTTCTGCTGTGCCAGCTCGATTTTGTCAGGATCGATCAGATTGACATGGCAGGTATCATCGCCCGGAAAATTATCATTATCATATGTATTCATACGTTTCATTTTATCAAGGGTGCTGTCTGCGGTCAATCGACACCACAATGAACAACGGGTGCCCGAAATCATCCTGTGGCAAGAGCTTTTTGATGGGGGATATGCAAACAAAACAGTCACCGGGAGGGGCTCCCGCTGCTTGTTTGGCAGGTGAGGAGAGAGCATTCCAATGTTTTGAACGCTGTCTGCCGAGTGGTGGTTCCTTTTACAACGCGTTCTGCTTGCGACAGCCTCTGTGCGTTCTGCCCGTATCGGTCATCGGGCCGATAAAACCATGCGAAGTCTGCGTAGAGAGGCGCCCAGAGAATCCCGCGTGAAGCGCAATCTCCCTTCGCAAGAACGAAGCACAACCGCGACACTCAAGCCAATCAGGTGCGAGGAAGGCAAAACATGAAAATTCGTCCCGGCGGTTGCAACAAAGAGAGGCTGGTTGATCACGCTCTCAACGCCTATCTTGGCCAACAGCAACACCAGAACAACGATCCACAGCGATCGGCTGTTCTCCCGCTGATCGATTCTGATCAGCGCCAGGTATGCGACGAGACCGGTCAAGAGACCGGAGAGGCCGCCATAATAAGTCAAATCTGGTACAAAGAGCAGGTAAATGATCCCCGTGGTCAGCGCGGTCAGAACGGAGATCAAAATCAATGATCGTCTCCGGCAGGTTTCCAGCATCGCACCGAAAAGCAGGAAGAGCAGGAGGTTCCAGACCAGGTGACTGGTCGAAAGGTGCGCCAGGGGGGCCGTTAAGAGACGCCAGAGCTGTCCTTGCTGAATCGCCAGACGATCGTAGAGGGCCTGGTCTGACAACCACGGGTTGCCAAAGACGATCAGAGAGGCAAGGGCGATTCCGATTGTAACCACAGGAACTTTCGGCATCAGTTTTTCGATTCTCGCCATAGGATCCATCCGGCCAGGCTGATCATCATCAACGCCTGGATCGCGTTAAAGGCCGAGCCACCCTTGTGACCCGGTTTGTGTTGGACGACGTATTGTTGTGGCTTTTCCTTGACCTTTTGTTTAAAGCGATCCAGTTCGCTGTTCAGGTTGACGATCAAATTGTCCGCCGCCGAATAAAAACCCTGCAGGGAATCTTCTCGCAGTTGCTCGGTGAGATTGATCGGTGTCGCACTGCTTTTGATATGGTCGGTCCCCGGCGCGCGGAACAGGAGCTTCCGGCTGGCGATGTCATAAACTGCGGCATCGAGCATCGTACTGGTGTCGTTCTTTTCCCCCTTGACGAGATAGGCACCGACCAGGGTCCAGTATGAGAGCGAGAGCAAACCTTCGTCGGTGTGTTGCACCTGATCGTATGACAGCAGGGCAATCACATCGAGGCCGTACATGGTCTTGATCTGGTCCAGGTTGGTAAATCCGCCGCCCTCGGTCAGGTAAGCTGTCGGAATGATTTCAATCTCTTTGACAAACTCCAGGGACCGAAACGCCGCGGCGATACGCTCCATCAGGTCCTGGCGGTCTTTCGCGCTCAGTCTTGAGGTACTGGACAGACCACCGGTTTCGGGAACGAAAGCGATGCCGACTGTCAGCGGCAGAGAGAGTTGCGGGATGGTTGGTGTTTCGACGACCTCCTCATCGGGATACAGGTAATTGACCACACTGCTGGCATAATGCTGTTTTCGTTTGCTGAACAACTCCGTACAGCTGACCAGACCCAAGGCCACGACCATGCAACACAGGCAAACCAGCAGAAACCGAAATGCATTCATGCCGCCTCCTAACCCGTCGCAATGACGAAAAACATGGGATGTACCATAAATATCTAGCACAAATTGACCGTTTTGCTATTGTATTAAAATAGAATGTTGTGCTGCTGACCGAAGAGGAAAGCGTCTCATGTCTGGGAGTTTCCTGTCACGCATCATCAGGTTCTCTTGTGTCGCAATATTGCTCCTGGGGGCATGGGGATGTCTGACTAAGCCGCCTGCAGAACCTCCTGGGCCACTCTCTGCGTCGCCCATTCCGTCCCGCCTGGAATCACCGCTTCTGGATCATGCCCAGGAGCTCGCTGTGGACATGCCGGGAACAAACCATGTCACTCTCCTCGAAATCGGTGCCGATGCTCTCCTGGCACGTATCCATCTCATTCGTAGCGCTACCCGAAGCATTTCCATTCAGACGATGATCTGGGTCAACGATGAAACGGGGCGTCTGCTGATCTATGAACTGATTCAGGCTGCCCGCCGTGGCGTTCAGGTCCAGTTGCTGATCGATCACCTGGCCTCCGAACAGCATCTTGAAATTGCCGCCTTCCTTGCCAATGTGCATCCGAACTTCCAGGTCAAGCTTTTCAATCCGGTGGTGGGGTTCCTGGGTCAGCTCAAGGTGGAGCCGTCCGTTGTCGACAAGCTGTATGCGCTGGCGTTTAATTTCAGACGTCTGAACCAGCGCATGCATAACAAGACGTTCATCGTCGATGGGTTGGTCGGTTTGACCGGTGGTCGAAATTATCAGAACGCCTACTACGATCAGGCCCCGGGGATGAATTACAAGGATCGCGATGTTCTGGTGATCGGGCCGGTCGTTACCGAAATGCAGGAAAGTTTCGACTGTTACTGGATGTACAAAAGGGCGAAGAGCTTAACCTCCCTGGTGGATGTAAAAAAATATCGCGATCACAGCATCGCCGGCAGATGGCAAACGCGCGAGAGTTTTCAATTGAACGGTTTTTTCGATGATCTCGATACTCAGGCCAACCGGGCAGGGGTCGTTTTTGCCAAACTGGTCAGTCCCCTGGTTGCCGTTGAGCAGGCTTATTTCATCGCCGACGATCCGTACAAGATCAAACGTTCCCTGTTCCAGAACGACGGCTACGGCCAGATCACTCTGGAACTCGCTGGCCTGGTGACCCAGGCCAAGCAGTCGGTGACGATCCAAACGCCTTACCTGGTGCTGACATCGCCGGCGATTGCCCTGTTCCGGCAATTGCGAAAAGAGTATCCAAAGATTGATGTGCAAATCTCCACCAACAGCCTGGCGGCGACCGACAGCTGGTATGTCTATGCCCTGTCCTACAAGCAGAAAAAAACCTATCTGAGCGATCTGAAGTTCAGGATTTATGAATTCAAGCCCAAACCAGGGGATATGCAGCAGTTCATGCCGACCTATCCGCAGTTGAAATCAAGGGCGGCGCATTGGTCTGCACAGCAAAAGAATGGGCAGCAGTCTACCCAACAGCAGCCCGACACCCGAAACCCGGGTCAGGAAACAGCCGAGGACGATTGGCTGCCTGCACCCCTTGAAAGGGACCCCTATTTCTGTGTGCATGCAAAATCACTGGTGGTCGATGAGGTGGTCTCTTTTGTCGGGTCCTACAACCTCGATCCACGCAGTGAAAACATCAACACCGAATGCGGCCTGGTGATTCGGGACAAAAACTTCTCGCGGACTTTGAAGGCGTTGATTGAAGCTGACATGAAACCCCAAAACTCCTGGGTCATTGCCCCCAAGCGCAGGCTCACGGCAATCAAGGAGACCAACGCACTGATCGTTGACATCTCCAATATCCTGCCGTTCATTGATCCTTGGCCCTTTCGGTATTCCGCGTCATTTGAGTTGAAAGAGGGGCGGCCGCCCGTTGCGGTGGGGCATCCTGATTTTTATGAGAACTACAGAGATGTCGGCAGTTTCCCGCAAGTCCGCAACACGGACCTCAGCAAAGAGGTCGGGGCGCGCGGGACAAAAGCGTTCCTGAGTTTCGTCAAGCCACTTTTGTAGGGGAGGTCAGCGGCGTTTTTCAAATTTGGCGCGGCTTATTTCGCTTGTCTTAAGTCCGTCACCGTTTTGCCACCGATCCCCCAATTGTCAGTCTCAACTTCCTCAATGACGACAACGGTCGTTGCCGGGTTCTTGCCAAGAACATCAACCAACAGGTCGGTTATCCCTTTGATCAGAGTTGCTTTTTGCTCAGATGTCGCGCCTTCCCTGGTGATTTTCACGTTGACATAAGGCATGATTTTTCCCCTATTTTTTACTTTATATCTTCGAGATAAAGGTCTTCCAATACGCTTCTGATATTGTCGGGAATCGCAACCGACTTATTGGTGCTTCGATCAACAAACACGTGGACCAAATGACCATAAGCAGAGGCCGTGCCAGCTCCGTCCTTAAAAATGGCAACACCGTATTGTGTTGAGCTGCGCCCCAGCTTTTCGACTCTTAGCCCCACCTCAAGAGAGTCAGGATAAGCCACTGGGGCAACAAATGTGCAACCGGAATTCACGACAAAACCAATGATTTTGGATTCGTGAATATCCAAAACATGATTTTTGATTAAGTGCAAATTTACGACGGTATCAAAATAGGAATAGTACTCGACATTGTTGACATGGCCATAAGTATCGTTGTCCTTCCATCGGGTCAATACTGGATAGAAGACTTTATATTCTGATCTTGTCGGTGTTTTATTCATCGTCTCTGTCCGGTATGCTGTTTTTCCGAATATCCCCACCAGTTTTGTTATTTAATCTCACCCATGCAAACATATTTGATCTCGAGATAGTCTTCGGTACCGTATTTTGACCCTTCCCGTCCAAGCCCGGATTCTTTCACTCCGCCAAAAGGAGCGATTGTCGTGGAAATCAGACCTGTGTTGACGCCGACCATCCCGTACTCGAGAGCTTCGCTGATCTTCCAGGCACGGGCCAGGTTTTGCGTATAAAAATAGGAAGCAAGCCCAAATTCGGTATCGTTGGCCATACTGACCGCCTCTTCATCCGTTTTAAAACGAAAGAGAGGAGCGACCGGGCCGAAGGTCTCTTCTTTTGCGATGCGCATATCTGAGTTTGCGTCGGTGATAATGGTTGGTTCAAAAAAGCTTCCACCCAAGCTATGGCGCTTGCCACCCAGAAGAATTTGAGCACCCTTGTTCAGTGCATCAGAAACATGCTCTTCAACGGTTTTTAACGCATCCATGTCAATCAATGGGCCTTGCTGCGTTTCGTCATCCAAGCCGTTGCCAACTTTCATTTTGCTGACTGCCTGGGCAAATTTTTCGGCAAAGGCATCATAGACACCTTCCTGAACCATGAACCGATTCGTGCAAACACATGTCTGACCCGTATTGCGATATTTCGAGATAATGGCCCCTTCTACAGCAGCGTCAAGATCGGCATCATCAAAGACGATAAAAGGCGCATTGCCGCCCAACTCCATAGACACTTTTTTAACTGTCCCTGAACAGCTGGCAATCAACTTTTTGCCAACTTCTGTTGAGCCAGTAAACGTGACTTTCCGCACCAGTTCGTTGGTGGTCATTTCACCCCCGATAGCACCTGAAGACCCTGTAACCACACTTAAGATTCCGGCTGGGATACCGGCCCTCTCACCCAGTTCAGCCAAAGCAAGTGCCGAATAAGGCGTTGCGGATGCGGGCTTGACGACCATGGGGCAACCGACAGCAAGGGCTGGACCGGCCTTCCTGGTAATCATCGCTGCGGGAAAATTCCACGGGGTAATCGCTGCACAGACACCGATCGGCTCTTTGATGACGACAATCCTTTTATCACTCTGGTGGGGTGGAATAATGTCACCATAGACACGCTTGCCCTCTTCGGAAAACCACTCGATAAAAGATGCGGCATAAGCAATTTCACCCCTTGACTCAGCTACGGGCTTCCCCTGCTCAAGGGTCATCAAAATCGCCAAGTCTTCCTGATTCTCCATCATTAATTCATAGAGCCTGCGGAGAACTTTTGATCGCTCCTGAGCGGTTTTTGCCCTCCAGGCCGGGAATGCGTCGTAAGCCGCCTGAATAGCGCGCCGGGTTTCGGCCTCTCCCATCTTGGGGACCGTTCCTAATATTTCGTCGTTCGCTGGATTTGTCACGGTCAACGTGGTGCTATCGTCTGCATCCACCCACTCTCCGTTGATATAGCATTGTTGCCGGAACAGCGATTGGTCTTTAAGTTTTGGTGTCATTGCAAACCTTCCTTTAAATGTCCTGAGGCCACGTTGTAAAGACAATAGCGGGATATTGACTTACCAGGCGTCTTTGTAAATCTGGAGAGCATCATCATAGCTGACTTCTCTTGCGTTGTTGACCAGCAGGCGGGTCTGCAACATGGCATCTTCTGCCATTCCTGGCAATGATGTCTCTTCTATGCCAACTTCGCTGAGACGAGATTCGAGTCCGACATCTGTAATTAATTTTTCAATGGCGGTAATCAATTCCATGGCCGCAGCCAAATCGCTTTTAGTTTCCTGTTCACTAAAAAGTTCGCGTGCAAGCTCTGCATATTGCTTGCTGGCAACGGGCAAGTTAAAACGCATGACTTGAGGCAAGATCAGCGAATTGCTCAAGCCGTGTGGTACGTGAAATTGACCGCCTATCGGATAGGCCAATGCATGCACAGCACCAACGGGTGCGTTGGCAAAAGCTTGCCCGGCGAGCAAAGCCCCAAGAAGCATATTGGAACGAGCCTCGATATCATCTCCGGTATCAACGGCCTTACCAATATTCTCGAAAAGGAGCTTCAGACCTTTACGAGCCAGAACATCAGAAATCGGATTCTTCTTTAACTTCGTCGTATAGGCCTCGATCGCGTGGACCATGGCATCGATGCCGGTCATCGCAGTCACCCGTGGGGGAAGGCCCGTCGTTAATTCTGCATCAAGCACGGCTATATCCGGCAAAATGATTGGGGAGACGATCCCTTTCTTTTCGTCTGTTTCGGTCGTCACAATTGCAATCGGAGTCACTTCGGATCCAGTCCCGGCGGTTGTCGTGACGAGAATCAGCGGCAAACGCTTGCCTTTGGCAAGACCGACACCATAGATCTCAGGCAGGGTTTGACTGGAACAGCTCAGAAAAGCGACCAGTTTTGCGACATCCATCGAACTGCCACCGCCAAAGCCAATCACGCCATCGGCATCGAAGTCTTTTGCAATGTGCAATGCGTCCATGACATTCGCCACGGGAGGTTCCGGCTTGACCTCTGAAAACACAGTTACGTCAAGATCTGCAGAGTTCAGACCTTTCAAGGCTTTGTCCAGCAAACCGACTTTGGCAAGGCCGGGGTCGGTGATTAGCAAAACCTTCTTCATGCCAGCCTCGGCGGCAATTTCACCGAGTCGTGAAGTCGCTCCAGGCTCACTGATAATGGTCTTGGTGGTTTGAAAAATGAAGTTATTCATAATCTCTCTCCAGGCTGATGACTTGTTAACGATTCCGTTGTTGATAGAGATCTAAGAAATTTTTTTCTCGGCAACCTGTCCACGTTCAATGACAAAGACCTTGTCGACCAGTCCAGCTGAATGCGTATAATCGGATTCGGACAGTAAAATCGACTGTCCTTCCGTTTTCAGTGTATGGAGGACTTCAACCAGACGCCGTGAAAGAGCCGGTGCGATACCTTCAAAGGGTTCGTCGAGAAGAAGGAGGCGAGAGCCACACATCAAGGCTCTCCCGAGCGCGACGAGTTTCTGCTGACCACCGCTTAACTGCATAGCGCGTCGAGATGAGAACGACGCAACTTCAGGCATGAGCTCATAAACCCATGACAGCCTGGCTTGTACATCCGGAAACTTGCTCGACCAGGCAGGAACCAGGATGTTTTCTTCGACACTGAGTTCGGGAATCAAGCGACGGTCTTCAGGCATATAGCCGATATGGTCCCTGACTCTCAGATGCGCTGGCGTACTGGTGATATCTTGATCATTGAACGTAATTGAGCCGGATGACGATGGCAAAAGTCCCATCGTTGCGCGAAGCAGCGTTGTCTTTCCAGCACCGTTTCGACCGATAAGGCCGGCCACTTCACCTGTGCCTAAATGCATGGTGATATCTCGAAGAATAGACGTTTTTTGTATATTGACGTTGAGATTGTCTATCTTAAGCATCAACTTGGCTTTCTTTGGATTCGCGGTGGAGTTCGGCACCGATGATATATTCCTTAACGTCCGGGTGAGCTAATGCTTCCGCTGTCGGCGCATCAACGATAATTCGGCCATCATAAAAAGCGATAACCCGGGTCGCGTATCGATCGATTATTTCCATATCATGCTCAACAAAAAGAGTTGCTGCTCCCGAGCGCTTCACGGCCTTCATGACGGTGTCCATCAAGCCGAATTTTTCGTCGACAGCAACCCCACTCGTTGGTTCATCCAACAGCAGAAGTGCTGGCTGCCCAGCAAGGGCCATTGCAATATCGAGCAATTTCCGTACTCCTTGCGCCAACGTTGCAACAACGGCATCGGCGTACTCACCAATCCCGTAAACATTCAGTTCTTGCCTCGCCCTCTCGACAGACTCTTCCGTCAACAGCGGTGCAAATCCGCCCAGCCGGCGATTTTCCAGCATCCGGAAAGCAATCACCATGTTTTCCAAGGTCGTCATCTCTGCAAAAAGTTGCGCCATTTGAAAAGAGCGGCAAATTCCGGCCCGGGTAATTTGACGGGGAGTCAAACCGGTAATGTTCTTAATTAACAGCAATGCTGCCCCAAGAATCATTTGCCAGCTGTAAGGGGCAAAATCAAAGGCAAACGTTCTGATGATTTCAAAAATAATGGCACCGATGAAAGGAGCCGCAACATGTGCAACGCCGCCTAGCAAAGCGATAAAGACAAACTCGCCTGAAGTTGTCCAGAAGGCCATTTCCGGGTCAACATGGCCGGCAGCCAAGGCCGTCAATGCCCCGCCAGCAGAAGCCAGGACAGCGGCAATAATGTATTTCAGGAGAACAACCCTTTGGGGCGAGACCCCAAGGTATTCGACCCGGATCTCATTCTCACGGATTGCTTCACCGGCAAAACCCAGCGGCGATCTGAAATAACGGTGCATGATCTGAAGAACAAGAAAAGCCAGCACAACCGTGAATAAGTAAACCCACGTCCCAAGTCCTTCAATAGCGGGATGCCAGCCGAGAAAGCTTGCTGGTTCAATATTAAAACCATCAGTGCTGCCAAGAGTTTCGGTTTTGACCAGGATGCCATAAAGAATCATGGAGAGGGCCATCGTCAACATCGCGAAGAAAATTTCCCGATATCGGCAGAGCAGCAACCCAAGGATGAAGCTTAGCAAGATGGCAGAAAAGATGGTTATCGCCAAAAGCAAGAAAACATCAGTCAGTCCCAAATGTGTACCGGCAATGCCGACGACGTATCCACCGAGGCAGTAATAAAGACCTTGGCCGAAAGACACCAGGCCGGTGCGCATCAACAGAACCAGTCCCAAAACGACCAGGCCTTTAGCAAGAGCAACTGTCGTCAGAAAGGACAACCAATTCGGAAGAAGAAAACCCAAAACAAGGAGTATCCCCATTCCAAACCATATGTTTCGGGATGTCGTGTCGCGGGCTAACATTATATTTTCCTCGCGGTAGCCGCCACGAACAACCCTTGCGGGCGAATCGATAAAACGACCGCCATGACGCCGTAGATGACAAACAATTCCAATTGCGGGTAGGTGTGAACCGCCAAAGCCCGGCAGATGCCGACAAGCAGAGCACCAATTGCAGCCCCTCCGACACTTCCAAGGCCCCCGATGACCACGACGGCAAACGCAATGATAATGACCTCAATGCCAATCCCGGGGACAACCGAAAGCGCTGGTGCTGTGAGACCCCCGGCCAGGGCACCCAATGCACCACCGATGACAAAGGTCACAACAAAGACTTTTGAGACGTTAATACCCATTGCACGACTGACCTCATTGTCATGAATGACAGCGCGCAACAGCTTGCCATTGCGGGTTTTGTTCAATGAATACCAAAGGATGAAGCCCACCAGGCAGGCAACCAAAATCAGGGTCAGGTCATAACCGGCGAAAGAGATCCCGGAAAGCTTGACACGACCTAACATGGTGTAAGGTTGATAAGCAAAGTAGGCGTCTACGCCCCAGATAAACTTGATGACATCTTCAAGGACAAGCAAAATACCGTAGGTCACGAGGATCATGACAACTTCATCACGACCATACATGAACCGCAGCAGTCCACGCTCTATAATGAATCCCGTCAACATGCCTGCCAAGAGCGCAGCACTAATGAACAAGGCAAAACTCGCCCAGGGAAAATAGCCGGTGTTGAAATACCAGCCGACAAACGATGCTGCTGAGTAAGCTCCTATAGCGTAGAAACTGCCATGCGCGATGTTGAGAATCTTCATGACGCCATAGATCAAGGTCAGACCCGCCGCCACGATAAAGAGCCATGATGAATAGATCAAACCGTCAATCAAAATAACCAGAGCAGTTTCCATTACAGTGACCCGTTTTTTTAAAAATTGCTGGAGGCGACAACCGCCTCCAGCAATATAGGGTTTACTTACAAGGGGTGTCTTTCAATGATGCTTTAATCCATTCTGAACTTGTGACACCGTCCGTCGGATTGACACACTCAGCCGGATAACGCTTCACGTTGTAGACTTCGGGCTTGCCATTTTTGTTCGTGAACTGCCCATAAACCATTTCCTGAACAGCCTGGTGTCCTTTGCCGAGAGCCATCCGGACAGTCCCGCTCGGAGCTTGAAACTCAAGGTTTTCAAAAGCAGCAATAATCTCTTCTTTGCTCGGCTTGCCGTCCTTGCCTGCAGCCGCTTTTTCGACGGCAGTCTTCAGGCCGAGCAAAGCTTGCGCCATTTTGTATGAGGGATAAGTCGGTGGGGTTGCAAAGCGGGCAATATAGTTCTTGCGGAACCAGCTATTCAGTTCATTGTCGGGCGCATAAACGCCGAATGGTCCACGTCCGCCAATGATAGTTCCTTCTGCGATCTGATCAGCAAGTCGGAACATGGCGGTTTCACCACAAGTAAAGAGACCCGTATGGTCTTCATACAAACCGCGTGCTGCGCCTTGCAATACCAAGCCTTCCATATCACCCCCCCAAAAACTGGAATGGATGATGTCTGGGTTCTGAACCATCAGCGCAGAGATTTCTGAGCCATACTGACCGGCATAGATTTTTGGGAATTGTTCGGTTTTGACTTCAACGCTTGGCTTGAGGACTGCCAAAGAATCTTTAAAGTCCTTCCAAGAATCTTGACCCCAGGCATAATTCTGATTGATACCGGCAACCGAACTAAGATCTGGTTTCAAATCAATAACATAACGAGCTGCCGCAACATTATCCATGGTTGATGTTGGCCCGGTTCTGAATACATACTTATAATCGTTTTCTTCAAAAACACGTGGCGTCCCACAGTCGAAGAAAACTGTGAGAGCTTTGAGTTCCTCAGCGACCGGTGCAATAGCAAGACAATCACCACTGGAGATGTAACCAATTACAGCATCGACATTTTTACGCTGAACGAGGTTGCGGAATTCGCCGACTTGCTTCGTCCCACCGCCGGCTTCGTCGATGATATCCGGTTCAATGGTCATCCCCGCGAAACCTTTGGAGTCATAAGGCGCAGGAACAGAGCCATTGTTAATTGCCTCGACCATGAGTTCAGCTGCATTGCGAGCCGGGACTCCGAAAGGGCCAGCCGCACCCCCTGAAAGGAAGGTGACCAGACCAACTTTAAAGGTCGCATCTTCCGCTTTGACCATTGCTGGTGTCGAGAAGCAGAAGAATACGGTCAACAACGAGGCGAGCAGAACTGTCGATAAGACGCGCATGAATCGATTTCTTGTGCCACTTGATTGTGCCATTTTGACCTCCTTGGGGTGAGTTGGGGCAGAAACCTTAGGATGATCTGCCTTTTGGTGATCTGAGCTTATCCAGCAGGAAGACGGGGACTCGCTAAAAAATAGCATAAAACATTATTTTAGCAAGCCGTATGCCAGCCGAAAAAAACAACTGTAAAATATTGATATCATTAACAAAATTACTTTATGGTGGAGGCTCCTCCAAGTACAAAGATTGCAATTATGCAATGTATGCAATAATACTTTGGGGGGTTTGTTTAAAATTTTGATAATTTAAGCGGGGACTTAGGGTGAGGTTATTGCAGTTCTGCAAAGATATTGCAATATTGCAATGCTACTTGATGCCATATTTGCTGGCTTTACGCCAGAGTGTTGCGGGGTGAATCCCTAAAGATTGGGCCGCCGCTTTTTCGGTTGCATATTCATTCAAGGCATCCCGAATCAACCGCTCCTCAAAAGATGCCAAAGCATCTTTAAGATTGAGACTTTTGCTTTCTCTGGGTGGACTCAGGAAAGATACGTTGCGTAGTTCTGAAGGCAGATCCTCGTTTTCAACCGTTTCTTTATCGGACATGACGACCATTTGTTCCAGGACCGATTAATCAGTGGAAGGATGTCTTCGGTACGCTCACGTAATGGAGGGATATCAATAGGTACAACGCTAAGGCGGTAGAAAAGGTCTTCGCGAAACTTGCCACTACGCATCATTTCCTTGAGATCGCGATGGGTGGCTGCGATTATTCTGACGTCCGCGTCCAATCGCTTTATCCCACCGACACGGGTAAAGGTCTTCTCCTCGATGACCTCCAGCAGCTTGACTTGGACGTCGGGTTTGAGCTCGCCGATCTCGTCCAAAAAGAGTGTGCCGCCTTCAGCCGCTTCAATCAGCCCAGCCTTGCCCTGCTCTGCAGCACCAGTAAAAGCACCTTTTTCATAGCCAAACAGTTCACTTTCAATCAATGATTCGGGAATTGTGCCACAGTTGATCTTGACGAATTGAAATTCTTTCCGGGCGCTCATTTGGTGAATAGCACGGGCAAGCGTTGACTTGCCTGTCCCGGATTCTCCCCTGATCAACACTGTTGTATCCCAGCCAGCCACCTTGACCGCCCGGTGCACCACCTTGACCATCTCGTTGCTCTTGACAACAATATCCTTGAACATCTGATCCATCTCTTCGCGTTCGAGGATCGATTGATAGTAGCGGTTGCTCAAGAGACGACTATCTTCCAGCTCCGATCGAAGAAGATTCAACTCAGTGATGTCCCGGACATTCGTGACAATTAATTCAATCTTGCCCTCTGCATCGAAAATAGGCGTCCCGGTAACCATGACTTGTTTACCACCCTTAATGTTCTGCAGCATTGACGCC
>JARRPG010000035.1:0-17082 GCA_037383085.1 Desulfuromonadales bacterium | reverse complement strand
AAACTGGCCAAGCTGAATCAGGCCAATGAGAAGGAGCTGGCAGACAAAACCCGCAAACAATTGGAAAAGATCCTCGAGGAGGAGAAGAACCAGCTGGGGTTGACGCTGCTGCACACACCGAAGGTCGAGGTTCATCACGGTGAGCCGGTCTCGATGATTCTGAAGGCAGCCGATCATATCGATGCTGACCTGATCGTCGTCGGCAGCCACAGCAAGGGACGGTTGCATTATGCCTTTCTGGGGAGTGTTGCAGAGAAGATTCTTCACAAAACCCATCGCCCGGTCATCATCGTCCCACCTCATCCCGGCGATTGACAGGCCTCTTGCCCCATCACTTGCCCTTCGCTTCGGAATAACGCGGACGGTCTGTGTCCGGTGTCCGGTTCTCGTTCCTGAGCTGACGAGAACCGTACGCCCTTTGCCACCATTCCCTGGATCACCACCATCACACCCGGGTCGGCAATTCTGTTCGCCACAACGTGCGACATCCGTCTCGGAAGCCGAAGGCCGGGTCTGATCAGCAAGCTTAGGCGTGGGGTCTGCTTCAGTGCCGCGATCTTTCTGGCAATAGCCCATCAAAAACCCTGACCGCTGCCGCGAATCAGCCGGTCGTCAGAGACCTCGGGCCGGTGCTCGGCTTGGGCCCTTCGTTGACGGCAGCGGCTTCAGATCGACAGATATTTGCGATGCTCCCGTGGCGTGACGTGCGTGCGGTGCTCTTCCCAGTCGGCAATTTTCAAATCCAGATAATTGTTGAACAGGGTCTCCCCGAGGACCTCTTTCAAAAAATCACTTGTCTCGGCTTCCATCAGCGCCTCGAAGATGTCGCGGGGGATGAAGCGTTTGTCGTGCATGCGTTTTCGACTGGAGGTCTGGTAGGTGCTGCCGACGTCCGGTTTGCCGCAATCGCGTTTTTCTTCGAGCCCTTTCAGCCCCATGGCAATCAGGATGGCCAGCTGCAGGTAAACGTTGCCGGTCGCGTCGGCACAACGCAACTCGAGGCGGGTGGCTTTGGGGGTCAGGGCATGGGGGATGCGGACCATGGAACTGCGGTTTTTCAATCCCCAACCACGAATGATCGGGGCCTCACGGTCCATAACGTAGGCCTTGTAGGAGTTGAGCGTTGCGGCGAGGATGATCGATGATTCCCGGGCGTATTTCAGAATCCCGGCGATGAAATGACGCATCTGGATGCTGAGGTGGTCTTCAGCCTCCTTGTCATAGAAAAGATTGTTGCCCTGCAGATCCATCATGGACGTATGGATATGAAAGGCATTGCGATTCATCTTGTCAAAGGGTTTGGACATGAAGGTGGCGTGCAGGCCGAATTCTGCGGCAACTTCTTTGGTCACATGCGTGAACAGCAGCGTCCGATCGGCCACGTCCACGGGAGATCCCGGTTCGAGGTTGATCTCATGCTGGGAGGGTGTCACCTCGTGATGGGTTTTTTCGTAGTTGATCCCGCATCGGCCCAGAACATCAACGATGCCCTGGCGCACCCGTTCGGCGTCGTTCCCCGGAGAGCTGCCGAAATAACCCGCTGAATCGGTGTGAATGTCTTCGTTAAATTCATCCCCTTTGAGCAGAAAAAACTCGTGCTCCGGGCCCACCAGGAAACGGACCTTGAATTCCTTTTCGGCCCTCTCCAGCACATTTTCGAGAACCGCGCGCGGATCGCATTCGGAACGTTCACCGGATTGGTTGTACAATTTGCCAACAAAGAAAGCCACCTTGCGTTTGGCAAACGCCAGGATCCGCAGGCTTTCCAAAACCGGATACATAATCCGGTCGGAGTTGTCGACAGAGGCCAGGCCGGCGATGGAACTGCCGTCAATGCCGACGCCATGGTTGAGGACATGCAAGATCTGTTTCGGGTTGATATCGAGGTTTTTCAGGCGACCGTTCAGATCGGTAAAGAAAATTTTCACCATCGCAACGTCTTGCAGCGCTTCCTGCAAACGGCCTTCCTCAATCGCCTGCGCCTGTGCCAGGACCGGTTCTGCCATCTTCCTCTCCTTACGTTTTCAGGGCGTCTGTTGTTTGATAGAAGCCGGTCGGAATTATTCCGGGATCTTCGGGATTCTCGTCTCCTGCCCAAGATGATTGCGCAAAATGTACTCGGTCTCCGTTTTGTCTTGAATGTAATAATCCGGCATTAAGGGAATTTTGCCGATATTGGTGGCGATCACATACATCGGCTGGGCCAGCCCGGTGGTGTGTCCGCGCAGGGCATCCCGGATCAGTTCGGCACCCTTCTCGACCGGAGTGCGAAAATGATCGATCCCCGGCGCAGGTTCGCAATAGAAGACGTAATAGGGCCGGATCCGGACCCGCAGGAGTTTCTGGTGCAGTTCCCGGAAGGTGGCAACGTCGTCATTGATGCCTTTCAACAGGACAGCTTGGTTGCCGACGTTGATGCCATGGCTGAGCAGATCGTAAACGGCCCTGGCGGTGTGTTCGGTAATTTCCTTGGGGTGGTTGACCTGGGTGTTGATCCAGATCGGGACGCGATGAAAGCCGCCCAGAACCTGCAGCAGACCGGGGGTGATCCTTTGTGGCAGGACCACCGGCAGGCGCGTTCCGAAGCGAATCATCTCGATATGCGGAATCTCGCGGAGCTTGCTGATCAGATAATCCAGTTGCGCATCGCTGAGCAGGAAGGGATCGCCGCCGGTGATCAGGACGTCACGGATTTCCGGATGCTCGGCGATCCACGTCAAGCCCTCCTCGACTTCGAAGCTCAGCTTCAACTCCTTGTCGACGACCAACTCCTTACGGAAACAGTGCCGGCAATAGATGCCACAGACCTGGGTGACCGTGAAGGCAATCCGGTCGCGATACTGTCGGGCGATGCAGTCAGGACGTTTCTCCTCGGTCGCCCGGTTTTCCTTCCAGACCAGGTAATCCTGCATGCCGAAGGTATTGCGGGTCTCGTTCATTGACGGGATCACCTGTCTACGAATCGGACAGTGTGGATCGTGACGGTCCATCAGGGACGCAAAGTAAGGTGTTGTCCCCCAGGTGGTTTCGAGGGTTTCCAGGGCCGTGCGTTCCTCCTCGGAGAGTTCGATAAACTGTTCTAGTTTGTCGATGGAATCGACGTAATTTTTGAGTTGTGTCTGCCAGTCTGCGTGCATCTGCGGGCCTTTCTTCTCGGGTCGATGTCGCTCGCCAAAAGGGGTTTATTCTTCCTGCATCCAGGCACAAAGCTTATCGATTGCCTGGGTCACCTTAAAGCAGCAGTGTTCGATAAATTCCTCGGGCAGGGGCTCATGCATGGCATAGCGCTCCGAGTGAGACAGTGCTTTGGCCCCATCAAAATCAACCAGCGCCAGCCGGGTCGTCAACTCCTGCTCGGGGCGGCCGAAAGCGCTGCCGGGGAGAATCGCCACGCCGGTGTCCTCCAGCAGGCGTTCACACATGACCGCCGAGGATGTGATGCCGCGACTGCGGAGTTTCTCCTGTAACGGTGAAAAGTCGGGGAAGATATAAAAGGCGCCCTGCGGCGGGGCGACCACGGCACCGGCCGCCGTCAAACGATTACAAACAGTGTGGCACAGGGCTTCCAGGATGCGCCGTGAACGGGTCAGATAAGCTTCGATGCGAGGGCCGCCGCGAAACGCTCTGACGGCGGCGTACTGGATCGGCGCGCTGGTTGCGGTGAAGGTTTCGCTGGAAACGGCCGCCATGCCTTCGAGAAGCCAGCTGAGTGCGCTTGGGAAGGCAAAGGTCCCGAGCCGCCAGCCGCCGGCGCCGCACCATTTGCTGAGGCCGCTGCTGATAATGGTCCCTTCCGGGTAATAACGGGCGATGGAGGTATGATCACCATGGAAATTGAGTTCGCCGTAAATTTCATCGGAAAGCAGAATGATATGGTATTTGCGGGCCACCTCGGCAAGCTCCTGCAGTTGGGCGCGCGGATAACTGCAGCCGGTCGGGTTGTTCGGATAATTGAGGATGACAATACGCGGTTTGGTTGGATCGGCGTGGCAGAATTTCTCCAGTTCTTCAGGGGTCAGCAGCCAGCTGTTTTCGGGGCTGGTCGGCAGCCAGTGGACGTGCCTGCCGATGATATACGCTTGCGGAGCATAGGATACCCAGCTCGGGGTCGGAATGACTAGGTCCCCGTAGTAGACAAGCTGCAGAATGAACATCAGTTCCTTGGAGCCGGGGCCGACCAGAATATTGTTCGGATTAAAATTGAGATTCTGGGTGCGTTGGTAATAGTCGGTCACGGCCTGTTGCAGGGCCGGCAGGCCCCGTACGGGAAGATAATCCTTCTGGTGGGCGTTGGCCTGTAGCTCTTCGACCACCGGCAGGGGGACCGGGAAGGGCGACTGCCCCAGTCCCAGCTTATAAACCTGCTCCCCTTCTGCAAGCAGCCGGTTACTGCGTTCGTTAATGCCGAGCGTTGCCGAGACCGGCAACCCGCGGACGTTCAGGTTGAGGTGTTTTTCAAAAGTGTTTTGCATGTTCATGAGGCCTCCAGGTTGGACGGGGGAGCGAGTTTGCGGTTGCGGGTTTTCAACAGGGATGCTTCCTGCTCAACGATTTTCTGGCCGGTGTCGATGTAATGCTTGCGCATCACCTGTTCGATACGGATCCGATCCTTATCCCGGACCGCTTTGACGAGCTCCAGGTGCCGGTCGCGGATTTCGTCGGGGGTATAGACCCGCGACCAGTGCTTGTAGAAGAGGAAATGCAGCTTCAGACTCAATTGCTCAGTCAGCCGGACGATCTGGGCATTGTCACAGTGGCTGAACAAGGTATTATGAAAGGCCTGGCCGATATCGATCAGTGCCTTGCGCTGGTTTTTCCGGGCATAGATTTCCATCTTGTGCGCCATCTGCTCGAGATGCTGGAGATCCCTTTCGGTGAAACTCTCGACTCCCTGAGCGACGGCAAACCCCTCCAGAACACCGCGCGCGACATAGCTGTCAATAATTTCTTTCGCCGTTAAGGAAGCAACGAAATTGCCAATTTGAGGACGGTACTCGAGTAAACCGGAGCTGACCAGCTCGGCCAAAGCCTCGCGGATCGGCGCGCGGCTGATGCCCAGCTCCCGGGACAGGTGACTTTCCAGGATCTTTTCTCCGGCCCGGTAGCGGTTTTCGCGCATGCCGTCATAAATGTACTTGATGACATGGTTTTTGTAGGTGGAACGTTCAATAGGCATGATCACTCCGTCGGCCGCAGCCTGTTGATTGTCGAATGTCGACATTTTACTAGAGGAGGCAAAGATTGCAAGGGCAAAAATCGTTTACTCATGACCTTCCGCCGCAGAACGATGGCCGTCTCGGCTGTGTCTTCATCCGCTATGGAATTTGGCAAATGTCTGCATAGATCAGCGGGAGCTTTCGGGGCACTCGGCAATCGGTCCGGCGGATCTTGACGATTGCAGCGAAATCACTGGGGCCTTCGCACCGTTGCAGCTTGGTCGGTGGTTTGGCAGGAGGAATGGAGACGGTTTTGCGCTGTCAAGGATCAGGCATGCACGGCTTTGCCGAAAGCACCGAGGGCCGCTTCCTTGAAGGCTTCGCTCAGCGTTGGATGGGCATGCATGGTCAGCGCCACATCTTCGATGCTGCCGCCGAAGGCCATGATGGTCACCGCCTCGCTGATCAGTTCCGAGGCCGCGGGGCCGATGATATGGACTCCCAGGATACGTCCGCTGTCCGGCTCGGCAAGCACCTTGACGAACCCTTCGACATTGTCCATGGCCCGCGCCCGGCCACTGGCCATGAAAGGAAATCGCCCGACCTTGTAATCTGTGCCGGTGTCTTTGAGCTGCGCCTCGGTTGCTCCGACAGAAGCGGCTTCGGGGTGGGTATAGATGACGCCCGGGATCAGATCGTAATCGACGCTGGGGGCCTCGCCGGCCAGTCGCTCGGCAAACACGACAGCCTCATCCATCGCCTTGTGGGCCAGCATCGGACCGTGAATCAGGTCGCCGATGGCATAGACATTGGCGACGCTGGTTTGATAGTCATCATCGACGACGATCCGCCCTGAATCGTCGCAGTCGATACCGGTCTTCTCGAGGTCCAGTCCCTCGGTGCAGGGTTTGCGCCCGGCGGCCACCAGAACCTTGTCACAGGTCAACGTCTGTTCCTTGGCGCCTTCGAGTTTGAGTTCGACCTGATCATCCGCCTTCTGCATCGCGACGACCTTGGTTCCGGTGTGGATGGTCATCCCCTGCTTCTGCAAACTCTTGATCAAAGTCGTGGTCACCTCAGGATCGGTGCTCGGCAACATCTCCTCGAGCATCTCCACCACCGTCACTTTGGCGCCCAGTCGCAGCCAGACCGAGCCGAGTTCCAGGCCGATATAGCCGCCGCCAATCACGACCAGATGTTCGGGAACCGTGTCGTATTCCAGTGCATCCCGCGCCTGACCGACCTGCTCGCCGTCCTGTGGCAGGCTCGGGATATCCACCGCGACGCTGCCGTTTGCCAGCAGCACCCGGGTCCCTTGCAGCGTCTGCTCGCCCTCTGCGGTGTCGGCGATGACCGTGATGGGGTCCTTGTCGGCAACCGTGCCGAGACGTCCGGTCCCAGTGACCAAAGTGATGTCGTGCTTTTTGAACAGGCTGGCAATACCGCGGGTCAGTCGAGTGACGATGTCATTTTTGCGTTTCATCATCTGCCCGAGGTCCAGCGCGAGCTTGTCGATCACCACGCCGTGCGCAGCCAGTTGTCCCCCGGCTTGGTGGTAGTGTTCACTCGAATCGAGCAGGGCTTTACTGGGGATGCAACCTTCGTTGAGGCAGGTCCCCCCCAAGGCGCTGCGTTTTTCGATGACGGCCACGGAAAAACCCAACTGCGCAGCACGAATTGCGGCGACATAGCCTCCCGGGCCGCCGCCGATCACAATCAGGTCGTAAACAGTACTCATGCCGTCCTCCGCCATAAAGTGACGCCCGCCGCTTTGCACCAGGCGCGACAATGTTTCAAAGTTCGAGGAACAGTTCCGAGGGATCCTCGATGTACTCCTTGATCAACTTGAGAAAACCGACCGCTTCACGACCATCGATCAACCGGTGATCGTAGCTCAAGGCCAGATTCATAATCGGTCGGACAACAATCTCTCCATCATGGACCACGGCGCGATCCTGGATCGCATGCATGCCGAGAACGCCGCATTGCGGCGGGTTGATCAGCGGAGTGCTGAGCAGCGAGCCGTAGATACCACCGTTGCTGATGGTAAACGTGCCGCCTTCCAACTCCGCCAGAGTCAACTTGCGGGATTGGGCCCTGCTGGCCAGTTCGGCGATCTGCTGTTCGATTTCGGCGAAGGTCAGCTGATCGGCATCGCGCAGGATCGGTACCACCAGACCGCGATCTGTGCCGACCGCAATGCCAATGTCGTAATAGTGGTGGTAGACGATATCGGTTCCGTCAATACGGGCATTGACTGCCGGATATTCCTGGAGGGCCTTGATACACGACTTGACGAAGAAAGACATCAGGCCGAGCTTGATGCCGTGTTTCTCGGTAAAGTGCTTCTGATGACGACTGCGCAGCTTCTTGACCCAGGACATGTCCGCTTCGTTGAAGGTCGTCAACATGGCCGTCTGCTGGCGGGCCTGAAGCAGACGCTCGGCAATGCGCTGCCGAATCGGCGTCATGGCTTCGCGGGTGACCGGTCTTTCCGACTCCTCGGCCGGCTGTTCGGAGGCGCTCTTGTCAGCCTTGTCAGCCGGCTTGGCCGTTGAGGTCTCGGCCTCCTGGCCTTTTTCCCCGGCCTGCGGCGCGCTCTTTTTGGATGTCTCGACCGCCTTCTGGACATCTTCGACGGTGATTCGGCCAGCGCGTCCCGAGCCTTCAACCTCCGCCAGGTCGATTTGTTTTTCACGCGCGAGTTTTTTGGCGGCCGGATTGATTGCCGGAGCGGACTCACCGGATTTTTGGTCCCTGGATTCCTTGTCTTCGGATTCCTGGTCCCTGGATTCCTTGTCTTCGGATTCCTGGTCCTTGGATCCCTTGTCTCTGGATTCCTTAGTCTCGGATTCCTTAGTCTCGGATTCCTTTGTGCCACCGGCGTCCTCGTCAATGGTGGCGATCACCGTGCCGATGTCGACGGTTTCGCCGGCTTTGACCTTGATATGCAGAATGCCACTGGCATCAGCCGGCAGTTCGACATTGACCTTGTCGGTTTCGAGTTCACAAATGATCTCGTCCTGTGCAACCTCGGCACCGTCTTCGACAATCCAGTTGGCAACCAGAGCTTCAACGATCGATTCACCAATTTCCGGGACCTTGACTTCCATGGATCAATCCTTGCCGTGCAATGCACGCGCGATAATGTCCTGTTGTTCCTGTTGATGGCGACGGTGTGAACCGACGGCAGGTGCTGAGGCGGGACGGCGGCCGCAATAATCCGGTTCCTTGCCGAGGGCGCGGATCAGGCTGGTGTGCAAGTGTGGCCAGGCCCCCATGTTTTTCGGTTCTTCCTGCACCCAGGCGATGCGCCGGGCCTTTTTATAGCGACCGAGCATCTCCTGCAGATTGTCCTCATCAAGCGGATAAAGCTGTTCGATGCGCATGACACCGATCCCTTTGCAGCCCTCCTCTTCGATGGCGGCCTGCAGCTCGTAATAGATCTTGCCGGTGCAGATCAGCAGTGTTTCGATCTCCTCTGCGGCGATCTCGCAGGCCAGAATCCGCTGAAATGCGCCCTCACTCAGGTCGTCGAGAGTGCTGGTACAGGCCGGCAGACGGAGGAGACTTTTCGGGGTAAAAACAATCAGCGGGCGGCGGTAGGGCAGCTTGCACTGGCGGCGCAGCAGGTGGAAGAACTGCGCCGGTGTGCTCGGGTAAGCGATTTGCTGGTTGTGCCCGGCACAGAGATTCATAAAGCGTTCGATGCGGGCACTCGAATGTTCCGGGCCCTGCCCTTCGTAACCGTGCGGCAAGAACATCACCAGTCCGCTCGAACGATCCCATTTGGTGTTGCTGGTGCCGATAAACTGGTCGATGATGACTTGGGCACCGTTGGCAAAATCGCCAAACTGCGCCTCCCAGATGGTCAGACCATGCGGTGTTTCCAGGGAGTAGCCGTACTCCAGGCCGAGAACCGCGGCCTCCGAGAGCATGCTGTTGTAGATCTGAACCGCAGCCTGGCCTTTCTGCAGGTAAGCCAGGGGAACATACAACTGACCGTTTTCCTGATCAACCAGAGTCGAATGGCGCTGGTTGAATGTGCCACGCCGGGAGTCCTGACCGGACAGGCGCACCGGAACCCCTTCGACCAGTAAAGAGGCAAAAGCCAGGGCTTCGGCGTTCGCCCAGTCAATGCCTTCCCCTTCGATGACCGCTTCTTCCCGACGCTTCAATAGGCGGGCGACCTTCTTGTGGGTATGAAATTGTTTCGGTAAAGTGGCCAGCGAGGTCGCCAGTGTCTTCAACACCTCGGCGGCGACCTTGGTCTCCGGTTCCTGCGACGAATAGTCGCGCTCGATATTCTGCCACTTGGCCTGGAAGCCGACATCCGACTGGGGTTGGGGGTCCGCCTCCAGGGCGGCCTCAAGACGTTTGCCGATCTCTTCGGCACTAGCATCGATGGTTTCTTGGTCGATGCCTGAATCGCGCAGTCGTTCCGCGTAAATTTCATGCAGAGGTGGCCGCTTGTGGATCTTTTCGTACATCAGCGGTTGGGTGAAGAACGGTTCATCGCCCTCATTGTGCCCATGGCGACGATAGCAGATCACTTCGACCACCACGTCTTCCTGGAATTCCCGCCGATAGTCCAAGGCCAGGCGCGTGGCGTAAACGACCGCTTCCGGGTCTTCGCCGTTGACATGGAAGATCGGCACCATCAGCATTTTCGCAACATCGGTGGCATACAGCGTCGAACGGGCATGTGCCGGTGAGGTGGTAAAGCCGATCTGGTTGTTGAGGACCAGATGAAATGTGCCCCCGGTCTGGTAGCCATCGATCTTCGACAGGTTGAGAACTTCGGTCACCAGCCCCTGGCCGGCGAAGGCGGCATCGCCGTGGATCAGAACCGGCAAGACTCGCTGTTTGCCGCCGGGGCCGTAGCTGACATGCCGGGCCCGGCATTTGCCGATGACGACCGGATCGACAGCCTCCAGGTGGCTGGGGTTGGCGGCGAGGCTGAGATGGATACGATGCCCCGAGTCGAGATCGCGGTCGCTGGAGTAGCCTTTGTGGTACTTGACGTCGCCATCGCCGACAAAAGCCAGCTCCAAATTGTCCTGGAATTCGGCGAAGATGTTTTCCAGGGGCTTGTTGAAAATATTGGCGAGGACATTCAGTCTTCCCCGGTGTGCCATGCCCATCACCAGATCGCTCACGCCACGTTCTGCGGCATGGGTGACCAGGGTTTCCAGCAACGGGATAATGACTTCGCCCCCCTCGAGGGAGAAGCGTTTCTGGCCGAGAAACTTGCGGTGTAAAAAGGATTCGAAAAGCGTCGCTTCCTGAAGCTTTTTCAGAATCGACAATTGCTCCTCGCGGGTGAAATCGGCCCGATTGCGGGTTTCCTCCATGCGATCCTTCAGCCAGCTGCGTTTATGCGGCGACTGGATGTGCATGAACTCGACCCCGAGTCGGCCACAGTAAGTTTCCTTCAACAGGGCGATGATCTCGCTGAGGGTGGCGCTGGAGCGGGGAAAGCGCAGCGGGTAAAAAGTGCGGTCCAGGTCCTGCTCCGTCAGGCCGAAGGCGGCGAGTTGCAGTTCGGCATGGGTCGGTTTCTCTTCCGGGTTCAGAGGGTCGGTATCGGCCTGCAGGTGTCCCAGGTCACGATAACGGTAGATCAGAGAATCGACAGAGGAGTTCTTGGCCGCCAGATCACGGTCTGCGGCCGGTGTCTGCTGGGCCAGATCGAAGCCTTCGAAAAAGGCCTGCCAATCGGCAGAGACGGCGCCGGGGTCGGATTTCCAGATCTGGTATTGTTGTTCCAACCACTCCGGGCTGACATTGCTCGCGATGCTCATAGAATCCCCTGTGAAAACCAATCGGTCGGATCAAACTTTCAAAGTATAGCAAGCGGCGGGCGACCAGGCAATCCATGCCGAGCGGCCCCACTGCCGCGCATTGCCTATTCCCTGGGATGGCAGACGCCCCGTTTGCAGGAGAACTGCGATTCGTACGGCAGGTCGTCCAGAAAGCGTTCCGCCTGGATCGCTGCCATACAACCGGTCCCGGCGGCAGTCACGGCCTGGCGGAACTGTTTGTCCTGAACGTCACCGGCGGCAAAGACACCGGGAACGCTGGTCTCGGTGCCGTTCATCGTCAGGATGTAGCCTTCGTCATCCCTGTCCAGGCTGTCGGCAAACAGACCGGTATTCGGTTGATGACCGATGGCGATAAAGACACCGTCACAGCGACGTTCCGATTCCTGACCGGTTTTCAGGTTCCTGATGCGGACGCCGGTCACACCACTGGAGTCTTCCAGGATTTCGGTGAGGACACTGTCCCAGGCAAAATCGATCATTTTGTTGGTCAGGGCTCGATCGGCAAGGACCGGCGTGGCGCGTAAAGAATCGCGGCGATGGACAACTGTCACCTGCCGGGCGAAGCGGGTCAGGAAAACAGCTTCCTCCATGGCCGTATCCCCGCCACCGACCACGATGACGTCCCGGTCACGATAAAAAAAGCCGTCGCATGTGGCACAAACCGACACACCCCGGCCGTAGAGCGCTTCTTCGTTGCCCAGACCGAGCAGCTTCGGCTTGGCACCGGTGGCGATGATCAATGACAGGCAGCGATAGGGCTCGTCACCGATCCAGATGCGGAAGGGCCGTTCGCGCAGATCGACCCGGGTTACTTGGCCTCTGACGAACTGGGTGCCGAAACGCTCAGCCTGCTGTTGCATTTCAGTCATCAGGTCGGGACCCTCGATGCCTTGCGCAAAACCGGGGAAGTTGTCCACCGAAGTCGTGGTGGTCAGTTGTCCTCCCGGCTGTGTCCCGTGAATCAGCAACGGACAGCATCGGCTGCGCGCCGCATAAATGGCCGCGGTCAGGCCGGCGGGACCGGACCCGAGAATGATAATTTCATAGATCGTGTCAGCTTGATTCATGATCGCTCTCTGCAAACTGTTCGGCCGCGTGGTAGGAGGATCGCACCAGCGGTCCTGCCTCAACATGGGCAAAGCCGATTTGTTGACCGAATTCGCGCAGTTCGGCAAACGTTTCCGGTGCGATATATTGGACCACCGGGAGGTGGTCCCGGGTGGGTTGCAGGTATTGACCGAGCGTTAGCATCGAACAGTCGACGCTGCGCAGATCACGCATGACGGTCCGGACCTCTTGCCGGGTTTCTCCCAAACCCAGCATCAATCCGGACTTGGTCGGGATGCGCGTGTTTTCCTGTCGAGCGGCAGCGAGCAGGGCGAGCGAGCGATGATAATCCGCACCGCTGCGCGCCGTCGCGTAAAGGCGTGGCACCGTCTCCAGATTGTGACCGAGAATGTCCGGTTGGGCTGCGAGAATGGTTCGCAGGGCGGCGATGCTCCCCTGCAGATCGGGAATCAGTAACTCCACCCGACAATCGGCCTGCAACGAGCGAATGGCGCGGGTGACGGCGGCAAAATGTCCGGCGCCGCCGTCGCTCAGGTCGTCGCGGGTGACCGAGGTGATGACGGCATGACGCAAGGCCAGTTCGGCGACCGCCTGAGCGACCTTGACAGGTTCCTGCGGGTCGGCCGGCAGGGGGTCGGCGGGACTGACATTGCAGAACCGGCAATCACGGGTGCACCGGTTGCCTAGAATCATGAAGGTGGCGGTGCCCTGTTCCCAGCATTCACCCTGGTTCGGACAGGCTGCACTGCGGCAGACAGAATGCAAACCCTGCTGACGATGCAGGCGATCGATGCGGGCATAGTTCGGGCCCGCGGGAAAGCGGACCTTGAGCCAGTCAGGTTTGCTGGACTTCGGTTTGCTCATCAAAATCACCAAGCAACGGCTGCTGCATGACATCACCGTAATGGTCGACCAGGAGATCGACAACATCGACGGTTCGGATTGGTCGGCCGGTTTCCTGTTGCAGCGAGGTCATCGTCACGCCCTGCAGCCCGCACGGCACGATGGCGGCGAAGGCGGTGAGGTCGTTGTCGATATTCAGGGCGAAACCATGATAACTGATCCAGCGACGGACGGCGATGCCTATCGATGCGATCTTGCGATTCGCGATCCAGACGCCGGTCTTGCCCGGGACGGTGTGTCCCGTCAGGTTGAAATCGGCGAGGGTCCGGAGAATCACCGTCTCCAGTCGGCGCAAAAAACGATGCAGGTCCCGGGCAGCTTGATGCAGGGCGACGATCGGATAGCCGACCAGTTGACCGGGACTGTGCAGCGTGATATCGCCACCACGCCGTGTCTCGACACAATCGATGCCTGCGGCCTTCAGCATGGCCGGGCTCCAGAGGAGATGGTCGCGGTTGGTGCTGCGTCCCAGGGTAATGACCGGAGGATGTTGCAGGAGAGCCAACAGATCAAAGTCCCAGCAACTCCGTTGGTCAACCCATCGGGTCTGGCAGGCCAATGCGTCATGATAATTCACCAGACCGGCACGCCAGACCCGGAATCCGCTCGTGGCAGGCGTTTTTGCCGCCACCTCGAGCGAATCGGATGCCGATGTCACGCCGGTTCGAAGTTGGTTTTATCGGCTCCGCAAAGGGGACAGACCCAATCGTCGGGCAGATCTTCAAAAGCCGTTCCGGGATCGATGCCGTTGCCGGGGTCACCTTCAGCAGGATCGTAGATGTAATCACAGATAACGCAGCGGTACTTGGTCATGATGTTCTCCTTGGCCATAGGATAGAGACACGCTGCTTATCGCAGCGGACAATAATCAGACTATACTAGTTATCTTTTGTGACTCTGGCAAGTCCGGAAATGCCGGCATGGCCAATGGCCATGCCGGTCACCGCTCCGGAACGATCCGGTTGTTCGATGGCCGTCACCCGTCGATCATGGCGATCAACTGCCGGACGGTCTTTTCGATACCGTCGGCGGCTTCACTGATCGAACCGGCCAGCATGTAAGCCGGCGAAGAAATGATCTTGTTCTTCTCGTCCACCACGGTCTCCCTGACCGGACAGGCGACGTGCCGGGCGCCCATGGTGTTCAGGGCCTCAGCGGTCTCTGCATCAGTGCCGATCGTCAACGCGGGGGAATTGACCGGGCCGAGAACCTTCGCCAGCAGGGCCGGAGCAATACAGACCGCCGCCAGGGGTTTGCCGGCCGTGACGGTTTCCCGGACGACCCGGGCCACCTCTGGGTTGACATTGCAATCCGGACCGTTAACGGCAAAATCGCAGAGATTTTTGGCGGCGCCGAAGCCACCGGGCAAGATCAAGGCATCGAAGTCCTCGGCCTTGACGTTGGCGATGTCCTTGATGTCCCCCCGGGCGATGCGTGCCGATTCGACGAGAACGTTGCGTGACTCGCCCTCAGCCGGCTCACCCACCAGGTGGTTGATGACGTGCATCTGATCAATATTCGGCGCCATGCAGACGGCTTCCGCTCCGGCCCGGTCGATGGCCAGCAGGGTGATGACGCTTTCGTGAATTTCCGAACCGTCATAGACGCCGCAACCGGACAGAATGACACCTATTTTTTTGGCCATGGTTTCCTCCTTGGCTGGGTTTTTTGGGCAAAGGGAACAATCCCATAACAGTTGTGTCAAGATTAAAGAAAAATCCGCTTATGTCAAGGCAGCGAAGGGTTCTGGCTGTCCCTGGCCGGGTCATGTTATCCTGTCCAAATGTTTCCCTTTGGCAGAAAAAAGGCCGTCAACAAGAGGCTTGATCTGGACCATCTCGAGGCCATTTTCTTCGATCTCGACGGGACCCTGATCGATGTCGACATGCGTCGTTTCGTGCCGATCTATCTGCAGCGTTTGACGCAACGGATGCAAGCCTTGGCCGACCCCGACAAAGCAACCCAAGTGCTGCACGAAGCTGTCGCTGCGATGTTCGGCAACCAGGACGCCGCCAAGACCCTGGAAAAAGTTTTGCTGGAGGCGCTGGAAAGGGGTCTGGGGATCAGCGCAGAACAGTATGAGGAGTGTCTGGCGACTTTTGCCCGCGAAGACCTCGATCAACTGCAGACCCTGGTCTCGGGCCACCCGCTGTCACAATGCCTGGTCGATCAGGCCCGGGCGCGCGGCTGGAAAGTTGTTCTGGCGACCAACCCGATCTTCCCCCGGCGGGTGATCGATGCCCGTCTCGCCTGGGGACGCCTTGACGGCGACACGTTTGACCACGTCACCGCCTATGAAACGGCGCATTTCTGTAAGCCGAATCCGGCCTACTTCGTGGAACTTCTCGATCATTTAAAACTGTCGGCCGAACGTTGCCTGATGGTCGGCAATGACACGATTCATGATCTCGCGGCCGCTCAAGTGGGCATGCAAACCGGCCTGTTGACACCCTGGCGTATCCGGCGTGCCGGCAGCCCGTTCCGGGCGGATTGGCAGGGACGCCATGAGGAGTTGCTCGGTTTGCTTGAAAACGCCGCATGCGTCCGTCCGGAGAGGACTGGCCCAGATTGACAGAAGACCCTGTTTTCGCTACCCTGCAGAGGCAAATGACCAAGGATTCTCACGCCATGTCGTCAAGGTTCTTTTACAGATTGGTCTTCGGTTTCCTGCTGCTTGCCAGCCTGCTCGCGGCCGGTTGTAATGATCAGCAGGAAACGCGACTGACGACCACGGTCCGTCAGGACGAGTCCTCCCCACCGGTGGAAGCTCCCGCGGCCGAGCTCCTGGTGTCGCAGAAGGCGTTTATCGAAGTATCCAGGACAGTCACGCCGGCGGTTGTCAATATCCGCGCTGAACGGGTGCGCAGTGTTGGCCGCCTCAATCCGCTTTTCGAAGAGTTTTTCGGAGATCTCTTTCGTATGCCGCGATCCGAGCAGCGTGAACGCAGTCTCGGTTCAGGATTCATCCTCAGCGAGGACGGCTTCATTCTGACCAATGAGCACGTCATCTCCGGGGCGGAACAGATCAAGGTTCGGCTTCCGGACCACCGGGTCTTCTCCGGCAAGGTGGTCGGCGGTGATCCGAAAACCGATGTGGCGGTGGTCAAAATCGATGCCGAGGAACCGCTTCCGGCTGTGGTCCTCGGTGATTCGGACCGTCTCAAGGTCGGCCAGTGGGCGCTGGCGATCGGCAACCCTTTTGGCCTGGACAGTACGCTGACAGTCGGGGTCATATCAGCAACCGGGCGGACGGATGTCGGCATCGAGGACTACGAGAATTTCGTCCAGACCGACGCTTCGATCAATCCCGGCAATTCCGGGGGGCCGCTGCTGAATATTTACGGCGAAGTCGTTGGTGTCAATACGGCCATCGTTGCCAGTGGGCAAGGGATCGGTTTTGCGATTCCGATCAACCTGGCCAGACAGATTGCCGACCAGCTGATCAGCACCGGCAAAGTGACTAGGGGCTGGCTCGGTGTGAGTATCCAGACTCTGGACAGCGCACTTGCCGAATCCTTCGGTCTTGATCGGGTGACCGGGGCTCTGGTGACAAAGGTTTTGCCGGATACGCCGGCCGAGCAGGCCGGAATAAAGCGCGGCGATGTGCTGCTCAATTTCAACGGCAAACCGGTGCGCAGTGTCAAGGAGTTGCAGCTGCTGGTGGCCAGTTCCCCACTGGACACCGAGATTCCCGTCGAAGTGCTGCGCCAGGGAACGCGCCTGACCCTGAAGGTGGTGATCGTTGCCCGCGACCCGGACCGGTTGCCGCCGGCCCGGGGACTCTCCGATGACCCCGGCGTCTGGCTGGGAATGACTTTTGTCGAAGCGGCTGACGGTGTCCGTATCGCTGCCGTTTCCGCTGGCAGTGTCGCTGGCGATGCCGGGGTCCAGCAAGGTGACCGGGTCCTGGCCATCAATCGCCAGGCCGTCAATTCACTGCAGGATATCTCCAGTGCACGTTACCGCAGCCGCGGCGCGGAGACGATTCTGCTGCTGTTGGAGCGTGCCGAGCAAACGCTTTACATCGCGCTGCCAAACGGCGAATAGCAACAATCACGAGCAACCGCCCGTGCGGCACCCATTCACGTCACCGATGGAGGTCTTATGGCCAAACTGGTAGACAACCCGAA
>JARRPG010000034.1:24936-55403 GCA_037383085.1 Desulfuromonadales bacterium | reverse complement strand
CATTGAATATACCGAGCGCAATGACAAGCTGACATAGAATGGCAAGACTCTGCATTTGAAAACCTTTCTGAAAATTTAACAACTTGTAAGAGAAGTGATCACCCTTTAACCAAAGGCCGTATAGAACTGAATCCGCCATCGACTGACAGTATCTGCCCAGTAACCCAATCTGCTTCACCGGATAGCAACCAGCAGATTGCATTTGCTTCATCATCAACAGAACCGAATCGACCGAGGGGATATTGCGCGGCAAGTTGGGCCTCTGCCTTGTCTCCTGTAAAAAAACCTTTGGTAGAGTTGCTTGGAAATAAGCCCGGGGCAATACCGTTTATGCGAATCCCCCGACTGGCATAATCCGCCGCAGCACTTCGAACCAATCCTTCAATACCAGCTTTTGCGGCTGCAACGGCAGTATGATTGGATATGCCGATTCGTCCGGCAACTGAACTGACTAGTACCGCTGAACCAGGCAGTTTATGATCAAGCAAAACTTGAACGAATTTCTGTAACGTAAAAAATGCCGTGTCTAAGTTGTTTCGCAAGCAATTGTGATACTGTTCCTGAGTAATACGATTCATCGGCCGAACCATCACGCTTCCGGCACAATGTGCAAGTAGAGAGGGAGGCTCGCCGTATTGCTCAAGGATAGCAAGGTAAAGTTGCTCAACATTCTCGGGGTTAGAAAGGTCTGCGGCAAACTTTAACACATCTTTGAGCGGGCTAGCATCCAGCTTGTCTTGGCTTCTCCCTGCAAGAACAACACGACAATCTTTTGTGATAAACCGTTTTGCAACGTTTGTTCCCAGTGTTCCTCCGCCACCTGTGACCAATGCAATATCTGTCATATTGGCCCCTTAATTCATCGGCAATGCCCTTCAAGGTTTATGTTGTCTGCACCGTCACCGAACCATTCAATTTCGGGTAGCTGGACAGGATCGCAGACATTACCAGGAAAGTTGGCTTTAATACCACAATTACCGCATTTATATTCGGCGCGTCCGGTAAGGCACTTGACCATTTCCTTGCGGCCCTCTGCACTGAGAGTGCAAAGATGAACATGGTGACTTTCAATGTCTTTGCAGAAGTTTTTAGTTTCATCAGCCATAAAAAATCCTTTCTCTATATTGTGAAATTCAACCTTAACACAAGAACTCAATTCAGCAATGGTGACCAAGGTTTTACATAGATAGTCGAGTTATCTGTACCACATCGGTCAGTGATGCTAAAACATGTACTTTCTTGTCGAAAGGAACCGTATGTAAAAGTTAGTGTTGTCACAATGAGGCAAGGATTTCCTTCTCGATTTTCAAAAGTAACGGGTTGCGAGAGGAGAAATGACCTCTTATTGATCGACACATTTAGGAAGGTTTTTAATTCAACGAAGATGGCCACCTGATTCAATTCAGGTGGCCTTTGATTTATGCCGAAGCCGCAATGCTATTTTCAGCATGTAGCCTGTAGACAGATGAGATGCTAATGCCATAAAGTTCGGCCAACTCGCGCTTACTTAATCCAGGGGAGTTGAAATCCTGAACCAATGTCTGAATTTCGTCAGAAGTAAGCTTCGGTCTCGCTCCAAATCTCACACCTCTCGCTTTTGCTTTTTCTCTGCCCTCCCTCGAACGTTCACGGATCAGCCCACGCTCAAACTCGCCAATGGCTGCTAGGATGTTGAATTGTAGTTTCCCGTAAATTGTTGTTGTGTCGATCCCTTGGTCAAGGACTACGAGATCAACATTTTTGTCTTCAAGCCGTTGGACGATGTTAGAGAGATCAACAACAGACCGGGCGAGACGGTCAAGCTTCGTGACCACAAATACGTCTTCCTCTCGAACGAAATCGAGAGCATTTTTCAATTCTGGTCTGTTCTTGGCAGACCCGGCAGATGCCTTCTCTCGATAAATGCGATCACAATCAGCCAATCGATCCAATTGAATATCAAGATTTTGTCCAGAAGTGCTAACCCGCGCATACCCAACTTTCATTCCCATGACAGACTCCTTTCATAGCTTGAGTTGTCATGAAAATGTATCGAACTGGTTGTTGCCCTCCTGGATTGCAGGGTTTGTAGGAGACCTCAAGAGCGAAGAGGATTAGAGCTAAGATTAGAAATAGTAGGACAAATAAGAACGGTCATTTCGATGGCCGTTTTTTCTTTCTGGCCAGGTAACCGTTTCCTATTTGTCTTGGTGGACAGTAAATCTAAGGATTTCCCTGGGTGAACTGAATCTTACAAAGTGATATAAAGGCAATCGCTGCTTATTAACTAGTTAGGCATCTTAACTATGAACAACAAACCCAAAATTGGTTTTATCAGCGCACCAGCTTGGTTTGATCCGGCGCCTTCCGAGTTCCCCACAGTGGTTGAAGAATGTGTTCTAACTCAGCAAGCGCCTCTTCTTCTTCCAGAATTTGACTATCGGCTGGAGACTATCGCAACCACTCAGAATGAACTCAATTTATGTGCAAGAAGTTTAAAAGCAATGGGTTGCGACCTCATTGCGCAGGTTGGCAGTCCATTTGCGTGAGAAGAGGCCATAACAAGCGCTACAGAACTTCCTGCCCTCATGACAAGCCTTGCTATGGTTGATGCCCTTAGGGAACTAGGTGTTAATAAAATCGCTGTGAATTGTACGTACTACGACAATGTCTGGCGTGACGGCTTCTCATATTTTATGAATCTGTGTGGTTTTGACGTGGTGCATGTTTCGTCGCTTTCAGACCAAGGGGTTGCTGGCCCAGAAATAAAGATTGAAGATTTTGGCTGGTCCATGACAAATGAACTGACAAGCAATTCGATCGCTTTTTCTGCTGGGGCTGCTTCCAGCGCGGAAGCAATTGTAGTAACAGGGGCAGGAGCAAGAACTCTCGACATTATTTCTGAACTTGAAACCAAAATCCAACGCCCAATTGTTGCAGCCGACACTGCTCTTTACTGGGCGGTTGCACGAGAACTAGGCCTAACGCTGAAGCCCAGTATTGGCATCTTGTCAAATATTTAATAATGATGCCTAACAAATTAATCAACCGGACATAGGGGCGTGTCCTGACAAGTAAATACTTCCGACTACACCAAGCAGTTTCTTATAAGTCACGACATGTAGGACATCGACACATTTATCAGGAGCACTTTCTTATAAGTCCTGTTGCAACTCATTCTTAGATTATCTAGGGACATTTAGAAGGGCGATGACTTAGAGAAAACTAGGCAGTGTCTGTCAGGCCAAGTCTCGATTACTACACCCTATGTTTGATAGCTTCAAGCAAGAGGGATTTTGTCCGAAAAAAACAATATGAAAAGCAATATATTCCCACCTTTCAAAAATAAAAAGGGATAAAGAAAAACAAAAAGCCTAGCTGAGGTCAGGCAAGCCCTTGTTTTTGTTATGGCGGAGGGGGTGGGATTCGAACCCACGGTACCTTGCGGTACAACAGATTTCGAGTCTGTCACCTTCGACCTCTCGGACACCCCTCCAGGAGTGTTGCTGGGAGCTGGAGTCTAGGGGTTGGCAAAGGCTCAAACCCCACGTCCTGCAGCGGGTTCCTTTTATAAAGTCTTTTCCTCTATTTTTCCAGTCAAAATTACCATTGTGGTATTTAAGTTCTATTGAGTTCTCGCCCCCAGGCCCTAGTTCCCAGTCTCTGAAGACGGCTTCGCCGCCTTTCTGTCCGCCCTGAGTTCCTGGAAAAATGCCGACAGCAGGGTGCTGCATTCCTTACCGAGCACGCCTTCGGTGAGGTCGACCTGGTGGTTGAAGCGCTCGTCCTGGGCGAAATCGTAGATCGAGCCGGCCGCGCCGGCACGTGGATCACGGCAGGCGTAGACCAGGCGCGGGATGCGGGCGAGGATGATGGCCCCCATACACATCACGCAAGGCTCCAGCGTGACATAGAGTGTTGTGTCCAGAAGCCGCCAGTGACCGATCGTCTCAGCCGCCTGGCGGATGGCCACCATTTCGGCATGCGTGGTCGGATCGTTGCTGGTTTCGCGGAGATTGTGACCCCGGCCGATGATGCGTCCTTGCTGAACGATCACCGCGCCGATCGGTACTTCACCTTTGGTCCGGGCCTTCTCTGCCTCGTCCATGGCGGCCTGCATGAATGCTAAATCTTGTGGCTGCACGGTGACCTGCGCTCTCCGTTGTTGAATGGCTGTTCTGCTCAGCCCACGATGCTTCTCAATACCACAAAACCCATTGAAAACAAAAGCAGAGTTCTTCATGTCCTGATCACATTGACTTCCTGCAGACGACTGATAGAAGTAAAGATGAAAGGCTTCTCATTGATCGAAGGGAGGATTGTCATGGCATCACAAGACTCAATTCGCTGGTTCGCGGAGCTGACCAACCTGGACGTAGCCCTGGTGGGTGGCAAGAACGCTTCGTTGGGCGAGATGATCGGCTCCCTCAAGGCCGCGGGCATCCGGGTTCCCGATGGCTTCGCCACAACGGCCAAAGCCTACCGGTTGTTTCTCGCCGAGAACGCGCTTGAAGACAAGATCCGCGACCGGCTCGAAGCCTATCGCAAGGGGGATACGTCATTGCGCAAGACCGGTGAGGCCATCCGCCGCCTGATCCGGCGGGGCGTCTGGCCGGAGAACCTGGCGGTCGCCATCAATGACGCCTATCGTCAGCTCTGTCGCCACTATGATGCGGAAGAGCTCGATGTGGCCGTACGCAGCAGCGCCACCGCCGAAGACCTCCCCGATGCCAGCTTCGCCGGCCAGCAGGAGACCTTCCTCAACATCACCGGTGAGGAGGAACTGCTCGAGGCCTGCCGCAAGTGCTACGCTTCGCTCTTTACCGATCGCGCGATCAGCTACCGTGAGAACAAGGGCTTCGATCATATGCAGGTGGCCCTCTCGATCGGGGTGCAGAAGATGGTGCGTTCGGACCAGGCCGGTGCCGGTGTCATGTTCTCCCTCGATACCGAGACCGGCTTCCCCGATGTGGTCACGATCGATGCCGCCTGGGGGCTGGGCGAGAACGTCGTGCAGGGAGCGGTGACGCCGGACAACTACACCGTCTTCAAACCGTTGCTCACCAAGCGGGCCCTCAAACCGATCCTGCACAAGAAGCTCGGCAGTAAGGAGCACAAGATGGTCTACGCCCGTCGCGCCGGGCAGACCACGCGCAACACCGATACGTCAGCCAGTGAAAGGCACACCTTCGTCCTCGATGATGACGAGATCCTGCAGTTGGCTCGCTGGGCCGTTGCGATCGAGGATCATTATGGGCGGCCGATGGACATGGAATGGGCCAAGGATGGCGAAAGCGGCGAATTGTTCATCGTCCAGGCCCGTCCGGAGACGGTGCAGTCGCGCAAGCAGGCCGGCGTCCTGAAGACGTACACCCTCCGGGAGAAGAGCGAGCTGTTGCTCACCGGGCTGGCGATTGGCGAAGCGATCGCCGCGGGGAAGGTGCAGGTGATCAAAAGCGCCAGCGAGATCGAGCAGTTCAAAGAGGGCGGGATTTTGGTCACCGGCATGACCGACCCCGACTGGGTGCCGATCATGAAGAAAGCCGCGGGCATCATTACCGATCATGGCGGCCGCACATCCCACGCCGCCATTGTCAGCCGCGAGCTCGGCATCGCCGCCGTGATCGGTACCGAACACGGTACCAGCGAACTCGCTGATGGTCAGGACGTGACTCTCTCCTGCGCCGAGGGCGACCAGGGCAAGATCTACGACGGTCTACTCGCCTTCGATGCAGCCGAGGTCAATCTCGAGAATTTCCCCGAGATCCGGACCCAGATCATGATGAACATTGCCAGCCCGGCGGCGGCGTTCCGCTGGTGGCAGTTGCCCTGCAAAGGGATTGGCCTGGCGCGCATGGAGTTCATCATCAACACCCTGATCCAGGTTCACCCGATGGCTCTCCTCAATTACGACAAGCTCGACGACAAGGCGGCGAAAAAACGGATCCGCGAGCTGACCCGCCACTATGACGACAAAGGTGTTTACTTTATCGATCAGCTCGCCCAGGGGATTGCCACAATCGCCGCCAGCCAGTATCCCGATCCGGTGATCGTGCGGATGAGCGACTTCAAGACCAACGAGTACGCCGACCTGATCGGCGGCCGGCAGTTCGAGTTTGCCGAGGAGAACCCGATGCTCGGTTTCCGCGGCGCGTCGCGCTATTACAGTGAGCAGTACCGGGCCGGATTCGCCCTCGAGTGCGCGGCGATCAAGCGGGTTCGTGAAGAGGTCGGATTCGACAACCTGGTGGTCATGATCCCCTTCTGCCGCACCCTGAAAGAGGCCGATCGCGTGCTCGAGGTGATGGCCGAGGAAGGACTGGTTCGGGGACAGCAGGGCCTCGAGGTCTACATGATGGTCGAAATCCCGTCGAACGTGATTCTTGCTGAGCAGTTTGCCGAGCGTTTCGACGGCTTCTCGATCGGTTCCAACGATCTGACCCAGTTGACGCTGGGTGTCGATCGCGACTCGGCGATCCTCAAGACCCTCTTCGACGAGCGGGACCCGGCGATCAAGACCATCATCCGCCAGGCGATCCGCAGCGCCAAGCGCAGCCGAACCAAGATCGGTATTTGCGGTCAGGCTCCCAGCGACTACCCGGAATTTGCCGCCTTTTTGGTTGAAGAGGGCATCGATTCCATCTCATTGAATCCGGACAGTGTCCTCGATGTGATCCGACGTATTGCAGAGGTTGAAGCCCGGTTGCCGGAGGGGTGAGCCATAAGGACGACGTATGTTCTCCTTGGTGCGCGACAGTCTGACCCACGCGTTGATGATCACCGGTTTCGTCTTTGTCATGATGCTGGTGATCGAATACTTGAACGTTCTCAGCCGAGGCGTCTGGCAGGATGGTCTGCGGGGCGGGCGATGGCGCCAGTACCTGCTCGCGGCCCTGCTGGGTGTGATCCCGGGCTGCCTGGGTGCCTTCGCCGTTGTTTCGCTCTATCTGCATCGCATGGTTACGCCCGGGGCCGTGGTCGCAGCCATGGTCGCCACCAGCGGCGACGAGGCTTTTGTGATGCTTGCCATGGCGCCCCGGACGGCGGGGATTCTATTTGTTATTCTCTTTGCGGTTGCCCTGGCCGCGGCGTACCTGACCGATCGTCTCCCGGAACGTCTAACCGGACGCTGGTCCGAACCGTGGTGCGATCTCGACCTGCATGATGACGAGGACTGCGAATGCTTCCCCAAAGGACAGGTTCTCTCCCAATTGCGGCACTGTTCCCTGGCGCGCGGCGTATTGTTGATTGCGACCGGTCTTTTCATCTTCGGCCTGGTCGCCGGGAAGTTCGGACCGGCCACCTGGAACTGGATCCGTTGGACCCTGCTGCTGACCTCAGCGGCAGGCCTCTTCATCGTCGCCACAGTCCCGGACCATTTTCTCAAAAGTCACCTCTGGGAACATGTCTTTCTGAAGCATGTGCCCCGTATCCTGCTGTGGACTTTCGGCGCTTTGTTGCTGATGCACCTGCTGGTCGCCTCTTTTCCAGTCACAGCATGGTTGCAGCAGCACGCCTTTCTGCTGCTTTTTGCCGCCTGCCTGCTGGGCCTGATTCCCGAATCGGGCCCGCACCTGGTTTTTCTCACCCTCTATATCCAGGGCGTTATCCCTTTCAGCACCCTCCTGGCCAGTTCGATCGTTCAGGATGGCCATGGCATGCTGCCATTGCTGGCGGACTCCCGTTATGACTTTCTGCGCGTCAAAGCGATCAATTTCATCATTGGCCTGATCATCGGCATGGCCGGTTTGCTGCTTGAACAAATGGTCTTATGAGGGTTCCGTCGCTGATTTTGATTCCGCCATAAATTCACCACGGCCGGCCAAAAACGCGATCTTCAGCAGGTAGGCAACAACGCCGATGCCAATGAGGAACGTGGCCAGGAAAAGAGCGGTGCTGCCCCAGTCTACGGCGGTCGGATAATCGTAAATCGAATAGTCGAAAGGGCGCAGATAGGCCATGCGGAGAGACTCGCGTGTGGCACTCATCACCAGGATGGTCAAGAGGCTGAGTGCTGTGGCGCGCGGTGCGACGCCGGCCGGGTCATGCCCAGCCCGGAACAACACGATCACCAGCAGGATCGCCAGCAATATTGCGGTCATCAGGGCGGGGTCGGTCAAAAAAGCCAAGCTTGCGGGGATTTCCAAAAGCCACCAGAGACCGATCATGACGTTGGCGACGACGCCGATCCGTGCCAGGGTCAGGCCAAGATCGGCAATCTCGGCGAGGTCCTGCTTGTCCAGGTCCGGCCGCGGTCTGAAATACCAGGCATAGAGCATCAGGAACAAACCGGTGTTCAGCAATGCGGGGGCCATGAAATGCAGCAGGCGACTCAAATGAAACGCGTTGAATCCTCCCCCGCTGGTATCGATCAGCAGATCACGCACATACCAGGCCGACCATTGTTCCGGCTGCAGAGCCTGCATGGACAGGAGATGGATAATTACGGCGGCGAACAGGAAGCAGGCCAGGGAGATGAGACCGAACGTGCCGAACTTTTCCGAGTGTTGCTTCCGTTTCAGATAGAAGACGTACATCGCCAGGGCACCGACGATCAGTGCGACGAGAAAGGCGAGTGCCCACCAGGCACTGAGCAGGTTGGAGGTGTACCAGAAGGGATCGTAAATCACCTGGACAAAAAGCAATGGCGCTACGCCGAGCACGATCGCGATCGAAAGATTGATCGTTGTGACTTTGGCCAATGTCCTGCTCAGTTTCTGCCGCCAGGGCTGTTTGCTGAAATGACACCAGGCCGCGACCAGCGCCCCGCCGACCACCAGGTTGACAAAGAAGATATGCAAGGCGAACGTTAAAACACTCAACCCCTGGAAAACGACCGGGAAGAAGGGCACGCCGAGCGGGTCGCGCAGCGCCTGTAGCATGAGGCTGGTTTCCATGATTCACTCCCTATGGTAAGCAACTTGATGACGTATACGACGCATTATTCTTCCAGGACCCATTGGCCGGGTGGCACCTCACCACCAGCAATCCGGGCAATATAGGCCGCAGCTGCTTTGCGCTCCCGGGGGGTACCGACAAAGGGTGGCATGTAAGGGCGCGACAAATCTTCGAGCAGGTAGAAGGCGCTTTCGGCATCCAGTCCTTCCAGGATGTCGGGCAGGGAATTCCGTCCGCCCGGGACCAGGGTATGGCAGGCGAGACATTCCAGCTTGATTAGCGCTTCCCCGGCGAACAGGTAGTTCTCCGGTGTCACGGATTGCAGCGCTGTCGGCAGCATCCGGTAATGAGTGAGCAACCCTTCACTGGCAAAACGGTCTGCTTCCGAGGTGACCCCTCGCGCTGGCAGATCATGACCGATGATCTGATTCGAATACATGTAGCCGGGGATCAGGTAGGGCCGGCGGATGAATTCGCGGACGCTTTCGCCACCGACCACACCGGCCAGCAGCACCACCATGATCACGCCGCCGACCCATCGATTGACGAATCCGCCCTTGCCTGCGGCGAGCAGCAGAAAGTAGACGGCCAGCACTATGGCGATGGCAATGGCGAGCTTGAACATGATGCTGACATAACCGATCGTCTGCAGGTTATCCAGCGCATTCTCCGGCAGCACCCGATAGTACCAGAAGGCAAACAGTCCAGCTGCAGACAGGCCGACCACGCCCCAGCGACCCGCAATGCGGCGCACGGTGTCCCGTCCGCCATTTTTCAGCGTGGCCGCCACCATGGCGGCATAGCATCCGGCAATGGCGAACATCATGGCGGTGCGGAAAAAGAGCTGCGGCCAATAGGTGGGATTAAAAAAGCCATCGAAGAAACCGCCCGTTTCGAGCCATTTGCCCGGCGTCATCATGAAGCCGAGGATGCCGGTGATGATGACCATGCTGAGCCAGGCGGCGACCGCGTAAATCAGGCCGATGCGCAGATGCACCTTGGGGCTGACTTTATCGAAGGTGTAGTAGTAAACGTAGATGGCGACGATTTCGACGATGAAGAAAACCCACTCGGTTGCCCATCCCCAGACATAGGTATGAATCAGGCCGGAGATGGCGCGCGGGCTGATGACGGTTGCGGCAAACCAGATGCCGACACCCGTCAGGGAGCCGGTGACAAAGCAGAAAATCAGGATGGACAGGCTGAGTTTTTTCAGGAATTCGCGCAACTCGGGACGGTTCTCCCGCAGGGCCTTGCGCTCGATAAAGTAGGTGATCCAGAAAGCTCCGGTGGCCACATGGCTCGGCAAGATGTGGAACGTCGCGATCATCGCCATCAAAATCGGGCCACCAACGAGAGGAACTTCGAATACAGGATACATGCTCTCCTCCACAGAGAAATGGGTCTGAAACAGACAGCGCAGATGTCACACAATTTGCCGTGCTTTAATATTAACCAACGCAAATAATTCGTCAATGCGCGAGCTGCTCAAATAAAAGCAGCCATCAATCAATGTGTTAAAAGGCAAGCCCCGTTTGAGAAAAAACGTCTGCAATTTCATACAGATCATTAGGGTTGCCACAGGTTTCCCGGGATAAGAAAGATGTTTCCCGGTAATTTATGTGAAAATAGTGTTGATTTTTTCCTGTCAGTCGTTATATTGTGCATATACACAAAATAAAGCAAGGAGAATCTGCCATGAAAATCTGTTTTCCCGTTTCAGAAAACCAAGGTCTGGAAAGCCCGGTGTTCGGTCATTTCGGTTCTGCGCCCATGTTTCTGCTGGTCGATGCTGAGAAACGTTCGATTGTCCAAGTTGTCAATCGGGATCGCAACCATCGCCACGGCGCTTGCCGGCCCCTGAAAGCACTCGGCGGGCAAACCGTGGACGCTGTTGTTGTCGGTGGCATAGGCGCCGGCGCCCTGTCAGGACTGATGCAAGCCGGGTTGAAGGTCTTTCAGGCAACGGCAGAGACGGTCGCAGGCAATCTCGACCATTGGCAGCAAGACCAACTGACCGAATTGACTCCGGCGCAAACGTGTGGGGGACAGCACCGTCATCACTGCGGCGGCCATCATGATCAATTTGTCGTCATCGAACAAAGGCGCTGAGGCAAAAATGGAGTCCATTTCAACGTCGCCGCGGGATCTCTCTTCGGCCTCACGGCTGTACAATTTTCCGATCACTTTTTTTGCCATTGTGCTCGGCATGGCCGGCTTCACCCTGGCGGTTCAGAAGGCGAGTGGGCTGCTGCCTCGCCTTCATCCTGTCAGCAGCGGTTTGTTGTGGCTGACGGTGGGCCTGTTCGTGCTGATCAGCGTGACCTATATCGTCAAGGCGGTGACCTGTCCCAGTGCGGTCAAAGAAGAGCTGAGCCATCCGGTGAAGATCAATTTTTTCCCGTTGGTTGCCAAGGTCCTGCTGGTCCTGAGCATTATCCTGCTCGAGCGGAATATGCCCCTCTCTTTCTATGCCTGGGCGATCGGGACCGCCCTGCAGTTCGCGGCGTCGATTTTCGTGATCTCCGAATGGATCCAGCATGAACGATTCAAGATCGAACACATGACGCCCGGCTGGTTCATTCCCATTGTCGGCTCGATCATCGTGCCGATTGCCGGGGTCAGGCATGGCTTTATCGAGCTGTCCTGGTTCTTCTTCAGCGTCGGGCTGATGTTCTGGTTGATTCTGCTGGTGATCGTCCTCTACCGGATGTTCTTTCATGCCCCGATCGTCGAACGGTTGATGCCGACTCTGTTCATTCTCTTTGCCCCGCCGGCCATCGGTTTTATCGCCTATACCAAACTGACGGGCGGCAACCTGGATGGTTTCGGCCGGATTCTTTACTATTTTGCGTTGTTCATGTTTTTCCTGGTTTTGTACCAACTGCCCCATCTGCTGAAAATCGACTTCTACCTTTCCTGGTGGGCCTACTCCTTCCCCCTGGCCGCCAAGACACTCTCCTCTTTCCTCATGCTGAGCCTGGTGAAGAGTGCCTTTTTCAGCGCTATCGCCTGGTTTGAACTGGTGCTGCTGTCTTTGATCATCGTCCTCCTGATTATCCGAACCTTAAGAGCCGTCAGCCGCGGAGCCATTTGCGTCGCCGATTGAATCAGCAACAGCGGGCACCGCGGCCTCTTGCCCCTTGCAGAAGAAAAAATGGTTGTTCGGATGACGCTTGGCGGCCGGGCCAGCGGGTTCGGCTTGATCAGGTGCATCCTGTCATCCGAAGGTGTATGATCAATGGAACTCTGTCCTGTTGACAGCGGTTTGGCTCTCGCCATAGGCATCACGTTGAACCGGTCTCGACAACCCGCTTAAGTGGAGGGAACAGATGTCGCCACGTCCCAAGAAATTCCGCAACTGCAGCTGTCCTCACCGGAAACCCGGCACGGAGATTATCAAGCCGGCCGGGATTCCCACGCATGATCTCGAAAAAGTTCCCCTGCTCATGGATGAACTTGAGGCCATGCGGCTTTGTGACAGCGAAGGCTTGAGTCAACAACGTGCCGGCGAGCGTATGGGCGTCTCGCGGGGAACTGTGCAGCGCCTGGTCAGCAGTGGCCGCAAAAAAGTTGTCGAATCGATCGTCCACTGCCAAGCACTGGTGATTGTCAAACCGGACGAGACGGGCTGAATCCCATGGCAAAAAGGACCGAACCTTTTGCTCCGCCGCGCACCATTGGCGTTATCGACGCGCCGGGGGATTGAGTCCGCTGGAAGGACATCGTCCAGCTTGAATTGGTTTGACACCGGGGGGGCTGTGCGGTAGATAAAACGGAATCGAAATGCACCAACGCGGTACTCGTGAAAGCTCCAAAGGAAAGGACATCGTGATGAAACGATCTGCCTGGTTGCTGCTGGCCCTGCTGCTGCTTCTGCCGGCTTTTGCTGCCGCCCAAGTGGACAAGGTGAAAGCCGGTTTTATCTATGTCGGTCCGGTCGGTGACGCCGGCTGGACCTACGCCCATGACCAGGGCCGCAAAGAGATGGAAGAGTTGCCCTTTGTCGAACCGTCCACTTATATCGAGTCGGTACCGGAAGGCGCCGAGTCGGCCCGCGTGATTACCGGCCTGGTGCGCAAAGGGCACAACCTGATCTTCACCACCAGTTTCGGATACATGGACGCGACCCTGGACGTTGCGCGGCGGCATCGGGATGTGGTGTTCATGCACTGTTCTGGATTCAAAACCGCTGAAAATGTCGGCAACTATTTCGGCCGCATGTACGAGCCGCGCTACCTCTCCGGTATTGTCGCCGGCAAGATGACCGAGAAGAACGTGATCGGCTACGTCGCCGCGTTCCCGATCCCGGAGGTCATCCGTGGCATCAATGCCTTCACCCGCGGTGTCCGCAGCGTCAATCCGCAGGCCGAAGTCCGGGTGGTCTGGACCCAGACCTGGTTCGATCCGGGGATCGAGCGCGACGCCGCCGACAGCCTGCTCGATGTCGGCGCCGACGTACTGGCCATGCACCAAGATGCGCCCGCCACCCTGCAGGCCGCTGAAGCCCGCGGCGCCTTCGTGATCGGCTACAACTCCGACATGCGTGAATTCGCCCCCAATGCCTTTCTGACGGCGCCGATCTGGAACTGGGGACCGCTCTATTCGCAGATCGCCACCCAGGTGAAAAACGGCACCTGGACATCGCAATCGATCTGGTGGGGGATGAAAGAAGATCTGGTGCGTCTGGCGCCGCTCAGCGACAAGATTCCGGCTGAGGTCAAAGCGCTGGTGGCTGAAAAGACCGCGGCGATCAAGGCCGGTCAACTGCATCCCTTTGCCGGCCCGGTGGTCGATCAGGAGGGTACGGTGCAAATTCCGGCCGGCAGCACGCCCGATGATGCCCACTTGCTCGGCATGAGTTATTTCGTCGAAGGGGTCCAGGGCACCATTCCGAAGTAACCTCGAAGGCCTCGACACGGGGCGCGTACCGCCACTTTGGTGCGCGCCTCTTTATCGCATGAGCCACAAAGACGCGAAGACACAAAGAAAGACCTCATGGTCGAGGGTAGCCCAAAATCCGGCTTTTCTGATTATTGTCATCGCTTTGTGTCTTTGCGTCTTCGTGGCAGATCTACTCCTGATCAATAATGACTGATCTGCTCCAGGTCCAGCATATCCGCAAAACCTTTCCCGGCGTGGTTGCGCTCGATGATGTCTCGCTGTCCATTGCCGTCGGTGAGATCCACACCCTGCTTGGCGAAAACGGTGCCGGCAAAAGCACTCTTATGAACGTCCTGACTGGGCTCTACCGGCCCGATCGTGGCCAATTGTCCCTGGCCGGTAGCCCGGTGCGTTTCAACAGCCCGCGCGAATCCCTGGCCCGTGGTATCGGCATGGTGCATCAGCATTTTATGCTGGTGCCGGCGCATACAGTCTTCGAAAATATTCTGCTGGCTCTCGACGGGGTGCCCAACCTGTACAACCGTCGCCAGTACAAATCGAAAGTCCAGCAGATCCTCGATGAATTTGCCCTCGACATCGATCTGGACAGCCCGGTCTGGAAACTGTCGATCGGTGCCCAGCAGTGGGTCGAGCTGATCAAACTGCTGGTCCGCGACTGCCGCTTGCTGATCCTTGACGAACCAACCGCAGTCCTGACACCCCAGGAAAGCGACCGCCTCTTCACTGTTCTCAAACGGCTGCGCGAGAACGGCAAGAGCATCCTGTTCATTTCACACAAAATGCGCGAGGTGATGGCGATCTCCGACCGGGTCACAGTTCTCAAGAAGGGGCGCAGCCTGGTAACGCTGCCACGCGGCGATTATGACGAGCACCGCTTGGCCTCGCTGATGATCGGCCAGGACCAGATCCCGGAATGGCAGAAGAGTTCCCGGATCGATCAAGAACGGGTTCTGGAGATTAAAAACCTCTCGGTGCGCAACGATCGTGGCCTGGCCGATCTCGACAATTTCACCATGAAGCTGCACCGAGGTCAGATCCTCGGCATCGCCGGGGTTGCCGGCAATGGTCAGAAGGCCCTGGCCGAGGTTCTGACCGGCCTCAAAAATGCCAGCAGCGGCCGGATTCTGGCCGGGACGCGGGACCTCACCCACAGTTCGGCGCGCGGATCCTACATCGCCGGCATCGCCCATATCCCGGAAGACCGCAAAAGCATCGGCATCGCGCCGGACATGTCGGTGGATGACAACCTGATCATGAAAAACTACACCGCGCCGGCATTTCGTCACGGCATCTTCCAGAACCGCAAGGCGATCCGCCGCAATGCCGAAGAGAAGATTGCCCAGTTCGCCATACAGGCCGGACCGACCGGCAACCCGGTGCGCTATCTGTCCGGCGGCAACATCCAGAAGGTGATCATCGCCCGCGAGCTGTCTGAGCAGCCGGCGGTCCTGGTCGCCCTCTACCCGACCCGCGGTCTCGATATCGGCAGCGCCGAATACGTCCACAAAGTGATCGTCGACGGGGCCCGCAACGGCATGAGCACCATTCTGATTTCTGAAGATCTCGATGAACTGCTCAAGCTCTGCGACGAGATCGTTGTCATGTTCCGCGGGCGTCTGGCTGGCAGTGTTGACCCGCAGACGACCACCCGGGAGGAGATCGGCCTGCTGATGAGCGGTGAGGTGCAGAAATGAAGCTGATCACCGAAAAACGCACCCTCTCCGCCCCGTTGTTCCGTTTCGGCGCGCCGATCATTTCGATTTTGGTCGCCCTGTTCGTGGCCGGGTTTCTGCTGCTCGCCGCCGGAGTCAACCCGCTGCAGGCCTATTTCGAGATTGTCCGCGAGGCCCTCGGCTCGCTTTACGGACTTTCGGAAACCCTGGTCAAGACCACACCACTGATCTTTACCAGCCTGGGCGTTTCTCTGGCCTTTCGCATGCAGATCTGGAACATCGGTGCCGAGGGGCAATTGTACATGGGCGCCTGCGCCGCCTCCGCGGTGGCCCTCTTTTCCGGTATCGAAAGTCACCCGGTGATGATTTCGGCCATGTTCCTGGCGGCTTTTCTGGGCGGCGGTCTCTGGGCCGGGGTTGCCGGAGCGCTGCGGGCCTGCTGGCGCGTCAACGAAGTGATCGTGACTCTGCTGATGAACTATATCGCGATTCTCGGCGTCGATTATCTGGTCTACGGGCCCTGGAAGGATCCCCGGGGATTCAATTTCCCCTTGACCGCGCAGTTCGGCGACGCCGCCCGGCTCGCCGAGTATTTCAACACCCGCCTGCACAGTGGTTTCTTCCTCGCCCTGTTCTGTGCCCTGCTGCTCCACCTGTTCATGGAGCGCACCGTCTGGGGCTACCCGATCAAAGTAATCGGCAGCAACCCGAAAGCGGCCCGCTATGCCGGTATGAACACCGGTCTGACAATCTTCTTTGTCCTGTTTTTGAGCGGTGCCATTGCCGGGCTCGCCGGTTTCGGCGAAGTGGCCGGATTGCAGCATCGCCTGCAGCACGGCATCTCCCCCGGCTACGGCTATACAGCGATTATCATCGCCTGGCTGGCCCGGCGCAGCGCCCTCGGCGTGGTGCTGGTCGCCTTCCTGATGGGGGTGCTGCTGGTCGGTGGTGACAGTCTGCAGCTGACCTGGCAATTGCCGGTCGCCTTCGTTTACGCCTTCCAGGGATTGATCCTGTTCTTCCTGTTGGCCTCGGAATTCTTCATCTACAATCGGGTGAAGCTGGTTCGGGAGGTGCGCGATGCTTGAAATCCTGCTCGATGCCACGGTGCGTGCCGGAACCCCGATCCTGTTCGCCACTCTGGGAGCGATTCTCAACGAACGCGCCGGCGTGATCAACCTCGGCATCGAAGGACTGATGCTGATCGGTGCCCTGGCCGGTTTCGCCGGAACCCAGGCCACCGGATCCCTGCTGCTCGGTGTGCTGGCCGCCTTCACGGCGGCGATGCTGGCGGGGAGCATCCACGGCATCATCACGGTGCCGCTGCGCGGCAACCAGATCGTCAGCGGCCTGGCCCTGACGATGTTCGGCATCGGTATCACCGCCCTGTTCGGCCGCGGCATGGTTGGCTTGACCATCACCGGCTTCGAACGGATAGCGATCCCCGGTCTGAGCCGGCTGCCGGTGATCGGCCGGCCGTTTTTCAACCAGGACCTGTTGATTTACTTCAGCTTCCTGCTGGTGCTCGCGCTCGGTCTGTTCCTCAGCAGGACCCGCTGGGGGTTGGCGCTCCGGACGGTCGGTGAGAACCCGGCTGCGGCCGATACCTGCGGGGTGCCGGTGCTGCTGACACGTTTTCTGGCGGTCACGATCGGCTCCGGCATCGTCGGGATCGGCGGCGCGTACCTGAGTCTGGCGACAACACCGATGTGGATCGAGAACATGTCGGCCGGCCGCGGCTGGATCGCCGTCGCCCTGGTGATTTTCGCTTCCTGGTCAAGCTACCGGGCGCTGGCCGGCGCCTACCTGTTCGGCGGTGTCACCGCCATGCAATTGCGTTTCCAGGCCATGGGCACCACCGTCAGTGCCCATATCCTGCAGATGCTGCCCTATGTCTTCACTATCCTGGTCCTGGTCGTCTCCACCATCCGTCTGCAAAAAGGGGCCTCCCAGCAACCGGAAAGCCTCGGCCAGCCCTACGATCGCGAGGATCGCAAATGAATCCGGTAGCCTGCCAGCTTCGTGAACGAATCGACCGCGACGGCGCGATCGACGGCCAAGTGATCAAGGTCGATCGTTTCCTCAACCATATGGTCGATCCGCAGCTGATCGATCGATTGGCGGCAGAACTCGCCGGCCGCTTTCCCGGCGCGCAAATCGACAAGGTGATCACCGCCGAAAGCAGCGGAATCGTGATCGCCCAGGCGATCGCTAGACATCTTGGCGTGCCTTTTGTCTATGCCAAGAAGAAACGTCCGCTGACGATGCCGGAATTCTATGCCGCCTCGAGCTACTCCTTCACCAAGCAGGAATCGACCACGCTGTATGTCTCCCGGGAGGTTCTACAGGACAGCGAACGCCTGTTGTTCGTCGATGATTTCTACGCTGTGGGCTCGACCTACCAGGCGATTGTGCAGATTATCGAACAGGCCGGCGCCAAGCTGGTCGGCGCCGCGGTGATCATCAACAAGTCGGACCGGTGGGATATTGAATCGATTTTGACACTGGAGGATCTGGAAGAATCCAATCAAAACAATTGATTAACGCAAAGGCGCGAAGACGCAAAGAAGCCAGGGGTCAAGCAAAGAGCTCCGTCTGAAGGTGTTTTGTTAAATACTTTTTTGAATGTTTTGGTTTTGATATTGGATTTTCTCAGCGTCTTTGCGCCTCTGCGTTAAAGAAGACTTTGACCTTTTAGAACGGAAGACTCATGCCTACTACAACACTCTTTATTCTGATGGCTCTGGTCGCCGGGTTCTCGGTGCCGACCCAGGCCGGTATCAACGCCCAACTGGTCCACTGGACCCGGTCGCCGGTGCTGGCTTCGACGATCTCCTTTGCCGTCGGCACCCTGACCCTGATCGTCTACGGTCTGGCAACACGCATCCCCCTGCCGAGCTTGGCCACCGCTGGCAATCATCCCTGGTGGGTCTGGTGCGGTGGCGCGCTCGGGGCCTTTTTCGTCACCGCGACCATCATCCTGGTTCCCAAACTTGGGGCGACCACCATGGTGACATCGATTTTAGCCGGTCAGATGGTGGCGTCTCTGCTGCTGGATCATTTTGGTTGGCTCGGCTATCCGGTACATCCGATCAGCATGGCCAGGGTCCTCGGCGTTCTTTTGGTCGGCGTTGGCGTGTGGTTGATCAAGGCGTCCTGAGCACACCAGCCCCTCACTCCGTTGGCGGTTCCTCTTTTCATCGGCGTCTTTTGCGTTATAGTCAACAGGACAAGGAGGCGACCATGAAAAAATTCATTCGTGCCGGCGCCGTCATCGTGGCGACCCTGCTGGCCTCGAAGGCGGCTGCCCTGGAGGTTGGCGCCGCCGCCCCGGATTTCTCGGCCGCATCGACCCGGGGCGAGATCGTGCTCAGCCAGATGCTGGCGAAAGGACCGGTGATCCTGGCGTTCTATTACGCCGATTTCACCTCCGGCTGAACCAGCGAAATGCAGGCTTTTCAAAACGACATCGCGCGTTTTGAAGAGCACAACGCCCAGGTGCTGGGCGTCAGTCCCGATTCGCTGGAAACCCACCGGGAGTTTGCCGAAGAGCTCGGCCTCAGTTTCCCTTTGATCGCCGATGACGGCAGTTTGCGGCAGATCTTCGGCAGCGGCCGGATCACCTACCTGATCGGTCAGGACGGTATCATCCACTTTGTGCACAAGGGGATGCCGGACAATGAGCGGTTGCTCAAGGAGATTGGCAACCTGCGTTAAAAGCGGGGGCTGGTGTTCGGGGGCTGGGGACTTGCAAACCCTGGTGTTTTCCCTCGCATTAATGCCGTGGGTCGGTTTGCCTCAGGGCTTCCATCAGGGCGAGGACGGCCCGTTCCTTGGCTTTGGCTTCGATATCGACCGTGGCATCGAGCGATCGCCACTCGGCGGGAAAATCCTCGGGATCGATCATCTCGGCGTGGGGCTTCGGGTCGCCCCCTTCCCAACCGTATTTCGGTGAAGAGAGGTGCAGATAGGGCTCGCCGCGACCGGAGCGCTGCCAACTCTCCAGGCAGGCCTGGGTGGCGGCGGCCACGCTGAGACCATCCGGATTGCAGCGATGGTGGTGGACATCGTAGACCAGGGGCAGATTGAGGTCGCGACAGACCGGCAGGAGATCGGCCATGGTGTAGGAGACATCGTCGTTTTCCAGCGTCAGGCGTTGCTGTCGGCGCCGATCTGTTCGGCCAGCATGGCCTGGTAATCGAGTTCGGCGATCGATTTGCGGGTCACCTCCGGATTCGGTGAAGAGAGCAGGACGAACTGGTCAGGATGGAAGCTGAGCCGGATGTCCCAGAGTTGCCGCTGCCGGTTCACCTGCCGAAAGATCGCCATGATTGCATCGCCATCGGCCAGTTCGGCCAGCTGATAACCAACCTCCGGGTGGGTATAACGCGGCAGCAGGGGCGACAGCACCCGGAAAGCACCGATGCCCAGGGTGTGCACCGTTTCCAGGGCTGTCAGGAGGTTTTCGGCGTTCTCCAGGCACAAGGACGAAAGGCGCGCGTGCCGGTCGGCCGAAGAAAGCTGCAGCAGGACTTTTGCCGTCGTCTGGCGGAAGCGCACCGGGGCGTCGCGGAAGATACAGCAGAGGCCGAATCGCAACATGATCTGATCATCACCGTGTTTGCAAACAGTCGCCACCAGCATACCATACGAGGCCGGGTGCGCGCAGAGCACCTGGCGCCAACCGGCTCCCACACCCTTGGAGCAACGAGACGCTTATGACGCCAAACGCATCCTGGGACAAGGTTTTGAAATTGCTGCACGAGGAACAGTTCGGGGTCCTTGGCACCACACGTGCCGGGCATGCCTATACCAGCCTGGTCGCCTTCGCCACCTCGGCTGACGATCGCGACCTGTATTTCGCCACCACCCGGGCCACCCGCAAGTACCACAACCTGGCCACCGATGCCCGGGTCGCCTTCCTGATCGACAACCGCGGGCGCCAGTCCCTGCCCCTTTACGAGGCCGCCGCGGTGACCGCTTACGGCCAGGCCAACGAGCTTACGGCCGAGGAACGACCGTCGGCGATGCAGCACTACCTGGCTCGTCATCCGCAGCTGAAGTCCTTCGTCACCGCTCCGACCACGGCTTTGTTCTGCATTCGGGTGGACAGCTATCACCTGGTCGAACGGTTCCAGCATGTCACCGAGTTCCGGATCGACCGATGACACTGTTGATCCCCTTCCAGGAGGCTGGTGACCTGAGACCTGCAGAGATCGGCGCCAAGGCCGCCAACCTGGTTCACCTACAGCAGGCCGGATTTTGCGTCCCGCGCGGATTCTGCCTGCCGGCCACCGTCTACCGCGACTTCGTTGCTGCAACTGGCCTCGACCGGTTCATCAGCATGGAGCTGCAACGCAAGGATTTCGCCGCGATGCGTTGGGAGGAGCTCTGGGACGTCGCCCTGCGGATCCGCAACCACTTCGTCTCGGTCCCCTGGCCGGAGGTCCTGCTCGGGCGGCTGACTGAAGAACTGGACCGTGGACCGGGGCATTGGCCGGCGGTCGCGGTGCGTTCCAGTGCCCCGGGCGAAGATTCAGCCGCCGGCTCTTTCGCCGGTTTGCATGAAAGCCACATCATGCTGGCCGGAACCGAAGCGATCCTGGCTGCCATCCGCCAGGTCTGGGCGTCGCTCTGGTCGGACGGTGCCCTGCTCTATCGACGTGAGTTGGGCCTCGACCCGGCGATCAGTCGCATGGCCGTGATTGTCCAGGAGATGGTCCCTGGCGAGGCGTCGGGGGTGCTGTTCAGCCAGTCTCCGAATGATCCGAGCCGGATGATGATCGAAGCCGTCTGGGGACTGAACCAGGCTCTGGTCGACGGCACATTGACCCCCGATTGCTGGCAGCTCGACGGTCGTGACGGCAGCGTGCTGGAGAAAGCCAGTGTCAAGCACGAACAGGCTCTGTTGCCGGCTGGCAGAACTGCGGTTCTGACAAAATTGACCGACCACCGGCGGGGGCGGTCACCGCTCGATGAGACCCTGTGCAAGGCGCTGTTTCAGACGGCCCGGGAACTGGAGGTCCAGCTGGCAGGACCGGTGGATGTCGAGTGGACCCGGCAGGACGATACCCTGACCCTGCTGCAGGTTCGGCCGGTGACCGGCCGATTGCCAGTGACCGCCGGCGATGAACGCCCCTGGTATCTCAGCCTGCACCGCAGTCTCGATGACCTGGAGGCTCTGCAAAAAGAACTGGAGACAGATATCCTGCCCGGCATGCAGGCCGACGCCCTGCGTATGGCGGCGACGGACCTGACCCGGCTGGATAATCGGGAGCTGGCCCGTGAAACGAAACAACGGCAACACACCTTGCAGAAGTGGCTGGCCACCTACCGGGAGAAATGCATCCCGATGGCTCACGGCATCCGCCTGTTCGGCCAATTCTACAACGACCTCTGCAAACCCGACGATCCCTACGCGTTTCTCGCTCTGTTGCGTTCCGATGCTCTGCTCGCCGTGCAGCGCAACCGTCAACTGCAGGCGATGGCCGCTCTGCTGCGCAACGATCCCGGGTTGCTGGCGCAACTCAAGCAGGGAAACCCGCCGTCGGCCGACAGTTCGTTGCATGAGATGCTGCGCGACTTCAAGGATCGGTACAGCGGATTCGACTGGATCGCCGCCGGGGACAAAGCGCTCTTCGCGCTGTTGGTGAAACTGGCGGAATGTCGGCAGACACAAACCATGCCGAGCACCAAGCCCGCAGAAGAGGGCGGTCTGTTCGATGCGCTGTCGACCGAGCAACGCCACATTGCGGAACGCTTACTGGCCGTGGCCCGGGCCAGCTACGCTCTGCGCGACAATGACAATCTTTACCTCGGCCGAGTTCGCGCCGCAACCGCCGCCGCCGAAACGGAACTGCGCCGGCGCTGGCAGGCGGGGCGCACCGAGGACCTCGATGAGACCTTGCTGCGGGACAATGACGCCAACCGCTATTTTCGCACCCCTCAGCCCGCGACGGACGCATCGCCCGCCGGTTCGAGACCTCGTCAGCGTGCCCGGCAACTGATCGGCCAGCCGGCCGGACCCGGCGTCAGCACCGGTCCGGCCCGGATCCTGACCGACCCGCAGGCGCTCTCCGCTTTTGTCGCGGGTGAGGTTTTGGTCTGCGAAGCGATCGAACCGAATATGACCTTTCTGGTGCCCCTGGCCACGGCGATCATCGAACGGCGCGGTGGCATGCTCATCCATGGCGCCATCATTGCGCGTGAATACGGGCTCCCCTGCGTTACCGGCATTCACCGTGCGACGCAGGACATTCATAACGGTGATACCGTGACGGTCGATGGTCATCTGGGGATTGTCACGATCGAGCATCGCGACGATGAAGGATCCTAGGGCGGCCAAGACTGTCGGCAAAAAGCCTTCAATCGCCAGCCCGCCGGTCGTTGTCGAGGCGGCAGGCCTCCCAGGCCAGCAAAGCCTTTTTGCGGGCGGTTCCCCAGCGATAGCCGCCCAGGGCACCGCTGGCTCGCAGCACACGGTGGCAGGGAATCAGGCCGGCGACCGGGTTGCGACCGACGGCGGTGCCGACGGCCCGCTGGGCATGTTTCTGCCCCAAGGCTCCGGCCAGCGCCCCGTAGCTGACAACGGTGCCGAAGGGAATCTTCAGCAATGCCTCCCAGACCTTGAGCTGGAAATTGGTCCCCTTGAGGAACAGCTTAATTGGTGTTCCGGCAGGTGGCCCCGGCTCTGCAAAGATTTGTCGAACGGCAGCCCGGCCGGTATCGGTGTCCTCAACGAGAATGGCCCTGGGCCAGCGCTGTTGCAGGTCCTCAAGGGCAGCTGAATGGTCCCCACTGTCGACAAACGCCAGGTGGCACAAGCCCCGTGAGGTTTCCGCCAGCAGCGCTTCACCGAAAGGCGTCGACTGAAAAGAGTAACATACCTGGAGGCTTTTTCCGGCCGCCTTGAATTCGCCGGGCGTGACCGCGTCAACAGTGACAAACAGGTCGTGGAGTCGACCCGGGCCGCTGAGACCCACCGCGAGCGCAGTGTCCAGAACCGACGCCGACTGCTGCAGCCATTGTTTGGCGTGCTGCAATGTCAGGTATTGCAGGTAACGTTTCGGACTGACCCCGGCCCAGCGTTTGAACAGGCGTTGAAAGTGCCAGGGGCTCAGGCCGACATGCCCGGCGACCTCTTCAAGGGAGGGCTGCCTCAAAACATGCTGTTCAAGATAGCCGATGGCCAGGGCGATGCGTTGATAATCGGAATCGCTCATACCGGTTTCTCCGTGCATCACAGCTTGTCAAGATGATGCCACGATAGCATTTCCGTTCTCTATGCGCCCACCCGTTTTTTGCGCTAATCCCCCAAGCTGTGCAGACTGGTCCCATCAGCCCGGGTGGCGTGACCTCCGGTTTACGGGTAAACTGATGGTCTGTTTGGAATGATTCCGAGCCAATGATTTGTGAAGGGCGAGGCTCAGTCGAAGGATCTCTATGTCCCCTGCGAAACTGACGACACCGGTGCTGATCGTCGAAGACGATCGCAACACTGCGACTTTAATTGCCACCTATCTCGAACGGGAAGGTTTTGCCACCCGAACTCTGCACGATGGCGCCGAGGCCCTGGCCCAGGTGCGCCGCCAGCCGCCGGGTTTTGTCATTCTCGATGTCATGCTGCCCGGCGTCGACGGCTGGGAGATCTGCCGCGAGTTGCGTAAACTCTCCGATGTGCCGATTCTGATGCTGACCGCTCGTGAAGAGGAGATCGACCGGGTCCTCGGTCTGTCGCTGGGGGCCGACGACTATGTGGTGAAACCCTTCAGCCCCCGTGAACTGGTCGAACGCGTTAAGGCGATCCTGCGGCGAACGACGGGCCGTCCGCAGAACGAGGCGCAACTTTGCCAGGATGGGTTGGTGCTCGATCGTGACAAGCGCCGGGTCACCTTGGACGGCGCACCGGTCGATCTGACCGTTGTCGAGTACAAGCTCTTGCAGGCCCTGATGGGCGCCCCGGGCAAAATCTTTACCCGTGACGATCTGCTTGACCACATCTATGCGCATGGTGAGACGGTGGTCGACCGGGTGATCGACGTGCACATCGGTCATTTGCGGCAGAAGCTTGGCGATGATCCGGCCAAGCCACGCTTTATCCTGACCGTGCGTGGTTTCGGCTACCGCTTTGCCGACCGGGAGCAGCTATGAAACTCGGCCTGCACTGGAAATTGATGCTGGCCACCACGGTGCCGGTGATCGCCGTGATCACCGGCATCATCTGGCTGGCATTCGATCAACTGGCCGCTGATTACTTCATGGTCCTGATGGATAAGTACATGGTATCGCCCACCGAAACCCACCGGGCCTTTTTGACCGCCGTGCACCGTTACCTGCTCTGGGCCAGCCTGGCCGCCCTGGTGGTGGCTTTTCTGCTCAGCTACCTTCTGACGCGTCGGATCCTTCGTCCCCTCCGGCAGATGAGTGACGCCAGCCGGCGGATCGCCAGCGGCGACTTTTCCCCCCGAATCGATATCCAAGCCCACGATGAAATCGGCGCACTCGGCAATGCCTTCAACCGCATGAGTGACAGCCTTGAAAAAGTGGAAAAACTGCGCAAATCGATGGTCTCCGATGTCGCCCACGAGCTGCGTACGCCGCTGACCAACCTGCGTGGTTACTTGGAAGGCTTAAGCGACGGTGTCATCACACCGGACAAGGCGACCCTGGCGATGCTGCAGCAGGAGATCCTGCGCCTGGTCAGTCTGGTCGAGGATCTAAGCCAGTTGGCCCGGGCCGACGCCGCTCAGGCCTACCTCGACCGCCGCCCGGTCAACCTGCCGGAATGCATCGACCAGATGCTGCGCCTCTACCAGTTGAATTTCGAAGACAAACAGATCCACGTCGCAACGCATTTCGGTGACAATGCGGCCATCGTCACTGCGGACCGTGACAAGTTGCTGCAGGCGGTCCGTAATCTGGTTGACAACTGTTGGAAATACACGCCGGCCGGGGGAACCGTGGCGATCTCCGGCGAACGAAAGACCGATGCGATCCGCGTCACCTTTTGCAACGATGGCCCGGGCATCCCTGCCGGGGACGCCCCCTACATCTTCGAACGCTTCTTCCGCGCCGATCCGTCGCGCACCCGGGACGCCGGCGGTGCCGGCATCGGCCTGGCGATCGTCAAGCAGCTGATTGAAGCCCATAACGGCCGGGTCGGTGCCGAGAGCACTTCGGGGAAGACCCGCATCTGGTTTGAACTGCCGGCCTGAAGCAACTTAACCAGCACAAACTTTACCGAAGCTTTATCGTGGTTTTCTGGTCAGTTTACAGGGCCCTGCTATCCTTCGATCATGCAGCAAAATCTGTTGTGAAAGGATGAGAGCCATGCAGACGATGATCATGAGGGCCGCCCTGGTTCTGACCGTTTCTTTGATGGCCTGCAGCGCCACCGCCGAAACTCCTCCCGGGATGGCGCAAGTCACCTTCGCCGTGCACTGCTACGATGTCGGGGCGCATGCTCTGGACGGCAAGCCGGGCGTGATTTCAGTCGCGCGCGGCTGGCAAGGCTCGCGCGAAGTCGATCGAGTGGTGTACAATCCTGATAAGGTGTCGATCCTGCAACTGGAGGACTGGCTGAAAGAAGCCGAGACCTATGTCGACACTCTGGAACAGAGCCTGAGCAACGCAACGGACAAGGAGACATCGCAATGAAAATTCTCTCTCTTTTTGGCGGCCTGCTGAGCGTTGGCCTGGTGGCTGGCTTTGCCCTGGGTCCGGCCATTGCGGCCGAACAAATCAAGGTCTATTCGGTTGCCGAAGGAACTTATATCATGTCGGAAAAGGTCGAAAAGACGCCTGAACAATGGCGTCAGGAGTTGACGACCCACCAGTATCACATCCTGCGCGAAAAAGGCACCGAGATGGCCTTTACCGGCCAATATGACAAGAACTACGCGCCTGGCGTTTACCGCTGCGCCGGCTGTGGCCTCGACCTGTTTGCCTCCGAGGACAAGTTCGACTCCGGCAGCGGCTGGCCAAGCTTCACTCGCCCGGTGGCCGCGGAGAATGTCGCCGAAGAGTCCGATTTCAGCTTCTTCATGAAACGGACGGAAGTCCTCTGCGCGCGTTGCGATGGTCACCTCGGCCACGTTTTCGAAGACGGTCCGGAACCGACCGGGCTGCGCTACTGCATCAACTCGGCATCCCTGGACTTTGTTCCGCGTGAGAACTGATCACAGCCGGGAAGAATCGATTCCCTTTTGCAGGAGGAGATAAGGATGGCTGAAGAACGAACCGCGATGGCCAAAGCGATCTTTGCCGGTGGCTGCTTCTGGTGCATGGAGCCGCCCTTTGAGGACCTCGATGGCGTGCTTGCCGTGGTCTCCGGCTATATCGGCGGTCATCTGGAGAACCCCACCTACCAGGAGGTGTGTTCGGGCACGACCGGGCACGCCGAAGCCGTTGAAATCACCTATGACCCCGGTCTCATCGGCTATGAACAACTGCTCGAGGTGTTCTGGAGGAATATCGATCCAACCGATGCCGGGGGCCAGTTTGTCGACCGCGGCAGCCAGTATCGCACCGGCATCTTCTATCTCGATGCGGAACAGCAGCGCCTCGCTGAAGCCTCAAAACAGGCCTTCGCCGCGTCCGGACGTTTCAAGGGGCCGATCGTCACCGAGATCGTGCCGGCGAGCACCTTCTACCGGGCGGAGGATTACCACCAGGGCTACCACAGGGAATGTCCGCTGCGCTACAAATCCTACCGGGGCCACTCGGGGCGTGACCCGTTCCTGAAAGGGGTCTGGGGCGAGGACGCAGAAAAAGGGACCAGGTAACGGGTCCAGGGCCCCTTTTACCAGGCAAGCGGCTACTCAAAGAAAAAGCGGAGAAGCATTTGATGCCTCTCCGCTTTTTGTGATTTGTGGAGGGTCACTTACTCCATGCCAACCAGCGCCTTGATGTACTGGACCCGTTCGTAGTCAGCCGGCTGATCACTGCGGGCCTGGCTCAGGCGGCCGCGGAAATCATCCAGCTGCTTGAACCCCTGAGCATCCATCCAGGTGACAAGCTGGTCGCGGATCACGCTCAGCTGATCGAGGCCATGGCGATAGAGGGCGGAACAGACCTGGACCGTGGTGGCACCGGCCAGCAGCAGCTTGGCCGCGTCCCGCCCTTCATGCACGCCAGTGGTCGCTGACAGGTCGCTGTCCAACCGTCCGGCCAGCAGAGAAATCCAGCGCAGCGGCACATGCAACTCTGCCGAGGTGCTGTAAGGGTTGCCGCCGGCCAGCTGTAATTTTTCGGTATCGATATCGAAACGGTAAAAGCGGTTGAACAGGACCAGCGCATCGGCTGCCCGCCAGGACATTTTCCCTTCGCTCTCGCCCGGACCGCACCAGCCGACGGTGAAAGGCGGTCCTTCCATGCGGTGTTTCCCCAGGCGGTCAGCGAGGTTGGCGAAGGCGGAAAAGAACGGGCCGACTTTCAGCGCCACCGGCAGGGAGACCTGACGGCGAACCGCTGCAAGGATCTGGACATAACGATCTTCGACTTCGGTGGCCTTCATTTGGACGTCGTTCGGCAGGAAGCCGACATTGATCTCCAGGGCGTCGGCACCGGCGTCAGCGAGCTTTGCGGCGTACTCGGACCAGCGGTCCGCCGAGACACAGTTGATGCTGGCAATGATCGGTATCGAAACCGCCCGCTTGGACTGGCGCACCAACTGCAGGTATTCCTGCGGGCCGACCGCGTGGCCATAGCCTTGCAGGTATTCGAAGGCTTCGGTATGCGCCAGGTTTTCCGGGCGCGCGGCCATGGCGTCGGTCTCGGCGATAATCTGTTCCTCGAACAGCGACTTCAGCACGATCGCTCCGGCTCCGGCTTCGGCGGCCTGCTTGACGCCATCGACGCTTTTGGTCAGGCCGCAGCTCGAGACAATCAGCGGATTCGATAACGTGAGCCCCATGTAGGTGGTGGCAAGATCGGTCATTCACAGATTCCTTTCACAATCGTGTCCGTCAATCCGGGCTGTCACCGCCGATCAGTTCGAGAACCTTCTCGGTTGCGAAGTAGACTAGAAACTTCGGGCCCTTCGCCGCATCCTCCTCAGGGGTGAGGCAGCGCCGGGTCATTTGTTCAATCAGTTCGGCATCGGTGTCCTCGCGAACTTTCTTCAGGAACAGCCGCCGCCCCTGGTAACCACCGCCCTGCTCGATGAAGAGGTAGGTGGCATAGGGGTTTTGCTGGACATTGTGATGGGTCAAACGGTCTCGCATGATGAAGGCCAGCGTGCCGTCGTCCATCACGTGAGGGCGGGCATAGATCGCTGCATCGACCCGGCCGTCACCATCAGCGGTGGCCAAAACCCCGATCCCTTTGCGGCTTTCAAAATATTCTTTCAGGTTCATTTTGGGCTCCTTGGAATGTGATGTGTCGCATGACTGTAAGCTTAGCGGAAACGCGCCGACATACAAATCCGATGTCCTGACCGGAAAAGGATCCGACGGTCAACAATAATGCCCTGCCAAAATTGTGTCCAGACTTTGTTCCCATGCGGAACAGAAAAAGCCGCCTTTCGATGCCAACTCCATGCCGTTCAGATGTCCCACAACCCCATTTTAACCGAGACCGGTTTGCTCGTAAATCAGCCGCACGGCAAAGCACCGGTCCGACGACGAATCGCTTGCCGACTCTTATCGACAGTTTGACAAGTTGCTGGCCGGCGACGGCGGGTCTGTTACAATGACAATTATGAAACCGACTCTTTTGGATGGCGGGATGGGGCAGGAGTTGCTGGCCCGTTGCGCAGGCAAGCCGACCGCGTTGTGGTCCACCCAGATTCTGGTCGACGCGCCCGATCTGGTCCGTGACGTGCACCGCGACTACTTTCGGGCCGGCGCCGATATCGCTACGACCAACAGCTATGCGATTCATCGCGACCGGCTGCAGCGGTTTGGTCTCGAAGACCGCTTCGCGGCGTTGCATCGCCAGGCCTGCCAGATTGCCTGCGCGGCCCGCGATGCTCATGGCCAGGGCTTGGTTGCCGGCTCGCTCGGCCCGACCAGTGGGTCCTACCGGCCGGACTTGGCGCCACCGGTGGAGGAGGCCGCCGAGCTGTTTGCGGAAATTGCCCGCCTGCAAGCGCCCTATGTCGACCTCCTGCTGTGTGAAACCATGGCCTCGGTGCCGCAGGCGCGGGGCGCAGTGATGGGTGCCCAGGTCGTCGGCAAACCGGTGTGGCTGGCAGTCACCGTCGATGACGACGACGGCACCCGGTTGCGTTCCGGCGAGCCAGTCGCCGACTTGCGGCCGCTGCTCGAGGAGCTCCACGTCGCGGCCCTGCTGATCAACTGTTCCGTCCCCGAAGCCGTCTACCAGGCGCTGCCGTTATTGACTGATCTGTCGCTCCCCTTCGGCGCCTATGCGAACGGCTTCACGCGCATCAGCGATGCCTACCTGGCGGTCGAAGCTACCGTCGACGTCCTCGAGAAACGCCGAAATCTTGATCCGGACGCGTACGCCGCATTCGTCGCCGGCTGGCTCGATCAGGGCGCATCCATCGTGGGCGGCTGCTGCGAGATCGGACCGGCCCATATCCAAGAATTGGCGCGGCGGTTCTCAGGGGGAGTTAAAGACACTTAAAAAGCACTGTGGTTCTCTGGGTGGAGCTGATGTGCAAAAAAAGTGCGCTTTTTTGTGTGGCTGATCTTATTGCCAAAGTGTTATCGCAACGAAGAGAGGAAAGGCGTTCGGGTCTGCTTCGCGTCCATGTCACTGGGCCCTTCACGTAAAAACTGAATGCGAATGAAAGATTTGAAGGCCGGGTCAGAGAAGGCCGTATAGGTCACGAAATTTCCGTCAATGTCTGCCCGCACCGCATCCTGAAGGATGCAGCCATATTTGGCCGATTTCAAGTTTTTCAAGGGGACGGAGATCTGCGAGGAATTGATCTCCTCGCCCATGTACTGGGTGAGCAGTTCACAGATCTGGCTGGTGGTCACATAATCGTCTTCAAGTTCCGCCATCGCCTGCAAAATGTGCTTTCGGTACTTTTTCGAGCCGCTC
>JARRPG010000034.1:14944-24884 GCA_037383085.1 Desulfuromonadales bacterium | reverse complement strand
TTTTCAACATAATCGGTCAGGGCATTTTCCACATCACAAACATCCAGCTTTCTCGATTTTCTGCCAAAAGCGTATTCCGAGGATTCCAGGCACAGGTACTGCAGGATGTTCGGGTAGCCGCCGCTGATCGATAAAATTCTTTCCTTGGCCTCATTCACAATCCCGATCGCCAAATTCCTCATCCCCTGTTCGACAACATAATTGACTTCCTTGTGGCACATGGGCGGCAGCGGAATATCTTCGATCAACCGGTCAATGCCGGGATCTTTGTGAATCAGTTTGGTCGCTTCCGAAGAGGTCCCCAGAATAATGATCTTAAATTTTTCACAATTGGCATTGCCGTAGCTTTTGATAAAACGGACAATTTCATCCAGGAGCTCTTCGGAGGCCTTGTGAATTTCATCCAAAAGCAGGACGGCGCCATAATGCTCACAGATTTCGATGATCCGGGAATCGGTGACGAAATTTGCGGAACTGATGGAATTTTGTTCGAATAAGCTGGGATCGGGCCGGGCCGGTTCAGAAGAGGATTTTCGAGAAGATTTTTTGAACAAAAAACCGAAAAGGCCCGGGGAAGGATTTTTTTCTTCTTTCAGCGCCTCGGTTTTTTGCCAACTGAAAAGACTGAATCGCTCGAGGCATCGTGCAAAGATATCGTTTAACGACTTGCCGGAGACACTTTCAATATTGATGAGGTTCTCGTCACCGTAAAGCTCAGTGACGATATGCCGCGCCATGGATGTCTTGCCGACACCATACTCGCCATATATCAGCGGAATAAATCCCCTTTGCAGAGATTTTTTTAGCGTCTCTTCGGCCTTGCCTCGGGCCACATAGACGTTGGATGGGGCAATGGGGAGTTTCCCGGGCCGGAAGACCATCGAAGGCTGTAACAAGTCGTCTCCTCGTGCATTGTAAACAAGGCCATATCAATTCCTATCAATGTAGGGTAGCGAGCGACCATTGGTCAAGTTTTATGGCTATCCGGAAAGTCCTCTCTGAAAGATGTGAGCGATACATCCTTCCCTGGTATTCAATTGGCAACGAATCGTGATTCAGCCTCATTGACCACATGGCATCACAGGGAGAGGGCAAGCCACAGAATAACTGTAAAACAGATTCTCCTGTTCACTCGGACCACCTCAATCAAGAGACCTTTGCCTACGAGCTGGGTGAGGACGGGGAGAAAACCTGCATTCAACAAAAAAGCACTCACGGCAAAATACCGTAAGTGCTTGATTTGAAATGGCGCGCCGCGGAAGATTCGAACTCCCGACCTTCTGATCCGTAGTCAGACGCTCTATCCAGCTGAGCTAGCGGCGCAAAAGAGAAACAGGTTTATCGCTCAAACCTAACTCATTGTCAAGCGATTTCAAGTTTTTAACATCAACTGGCGGAGAGGGAGGGATTTGCCCACTACGTCGTCAACATTTGTTGACTCCTGCGTCGACTCCCCTGCGTTCGCTGCCGCGGACCTTGTCCGCTATCTGCCACTGGCAGCGCTCACTCCGCTTCGAATCCCTCCTAAAGCATTGAAATGGAAAGATCATGGCGGAGAGGGAGGGATTCGAACCCTCGGTACAGTTGCCCGTACAACACCTTAGCAGGGTGCCACCTTCAGCCTCTCGGTCACCTCTCCGTGATCCAAAAAATTGCGGACGCACAGTGTAATGCTGTCGGCCGCGTTTTTCAATGCCTAATTTAAAATGGCGGAGGAGGTAGGATTCGAACCCACGGACGCTCTCACGTCAACGGTTTTCAAGACCGCCGCCTTAAACCACTCGGCCACTCCTCCCGGTCATCATGTTGTGACTATTTATACGCAGCCGCGACATCGTTTCAACCGATTTTTTCCAATCCGCCCATGTAAGGTCGCAGCACCTTCGGAATTGTCACCGAGCCGTCGGCCTGCTGATGATTCTCGAGAACCGCCACCAGGGTGCGACCCACAGCGAGTCCGGAACCGTTCAGGGTGTGGACGTATTCCGGCTTGGCCTTCGTCTCGCGGCGAAACCGGATGCCGGCGCGGCGGGCCTGGAAATCGCGGAAGTTCGAGCAGGATGAAATCTCGCGGTAGGCCTGCTGGCCGGGCAGCCAGACCTCGATGTCGAAGGTTCGTGCCGCCGAAAAGCCGATGTCGGCGGTGCACAGGTCAACCACCCGGTAGGGCAGCTCAAGTGCCTGCAGGATGCTCTCGGCATCGGCGAGCAGTTTGCTGAGTTCGCTATCGGAGTCTTCCGGCCGGGTAAATTTGACCAGTTCGACCTTGTTGAACTGATGCTGGCGGATCAGACCACGGGTGTCGCGACCGTGGGCACCGGCCTCCTTGCGAAAGCAGGGCGTATAGGCTGTATAACAGAGCGGCAAAACACTGCCGTCGAGGATCTCTTCGCGAAAGACGTTGGTGACCGGCACCTCGGCGGTCGGAATCAGAAAGTAATCCGGATCCTCGAGATGGAACAGATCCGCCTCGAACTTCGGCAGTTGGCCGGTTCCGGTCATGGTGTCGCGGTTGACCAGAAAGGGCGGCAGCATCTCGACGTACCGGCCGCCTTGGGTATGCGTATCGAGCATGAAGTTGATCAGGGCCCGCTCCAGACGGGCGCCGGCACCCTTGGCGATGGCGAACCGGGCGCCGGTGATCTTGGCGGCCCGCTCGAAATCGATGATGTCGAGGTCTTCCGCGAGGTCCCAGTGTGCTTTGGCCGGGAACGCGAAGTCGCGCGGGGTGCCCCAGCGGCTGACCTCCGGGTTGTCTGCTTCCGAGGCGCCGACGGGGCACTCCGGATCGGGCAAGTTCGGCAGGGTCAGCAGGAAACCATTGAGGCTTTCCTCGACCTGGCGCAGCTCGTCGTCCAGGGTCTTGATGCGTGCCGAGACCGTCTTCATGCGGGCGATCTCATCCTGGACTTGGCTCTTGTCCTTAGTCTTGCCAATCAGCGCCGAGACCTGGTTGCGTTCCGCTTTGAGGGTTTCCGCTTCGTTAAGCAGCTTGCGCCGCTGGCCGTCAAGTTCACGGAAAGCGCCGAGGTCGATGGCCTCGCCCCGGCGGGCCAACCGGCCTTCGACTTCGTCCAGATTGTCGCGCAATATTTTTACATCGAGCATAAAAACTGCTCCGCTGTTTTGTTAAAGAGGAAAAGGTAAAAGTAAAGAGAGGATTTTCTAGCACCTCCGGGCAGTGGCGTCAAGCGGTAGCAGCAAACCAGCCCCTAGCCCCCATCCCGCTGCCCCCTGACCCACCAGTCGATGTCGTCGTCGAACCACCAGCGCGACGAGTCGGTGGCCCAGATCGCTTCGGCCAGGGTGCGGGCGGTCTCGGTCTGCAAGCGGCGAACGGTGGCCGGATACCACTCGTCGGCGTAGCGGTTGCCCAGATCCTTGTACTCCTTGAGCGCCAAAATCATCTCCAGCTGGTCGGCATCGTGCGCAATCTGCGCCTCCCGGCTCTGCTTGGCCAGGAACTCGTCCTGCAGGCTCAGGTAATCGTCACCAAAGGGCAGGGTCTCGGCGAGATCTTCGATCGCCTTGCGTTCATCGACCTTGACGTACTTCTTGTTGACGTAGTTTTGGTCACCGGTGCGTGCCTCGGGGATATCATGAAAAAGGCAGAGCAGCACCACCCGCCCGACGTCGGCCGCATCATCGAGCTGGGCCAGGGTGTAGCCGATCAGGCTGGTGCGGAAGATATGCTCGGCCACCGACTCGGCGCCGGAGCCGAGGAACTGAAAGCCGGTCCGTGGTGTGCGCTTGAGCATGCCCGCTTCAAAGAGAAAGTTGGCGAGATTCTTCATCATTAAACCCTTTTGCCACAAAAGTCACCAAGGCACAAAGAAATGCCTATTGTAAAAGAATAAAGACGAAAGAGGAAAGAATAAACCCGGTTTCGATTTTTCTTTGTGACTTCGTGCCTTGGTGGCTGTCGTCAGCCAAGACGGATCAGCGTTGCGCCGCCGAGGATCAGCAGGGCGGCGGTGAAGCGGATCCGGCCGCAGGTCTCACCGAGAAACAGGACACCGATCAGGACGCCAATCAGCAGGCTGACCTGGCGAACGGGGACGGCATAGCTCATCGGTGCCAGCTTGAGGCCGTAGCGGAAGCTGAGGAACGAGGCCATGATCACCGGGCCGGCAACCAGGACGAGGCTGCGATGGTTGACGAACTCGGCCTTGACCCGGCCACGATACTTGCGGCGCAGAATGTTCAAGGTCATGAACAGCAGCATGAAATCGACCAGCAGCAGGGTGAAGTGAAAGGGCGGATAGAGCATGACACCGGTCTTGTCGACCACCGCGCCGATCGAATAGATGAACCCGGCCGCCAGGGCCGCCAGGACCGCCGGATCACGCAGGTTGCGGAACGGGCGAATGACCTCGTTCCAGGCCAGCGCGCGCAGCTGGATCGAATAGGCGCCGAACAGGATCAGGGCGATACCGGCGACGCCGGTCGGCGAAACCTTCTCGCCGAGCAGCAGAATGCCCCAGATCGGCACCCAGAACATCGCGGTCTGTGCCAGGGGGTAGATCATCGACAGGTCGCCGCTGCGATACGCACGACCGGAGAAGAGATGATACATCATGAAGCAGATGGCCCCCACGACAGCCAGCCCGAGGACTCGCAGCGAGGGCATGGGAAACGGGCCGACCAGCGGCGTCGCCAGCGTCATCAGGCAGCCCGAAGAGGCAAACATCCACCAGATGAAGACGGTCTTGTCGCTGCTGCGCTTGACCAGCAGGTTCCAAAGCGCGTGCATCAGGGCGGAGAACAGAATCAGGAGAAAAGCGTAAGAGGACATGGCGACACATTCTAGCCGAGAGCAATATTTAGCGAAACTAAATTTTTTTCAGGTCGATAAAGGCCTCGCCCAGCAATTGACAGCCGTCCGTTGGCTGCTATGCTGAAGAAAGAAAAGTTCCAGTAATTTCAGCAAGATGACAGTAATGTCTTGGGCTTGTGTCCAAGTCCTATGGCTCTGCACAAGGAGAACGACCATGTCCGCAACCCGCACCGAACAGGATTCCATGGGCACCATGACCGTGCCGGCCGAAGCACTTTACGGTGCCCAGACGGCCCGCGCCCGTGACAACTTTCCGATCTCCGGAATCGGTTTCCCGCGGCCGTTTATCAAGGCCCTCGGTCTGATCAAGGAGCATGCCGCCAAGGTCAATCGCGAGCTCGGTTTGCTCGACGAGCGCATCGCACTGGCGATCATGGATGCGGCCGAGGAAGTGATCCTCGGCGACCTGGATGACCATTTCCCGCTTGATGTGTTTCAGACCGGTTCCGGAACGAGCACCAACATGAACGCCAACGAAGTGATCGCCAACCGCGCCTGCCAGCTGCTTGGCGAGGACCTCGGCAGTCGCACCGTGCATCCCAACGATCACGTCAACTACGGCCAGTCGAGCAACGACGTGATCCCCACCGCCATGCATCTGGCCGCGGCGGTGGAAATTCGCGACAGCCTGCTGCCGGCGCTCAACGATCTGAACAAGACCCTGGGCGCCAAAGCCCGGGAATTTGATGACATCGTCACCATCGCCCGGACCCATCTGCAGGACGCGACGCCGATCCGTCTCGGTCAGATCTTCGGCGGCTATTTCCGCCAAGTGGCCATCGCCGCCGGCGAACTGGACCGGGCCGTTGACGGCCTCTGCGAGCTGCCGCTGGGGGGCACCGCGGTCGGCACCGGGTTGAATACCCACCCCGAGTTCGCCCAGCGGGTGATCACCGGCCTGGCCGAAGTAACCGGCCTGTCGCTGCGCGAAGCAAAAGATCATTTTGCTGCCCAGGCCGGCAAGGAGCAGGTGGTGGCCACCAGCGGCGCCTTGAAGACGACCGCGGTCGCCCTGTTCAAGATCGCCAACGATATCCGCTTCCTGGCCAGTGGCCCGCGCTGCGGTCTCGGTGAGCTGCAGCTGCCGGCGGTGCAGCCGGGAAGTTCGATCATGCCGGGCAAGGTCAATCCGGTGATGGCCGAGAGTCTGATCCAGGTCTGTGCCCAGGTCATCGGCAACGACGCGGCCATCACTCTGGGCGGTTTGTCAGGCAATTTCGAGCTGAATGTGATGATGCCGGTGATGGCGCATAATTTGCTGCAGTCGATCGACCTACTGACCGCTGCTGTCGAACAGTTTGACGCACGTTGTCTGCAGGGGCTCGCCGCTGACCGGGAGCGCTGCGAAGGCCTGATCGAGCAGAGCCTGGCGATGTGCACGGCCCTGGCGCCGGCGATCGGCTACGACCGGGCCGCCGACATTGCCAAGAAAGCCCATGCCTCCGGCAAGACAGTGCGTGACGTCGCGCGGGCAGAGAAGGTCCTGTCCGATGAAGAACTCGACCGGTTGCTCGATCCGCGGCCGATGACCGACGCGGGGATTCCGGGGAAGACGCGTTAGCGAATGACGCTCACGCGGCGGGACGCGGAAAACCTCAAGCTTGAATCTTTGGGGCGTCCACCAGGGACTGCTTCCGAAGGGGGGCGGAGGATCCCTTTATTCTCCCGGATGCTGGCGGATATATTCGTACATCACCACAGATGCGGCAATACTGACGTTCAGACTCTGCACGCTGCCGAACTGGGGGATGCTCAGTTTCTGCAGGTCGGGGTACTCCAGGGGGGCGAAGCTGAAACCAAATTCCTCGTGACCGAGGATAAAAGCGCTTTTACGCGGCAGCCGGATCTCCGGCAGAGAGCTGGCTGCCCTCGGTTCCAGCAGAAAAAAGGCATAATCCAGCTCAGCCAGCGCGGCGTGGCAGGCGGCAAAGGTTTCGTGAAAGACCGCTGGAACCTTGCGAAACGAGCCCTTCGCCGGAGCCGGGTCGAAGGGGCCGATATCGATCAGGTGAACGGCTGCCGCACCGAAGGCTTGCGCACTGCGGAAGATCTTGCCGACGTTGAACCCCGGTTTCAGCCGGTCCAGCACCAGAACGAAATCATGCGGGCCGGGTTGCGCCAGGAGATTGCGCTGACGCTCCTTGTTGTAACGCAGCAGCAGGTGTCGCCGACTCTCTTTGCGCATCATGATGAGGGGTCTGTTTCCCCGTCTCGCGCTTCGTGTCTCGCGTCACGGGTTGTTCCACACTGCCAGCAGGCACCAAACTGACCTTCCAGAATTTCGCCGCAAACCGGACAGGTCCAATCCGCGGCATCGCGGTCCTCCTTGAGCCAGTTGTCGAGCAGCGTCTTCGCCCGGGGCCAGACCTCTTCGTCGACCACCCAGAGTTCGGGAAAGCATTCCAGGAACGGGATTTCACCCAGCGCGGCGAACAGCTGTTCGTTACGGATCAGGCAGGCGATCCCTTCGCCTTCCAGCCGCTCCTTGAGAAGTCCAGCCTGCGCCCGATCGGCAAACGAGAACGTGTACAATCGCTTCATCGGTCATCCCTTCAGGACAGGACGTTAAGAATCCCTTCACCGAGCTCGGTCTTTTGCCATTCCTTCAACGCCGCAACACGGTCGAGATCGGCCCGGGTCTGCGGTCGGGCCTCTGCCAGCGCGTCCAGGGCGGTATTGTTGATCAGAACGCCCGGGTCCAGGGCATAGGCGGCCGCTTGTTGCTCCCGCCACTGCCTCAGCGCCTGAAAGCGTTTTTCGCGGGCCGGGTCCTTCGGTCGGCGAGGCTGGCGCGGGTAGTGCGGCAGAGCATCCTCGGCGAGTTCGCGGCCCCGGTCGACAGCAGTCAGCAGGGCACGGCCGTACCGGTCGACCAGCCGCGGTGGCAAGCCTTCAATGCCCTGCAGCGCATGTTGATTGTGCGGCACGCGCCGGGCCAGTTCCAACAAGGGCTTGTTGCCGATGATCTTGTAGACCGGCCGGTTGCGACGCGCTCCTTCGGCTTCGCGCCATTGCAGCAAACACTCCAGGACACCGAGTTCGCGCCGGGACAAGAGCCCTGCTCCCTTGATCCGGATGGCCAGGGGGCCGCTGTTCTCGGCAAAACGGACGCTTTCGAGCAGCGCGCACTCTTCGGTGACCCAGCCCATGCGGCCGAGAGCCACGAGTCGGGCCCTGAACAGCTCGGCAAGACGATGCAGGTAGGCGGTGTCGGCCGCGGCATAACGAATCATCTCTTCCGGTAGCGGACGCCGCGACCAATCGGCCTTCTGGTATTTCTTGTCCAGCGTCACGCCGCAATACTTGTCCAGCAGATCCGCCAGGCCGATCCGTGCTTCACCGAGCAGTTGGGCGCAGATCATGGTGTCGAAAAGGCCATGGACCGACAGATCGAAGTCACGCTTCAGACTGCGCAGATCGTAATCGGCGGCATGAAAGATCTTGCGGATCCGGGGATCGGCAAAAACCGGTTTCAGAGGATCGAGGTTGCCAAGGGCCAGGGTGTCGATCAGGAGATTGTGTTGCGGCGTGGAAATCTGCACCAGGCAGATTCTTTCCCGGTAATTGTGCAGTGAGTCGGCCTCGAGATCGACGGCAATCGTTTCCTCCTGGCTCAAGGCGTCGGCCAGGTCGACCAGTTGGGCGTCCCGGGTGAGAATTTCAATCTGTTTCATGGAACCCTTTCGAAAGACATTTTGCGGAATGCGGGACGTGGGACGCGAACTTCATAAGGATGAAAATATACGGCATACATGAGAAACATTTTCGAGCAGAATTTTTATGCATTTTTTGAGGTTCGTCTCGTCCCGCGTTACGCGTCCCTCGTCCCGTGAACGCCCTTACAAGGCGTTCACTAAACCATTTCCTGCAGATAGTTGAAGGTCGAGGTTTCAGCAACCTCACGATCCTCGCGGACCGCCGCCAGGATGTGTCGCTGGTCGCTCCGGCCGAGATGGGAAAGGTCGACGACGAACCGCCGGCAGCCCATCCGCCGCAGTTCCTGCAAATGGCCGAGCAGGGAGAAATCCTGTTCCGGCCGGATGGTTGTCATGCCGCCCCGGTTGTCGACCCGATAGGTTTCGCCGCGGTCCGAGATTACTGGCCGATCGCTGCTGACCGTCGCGAGCGGGATCCGTGAAATCATCATCGGCAGGTTGGCATAGACCGTGATAGTGAGTGACAGCTCAAGGCGACGATCGAGCAGCGCGGCCAGGTTGTCACGATCATCCTCGACATAGAGGGTGGCGGCCGTAAACCCCAGTTCCTGCCAGGCGAGCGCTGCCTGACTGTTGGTGGTGAAGAGTCGGTAGCCGGCTTCCAGCTGCGGTTCCGCACGCTTCTCGAACAATTGCCGCTGGCCGAGATTCTGCAGTCGAAAACGGCGAAAGCCAAGGTCATACAAGGCGTCGATTTCGCTTTCGAAGGCCGGCCACTCGGCGTCGAAGATCGCCAGTGGCAGATCCCAGAGAATCGTTTCCGGATGATTGAAGACCGACCGCGTGCTCTGGAGCAGTTTTCTGGCGCTGCCCGGCACCAGCGGCAGGATCAAGGTGTCGACACCAGCCTGCCTGAGCAAAGGCAGCTCGTGCAAGCTGCCGACACCGACCGCCAGGCTTTCCGGTTCTTCGCTGCGGGGGCCTCGCGGCACCAGATCGGCGACTGCCTGGCGGCGGTGTTCGGTCCGGGCCGTGTCGCGTTTTTCTGTCAGGCCATCGGCCAATTCACGGTAGAATTCCCTGCGGATGGCATTCAGCCGGCTGAGTGGCAGCACTACGGCCGGCAATTCGCCGCAGCGCAGTTCGCCAAGCGTCAGGGGCAGGTCCCCGGTTTTGCCGAAAACCTTGTTCAGCACGTCGATCGCCAGCGGCTTCTGCTCGGCCGGAAAGGTCTCCACCGCAAAGGTGCGCTCCAGCAAAAGGCCCTGACAGCGCGCCTTGATGTCCAACCGCTGCGGGTTCGGCATCAGGACATCGATATCGACCATGGCGTCTCCCGGCACGAACTCCTCCAGGCGCTTGCGACAAGCGGACGTGCTCAGATTGAAAGCCTGGCCGGAAGCGACCTTGTAAATGCCGTCACCGTTGCGGAAATGTTTGCCGGGGG
>JARRPG010000034.1:0-14937 GCA_037383085.1 Desulfuromonadales bacterium | reverse complement strand
TGGCCGATCAGACGGCCGGTGGCCCCATGGATGCCCGGGTTGACCATATCGGTCGGTTTTGCGTCCGGCAAAAAACCGCGGGTCGGCAGGCGGCCGAAGGCGTCTTTGAGCAACTCCTTGGCCTCGGCAATGGTGCTCCGCCGCGCCGCCGGAGCGGCGTCGATTGCCATCCGGTAGGCCTGGACGACATTGGCGACATACTCGGCACTTTTCATCCGGCCCTCGATCTTGAAGCTCATGATGCCGGCGTCGGCCAATTCCGGCAGCAGGTCGATAGCGGAGAGATCATTGGGAGAGAAATAGTAACCGTCTTTGCCCTTGTGGTGATAGCGGCGGCGACAGGGTTGAGCACAACGGCCACGGTTGCCACCCATGCCGCCGAGCCAGGAGGAGAAACTGCACTGTCCGGAGAGTGAGAAACAGTGGGCGCCGTGGACGAAATGCTCCAGGTCGATCGCCGTGCCCTGGCGAATTTCGGCAATTTCCATCAGGCTCAGTTCACGCGCCAGGACCACCCGGGAGAAGCCCAGGCGTTCCGCCATCTGCACGCCGGCGGTATTGTGCAAGGTCATCTGGGTCGAAGCGTGCAGTGGCAGGCCGGGGAAATGCCGCCGGACCAGCCGCCAGACACCCAGGTCCTGAAGGATCACCGCATCGACGCCGATCGCCTCGACCGCCGCCAGGACATCGATCAGGTGCGACAGTTCCTTCTCCTTGACCAGGGTGTTGAGGGTCAGGAAGACGTGACGACGGCGGGCGTGCGCATAACCGACCATGCGTTCCAGTTCGTCGCGGTTGACGTTCTTCGCCTTGGCCCGGGCCGAGAACTCCTTCAAGCCGACGTAAACGGCATCGGCACCGAATTCCATGGCAGCAAAAAAGGCCTCCAGGCTGCCGGCCGGGGCAAGAAGTTCCGGTTTTTTTGTCTGCCGTTCAGGCATGTGGTGACTCCCTTGCTGGGCAAGACCTTTTTGGGTGGCGGGGTCGCAACGCCTTCCGGGTTGCTGGCAGAGCGCCTGCAAGCGGGTACCTGTCACAAGTCTATCTTCTGCGTCGATTTTTGCACGCGGACACGGCGGTTTGGTGTCCTGACAGAGGCCCCTCGGGTGCCCGCAAGAGCGCAGTGGCCGTGCGTAAAAAAGCCGGGGGAACCCCGGCTGCAAAACAATCTATCCGACGATAGCATGCCTGATAAAGCCAGGCAAGGCGCGTTCAGCCGGCCAAGCTCAAACCAGATCCACCGGGATGACGTACCAGAAGATCGCCAGGTAGTGACATACGCTGCCCGCCATGACAAAGACGTGCCAGATCGCATGGTTATAAGGGATGCGGTCGATGGCGTAGAACAGAACACCGACGGACCACGATCAGCCAACCGAGCGCAATATAGAAGACCGGAGCGAGAAAGGCCAGGCGATGGGTCATGAACGACTTGAATATCGCGCCGGCAATCGCCAGGCCCCAGACCACGCCGAACAGTATCCAGCCGCTGCTTTGCCGCAGCGAAACCAGGGTGATGGGGGTGTAGGTTCCGGCAATGACCAGGTAAATGCCGGCATGATCGAGGATCCGGAACACATAGCGTGTTTTCGGGTTGCGTATGCTGTGGTACAGGGTGGAAATGACGTAAAAAATGCTCAGACAGCTGCAAAAGATCGCGGCACTGACGATCCGAAAAGGATCCCCGGTCTTCGATGCAACCACGATCAGCACCACCAGGCCGAGCAGGCTGATAAAAGCGGCCAGGCAATGGGTCAGGCGGTTGGCCAGTTCCTCTTCATCGGTGTAGGTGATCAGATGATAACGATCCGACATACGATCTCCGCAGCGCATTCCCGATATTTCATGATAGCAGATATTCATCTTTCGCGACGGACGCTTTCGGACAACACCCGGTTGCTGAGGCTTGAGAGAGCTGACGGGATGTGCTAAAGATGCGAAAAAAGACGGGTGCAGCTTTTGCTTGCGTCCGGGAACAGGATGGCCATGAAGATCTTTCTGTTGTTTGGCAGCTGCAGTGCTTTTCTCGGTGTGGCGCTCGGCGCCTTCGGGGCCCACGGACTGAAAACGCGGATTGCTCCGGAACTGCTGAAAACCTGGGAGACCGCCGTATTTTACCAACTCGTCCATGCACTCGGCTTGCTGCTGATCGGGATTCTGTGCCACCTTCTGTCGGATCCGCCGCTGATTCGCCAGGCCGGCTGGGCGTTATTGGTCGGCACCCTGCTTTTTTCCGGTTCCCTTTACGTTCTGGTGTTGACCGGGATCAAGCCGCTCGGCTTGATTACCCCTTTCGGTGGCATCGCCTTCCTGGTCGGCTGGCTGCTGGTCGCGATCGCGGCGATAAAATACGCAGGGTGAAATCCTGAGATGCGAGGCGCGAAGCGGGAAGCGCCAGAGCCGTCATCATTGACAAGAAGCGATATTTTTATCGCGCCTCGCGCTTCCCACCTCCCCGGTTTTCCCACATCCCCCAGTTCCATGACAGCAAGGGTGCGTATCCGGGCAGGGTGATCTGTTCGACGGTCCTTTCCGGCAGGGTCAGGATGGCGCAGGTGTGATTGAATGCCGTGCTGCCCGGGTTGATCACCAGCAGATCGCCCAGTTGCTCGGCAAAGACCTGATGGGTGTGGCCGACGACCAGGACATCGTAGGGCAGACCGTCCAGGGCTTGCGCCCAGGCCTGCTTCTGTTCGGCCATGACCACGCCGTCCTCATCGAGGAGCTTGATGCCCTGCAGCAGTGAATCCGGTGGACTGGCATGCACCATATACAGGCTCTTGCCGGCGATCCTGTCCTCGTAAACCGGATAGAGGCTGCGCAGAAAAGCCTGGGTCGGACCGCTGAAGATTTTTTCGTCTTCCAGGCGGCTCAGGTACCAGAGATCGTGGTTGCCAAGGATCGTCCGGCAGCTGTTTTGGGCCAGCAGGGCGACGGTCTCCTCGAGCCGTGTACCATAGCCGGCGATGTCACCGGCGCACAGGATCGTGTCAACCTGCCGCTCCCGGAAGATGTCCAGAGCGGCAGCCAGCGGCGCCGGAGTGGCATGCACATCGCTGATCAGGCCGATCCGGGCCGTCATGAGGGGTTGTCCTCCCGGCATTTGCCGTCCGGCGCCAGAGCGCGAGACCGAGTGGTGCCGGTGAAATCGATTGGCAGGCACAAGGTGTCTTTGCAATAGTGTCGTTGACTTTGCCGAAGGGGTCGGGTCATAAGCGGTCCTTGGGCGACTTTGGTCCGATAAAATTTTAACAGAAAATTGCCGCGGCACGACGTCTCTTCGCCACCCCGCCGGCCGAAGGGGCCCACGAGGGAATAAGCACCGGGGAACGGGTGGATGATGCAAAGTCCCTTCTTGCAATGTTTGCCGGATCATTTATCCTAGGGGCAGTGGCTTCTTTTGATCGATTGGAATGGAGATGCACGGCATCAAAACACACTTTGACGTGATCGTGATCGGCAGCGGCCCCGGCGGCGAAGGGGCGGCGATCAACCTGGCTAAATCCGGCAAGTCGGTAGCGATCGTCGAGAACCGCTTTCTGGTCGGCGGCGGCTGCACCCACCTGGGGACCATCCCCAGCAAGACCCTGATCTACGTCGTCCAGCGCTATGCCGAAGAAAAGGAGCACCGGCTGTTCAATCGGGCCCGGCATCCCGGCCGGGTCACCTGCGAGGATTTGATGACGGCGATGCGCGAGGTGGTCGCCCAGCAGGTTCGCGATCGCGAGGATTTTTACGAACGCAACAACATCGTCATCATTGCCGGACATGCCCGCTTCCGCGATGAACACAGTGTCGACATCGAGGATGAGACCGGCGCGCAGCACCACATCTCCGCCGACCACTTTGTCATTGCGACCGGTTCGCATCCTTATCACCCCGACGATATTCCCTTCGACGGCCGCTATGTGGTGGACAGCGACACGATCCTGCAGATGCAGGAACTGCCGGAGACTCTGACCGTCTACGGCGCCGGCGTGATCGGCAGCGAGTATGCCTGCGCCTTCAAGAACATCGGCATCAAGGTCAACCTGATCAACACCCGTGAACGTCTTCTCGAATACCTCGATGACGAGATCAGCAGTGCCTTAAGCTATCACATGCGTGATGTCCAGGGGGTTTTGATCCGGCAGAACGAAGAGTACGCGCGGGTTGAAGTCGTCGATAACGAAATCATCCTGCACCTCAAGACCGGCAAGGTCGTCAAGTCCGACATGCTGCTTTGGGCCAACGGCCGGACCGGCAATTCGGCGGACCTGGGCTTGGACAACATCGACATCGTCCCTGATCACCGGGGCAACCTTGCGATCAACGAGTTTTACCAGACCACTCAACCGCACATTTACGCGGTGGGCGATATCGTCGGCTTTCCGAATCTGGCCAGCGCTGCCTACGATCAGGGCCGGTTTGCCGGCACGCACATCGCCGAAGGATCCTGTGACGCCCGCCTGGTCCAGGATATCCCCACCGGAATCTACACCATGCCGGAAATCAGCTGTCTCGGCCGCACCGAGCGGGAATTGACCGAGCAGCATGTCCCTTACGAAGTCGGCCGCTCCTTTTTTCGCAATTTGGCCCGTGGCCAGATCACCGCGCACCAGGCCGGCATGTTGAAGCTGCTCTTCCATCGGGAAACGCTGGAAATCCTCGGAATCCACTGCTTCGGTCACAATGCGGCAGAAATCCTCCACATCGGCCAGGCCATTATGGCCCAGCCCGTTCCCTACAACAGCATTAAGTACTTCATCAACACCACCTTCAATTATCCGACCATGGCGGAAGCCTACCGGGTCGCAGCGCTGAACGGCTACAACCGCCTCTAGTTCTTGCCCGGCGGCTTGGATGTCGGACAAGGAACATCCCGTCGACCTATCCGGTCTGTCTCGGGTGGGTTGACTGGTCAGGCGCGTGGCTCTTCGGTGGCCGCCAGAAGGGCATGCAGCATGGCGACCCGGGTCATGGCAGCGCCGACGGCGACCGCGCGCTTAAGGGGAATGCCATAAATGGCGTCGAGTTCGAGTGGCGAACCGTGTTGTCGATCGATCATCATGCTGGGTCGATAAGCCCCCATACCGCCGGTCACCTGCAGCATACGATCGATGAAGACCGGCCCGTTAATCGGTGCCGATAAACCCTGCCGGTTGGCGGCGAACACCACCTCCTGCATCAGCTCCTTGATCAGCCGGCGGGTCTCCGGACAGGCGAGCAGCCGATCGGTGGCCAGACCGGTCAAAGCACAGAGCCCGTTAAAGGGGATGTTCCAGACCAGTTTTTCCCAGCGAATCTTGCTCAGGTCCTGGCAAACCTCACAGGGGATGCCGGCGGTGATGAAATGTTTAGCGAGCCTTTGCACATCGGAACGGCCCTTGTCGTCGACTGCAGCGATGCGGATGGCGCCCTGATCGAGATGATGGACGACGCCCGGTTCGCCGCGGTTGCAGCAGAGGAACGCCACCCCGCCGATGAGCCGCTGCGGAGCAAAGGCTTCGGCCAGAACATCCTCGTTGCCCAGGCCATTCTGCAGAGTCAGAACAAGGGTGTCGGGTCCGACCAGGGGACGGGCCATGTTGACCAGATGCTCATTGGCGTAAGCCTTGAGGCCGACCAGAACCAGGTCGACGACACCGATCTCGGCCGTCGTGCGATAGCCATTGATCCGGGCCAGATGAAAATCTCCCTGCGGCGAGGTGACGGTCAGCCCGGCTTCGACGAGGACCCGGTAATCGCGCCGCAGCAGGAAATGCACATCGTGACCGGCACGCTGCAGGAGGGCGCCATAATAAAGGCCGAGGGCGCCGGCGCCGATTACACCGATCCGCATCTTGACCTGCGGGTGCTGAGGCGGCTCAAATGAGGTGTGTCTTTTGACCAAACCCCTGAATACGCAGCACTTTTGTTGACGCCGATGAATTTTTGTAGTAAATTGTTAATTTCCATGGGAGAAAATCAAATGTTTAAAATCGGAGACCGGGCAGTCTACCCCGCACAGGGGGTTGGTGTGGTTGAGAAGATTGAGTCCCGCGAGTTCTGTGGTCAGACCCACGATTTTTACATCCTGCGCATTATCGATAACGATATGACCATCATGGTCCCGGTGGGCAATGCCCGCCAGGTCGGCCTGCGCAATCTGATCAGCAAAGACAAAGTGGAGACAATATACAACGTCCTCGAGGAAAAGCAAGCCGGTGCCCTGTCAATCGCGTCCTGGAGCCGGCGGCAGCGGGAGTACAACGACAAGATCAAGACCGGCGATCCCATGGATGTGGCCGAAGTGCTGCGCGAACTCTACCTGATCAAGGAAGAAAAAGAGCTCTCCTACGGCGAAAAGAAGGTTTTGGAGCTGGCCCGGCGGCTGCTGATCAAAGAGTTGGCCCTCGCCGAAGGTGTCGCCGAGGAAAAAGTCTCCCAGCGTCTCGAAAAAATGATCAACTGACGGCCGTTGTCCCATCGCCTTTCCGGGCCGGGTGCTGAACAGGCACTCGGCTTTTTGTTTTTCCGGCGCCAATCGGCGATTAATGATTTTCAAGTTGCGGCAAATACGATACATATAGCGATTCAGGGAACAGGGAGCGCTGTTCTACGGCAACCTTGACAGGACAAACGGATGAATGTACACGTGCTGGTCCCGGCCGCCGGGAGTGGTCGCCGGCTTGCGGGAGGCATCCGCAAACAATACCTTGAATTGGGCGATCGTCCGGTCCTGGTGCAGACGCTGGTGCGGCTGGCTGCCCAACCCCTGGTGACGGCGGTTCATCTCGTCGTGCCGGAGGAAGACGTGGCCTTCTGTCGCCGCGAGCTGGTCGAGCGGTACCGGATCGACAAGATCGGTGCGATCATTGCCGGCGGACGCGAGCGCCAGGATTCAGTCCGCAATGGCCTGGAAGCCTGCGGTGCTGCCGGACAGGACGTGATCCTCGTGCATGACGCCGTACGCCCTTTCTTCCCGGCCGAACAGATTGGCCCCCTGGTGCAACTGGCGGCCGTCGAGGGCGCCGCCTTGCTGGCTGTGCCGGCTCAGGATACGATCAAAGAGGTGTTTGACGGCCGGGTCCGGTCAACGCTGGACCGCAGCCTGCTCTGGCAGGTGCAGACGCCGCAGGCGTTTCGTTGTGATCGCATCCGCGAGGCCCATCGCCGTGCCCAGATGCGGGATCACGTCGGCACCGATGATGCGTCTTTGATCGAATGGTGCGGCTGGCCGGTGGCCGTTCTGGAAGGGCATCCGCACAATATCAAGATTACCACGCCAGCCGACCTGGCTCTGGCCCGGGCGCTGCTGGATCTGGGAGAGGTGAGCCTGACATGATTCGCATCGGCCACGGCTTCGACGTGCATCGTCTGGTGGCAGATCGTCCTTTGATCCTGGGAGGGGACGAGATTCCCTATGAACGCGGCCTGCTCGGACATTCCGATGCCGACGTGTTGTTGCATGCAGTTTCCGATGCCATTCTCGGCGCACTTGGGCTGGGCGATATCGGTCGTTATTTTCCCGACGCTGACCCGGCTTACAAGGGGATCAACAGCCTGCTGCTGCTGGAGCATGTGGTCGGTCTGGCCAAGACACGCGGCTTTCAGATCAGCAATCTCGATACGACCATCATTGCCCAGCGGCCCCGGCTGGCACCTTATGTCGCCCAGATGGTCACCAACCTGGCCCGCACCTGTCAGGTGCCGAATGGCCAGGTGAATGTCAAGGCGACCACCACCGAGGAGCTCGGTTTCACCGGCCGCGGCGAGGGGATTTCCGCGCACGCGGTGGTCCTGATGACGACGATCTGAACGACGCAGCCGGTTCATCGGATGACAAGAAGGAGTGACCAGGCCATGAGTCAGCCCGAAGGGCAAATGGGCCCGAATTTTATCCGCAACATCATCGACGAGGATCTTGCCAGCGGCAAGCACCAGACGGTCGTCACCCGTTTTCCCCCGGAACCGAACGGTTACCTGCACATCGGGCACGCCAAGTCAATCTGCCTGAACTTCGGCCTGGCTCTGCAGTACAACGGCCGCTGTCACCTGCGCTTTGACGACACCAACCCGGTCAAAGAGGAGCAGGAATACATCGACGCGATCAAGGCCGATGTCCGTTGGCTGGGGTTTGACTGGGGTGTGCATGAATACCATGCCTCCGATTATTTCGAGACCCTTTACGGCTATGCCGAACAATTGGTGACTAAGGGGCTGGCTTTCGTCTGTGACCTGACCCCCGAGCAGATGCGCGCATACCGCGGCACCCTGACCGAGCCGGGCAAGGGATTCGATCGAGAAGATCACTCATTCCCTCTGCACTCTGGAATTTCAGGATCATCGTCCCCTCTACGACTGGTTCTGCAAGGCCCTGGAAATCTATCATCCGCAGCAGATCGAATTTGCCCGTCTGAATCTGACTTATACGGTGATGAGCAAACGTCGCCTGCTGGAGCTGGTGCGCGAACAGCATGTCTCCGGTTGGGACGATCCGCGCATGCCGACCCTGTCGGGCATGCGCCGCCGGGGGTTCCCGCCGGCCGCCATCCGCACCTTCTGTGAACGGATCGGCGTCGGCAAGAGCGACAGTGTGATCGACATGGGTGTCCTCGAGGACTGTGTGCGCGAAGACCTTGACCAGAACGCCCCGCGAGCCATGGGGGTCTTGCGGCCGCTCAAAGTCGTCATCACCAACTATCCGGAAGACGCCACGGAGATGTTTGTCGCGCCGCGTCATCCGAAGAACCCGGCCATGGGCACGCGCACCATTCCATTCCGGCGCGAGATATACATCGAGCAGGACGATTTCATGGAGGATCCGCCGAAAAAATTCTTTCGGCTCGGCCCCGGCCGGGAAGTGCGTCTGCGCTACGGCTACATTATCCGCTGCGACGAGGTGATCAGGGATCCGCAGACCGGCGACTTGGTTGAACTGCGCTGCAGCTACGATCCGCAGACCGGCGGTGGTAACCTGCCGGAAGGACGCCCGAAGGTCAAGGGAATCATCCATTGGGTGGCGGCGGCCGATGCCCTGCCGATCGAGGTCCGCTTGTACGATCGGCTGTTCCGTGTTGCCGATCCGGCGGGACAAAAGGAGCGTGACTACCGCGAGCTGCTCAATCCGGAGTCTCTCGAGGTGCTGCCCCGGGCCCTGGTGGAGCCGAGCCTGGCCGACGCCGAGGCCGGCGCCGCCTACCAGTTTGAACGCCTGGGGTATTTCAATGTCGACCCGGTCGCGGCAACAGCCGAAGCGCCGGTTTTTAACCGGATCGTGACGCTGCGTGACACCTGGGCCAAGTTGGCCGGGCCGTAACGTCTGGAGATCTGGAGACGTCATCATGAGTTTGCGTGTTTACAATACCTTAAGTGGCCACAAGGAAGCCTTTGAACCGCTCGTCCCCGGCAAAGTCGGCATGTATGTCTGCGGCGTGACGGTTTACGACTACTGCCATATCGGCCATGCCCGGGCCAATATCGTCTTTGATATTGTCTATCGTTATCTGCAGTACAGCGGTTACGATGTGACCTACGTCCGCAATTACACTGATGTCGATGACAAAATCATCAACCGGGCCAACGAGCGCGGCATCAGCAGCCAGCAACTTGCGGAAGAGTTCATCCAGGCTTTCGACGAGGACATGAAGGCCCTCGGTTTACGCAAACCGACCTTCGAACCGAAGGCGACGGCGTATATCGATCAGATCATTGCCCTGGCCGAAGAGCTGATTGGCAAAGGAATGGCCTATGAAGCCGCCGGTGATGTCTACTTCAGCGTTGCCGAATTTCCGGCCTACCTGAAGCTGTCCAAGCGCAACATGGAGGAGATGCAGGCCGGGGCGCGGATTGCGCCCGGTGAGCAGAAACGCAACCCGATGGACTTTGCCCTCTGGAAGGCGGCCAAGCCCGGCGAGCCGAGCTGGGATTCGCCCTGGGGGCCGGGACGTCCCGGCTGGCATATCGAATGCTCGGCGATGAGCTCGTCGCTGCTGGGTGAGACCTTCGATATCCACGGCGGCGGACGCGACCTGATCTTCCCGCACCACGAAAATGAGATCGCCCAGTCGGAAGGAGCCTCTGGCAAGCCCTTCGTCAAGTACTGGCTGCACAATGGCTTCGTCAACGTCAACCAGGAAAAGATGAGCAAGTCGCTGGGCAACTTCTTCACCATTCGCGACATCCTCAAAAAGTACGATCCCGAGGTGGTGCGCTTCTTCATTTTGACCGCCCACTACCGCTCGCCGATCGATTTCTCCGACCAGAACCTCAAAGAGGCCCGGATCGGTCTGACGCGTTTCTACGAAGCCTTTCAGGCGGGGCGGATGGCCATTGACGGCTGCCCGGACAGTGACCTGGCCGCCGCCGAGGGCGACGCGCTGGAGAACCAGTTTCGAGCCGCCATGGACGATGATTTCAATACCGCGCAGGCAATCGGTCACCTGTTCGACGGTGCGCGGGCCATCAACCGGCTGGTCGCCGAGAAGAAATTCCGCAAAAAAGCCGACAAGGTCGCATCGGTCCGGGCGCTGCTCGGCAAGCTTCGCGAACTTGGCGAGGTTCTCGGCCTGTTTGCTTCCGAACCGGCGGCGTGGTTGCAGCAGCAGAACCTCAAGGGGCTGCAGGAGCTCGGATTGACCGAAACCGCAGTCGAGGCCGCCATCCAGGAGCGTTTGGCGGCGCGGCGCGACAAGAACTTCACCCGGGCCGACCAGATTCGCGATGAACTGGCGGACCAGGGCGTCGAGCTGCTCGATTCACCGACCGGCACAACCTGGAAGATCAAGTAAGCGTGTCGATGAAGGCGCCTGGCCCGGGCGTCCTTTCTTCTTCTCAACCATGGCCAAATTTGTCCTGAAAACCGCCTATCAACCCCAAGGCGACCAGCCGCAGGCGATCGAGGAGCTGGTTGCCGGAATCCGGCGCGGCGATGCGCACCAGGTGCTGCTCGGTGTCACCGGTTCGGGAAAAACCTTCACCATGGCCAACGTGGTCAACGCCGTGCAGCGGCCGACCCTGGTCCTGGCGCCGAACAAGACTCTGGCCGCCCAGCTCTACGGCGAGTTCAAGGAGCTCTTTCCGGACAACGCTGTCGAGTATTTCGTTTCCTACTACGATTATTACCAGCCGGAAGCTTATGTCCCGACCACCGACACCTACATCGAAAAGGACTCGTCGATCAACGAGGAGATCGACAAGTTACGCCACAGCGCCACGCGCAGTCTGCTGACCCGCCGTGACGTACTGATTGTGGCGTCGGTCTCCTGCATTTACGGTCTCGGTTCGCCGGAAGCCTATCACGGCCTGCTGATTCGTCTGGAGCAGGGACTGGAACTCGAGCGCAACCAGCTGCTGCGCCGCCTGGTGGAGATCCAGTACAGTCGCAACGACATCGATTTCCACCGCGGCACCTTTCGGGTGCGCGGTGACACGGTGGAGGTCTTCCCGGCTTATGAAGAGGATCGCGCGCTGCGCATCGAATTCTTTGGCGACGAGATCGAGGCGATCAGTGAAATCGACCCGCTGCGCGGGCAGGTGATCGACCGTCTGCCTGCCACGGCGATTTTTCCAGCCAGCCATTACGTGGCGACCAAGCCGACCCTGGACCGTGCCATCCGGCAGATCCAGGACGAGCTGCGCGACCGCCTGCAGCAGCTGCGGGCTGCGGATAAGCTGGTCGAGGCCCAGCGCCTCGAGCAGCGTACCCTGTTCGATATCGAGATGATGGAGGAAATGGGCTTCTGCCAGGGGATCGAGAACTATTCCCGGCACCTGGACGGCCGTGAAGCGGGCTCGCCACCGGCAACCCTGTTCGATTATTTTCCCGATGACGCCCAGATCTTCATCGACGAAAGCCATGTCACCGTGCCCCAGCTCGGCGGCATGTACCGCGGTGACCGCAGCCGCAAGGAAACCCTTGTGGAGTATGGATTTCGCCTGCCCTCAGCATTGGATAACCGGCCTCTGACCTTTGCCGAATTCTGTGCTAAGGATCTGCAGACTGTCTATGTGTCGGCCACGCCCGGAGATTATGAACTGCAGCAGGCGGCCGGTGTGGTGGTCGAACAGATCGTCCGACCGACCGGTCTGGTCGACCCGCCGATCGACGTTCGCCCGGCCAGCCAGCAGGTCGATGACCTGATCGACGAAATCCGCAGGACCGTCGCCGGCCAGGGCCGCGTCCTGGTGACCACCCTGACCAAGCGGATGGCCGAAGACCTGACCGGTTATCTCGATGAAATCGGCATCCGCGTCCGCTACCTGCATTCCGATATCGATACCGTGGAACGGATTCGCATCATTCGCGCCCTGCGCCAGGGTGATTTTGATGTGCTGGTTGGCATCAACCTGCTACGCGAGGGCCTGGACATCCCCGAAGTTGCCCTGGTGGCGATTCTCGATGCCGACAAGGAAGGGTTTCTGCGCAGCACCCGGTCCCTGATCCAGACCTGCGGCCGAGCGGCACGGAATCTTGACGGCCGGGTGATCATGTACGCCGATCGGGTCACCGGCTCCATGCGGAACTGCATCGATGAAACCGAGCGGCGGCGCGCGGCCCAGCTGAAGTACAACGAGGAGCACGGCATTACACCGGAGTCGGTCCGCAAGTCGTTGCGGTCGATTCTCGACGACCTGCCTCAGGCCGCGACGACCCCGGAACTGCTTGCCGCCGAAGCCCTCGCCGAATACGAATCCCGGGACGACCTGCGGGCCGAAATCGAGCGTCTGCGGGCCGCGATGCTTGCTGCGGCGGCTGAGCTCGAGTTCGAACGTGCCGCCGAACTGCGCGACCGCATCCAGCATCTCGAGAAGCAGGAACTGGCGCTGATGAACTGAGTCTTTGCCAGGCCCTCGGACAGGTGCAAAATGGTATATCCCTGATATCATTGGTGGCAGAACAATGAGCCCGGGAGGTGTGGCATGGCGCAACGCAAGGCGGACGAAAAACATGCACTGGACGTCGCCGAGGCGGCCCGCGAAACAAGTTGGAAAAAGCCGAGCTTTGTCGGCCAGATGTTCATGGGGCACTTGCAGGCCGACCTGATCCACCCGTTTCCGGAGCAGAGCGATGCGGATCGTGCCGCCGGTGATGCGATCCTGGCCGAGCTGGCCGAATTTCTCACCAAACGAGTCGATGCCGACGCCATCGATGCCCACGGCGACATCCCGAAGGACGTCCTCGACGGTTTGCGCGATCTCGGCTTGTTCGGCATCAAGATCGCCAAGGAGTACGGCGGTCTGGGCCTGTCCCAGGTCAACTACAATCGCATTATCCAGATGGTGGCCAGCCATTGCGCCTCCACGGCCGTGCTGCTCTCCGCCCACCAGAGCATCGGCGTTCCGCAGCCGCTCAAGATGTTCGGCACGGACGCCCAGAAAGACGCGTATCTGCCTCGTCTCGCCAAAGGTGCGATCAGCGCCTTTGCGCTGACCGAGCCCGATGTCGGCTCCGATCCCTCGAGTATGACGACCGTCGCCGTTCCCACCGAGGATGGCTCTGCCTACCTGATCAATGGCCAGAAGCTGTGGATCAGCAACGGGCCAATCGCCGATCTGCTGATCGTCATGGCCCGCACCAATGGCCTGAAAGAGCAGCCCGCCGAGATCACGGCTTTTGTCGTCGAGGGTGACAGCCCCGGTCTGTCGGTGGCGCATCGTTGTGACTTCATGGGCCTGAAAGGACTGCAGAACGGCCTGCTGACCTTCGAGAACGTGCGGGTCCCTGCCGAGAACATTGTTGAAGGCAAGGGCCGCGGTCTGTCCCTGGCCCTGCGGACACTGAACACGGGGCGTCTAACGTTGCCCGCCGCCTGTGGGGGCGCCATGAAACAGGCCCTGGCAATGGCCACCGATTGGGCCAAAGAGCGTCAGCAATGGGGCGCACCGGTCGGCCATCATGAGGCGGTGGCCAGCAAGCTGGCGAGCATGGCGGCCGACATCTTTGCCGTGGAAAGTCTGGCCTGGTTGACCTCAGCCATGGCGGACCGGGACGAACTGGACATTCGCCTCGAGGCGGCGCTGGCCAAGTTGTACTGCACCGAGACCCTGTGGCGGACGGTCGATGCCGCTCTCCAGGTGCGTGGTGGCCGTGGCTACGAAACCGCGCCGTCCTTGCAGGGGCGTGGCGAACGGCCGATGCCGATGGAGCGCTTGCTGCGCGATGCACGCATCAATCAGATCATCGAAGGGACCAGCGAGATCATGCGCCTGTTCATTGCCCGGGAAGCGCTTGATCCGCATCTCAAAGCCGCCGGTGCTTCGGCCAGCTCGAGCAAAATCGATTTTGTCGGTGCGGCGAAATTCTATGCCGGCTGGTATCCGAAGCTGTACTGGCCGGAGTTTGGCCTGGACAAGCAGTTTCCCGTCGCCCGACCCCTGCGTCGGCACAGTCGTGCCTTGGAGCGGGGGGTGCGGCGACTGGCACGGGATCTGTTCCATATGGTCGGCCGGTATCGGCAGGGCTTGCAGAAACGGCAAAATGTCCTCGGCCGGCTGGTCGATAGCGGTGGCGAGCTGTTCGCGATGGCGGCGGTGCTCGCCTACAGCGCCTCACCCCGGGCTCCCGAGGGCGCCGAAGACCTTGCCGACCTGTTCTGTCGCCAGGCCCGCCGCCGTCTGCAAATGCTCCACCGGGGGGTCTATTGCCATGACGACCGCCGGACCTATCAGGTCGCCCGCCGTCTGCTCGACGATCATTACCCCTGGCTACAGAAGAATATTGTCACCACCTGGCGCAAGTCCTCCTGAAAGCTTTCTTTTGTTTCCGGAATGGCTTGATCCGACCTGAGAGATGACGGCACCGGTCGCCTTTCTGAGGCGATCATCGGTCCGGTCATCGCAGCAGTCGAGGCGCTTGACGGCGGGAGATGCATGGCCGGAGCGCACCGCCTAAGAAGGCGGAGGCATCAGCTGATGGGGCGATTCTCACTGAGGTAAAGCCAGCCTTTGACAATGCGATAGATCAGCCAGATCGAG
>JARRPG010000033.1:0-35480 GCA_037383085.1 Desulfuromonadales bacterium | reverse complement strand
GGTTCAATCATCCTGGTTTTGATTTTCGCGTCCCGCGCTACGCGTCCCGCGTCCCGTACTCCACCGGGTCCTCGATCCCCGCTTCCCGGAACCCCTTCAGGCGCAGCAGGCAGGAATCGCAATGGCCGCAGGCACGGCCCGCCGGATCGGGATCGTAGCAGGAGTGGGTCAGCCGGTAGTCGACACCGAGATCCAGGCCGGTCCGGATGATCTCGGCCTTGCTGAGTTGAATCAGCGGGGTGTGAATGGTGTAAGGATGGTCGCCCTGGACACCGGCCCGGGTCGCCAGGTTGGCCATGTTTTCAAAGGCACTGATAAAGGCCGGTCGGCAATCGGGATAGCCCGAGTAATCGAGCGCGTTGACCCCGATGTAGATGTCGTAGGCGCCGAGGACTTCCGCCCAGCCGAGCGCAAAGCTCAAAAAAATCGTGTTGCGCGCCGGCACGTAGGTCACCGGGATTTCTGCCGTCGCCAGGTGGTCCTTCGGCACGGCGATGTCAGCAGTCAGGGCACTGCCACCGAACTGGCGCAGGTCGATCTGCACCACGCGGTGATCGGCCGCACCGATTTTCGGTGCATATTCTTTTGCTTTGTCCAATTCGATCGAATGCCGCTGGCCGTAAGCAAAGCTCAAGGCGTAGGCCGCGAAACCGTCATGGCGGGCAATCGCCAGGCAGGTTGTCGAGTCAAGACCGCCACTGTAAAGAACCACTGCTTTTTTCTGCATTTTTTACCTCCAGCCCCCGGTCCCCAGTACCGCTTATCGCTTTTAATGGACTTCGAAAAACGGGCCGGTGCCGAGACGATGGATTTTCAGCAGGTTGGTGGTCCCGGGATCGGACACCGGACTGCCCATGGTGATCACCACCACGTCTCCTTTCTGCAGCACACCGGCGTCAAGAACGGCCGCCTCGACGGAACGGATCTGCGCCTCAGTATCGCCCTCGATATCGACCCGAATCGAACGGATTCCGGCATAAAGCGCCATGCGCCGCCGGACATGCGGGGAGGGCGTCACGGCGAAAACCGGAACCGGCGGCTTGTACTTGGCGACCAGCGCTGCGGTACTGCCGGTCTGGGTAAAGGCCAGGATGGCGGCGGCTTCGACACTGGCGGCAACCCGGCAGGCGGCCTGGCCAATCGCTTCCGGCAGCCGCCGATACCCGCTCTGCTCGGAGAGCGGATGAAACACCAGATCTTTCAGCTGCGGATCCCGCTCGACGTCCTCGGCCACCCGCACCATCATCGCCACCGCCTGACAGGGATAATCGCCGGTGGCGGTTTCCGCCGACAGCATGATGGCATCGGTTCCGTCCAGAATGGCATTGGCGACATCCGAGGTTTCGGCACGGGTCGGCCGCGGACTGTTGACCATGCTCTCGAGCATCTGGGTGGCCGTGATCACCGGTTTGCCGGCCAGATTGCACTGCCGGATGATGCGCTTCTGGATCAAGGGAACTTTTTCCGGATTGAGTTCGACCCCAAGGTCGCCACGGGCGACCATAATGCCGTCGGAGACTTCGAGAATGTCGGCGAAGGCGTTGACCGCTTCCGGTTTTTCGATCTTTGCGATCACCCGCAGGAGGGTTCGGCGCGTATCCAGATGCTCCTTGAGCTGCAGCACATCGGCCGCCGAACGGACAAAGGATAGGGCAACATAATCGAGTTCCTGATCGATACAGAACGCGAGATCCGCCAGGTCCTTCTCGGTCAGGGCCGGTGCTGAAACCTCGACGCCCGGCAGGTTCATACCTTTGCGACTCTTCAAAATGCCGCCGACCAGGACCCCGCAATGAACCTCGTCTTCGACAACCTTCTTGACCTGCAATTCCAGCAGGCCATCATCGAGCAGGATCCGATCCCCGCTGCGGACATCCCGGGGGAGTTCACGATAGGTCGTCGGAATCACTCCTTCGGCACCGGGCACATCCGCGGTTGTGATGACCACCATCTGGCCGGCTTCCAGACGCATCTGACCGTCCTGCATGACACCGGTGCGGATTTTCGGTCCCTGCAGGTCGCCGAGAATGGCGACCGCCCGCCGGCGATTGCGCGACAGCTCGCGGATCAGCGTCACCGCTTCGGCGAGAGTCTCATGCGTACCGTGCGAAAAATTGAGGCGGAAGATATCGGCACCAGCCTCCATCAGCCCGAGCAGCATCTCCCGTGATGCGCTGGCTGGTCCGACCGTCGCCACGATCTTGGTGCGACGAAAATCTGTTACTGGCACTGGCTGTCTCCCGCATTCCTGATTGGTTTACGCCATGAAACGCATGCGCCTTGCTCCATCGGCAAGGCGGCAAACGGCGAGTCGTCACTATAGCACAGCCCCCGGCCCGGTCAAACGGGCAAAAGAGTTGCCGAAAAGCAATGGCTTATGGTAGAAGTGCAGGTCAAACAGAAGCCCTGCCGTCACCCCGGCAGAGGCTCTATCGAGGACTCATGTCACAAAAGCAAACTACGCCGAAAAAATCCCCTTTGGCCATTATGATGCGTGCCGTTCTGATCCTGGGATTGCTTGGCCTGATTCTGGCCGTAGTGGTCCCCCTTGGCGCTTATCTGTATGTCGCCAAGTCACTGCCGCGTGTCGACACTCTGGCGGATTACCGACCGCCGGTCATAACCCGGGTGTTGAGTGACAACGGCACCGTGATCGCTGAACTTTACGAAGAGCGCCGGATCATCGTGCCGGTTTCACGCATGCCCCGGCAGCTGATCCAGGCCTTCGTCGCTGCTGAGGATTCCAATTTCTTCAAGCACAAGGGGATCGACATCGCCTCCATCGTCCGGGCGGCCATTCGCAACATCGAAGCCGGGGGCATCGTCCAGGGCGGCAGCACCATCACCCAGCAGGTGGCCAAGAGCCTGCTACTGACCCCGGAACGCAAGTTTGAACGCAAATTCAAGGAGGCCATCCTGGCTTACCGGATGGAGAAGCGTCTTTCCAAGGAAGAAATCCTCTACCTCTACCTGAACCAGATCTATCTCGGCCACGGAGCGCACGGAGTCCAGGCCGCCGCGGAGAATTATTTCGACAAGGACGTCGAAAACCTGACATTGGCCGAGTGCAGCATGCTTGCCGGGCTGCCGAAAGCGCCGAGCCGCTATTCGCCGTACCGTCACTACGCGCGGGCCAAGGAGCGCCAAGAGTATGTCCTCGAACGTATGGTTCGAGAGGGCTTTATCACGGCGGCGGAAGCCGAGGGGGCGATCGCCGAGGAACTCGACATTCGTCCGCGCATCAATCAGCACATCATGGATGCCGCCTACTTCACCGAGCAGGTCCGTCGTTACCTGGAAGACACCTACGGTGAGGAACTGCTCTACAAAGGCGGCCTCGAGGTGCACACCAGCATGAATCTCGAGATGCAGCTGGCGGCCCAGGCGGCCGTTCAGGCCAATCTCCGCGAGCATGACAAGCGCCAGGGCTATCGCGGTCCTCTGGCCGTGCTGACCACCGAGGAAGAGGCGGCTTTCCTGCAGGAGCAAACCGCCTCCTTTGCCGAGCAGGACCTGAAGCCCGATGATGTGATCGAAGCGGTCATCAGCGGTGCCGACAAGAGCCATCTGCTGCTACGGTTTGCCGACCAGAAAGGGCGGATCGCCCTGTCGACGGCCAAGTGGGCCGGCCCGCCGCAGGTCGTCCCACGCGGACGCGAAGCCGCCGGCAACGCCACGGCGGCCGCGACCCGGCTGCCGGTCGGCGCCAAGGTCAAGGCCCGGATCGTCGCCATCGCCGAGCAGGGGCCCTGGACATTGACGCTGGAACAGGATGCCGAGGCTCAGGGTGCACTGCTGGCCATGGACCCGCAGACCGGACAGATCAAGGTCATGGTCGGCGGTTACGACTTCCGGACCAGCCAGTTCAACCGCGTCCTGCAGGCCCGGCGACTGCCCGGCTCGGCGATGAAGCCGCTGATCTACGCCGCCGCCCTGGACAAGGGCTACACCCCGGCAACCGTGATTCTCGACACCCCGTTGATCTACAAAGAGCGCCTGGAAAACGGTGAAATCCGGGAATGGAAACCGAAGAACTATTCCGAACGCTTCTACGGTCCGGTGCCCTTCCGCACCGCCCTGGCGAAATCGCACAATGTCATCACCGTCAAGATTCTCGAGGATATCGGCGTCCACTATGCTGCCAATTACGCGCATAAGCTCGGCATCGAATCCGATCTGGCGGAAGACCTAACTCTCGGCCTCGGTTCCTCGGCGCTGACCCCGATGGAACTGGCCCGGGCCTACGCCGTTTTGGCCAACGGTGGCGTGCGGGTGATGCCGACTTATATCAACAAGATCTACGACCGTGACGGCCGCATCATCGAATCAAATGACCCGGCTGATTTCCCGGCCGGCCCCCAGGAAGGGCAGAAACTGATCGGCCAGGCCCGCAATCGGGTGATCAGCCCGGAGACCTCCTACCTGATCACCAACCTGCTCGAAAGCGTCGTCCAGAACGGTACCGGCTGGCGGGCCCGTGCCCTTGATCGCCCCGTCGCCGGCAAGACCGGCACCACCAACGATTTGAAAGATGCCTGGTTTATCGGTTACGTGCCGAAGCTGCTAGCGGTGTCCTGGGTGGGCTACGATATTGAGCGACCTCTCGGCAAGAGCGAAACTGGCTCGCGGGCGGCAGCACCGGCCTGGGTAGATTTCATGCAGAAGGCGACCAAGGACCTGCCGGTGGAAGAATTCCCGGTGCCGGACACGATCGAATTTCGACCGATCGATCCGCAAACCGGTCTGCTCGCCCCCGAGGACAGTCCTGATATCGTCATCGAGGCCTTTGCGCCGCACACCGCGCCGGTGCGCTATGCCATCGAAGAAAAGACGCCGGAAGCGAAGGATTTCTTCCGTTTGGACATGGACGAGCTGTAACCCCTTCAGGCGCCGCGTTTTACAATCCCCTTTTGCGCCAGCAGACTGCTGAGAACGCGCTGATTGATCCGCGCGGCAAAAATCCTGGGCGCCTGCATTTTAAATCCCTCCCCGCCGGCGGCGTTATTTCTGCCGGGTCACGCCTCTCTGCAGACAACGGTCGACTACCGGGCATTGCGAACACCACGCGGTCTGGGCCCGGCAGCATTGTCGGCCATGAAAGATCAAAACGTGTGCTGCCTGGGTCCAGCGCTCTTTTGGCAACAGGCCGCAGAGATCCCGCTCAACCCCTTCCGCGTCCTTGCTGCAGGTCCAACCGAGGCGACGGGCGATGCGCCCGACGTGCGTGTCCACGACCATTCCGGGCGTACCGAAAGCGTTGCCCAGGACAACGTTCGCCGTCTTGCGGCCGACCCCGGGCAGAGCCACCAGCGCCGACATGCTGGCCGGGACCCGCCCGTCATGCTGCTGCACGAGGGCCTTGGCACAACCGATCAGGTTTTTGGCTTTGTTGCGGTAAAAACCGGTAGAACGAATCAGGTCCTCGAGCTCATCGGGATCGCCCGCTGCCATGCTGGCCGGGTCCGGAAACCGTGCAAACAGCTGCGGGGTGACCTGATTGACGCGCACGTCGGTACACTGTGCGGAGAGGATGGTCGCCACGAGCAGTTGCCAGGGTGTCTGGTGGGTCAGGGCACAATGGGCCTCGGGATAAGACGCCTCAAGGCGGTCCAGCGTTGTGCGGGCATGGCGGGGCGACACGGTTTTGCAGGTCATCGGCAAAAACCTGGGATCCGCCTGACCGGCAAGGACTTTTCAACTGTGTTCACAGAGTTATCCACAAGGGCTAGCCGGGCGCGGCCTCCATCCGGCCAGCACCGGCCAATTGCTTCAGTCGGACGGCACGGCGGGTATCGGTGATCTGAACCGTCAGGGTCAGGGGCAGGTGCCGGGACGCCTGACGCGCCAGGTAGGAGTAATTGATCGAGGCATCCAGAATCCGCACCCCACCCCGTAGATAGGCGCGGTCCCGGCCAAACAACGGCAATCGGGCCGGGTAAGTGCCGCGCCAGAGAGGGCGTCGCGCCCGGCGCAACACCGACGCCAGTTCCAGGTTGCCGGCCCCCCAAAGAAAGTCGGCAAAATCGCCCAGAATCAGGGCCGGGCAGGCCAGCGAGGGATTGCCGAGCAGTTCCGAACCAAGCAAATGCGTCACCTGGTGACTGCGCAAGCGTGGCAAAGTATCGAGACATACATTCAACAGGTGCAGCCGTTTGCCGCCGAGTTCGACGTCCGCTCGCAGACAACGGCCACCGTGGCCGAGGTCGAAATTCTGGACTCCCTTGAGCGGGAAATAGGACAGATATGCCAGGGGACCCGCGGTCGCATCACGATAGGCGTCCAGGCCGCTGCGGTCCTCCAGGTAAGGCAGGATATCGGCATGATGGACTGCACCGACTTGCTGGAGAACGACAATATCCGGCGCGGCATCGGCGATCACGTTCAAGATCCGGTCGGGGTTGACATGACCGTCACTGCCGCGGCACTGGTTGATATTGTACGTCATGATGCGGGCGGTGGTCATTGCTGCCTCGCTGAATGGCCATCACCGCTGATGGCGCACCTTATTCGCGGTTCAGGCGTTGCACGCTCTTGATGATGACCGGCTCAACAGGAACATCACGAAAACGCTGATAAGTCCCGGTCGGACTGGCACCGATCCGATCGACGACGTCCATCCCATCGATCACCCGGCCAAAGACGGCGTAGCCGTAGCCACGCGGAGTCTTGTCACGATGATCCAGGAACGCGTTGTCTTTCAGGTTGATGAAGAACTGGCTGGTGGCGCTGTCAACGACTCCGGTCCGCGCCATGGCAATCGTTCCGCGTTCGTTGCGCAAGCCATTGGTCGCTTCGTTTTTGATCGGCGGGCGCGTCTGTTTGGCCACCATGTCGACGGTGAAATTGCCCCCCTGGATCATGAAATCATCGATCACACGATGAAAGATCGTGTCATTGTAATGCTGGGCATCGACATAGGCCAGGAAATTGGCCACCGTCACCGGCGCTTTATCTTCGTCCAAAGCCACCGTAATGTCACCGCGGTTGGTTGCGATGACAACCTGTTCCTGTGCCAGAGCCGGTGCGGCCAGGGTCACCAGAACAACGAGCAGGCAAACGATCTTTGACATGAGCTACGGTCCTTTCATTGATCTTCCGCCGTCAGAGCCCGCTGCATCAGATCGACAACCGCGCGTTTCGGGTCCTTGTCTTCATAGAGAATCTGATACATCTGCTCCGTGATCGGCATGTCAACACCGAGCTTTTGGGCCAGTTGATAGGCTGACTCGGTCGTTTTGACGCCTTCTGCCACCATATGCATCCGGTTGAGAATGTCATCGCGTTTCCGGCCACGCCCTAGTTCGATACCGACGGAACGATTGCGGGACAGGTCACCGGTACAGGTCAAGACCAGATCACCCATACCGGCCAGACCGGAGAAGGTTGCCTCACTGGCCCCCTTGGCGATGCCGAGACGGGCGATCTCTACCAGGCCGCGCGTGATCAGCGCGGCGCGGGCGTTATGATTGAAACCAAGACCGTCGCCGACGCCCGCGGCCAGGGCGATAACATTCTTCAGGGCTCCACCGATTTCGACCCCGATCACGTCACGGTTGGTGTAAACCCGGAAATAATCGGTGCTGAAAACCGCCTGGGCCTGCCGCGCCACAGCGGCCACCGTGGCCGCCACGGCCACCGCGGTGGGCTGCTCGGCCGCCACTTCGCGGGCAAAGGACGGCCCCGACAGAAATGCCGATCGCTGTGCCGCGTTGCCACCCAGAACATCCGTGATGACTTCGGACATGGTCAGCAGGGTTTCGTTTTCGATGCCCTTGGCGGCCGAGACCAGCAGGCAGTTATTGTCGAGGTGTGGCCGCAAATCCGCCAAGACCCGGCGCATGACCTGAGACGGTGAAACCAGCAGCAGCAACTGGCGGCCCGTCGCGGCCGCAGCGAGATTCGGGGTCACCGTCAAATTCGGCGCCAGGGAAAACCCCTCGAGGTAGAGATCGTTGACCCGTGTCGCGTTGATACGTTCGGCCAGGTCGGCTTCATAGACCCACAGGGTCACGGCGTGGCCTTTTTTTGCCAGCAGGTTGGCCAGCGTCGTGCCCCAGCTGCCGGCACCGATAACGCCTATATCCATCATGACATAACCTCAGATCGCTTTCTTCTTTTTGTCGATACGTTCTCGCACCTGGTCGGTTTTCTTCTTCAGTATATCTGTTTTCGGATAAATTCCATCCAGATCTTCGAGAATCTGCAAGGCTTCACGCAACTCTTCCTGCTCCTCCAGGACCGTCGCCAGGCCAAACCGGGCCTCGAGGGCATAGGGGCTGTCCGGCCAGTCCTCGGCGACCCGTCGATAGGCGGCAGCAGCCTCGGGACGTTTGCCTTCCAGGGCATAGGTCACGGCGATCCGATACTGAACTTCGGCGATCCGGTCGCTTAAGGGATAATTGTTCAGCAGGTTTTCAAATTCGATGCGGGACTGTTCGAAGTTGTTGAGACGGAAATAACAATCGGCCATTTCATACTGCAGCCGGTCATTCTCCGGGCCAGAGCGATCGAGGACCTTTTGATAGGCCGCAATCGCCTGACCGCAATCGTTGAGACGGTATTTATAGAGGACGGCGACCCGTTCCTGGGCCGCGGCCACCTGTTGAGCCTCGGGATAATCCCGTTCCAGTAACAGGTAGGTCAGCAGGGCTTCGGCAGGTCGGCGCAGGTAAATCTCCTGGATTTCCGCCGCCTGGTAAAGGGCTTCGGGGGCCTCTTGATAACCGGGATGCTTTTCATACAGGTTGAGGAACAATGCAACGGCCTGGCCATACTGGCCGGATTCTCTCAGCTCCAGCCCCTTGGCCAGGGTTCGGTCGAGCCGGGCCTGCCCATTGGCCCGATACCAGAGCCCGCCACCGGCCAGAATGACGATCAGAACCAGAACGAGAAGTCCCCCGATGAAGCGTTTCCTAGAGCCGCTTGTTTGGCGCTGGCGCTCCTCCATCAGGAGCCGTTTCTTCAATTTCTGGATGTCCTTCGTCATCTTCCTTCTCTGCGAGCTTGGCAACCGCAACGATCCGCTCGTCGGGCTCCAGGACCATCAGACGAACGCCCTGGGTGTTGCGGCCGATGATCGACAGGGCGCCGACCCGGGTCCGCAGGACTTTGCCGCGATCGGTGATGAACATCAGGTCGGAATCATCATCACACAGCTTGATATCAACCACCTTACCGTTGCGCTCGGAGGTTTTAATCGTGATAATCCCCTTGCCGCCACGGCTCTGAACCCGGTACTCATCGATCTGGGTCCGCTTGCCATAGCCATTCTCAGTGACCGAAACCAGAGTCGCTGCCGTCGCGTCGGTGACCACCTCCATGCCGATGATCTGATCACCTTTGTCCAGCATCATGCCGCGCACGCCGCGCGCCGTGCGTCCCATCGGCCGGGCATCGGTTTCCTGGAAACGGATCGATTTGCCATTGCGGCTGGCCATCAGGATATCCATCGAACCATCGGTCAGGCGCGCGGCGATCAGGCGGTCATCCTCGTCGATGGTCAGGGCGATAATGCCTCCTTGCCGCGGGTTGGAATAGGCCATCAAATCGGTCTTTTTCACGGTCCCGTTTTGTGTCGCCGTGATGATGTATTTGCCCTCTTCGAAAGCCTTGACCGGCAGAATCGTCATGACTTTTTCATCATCCTGGAGATTAAGCAGGTTGACGATCGCCTTACCGCGGGCTGCCCGGCCGCCCTGGGGTATCTCGTGGACTTTTAACCAGTAAACCTTTCCCTGGCTGGTGAAAATCAGCACGTAACTGTGCGTCGAGGCGATGAACAGCCGTTCCACAAAATCCTCTTCTTTCGGTCGCATGCCGGTCTTACCCTTGCCCCCGCGCCGCTGGGCCCGGTACAGGGAGACCGCATTCCGCTTGATGTAGCCGGAGTGCGACACGGTGACCACCATATCTTCTTCGACAATCAGGTCTTCCACCGAAAGGTCGGCGGTCATCTCAATAATTTCGGTGCGCCGGTTGTCGCCGTAGCGCTCTTTCAACTCAAACAGTTCACCCTTGATGATCTTGAGAATTTCGATCTCGCTGGCCAGAATCTCTTTCAGCCTTTTGATCAGAGCCAGAACCTGCTGATACTCCTGGAGAATTTTCTCCCGTTCGAGACCGGTCAGGCGGTGCAGGCGCATATCAAGGATGGCCTGGGCCTGGGTTTCGCTCAAGGCAAACCTGGCCACCAGGCGTTCTTTGGCTTCGGCCGGGGTCGCACTGGTCTTGATCGTCTCAATCACCGCATCAAGGTTGTCGAGAGCGATTTTAAGCCCTTCGAGGATATGGGCACGGGCCTCGGCCTTTTTCAGTTCAAACAGCGTCCGCCGCGTGACAATCTCTTTGCGGTGCTCGATGAAATGGCCGAGGACTTCGCGCAGCGAAAGAACCCGCGGCTGCCCGCCGACAATCGCCAGCATAATGATACCGAAGGACGACTGCATCGGGGTCATCTTGTAAAGCTGATTGATAATGACCTGGGGGATGGTGTCTTTCTTGAGCTCGACGACGATGCGCATGCCGTCGCGGTCTGATTCGTCGCGCAGATCGGCAATGCCTTCGAGTTTTTTCTCCTTGACCAGATCGGCGATCTTCTCAATCAGCCGGGCCTTGTTGACCTGATAAGGAATTTCCGTAACAACAATACTTTCGCGGCCGGTGCGCCGGTTGGTCTCGACCATGGCCCGGGCGCGCATCTGGATGATGCCGCGGCCGGTCCGGTAGGCTTCGTGGATCCCTTCGCGGCCGAGGATGAACCCCCCGGTGGGAAAATCCGGGCCCGGAATCTGCTGCAGCAGCTCTTCGTCGGACAATTTCGGGTTATCGATCAGGGCCACCAGGCCATTGATCACCTCGGCCAGATTGTGCGGTGGAATCTTGGTCGCCATACCGACCGCAATGCCCTCCGAACCATTGACCAGAAGATTCGGAAACTTGCCGGGCAGGACCAGCGGCTCGCTGAGGGAATCATCGTAATTCGGCCCGAAATCGACAGTTTCCTTGTCGATGTCGTTGAGCAGTTCGTGGGCCAGTCGATCCATGCGCACTTCGGTGTAACGCATGGCCGCGGCCGAATCCCCGTCGATCGAACCAAAGTTTCCCTGGCCGTCAACCAGCGGATACCGCATGGAAAAGTCCTGCGCCATGCGGACGATCGTGTCATAAACCGCCGAATCCCCATGGGGATGGTATTTACCGATCACATCGCCCACCACGCGGGCGGATTTTTTGTACGGTTTGTTGTAGTCATTACCGAGATCGTTCATGGCAAACAACACCCGGCGATGGACCGGCTTGAGGCCGTCACGCACATCCGGCAGGGCCCGCCCGACGATGACGCTCATGGCATAATCCATGTAGGATTTGCGCATTTCGTCTTCGATGTTGACACTGATGCGATTCTGTTCTGTAAGCATCTACGCTTTCCTCCCGGAAAACTGAGGTGCGAAGTGCGAGGTGCGAATTTTCTCGCTTCTCGCCTCCCGCTTCGTATTCTAAATGTCCAAATTCGACACGTTGAGTGCGTTGGTTTCGATAAACTCGCGACGCGGTTCGACCTGGTCCCCCATCAGCACGGTAAAGATCTGTTCGGCTTCATAGGTGTCTTCGATCTTGACCTGCAGCAGGACCCGCTTGTCGGGATCCATCGTCGTTTCCCAGAGCTGGTCGGGGTTCATTTCACCAAGCCCTTTGTAGCGCTGGATGTACTGGCCTTTTTTGGCGCGATCGAGAAAGAAGTTCAGGAGTTGCTGACGATCGTTCACTTCGGTGGCGTCTTCGTCATCCTTGCTGATAAAGGCACTGCCCTTCTGACAGATCTCCTCGACCTGTTTGTAGGCTTGCAGAAGCAACTTGTACTCATGCATCGACAGGCTTTCCAGAACTTTTTGATCGATATAGGAGCGCAGGTTGCCGTGTTGAAACAGAATGCGCGGCGGATCATTGAGAACCTCGAAGTTGGCCTCCGGTTCGATCTTGCGCAGCCGGGCAGCCAGCGGTTCGAGATCGAGCATATCGGCAAAACCATTCTGCAACTTGCCGCGCACAAAAATTTCCAGAACTTCCGGATTGACCCCCTTGATGACCATCTTGTCGAAGTGTTCGTTGTACTCGATGATGTTCCGCAGGGTCGGAATAATCTGTTTGCCGCGCAGCACCTTGCCGCTGTGTTCCATATGCACGGTCATCCCTTCGACGCCTTCGTCGAGGAGATACTCCTGCAGGGCGGCCTCGTCTTTCAGGTAAAGCTCCTTTTTGCCCCGCTTGACCTTGTACAGCGGTGGTTGCGCAATATAGAGATGACCGCGTTCGACCAGTTCCGGCATTTGCCGGAAGAAGAAGGTCAACAGCAAGGTCCGTATGTGGGAACCGTCGACATCGGCATCGGTCATTATGATGATGCGATGGTAGCGCAACTTGCTGAGATCGAAATCTTCCTTGCCGATGCCCGTGCCCAGGGCGGTAATCAGGATGCGAATTTCATTTGACGTCAGCATCTTATCGAAACGGGCCTTCTCGACATTGAGAATTTTCCCTTTCAAAGGCAGAATCGCCTGATAACGTCGTTCCCGGCCCTGCTTGGCGCTGCCGCCGGCGGAATCGCCCTCGACCAGGTAAAGTTCACACAGTGCCGGATCTTTCTCCTGGCAATCGGCCAGTTTGCCAGGCAGTGCCAGTCCCTCGAGAGCCCCTTTGCGACGCGTCAGATCGCGGGCTTTGCGGGCCGCTTCCCGCGCCCGGGCCGCTTCGATGCCTTTTTCCAGGATTTTGCGGGCCACCGGCGGATTTTCTTCCAGGTATTCGGCGAGTTTTTCGTTCATCAGGGTTTCCACGTAACCCTTGATTTCCGAGTTGCCGAGTTTGGTCTTGGTTTGTCCTTCAAACTGCGGATCGGGTACCTTGACTGAGATCACAGCCGCCATGCCTTCACGCAAATCATCACCGGAAATCGATGTTTTGACGTTCTTCAACAGGTTGTTGTTCGTCGCGTAGTTGTTCATGGTGCGGGTCAGTGCCGCCTTGAACCCGACCAGATGGGTGCCCCCTTCATGGGTGTTGATGTTGTTGGCAAAAGCAAAGATCTTTTCATCATAGGCATCGTTGTATTGAATAGCGATCTCGATATCGACCGCTTCCTTGGTCCCGCTGAAGAATATCGGTTTCGGATGCAGGGCGGTCTTGGCCCGGTTCAGGTATTCCACGAAGGAGACAATCCCCCCCTCATAATGAAAGACATGACTTTTGTCGCTGCGTTCGTCGGTAATTTCGATTTTGACGCCGGCATTGAGAAACGCCAGTTCGCGTAATCGCGTGGAGAGGGTTTCGAAAGAAAATTCTGTTGTTTCGAATATTTCCGGGTCCGGCCAGAAGAGAATTCGGGTCCCCCGGCGCTTCGTCACGCCGTCTTCTTTCAGTTCTCCGACCGGAACGCCGCGTTCGTAATCCTGGCGATAAATTTTGCCATCGCGGCGAATTTCCAGTTCCAATCGGCGTGACAGGGCATTGACGACGGAAACCCCGACGCCGTGCAGACCACCGGAAACCTTATGCGTGGCGTGCATATCAACCGGAATACCGCGGCCATTGTCGACTACGGTCACCGAGTTGTCGATATGGATGATGACCTTGATTTCATTGCAATAGCCGGCCAGGGCCTCGTCGATCGAATTGTCGACCACTTCATAGACCAGATGATGAAGACCCTGAATCGAAGTCGATCCAATGTACATGGCCGGTCTTTTGCGTACGGCCGAGAGTCCTTCGAGAACTTTGATGCTGCTGGCACTGTAATCTTTTTTCAATGTCTGCGTCATATTCACCCTCGTTCCGGGGATATCGCGGTGACCAGCCCCTGGTGCACCTGGTAATAACTGGCTTTTTGTCGCACGGCAGCAGTCAACAGCGATTGTTGGGCCGATGTCAGAAAAACCTGGCCGCTGCGTTGCATGAGAAACTTGAAAAACCCTTCCTGGCGGTGGCTGTCGAGTTCGCTGGCCAGATCGTCAAGAAGGAGAATCGGTGTGTCCTGCAAGGCGTTCTCGAGGTCCAGAACCTGAGCCGCTTTAAACGCCAGTAAAAAAGACCTTTGCTGGCCCTGGGAGCCGAATGTTCGCAAAGATTTGCCATCGATAAGAATTTCAAGATCATCACGATGCGGCCCGGATAAGGTGACACCGAGGCGTTTTTCCCGTTCTGCCACCCGCTTGAGCGATTCCACGAAAAGATCGTTCAGTTCTGTCAAACCCTCTGCAGGCACTGAATAATGCAGCGTCACGGATTCCTGTCCGGTTGAAATTTCTGCAAAAGCCTGCTGCAGATACGGTTCAAAGCGTTGCAAATAAAGCAGGCGGTCGTGGCGAATGCGACTGCCGCTTTTTATCAATGCGGCCGTCCAGGGTTCCAGTTGGCGGTCATCGGCCTGCTCCTTCAACAAGCGATTTCGCTGCCGCAGGATCCGCTCGTATTGCTGAACACGGTCGAGATAGGTCCCGTCCGCCTGCAAGATCGCCCGATCGAGAAGTGCCCGGCGACCGGCTGGATATCCTTTGACACGTGCAAGCTCTTCCGGAGCAAAGATGACCGTTCTGAGATAACCAAGAAAATCACTGAGTTTCTCGACCGTTTTGCCGTTGACAGACGGATTACGGCCATTTTTCTGCAAGCCGATCTCAAGGCTATGTGTCACGTTGTTCCGTATCACCTGAGCTTCGATTCTGGCATCCTCCTCATTGTGACTGATGAGTTCTTGACCCCGTGCGCCACGAAAACTTTTCAAATGGCCGAGCAGAGAGATCGCTTCGAGAAGATTGGTCTTTCCCTGGGCATTTCTGCCATACAGGACGTTGAAATGCGCGTTCCATGTCACCTTCACATCGACCAGGTTACGATAACGGCGTAAGGTCAGCTGCTTCAGAATCATCCCGCTCATCAAGAAAAAAGCCTTGTTATCAAAGGCTTTTTTCAATTCATTCCGTTAGAGGCGCATCGGCATGATAACCGCCAGATAACCGTCTTCATCCACCGGTTTGATCAACCCCGGTGAGAGATTGTCCTTGAGGATAATGGCAATCCGCTGCTGGTCCTGAACTTGGAGAATATCGAGCATATAGCGTGCATTGAAACCCACGGAAATTTCTGGTCCCTGATAGTCGATGTCCAGTTCTTCGCGGGCATCACCCAGTTCCGGGTTGGACGATGAAACCTCGAGCAGGTTCTGCTGGAGTTTCATCTTGACACCGCGGGATTTTTCGCTCGATACGATGATCATCCGACGCAATGCATGCAGAAAAGGATCCACGTCGATCACCGCCCGTTGCTCATTACTCTTCGGAATGACGCGTCCATAATCTGGAAATTCACCGTCCACCAGACGCATAATGACAACCGTCTGATCTTTGCTGACCACCGCGTTGTTGTCCATGAAACCAAGTTGCAGTTGACCCTCTCCTTCCTCGGCCAGTTTTTTCAATTCGAGAATGCCTTTACGCGGCAGAATCACCCCCCGTTTCAATTCCGGGTTTTCACTGGCGCCGATGGTCTTATCGATCATTGACAGGCGATGACCATCGGTCGCGACCATACGCAACTGATCGGTCCCTTCCAGCATTTGACAAAAAATGCCGTTGAGATTGTATTTGCTTTCATCCTGTGAAACGGCAAAGAAGGTCTTGTCAATCATCTCTTTACACAATTGACTTTCCAGGACGATAAAATGGGTCTTGTCCGGTTTTGGAAAATTCGGGAATTCGTCCGCAGAAAGACCAACGATATTAAACTGGGCCTTACCGCACTCGACTTCGATCCAGCAATTCTCCTTGGCATTGAAACTGACTTCGCTTTCCGGTAATTCTTTGATGATTTCATACAGTTTCTTGGCGGAAACAGTAATTTTTCCCGGTTTCCGTATATTGGCCGGATAGGTCGTTTGCATACCGACTTCCAGGTCTGTAGCCGTCAGACAGAGTTCGCCATCGGCCCCTTCCAAAAGCACGTTTGACAAGACCGGAATGGTGTTGCGTTTTTCGACGATTCCCTGGACTCGCGAAAGGCCTTTCAAAAAGACGTCCTTATCAATGGTGAAATTCATCATGTCCTCCTTGGTATCAACAGAGAATACTTATAATAAAATTTCTAAAAGATAAAAAATATAGTAGTAATAGTAAGTCTTGTTGATACGTTTAAAACTTCAAAAACTCTTTCATTTTAATAACTTAAAAAGGCCAAGCCATCTGGTATAAATTGTTGGAATGATGGGGATAACGTGTCCTTCATGGCGCTGCGCGAGATATCCCCAGTTTATCCCTGCAACTTCTTCACAGGTTATCCCTGTGTCAGTTCATTCTTTAAATTTTCGATCGTACTGCGTAACTGAAAATCCTCTGTCATGAGTTTTTCGATCTTGCGTATGGCATGAATAATGGTCGAGTGGTCCTTGCCGCCGAATCTTTCGCCGATCTCCGGATAAGAGGAAGAGGTTAATTGACGTGACAGGTACATGGCAATCTGTCGCGGCAGAACGACGGCTTTGAGCCGCTTCGATGACTTGATGTCGGAAATTTTAATATTGAAATGTCCACTGACTTTTTTCAGAATTTCTTCCACCGACAGTTCCCGGTTGCGTTCGATCAGAATGTCTTTCAAGACATTTTTTGCCATCTCAAGTGTGACAGGAGTGGCTGTCAGACTGGCATAGGCGCCGATGCGAATCAGATAACCTTCCAGTTCACGGACGTTACTGCAGATTGAATTGGCCAGGAACAAAGCGACATCCTCGGGCAATTTAATGCTGTTCTGTTCAGCTTTCATTTTTAAAATAGCCAGCTTGGTTTCAACGTCCGGTGGTTGAATATCGGCGATCAAACCCCATTCAAATCGTGAACGAAGCCGTTCTTCGAGACCCGGGATATCTTTTGGGAACTTGTCAGAGGTGACGATGATTTGCTTGTGTGATTCGTAGAGCGCATTAAACGTATGAAAAAACTCTTCCTGGGTTCTTTCTTTGCCGGCGATAAACTGAATGTCGTCGATCAGAAGGACATCCATGGAGCGGAATTTATTACGAAAATCATCCATGCGATTGTAACGCAGGGAATTGATCAGTTCGTTCATGAATTTTTCAGAGGTATAATAACAGATGCGCATCTGGGGTGATTTTTTCAGAATCGCGTTGCCGATCGCATTCACCAGGTGGGTTTTACCCAGTCCGACGCCGCCGTAGATGAACAAGGGATTGTAGGTGGTGGCTGGATTATTCGAGACGGCCATGGCCGCGGCGTAAGCGAACTGGTTTGAAGAACCGGAAACAAACTCGTCGAAGGTGTATTTGCGATTCAGATTCAGATTTGCGCTGTGCGCGTTGTTAATCTTTTTTTCAATGGTTTTCGTCGGTGAATCTGATGCGTTGGCGACCGGAGAGTTCTTGGGCAAATGATCTTTGGCTTGACCAGAGATATTGAATTGCAAACGGTAATCAACCGCAGCAAGTTCGCTGAGGATTTTTTGGATCAGGGGACTGTAATTTTCGCGTACCCAGTCCAGAACAAAGCGATTGGGAACTTCCAGATGAACCGTACCCTGTTCGATTTTCACGAGCTTGAGGGGCTTGATCCAGGTTGAAAAATGCTGTGAACTGAGGTTCAGTTCAAGGCGTGTCAAGGTATCTTGCCAGAGTTTGCTCATAAATCCGTACAGTAAAAAAAGCATAAAATCAATGTCTTGGGTGATTTTCATAAATAAAAAATATGACGATAAAGACTAACAGAGAGAGGTTTTGATTGCAAGGGAAATTTGCGGGTGAATAAAGAGCTGGATCAGGGAGAAATCTTTTTCGATCTTGACATTGTAAATCAACTGTGTTTAATAAATGCTTTTCACTAAAATGACACCCTGTTGACAATATCAGAAAGACGGTCAAGAACATGAAAAGAACATTTCAACCGAGCAGAATCAGCCGGAAAAGAACTCACGGATTTCGTAAGCGCATGCGTTCAAAAGCGGGTGCGAATGTGATCAAACGCCGCCGGGCGCGTGGACGCAGGCGCCTTGCTGTCAGCATACCGGTCAAGTAGTCACAACATCGGGTGTGAATGACAAGACCTTCCCCCGGTCGCGCCGCATCCGGCGAACCGCAGACTACCAGCGTCTCTGGCGGGAAGGCAAGCATGTCCACACAGCCCATTTCATTGTGATCATCAACCCGAGCCGTGACGTCTCTCGCCTCGGCATCACCGTCGGCCGCAAAGTTGGCCATGCCGTATGCAGAAATAGACTCAAACGCTGGATTCGCGAGTTATTCAGAGATCATTACGAACGATTCGGTCAGACGGTTGATCTTTCGATCATTGTCAAACGACAGGCCGGACGTCTGAGTCATGTGCAAGTGAACCGGGAATTATCAACACTTTTTGCCCGCCTGGAGACCGAAACGTATGATTAAACGGTTTGCCATTGCGGGCATTCGCTTTTATCAGGTCTGTCTTTCTCCATTGAAACGACCCACCTGCCGTTTTTATCCGTCCTGTTCCAGTTACACGCTGGAAGCCATCAAGCAGTATGGCACCGGGTACGGTCTCTGGCTGGGCATTAAACGGTTGGCCCGTTGTCATCCCTGGCATCCGGGCGGCTATGATCCTGTTGATCCGAACGCAAAGTAAACGGGAGTTTTACTGGTTATGAATTCATCTGAAAATAAAAACCTGATTCTCGCCATGACCCTGATGTTGGCGGTCTGGTTGGGTTTTTCCCTCCTTTTCCCACCGGACAGGCAGGAGCAGCAGACTCCGCCGGCAACGGAAAACACCAAACAGGTTGAAAACACAGCTGTCGATAACGTGCCGCAGGTTGTCAAGACCGAACCGGTTACACCAGAGAATTCGATCCCGGAAACCCCGCCGGTTCCGCTCGATGAAACGTCCGGAGACGCCCGCCGGATCACCGTCGAGACGGATAAATATCAGGCGGTTTTTACCTCCCAGGGCGCGCAACTGCTGTCATTCAAACTGAAAGAATACCGCGCAACGGCAGACCCTGATGCCCCACCGGTGGAAATGCACAAAGCCGAATCCCTGCGTTATGCCACCTTGCGCACAACCGCTTCGGCAGGCTTCGACCTGGACACGAACACACTCTTCGAAACCTCTGCAGAGGATGTCCTCGTTGTGACCGGCAGCGAGCAGTCAGAGCTACGTTTTCGCCATGTCGCTGCGAATGGGATGGAATATGTCAAAGTGTTCCATCTGCAGGGGGATCGCTACACCATCGAAACGCAGCTGCAATTGAACAACAGTGGTGCCACCCCGCAACAGGGGACGATCGATTTCGCCCTGGTGCAGCGCTGGGATGAAGAACTCAAGCCGGATCGCTATTCTTTTGCCGGTCCGACTTCGATGGTCAACAACGAAATCAAGGAAATCGATGTTGATGATCTTCAGGAAGGCTCCGTGGTTTACAACCAGGGGGTCGCTTGGACCTCTTTTCAAACCAAGTATTTCCTGTCGGTGGTTGTTCCCGACGCGCAGACCGCCGCGCGTGTCGAGATTTTGCGCAAGGAGGATGCCATTGAAAACCTCCTGGAAACCCCGGTTTTCTCGTTGGCCCCTGGTGAACAGCGGCAACTCGACTATCTGGTTTATATCGGTCCCAAAGACCCGGAACAACTCAAAGCGGCCGGTCACAACCTGGAAAAAGTGATTCATTTTGGCTTTTTTGATTTACTGGCCCAGCCGCTCTTCACGGTGTTGACCTTTTTCTATGGGTATTTCAAGAATTACGGGGTGGCGATTATTCTGTTAACCGTTCTGATCAAGATCCTGTTCTGGCCCTTGACGCACAAAAGCTACTCGTCCATGAAGGCCATGCAGAAACTGCAGCCGGAGATGCAGAAGCTGCGCGAGAAATACAGCAACGACAAGGAGCGGCTCAACAAGGAGATGATGGCGCTGTACAAAACACATCGCGTCAATCCGCTTGGCGGCTGCTTACCGATGCTGATACAGATTCCCGTCTTTTTCGCTTTATACAAAGTTCTGCTCGGTTCGATCGCGCTGCGCCATGCGCCCTTTGCCCTGTGGATCACCGATCTCTCGGCCAAGGATCCGTATTACATTACGCCTCTTTTGATGGGGGCGAGCATGTTTGTCCAGCAGAAAATGACCCCGACCACGGCCGATCCGATGCAGGCCAAAATTTTCATGATGATGCCGGTCATCTTCACCTTCTTGTTCCTGAATTTTCCGTCGGGACTGGTCATTTACTGGTTGGTCAACAACCTCTTGACGATCGTTCAACAGTATTTCATTCATCGAAAAAACACCTGAATATCAAAAGGTTGCCGATGTCTTTTCCTGCCAGAGTGGGGCAGGCGCGGCCTGGACGTGAACGCCCTCGACGACAAAACTCAAAAGGACACCTCACAGGGACTCTGGAGACGCGAAGCGGGTGATGTTGACTCCTGAAACCATCGTCGCACCGGCAACACCGTCCGGTGAAGGCAGTGTCGCGATCGTTCGTCTCTCCGGGCCGCGGGCCGTGGCCTGTCTGGCGACGGCTTTTCGCGGCCGGGTTGATCCGACCGCGATGGAATCTCACCGTCTCTATCACGGCCGGCTCTATGATAAGCGCCAGCAATACGTTGATGAAGTTCTGGCGGTCATCATGCGCGCGCCGCACTCCTATACCGGAGAAGACGTGGTTGAAGTGCACGGTCATGGCGGCCACCAGGTTTTGCGTAACACGCTGGATCTGTTTCTTGCGGCCGGCGCCAGAATGGCCGAACCGGGTGAATTCACACAACGAGCCTTTTTAAACGGCCGTCTTGATCTGGCCCAGGCCGAGGCGGTCATCGAAGTCATCCGCGCGCGCTCCGAACGGGCCGGCCGGATCGCACTGGAACAGCTGGATGGGCGCCTTTCCCGCGAAATTGAGCGTTTTTCCAAGCCTTTGAAAGAGGCGCTGACCTTGCTCGAGGCCCATATTGACTTCCCCGAGGACGAACTCGGCACGCTCGATCGCCCCGCACTTCTTGAACCGATGCCGTCTCTGGCCGCCGAGATGCAGCAGCTGTCCAACAGTTTTGATTTCGGCCGGGCCCTGCGCGAAGGGATCAGTATCCTGATCCTGGGTCGGCCGAATGTCGGCAAGAGTTCTCTGATGAACGCCATGCTGGGTGAGACGCGGGCCATCGTGACCGACGTCCCGGGAACCACGCGGGACACCCTGGAAGAGCAGTTTGTCCTCAACGGCATCCCGATTCGTCTGATCGATGCCGCCGGCGTGCGTGACACCGAAGACCCGGTTGAGAAGGAAGGCGTGCGGCGTGCCCGCAGCAAGGCTGCTGCTGCCGATCTCGTCCTGTTGCTGCTCGATGGTTCGGTGCCGCTGACCAACGAGGATTTGCTGGCCATCGACCTCTGTCACCCGGACAAGACCCTGGTGGTGATCAACAAAAGCGACCAGGCGCAACAGTGTGATGTGACCGGCCTCATCGAGTTCGATCACCCTATCGAGGTCTCGGCCAAATATGGCCTCGGCCTGGAGACGTTAAGCGACGCTATTGCTCAGCATTTAACAAGGGATGCAGCGCTTGCCGACCATGAGGGAACGGTCGTTACGGAGCGTCGTCATCGTGACGCGCTGGAGCAGGCCCGCCTGCACATTGACAGCCTGCTGCAGGCGACGGCCGCCGAAGCACCTCTCGAATGCCTCGCGCTCGAGTTGCGTGACGCCCTGGCGGCCCTGGGGCAAATCACCGGGGAAACCACCCCGGATGACATCCTCAACCAGATCTTCAGCCGTTTTTGTATCGGCAAATAAGCTGTTTCACGTGAAACAACCGATGGTTTGTCCCACACCCGCTGTTTCACGTGGAACAGGATCGTCGATGATGGTGGAATCGGATAATGGCGACCCGAAAATACGATGTCATCGTTGTTGGTGCCGGACACGCTGGCTGCGAGGCAGCCCTGGCGGCGGCTCGCATAGGCTGCCGGACGCTGTTATTGACCCTCAACCTTGATGCCGTGGCCCAAATGTCCTGCAATCCGGCTATTGGCGGGCTTGCCAAGGGGCACCTGGTGCGGGAAATCGATGCGCTGGGTGGCGAGATGGCCCGCAATATCGACGCAACCGGCATCCAGTTTCGGGTTCTGAACACCAAAAAAGGTCCCGCGGTGCGGGCCTCACGGGCTCAGGCGGACCGCGATCAGTACCGGGCGCGCATGAAGCAGGTTGTCGAGAGTCAGGCGCATCTGGACCTCAAGCAGGGACAGGCCGTTCGGTTGCTGGTCGACGGGCTGCGGGTGACCGGCATCGAAACCCGTGATGGCCTGTCACTTCAGGCCTCGGCCGTGGTCCTGACGACTGGAACCTTCCTGCGCGGCTTGATCCATGTCGGCCTGGCGCACTACCCCGGCGGTCGTGCGGGTGAGCCACCCGCCGAAGGCCTGTCCGATCAACTGCGCGACCTCGGCTTTCGCGTTGGCCGGCTGAAAACCGGCACCCCGCCGCGGCTGGCGGCGGCAACCATCGATTTTTCCGGCCTCGAGGCGCAGTATGGGGATGCCAACCCGCAACCCTTTTCCGCAGATACCGCGCAGATTGATCGTCCGCAGCTGCCTTGTCACATCACCTATACGAATGACCGCACCCATGAAATCATCCGCGCCGGTCTCGACCGCTCGCCCCTCTATTCCGGTGTGATCGAAGGAGTCGGGCCACGTTACTGCCCGTCCATCGAGGATAAGGTGGTCCGCTTTCCGGAAAAGGATCAGCATCAGATCTTTCTCGAACCGGAGGGTTTGACCAGCCAGGAGGTTTACCCCAACGGGGTCTCGACATCACTGCCGATCGACGTGCAGATCGCCTATCTGCGCACCATGCCTGGGCTGGAGCGGGTCGAGATCATGCGTCCCGGTTATGCGATTGAATATGATTATGTCGACCCGATTCAGCTGCGACCGACACTCGAAACCAAACTGCTGACGGGGCTGTATCATGCCGGTCAGATCAACGGCACCTCGGGTTATGAAGAAGCCGGCGCCCAGGGGTTGCTGGCCGGCATCAATGCGGCGCTGCAGGTTCAGGGCCGCGAACCGGTGGTGCTCGGTCGTGACGAGGGGTACCTGGGTGTTTTGGTCGATGACCTGGTCAGTCTTGGTGCACGCGAGCCTTATCGCATGTTTACCTCGCGGGCCGAATACCGCCTGTTGCTGCGTGAGGACAATGCCGACCAGCGGCTTAGTCCGCTTGGCCGCAAGGTGGGTCTGTTGCCGGACGCAAGGTGGCAGCTCTTTTCGGCAAAAATGGAGGCCATGGCACGGGGGCGGGACGCCCTGCGAGAGACGCGCGTCTTGCCGGGAGACCAGGAGGTTCTGACCGGGCTGGGACTGGATGGGTTGAAAAACGGCTCTTCCCTTGAAGTTTTGCTACGGCGGCCGGAAATCAGGCTGGAGCAACTCACCTCTCTGCACGAGGACCTGACCGCATTGTCGCCGGGGGTTCGCGATGAACTGGAAACGGAAGTCAAATATGCAGGGTATATTCAACGGCAAAAAGAGCAGGTGGAGAAATTCCGACGCCTGGAGGACATGATCATCCCGGATGGCTTCGATTACACCGCGGTGCAGGGGTTGTCGGCGGAAGTCCGGGAAAAGCTGCAGCAGGTCACGCCGCGAACACTCGGCCAGGCGCGACGTATCCCTGGTGTGACGCCGGCCGCCATCGCTGTTCTGGCCATTCTCCTGAAGCGATGAGCCGGACCATGGATTGGCCCGACCTCTGTCATGCCCTGGCGTTGGATATCCCGGCCGAGGCGGTTGACCTGTTAGAGCGCCTTGCCGATGAGCTGCAGCGCTGGAATCGCCATCGCAACCTGACCGCGATTCGCCAGCGCGACGAGGTCCTGGAAAAACATCTGCTCGATTCCCTGACCCTGCTGCCGCATCTTCGCGGCGCCCAACGATTGCTCGATCTCGGTTCGGGAGCCGGCTTTCCCGCCCTGCCCTTGAAGATCGTACGCCCCGCCCTGGAGATTGTTGCGATCGACGCTGCCGGTAAGAAAATCGATTTTCAACGCCACATTGTCCGACAGTTTGCGTTGCAGGGGTTTACCGCCTGTCAGGCGAGGATCGAGGATTTGGCCACGGATTCAGCCTTCTGCGGGGGGTTCGACGTGATCACTGCCCGGGCGCTGACGGCGCTGAAGCGCCTGGTTCCCCTGGCGCGCCCCTTTGCCGCACCCGGTGGCCGGCTGCTGGCCATGAAAGGGCCCGATGTGGCGCAAGAGATCGCCGCCTGCGAAACGGCCCATTCGGAACTGTCGACCGATCTGGTGGTGCACCGCTTGACGCTGCCTTTGTCCGGGGCTGAGCGCTGCCTGGTCGAAGTCCAATTCTAGTCGTTTGACACCAGATATTGTGTTGCTGAAAAGGCCGATTGCAAGATCTGGTAGTTTTCCTGCTTCAGGCAAATTTCCTTTTCAGAACCAGGGGCTTATGTTAGTCTGAGCGACTCGAAAACTGCTTCCCAAGGAGATGTGCGGGCATGGCCCAGATAATCGCCATTGCGAATCAGAAGGGCGGTGTCGGCAAGACCACCACGGCGGTGAACCTGGCCGCATCGTTGGCCGTTGCGGAAAAACGTACCTTGCTGGTTGATCTGGATCCCCAGGCCAATACCACCAGCGGTGTCGGCGTGGATCCCCATGCGATCGACGCGACCGTCTACCAGGCCCTGCTGGGTGAGGCCGAGGTCGCGCAGATCCTGCAGGAGACCGGTCTTGACCTGCTCCAGCTTCTGCCGGCCAACCCCGATTTGATCGGGGCCGAAGTCGAGCTGATTTCCGCTCTGGCACGTGAGAACAAACTCAAACTGGCCTTGGCTGGGATTACCGACCAATTTGACTACGTTCTGATCGATTGCCCGCCGTCCCTGGGCCTGTTGACGATCAATGCCCTGACCGCGGCCGATAGTGTCCTGATCCCCTTGCAGTGTGAATATTATGCCATGGAGGGCTTAAGCCAACTGATCAACACGATTCGTCTGATTCAGCGGGAACTGAATCCCGGGCTGAAAATTCGCGGCATCCTGCTGACGATGTTCGATGCGCGCAACAACCTCTCGCATCAGGTCAGTGAAGAAATTCGCGCCCATTTTACCGCGCAGGTTTTCGAAACGATGATCCCACGTAACGTTCGCTTATCCGAGGCGCCCAGTCACGGCCTGCCCGCCCTGCTCTACGACATTTCATCGCGCGGTGCGGCCGCCTATCTTGAACTGGCGCGGGAAATCATCCGCATGGAGTCCTTCTCATAATGGCCAAACGCCCCGCTCTTGGCAAAGGTATCGGTGCCCTCCTCTCCTCCGCGTCCCAGGACAGCCGGCACAAGTATTTCGTCTGCCCCGTTGAAGAGCTGAAGCCCCACCATCAGCAACCGCGCAAAACCTTTGATGACGCCAAAATGGCCGAACTGGTTGCCTCGATTCGTGAAAAAGGGGTGATCCAGCCACTGGTGGTGCGCTACACCGGGGACCACTATCAGATCATCGCCGGTGAACGGCGCTGGCGGGCGGCGCAAAAGGCCGGCCTCAAAGAGGTCCCGGTCATTATTCAGGATGTCTCCGAAGACTGGGCCTTGGAGATGGCCTTGATCGAAAACATCCAGCGCGAAGATCTGAATCCGATCGAGGAGGCAGAGGCCTACCGCAACCTGATGGCGACCTTCGATTTGTCTCAGGAGGAAGTTGCCAGGCGGGTCGGCCGAGAGCGGCCGACGGTCGCCAATGCCCTGCGTCTGCTGCGGCTGCCCGAAGAGATTCAACAGGATGTGATCAGTGGCCAATTGAGCATGGGGCATGCCCGCGCTCTGCTGTCGCTGGAGAGTGCGGCGCGCATCAGGCAGGCGCGCGATCTGGTCGTGCGCAAGCAATGTTCTGTCCGGCAGACCGAGGCCTTGGTCAAGAAACTGAAGGGGGGTGGGGGCAAGCCCCGGTCGCGCAAAACCGAACGCGATCCGGAACTTGCTGACCTGGCAGCGCGCCTTCAGCGGCGCATCGGGACCAAAGTCAAGATCGTCCCCCAGGCCCGGGGCGGCAAGGGCGGCAAGATAGAGATCAGCTACTATTCGGCCGAGGAATTGGAACGGGTGCTCGCGTTTTTTGAGAGAAGAAGCTCGTAAATTCAGGTATTTATATCAAAGGGCGGCGGTGGAAAATGTTCCGCAAAAAGGATAGAGGAGCGATGCGTAGAGAGTCTCCGATCGAAAAAAATGACATCAAGGCCTTTCTTGGCCCCGGCAGCCAGTTCGAGGGCAAACTGGTGTTCAACGAGATTGTCAGGCTGGATGGCGCCTTCCGTGGTGAAGTGACGTCACACGACACCTTGATCGTTGGCAACAGCGCCGATCTCCAGGCGGATGTGCAGGTCGGCACATTGATCCTCAGCGGTCGTTTCAAAGGCAATGTCAAGGCCAAGACCCGCGTCGAACTGCGTGCGCCGGCCAACGTCGATGGCACCATCGAGACACCGGCGCTCTCGATCGAGGATGGGGTGACGCTGAATGGCACCATCATCATGAATGCCGGCGGTTCCGAAGAGGCGCCGAAAACGGCCGCCAACAAAGCGACTCAAGAAGAAAACCACGGGGACTGACAAGGTACGAAAACGACGGTCAGTTTTGTCAAAAGGACCTTGACAAGGCGGTGGTGCTATGGTAGTCATCTTCTGCTTTGGCCCCCGGGTCAGCGCGTGTTTTAAGTGCCTCTAAGATTGTATACAGTATACCTGATGCGCCCGTTGCGGCGCGAACACGAATGAGGTTGAAGACGTGATCAAGCTTGACTGGACATTGTTCCTGCAGTTTGTCAACTTCGTGGTTCTGATGGCAGTGCTCAATGCCCTGCTCTTCAAACCGCTGCGTGCCGCCCTGCAGGCGCGTCGCGAAACGATTGACCATTCGCGGGCGCAAGTCGAGGATATTGACGAGCAGGTGCAGGCACAAATCGCCCGATATGAAGCCCAACTTCAGGACGCCCGCCAGCAGGGCGCCCAGGAACGGGCCAAGTTACGCCAAGCGGGCCAGCAAGAAGAGGCTCGCATTCTCGGCGAAGCCAACCAGAAAGCGGCCGCCCAACTGCAAACCATCAAAAATCAGGTCGAGCAAGAAGCCGCTGCGGCACGTCAGAGCCTGCGCAGCGAAACCGAAGCCCTGGCCAAGGAAATTGCCGGGAAAGTCCTGGGGAGGGCCGTCTTATGAGGACTCAATCCTGGAGACGCACGCTTCTGCTGGTCGTCCTGTGCCTGCTGATTCCGGTCGCTGCGTTCGCCGCCGAGGGTGGTGGTCACGCCGATGGTGGTGCGGTGTTGAAAGATTTTCTTTATCGCTGTTTCAACTTCGCCCTGATGGCCGGTCTGCTCGCATACTTTGTCACCAAGCCGGTCCGCAAAGGGCTCAGGGAGCGCCGCGAAAATATCGCCAAAACCCTGGCTGAAGCCGAGGCCGCCAAGGAAGCGGCTGAAGCCAAGCACCGTGAATACACCGAGAAACTCGCCAAGGCCACCGAGGAGATTGAGCATATCGCTGCGTCGATTCGCCGCGAGGGTGAAACGGAGCGCGACAAGATCATCGCTGCCGCCAAAGAGCTGGCAACCAAGATTGAGCAAGAAACGGAAAACAAGGCCGCCGGCCTCGTTGCCAGGGCCCGTGCCGAGTTGCGCGAAGAAGCCGCGCGTCTGGCCGTGGAACTGGCGGAAGACCTGCTCAAGCAGCAAGTCACTGCGGATGACCAGCAACGCCTGGTTGAAGAATATATGCAAAAAATGGGAGAACTCCATTGAGTCTCAGTGCTTTAACCCGACGGTATGCCAAGGCGCTGGTCGAAATCGGCAGCGAGCAGCAGGCGGTCGATGCCTATGGTGACGAACTGGCCGAGGTCAGAGACGTCCTGGAGCGTGAAGACCTCTTGCGACAGCTGCTCGACAGCCCGACCCTCTCTTATAAGAAAAAGAGCGCCATGTTGACGGACCTCTGCCAGGCGATGGAGCTGTCCGAAGGGATGACCAAGTTTCTCGGCCTGCTGCTGAGCAAGGGGCGACTGCATTATCTTGCTCAGATTGCCGATCAATACCGCCAGCTGGCTGACGAACTGTCCGGCATCTTGAGCGCCAGAATCACCTCAGCGGCAGAACTGGACGATACCCAGCAACAGGCCATCGCCGCCAGCCTGGAAAAACAGACCGGCAAGCAGGTTGCCGTTAACGTCTCCGTGGATGCCGACCTGATCGGCGGATTGCAGGCGGAAATCGCCGGCCGTCTTTTTGATGGCAGCGTGAAAACACAACTGAAACGGATCGAAGAATCCTTAACGAAAGGGTGATGAGGTCGTCACAATGCAAATCAGAGCAGAAGAAATCAGCGCAATCATCAAAAAGCAGATCGAAAGCTTCGGTCGCGAAGTCGAGGTCAGCGAAACCGGAACCATCATCTCCGTCGGTGACGGCATTGCCCGTATCCATGGCCTGGACAAGGCAATGGCCGGTGAATTGCTCGAGTTTCCCGGCAATACCATGGGCATGGTTCTCAACCTCGAAGAAGACAATGTCGGTGCGGCGATCCTCGGGGAAGCCGAGCACATCAAGGAAGGCGACACGGTCAAGCGGACCGAGCGCATCGTTCAGGTGCCGGTGGGCGAAAGCCTGATCGGCCGCGTCGTCAACGGCATCGGTATCCCGATCGATGGCCAGGGCGAGGTCGCCTCGGATGACTACCGCAAGGTCGAAATCAAGGCCCCCGGGATTGTCGCGCGAAAATCGGTTCATGAGCCGATGCAGACCGGACTCAAGGCGATCGACTCCATGGTGCCGATCGGCCGCGGGCAGCGCGAGCTGATCATCGGTGACCGGCAGACCGGCAAGACTGCAGTTGCGATCGATGCGATCATCAACCAGAAGGGCCAGAACATGATCTGCATCTATGTCGCCATCGGCCAGAAGCGTTCCACGGTGGCCCAGGTGGTTGACAAGCTCAAGCAGCATGGGGCTATGGATTACACCATCGTCGTTTCCGCCTCGGCATCGGAACCGGCCCCGCTGCAGTTTATCGCGCCCTACACCGGCGTGACCATGGGCGAATTTTTCCGTGACAATGGCAAGCATGCGCTGATCATTTACGATGACCTGTCGAAACAAGCTGTCGCCTATCGCCAGCTGTCGCTGTTGCTGCGCCGTCCGCCGGGGCGTGAGGCTTTTCCCGGGGACGTTTTTTATCTGCACAGCCGTCTGCTCGAGCGTGCGGCCAAACTCAACGACGAGGAAGGCGCCGGTTCTCTGACCGCGCTGCCGATCATTGAAACCCAGGCCGGCGACGTGTCCGCGTATATCCCGACCAACGTCATTTCGATCACCGACGGCCAGATCTTCCTGGAAACCGACCTGTTCTATTCCGGGGTGCGTCCGGCGATCAACGTCGGCCTGTCAGTGTCGCGTGTCGGTGGTGCGGCCCAGGTCAAGGCCATGAAGCAGGTGGCCGGAACCCTCCGCCTGGCGCTCGCCCAGTATCGCGAAATGGCGGCCTTTGCCCAGTTCGGTTCCGACCTTGACGCCGCCACCCAGCGGCAGTTGAATCGCGGTGCCCGCCTGGTCGAGATCCTCAAGCAGGGGCAGTACCAGCCGCTGCCGGTGGAAAAGCAGGTGGTGGCGATCTTTGCGGCCAACAACGGCTTCGTTGACGAATACCCGGTCGGTGCTGTCCAGCGCTACGAGAAGGAGATGATGACCTTCATGGAGACCAACTACGCCGACGTGCTGTCCGAAATCGCCGAGAAAAAAGCCCTCGACGACGCACTGCAAGCCAAGATCAAGGCCGCTCTGGACGAATTCAAAGGCCATTTCTCTGCAGAATAACGCCGCAGTCAGGTAAGGACAGATGCCAAGTCTGAAGGACATCAAAAAACGGATCGGTTCGGTCAAGAACACGCAGCAGATCACCAAGGCCATGAAGATGGTCTCGGCGGCCAAGCTTCGCCGGGCCCAGGACGCCGTCACCGCGGCCCGCCCCTACGCCGACAAGATGGCGGAGGTGCTGGCCAGCCTCGCCTTGCGCGAGGACGCCGAGAGTCACCCGCTGCTCGAGCAGCGCGAAAAGGGCAAGGCCCTGGTTGTGCTGATCACCGGTGACCGCGGTCTGTGTGGCGGCTTCAACACCAATATCGCCAAAGCCGCCGAACGTTTTATCCGCGAAAACAAGGAAGGCTTTGCCAGTTACGAGCTGCTGATTGTCGGCCGCAAGGGCAATGACTATCTCAAACGCCGCCCCGGCATGGAGATCTTTAAGGTGCATGAGCACCTGGTCGGGACCGGTCAGGTCAGCTATCCCACCGGGGCCCTGCTCGGCCAGGAAATCATCGCGCTTTACCAGGACGGCCATTATGATGCGGTCTTTCTGGTCTACAACGCCTTCCAGAGTGCCATGACCCAGCTGCAGACGGTGACCCAACTGCTGCCGATCGTCCCGAAAGAGGTGGACGAGGATGTCCATGTCACCGATTACATTTACGAGCCGAGCGCCGGCAAAGTCCTCGACCAGATCCTGCCCAAGCACATCGAGGTGCAGCTGTTTCGTGCGCTGCTCGAATCCGCCGCCTCGGAGCATGGTGCGCGCATGACGGCTATGGACAGCGCCAGCAAGAACGCCTCCGAGATGATCGGCAAACTGACCCTGCAGTACAACCGGGCCCGTCAGGCTGCCATTACCAAGGAACTGATGGAAATCATCTCCGGTGCGGAATCGATCAAGTAACCCGAATGGATAAAGACAAAAAGCCCTGACCGACTGAGGCGAACGGGCAAACATGGAGGAACGGTTCATCATGAATAAAGGACGCATTACGCAGGTCATCGGTCCGGTTGTTGACGTCGAGTTCGAAGCCGACAAGCTCCCCGAGATCTACCACGCGCTCAAAGTCACCAACCCGGCGATCGACGACAGGGAATGGAATCTGGTTCTGGAAGTCGCCCAGCATCTCGGCGAAAACACCGTGCGGGCGATCGCCATGGATGGCACCGATGGGCTCGTTCGCGGTCAGGATGTCCTGGACACCGGTAAGCAGATCGTCATGCCGGTTGGCCCCAAGACCCTTGGCCGGATTCTGAACGTCGTCGGCGAGCCGGTGGACGAAGCCGGTCCGGTCGATGCGGAAAAGGAATGGGAGATTCATCGCCCCACACCGAGCTTCGTGGAACAGTCGACCACGGTCGAAGCCTTCGAAACCGGGATCAAAGTCGTCGACCTGCTCGCTCCCTATGCGCGTGGCGGTAAGATCGGCCTGTTCGGCGGTGCCGGCGTCGGCAAAACCGTTCTGATCATGGAGCTGATCCACAACATCGCCAAACAGCACGGCGGTTACTCGGTGTTTGCCGGGGTCGGCGAGCGGACCCGTGAGGGGAACGACCTCTGGCACGAGATGAAGGATTCCGGCGTTCTCGATAAGGCGGCCCTGATTTATGGCCAGATGAACGAACCCCCCGGAGCCCGTGCCCGGGTCGCTCTGTCCGCGCTGACCGTCGCCGAATACTTCCGTGACGAGGAAGGCCAGGACGTGCTGCTCTTCATCGACAACATTTTCCGCTTCACCCAGGCCGGTTCCGAGGTATCTGCGCTGCTTGGCCGGATTCCCTCCGCGGTCGGTTACCAGCCGACTCTGGCCACCGAGATGGGGGAACTCCAGGAACGCATCACCACCACCAGCAAAGGTTCGATCACTTCGGTCCAGGCGATCTACGTCCCGGCTGACGACCTGACCGACCCGGCACCGGCTACTGCCTTTGCCCACCTCGACGCAACCACGGTTCTCTCCCGGCAGATCGCCGAACTTGGCATCTACCCGGCGGTTGATCCGCTCGACTCCACCAGCCGGATTCTCGACCCGCAGGTGGTCGGTGAAGAACATTACCAGTGTGCTCGCGACGTGCAGTTCGTGCTGCAGCGCTACAAGGACCTGCAGGATATCATTGCCATTCTCGGTATGGATGAACTCTCCGAGGAAGACAAGCTGGCCGTTGCCCGGGCCCGGAAGATTCAGCGCTTCCTGTCCCAGCCGTTCTTCGTGGCCGAGACCTTCACCGGTTCTCCCGGCAAGTACGTGGAACTCAAGGACACCATCAAAGGGTTCCGTGACCTGGTTGACGGCAAGTACGATGACATCCCCGAACAGGCCTTCTACATGGTCGGAACGATGGAAGAAGCCCTGGAAAAAGCCAAGCAACTGGCGGCTTAATCGATCGATTCAGCAACAAAGGATAACACCGGTATGGCAGATAAGCTCAGACTGGAACTGGTCACCCCGTACAAGCGGGTTTTGTCGGAGGAGGTGGATGAAGTCACCGCGCCGGGCAGCATTGGCGAATTCGGTGTTCTGCCTGACCACACGTCTCTGCTGACCACCCTCAAAGTCGGTGAACTGACCTACAAAAAAGACGGTCAGACGTTTCACGTCGCCGTCAACTGGGGATACGTCGAAGTTGAAGACAATGTGGTCACCGTCCTGGTCGAGACCGCCGAACCGGCTGATGAGATCGATCTCGAGCGCGCCAAGGCCGCTCTCGGCCGTGCCGAGGAAGCGCTCCAAAAGCTCTCCAGCGACGACAAGCAGTTCAAAGTAATGACTGCGGCCTTGGAGCGGGCCCTGATTCGTGTTCAGGTGGCCAGCAAAAAGGTGCACTGATTCCGAGCGACCCAACACATTAAGACATCAGGGCGGCCTGTCAGGCCGCCCTTTCCTTTTGTCCAGAGAAAAATTCAGCAGATGTCTGCGAGCAGTCGGATCACACTGTGCAGGGAGCGCTGCAAATGTTCCGGCTGGTGGGCTTCGAGGGTGATGCTAGGCAGGGTTTCAGCGCGCGCCAGATGACTCTGGAGCGGAGCAAAATCGATCGTGCCTTCGCCGACCGGAAGGTGCTCATCGGCACGACCGTGATTATCGTGCAGGTGCAGGTGGAACAGTTGCGCACCGATGGCGTCGAGCCATTCGGCCAGAGGCCGTTTGCCGAACAAATGCCAGTGGCCAATATCGAAGCAATGGCCAAAAAATCTCGACGCCAGCCCATCGACGAGTAAAACTAGGTTTTCCGGGCTTTCCTCGTAGATGTTTTCGATCGCCAGGCGGCAGTCCATGTCCGCCGCCCGGTTGACCAGGGGCGGGAAAAAGTCCAGCGCCAAGGACAGCCAGGTCTTTTCCAGGCGCGGATAGCGCCATTTGTCGACGCCGGGATGGAGGATCACCAGCTCGGCATGCAAATCTCTGGCGAGATTCAGGGTCTGCTCAAGACGCTGCCGGGTGGCCTGGCGAATCAGCGGGTCGAGAGCCCCCGGATTCAGGTCGAAGAAGGGTGCATGGATGCGGGGCCGGATGTTTGCGGCGGTGAGTGTCTGCGCAAGCCTTTTCAGCTGAAGCGGATCGAGAGCGTCCAGTTCCGGGCCCTTGACGGCGATTTCCGGGACCAGGTCGAGAGCGCGCATCAGGTCGAGATGCTCCGCGACATGCGGCCAGGGCAGATGACCGCCGAGGACGCCAGTTTTCACGTTGCCGGTCCTTCGGCAATCTTTTCCAGCCGGTCGATCGAAGGCCGCTCACCAAGAATAATCAGCACCGCGTTCGGTTCAAGCACCTGGTCCGACGGCGGATTGAAGCTCATTTTACCATCGGTCTGCTTGATGCCGACAATGATGATGCCCATCGTTTGGCGGATCCCGGAATCGACCAGGGTTTTTCCAACCAGGTTGGAACCCGGCGCAATGCGAATTTCCTCGATCTGCAGCGCCAGGTGCGCACTGGTCGTGGCGAGTTCGATGAAATCGACCACGGAAGGCCGCAGGATGGCCTGCGCCATGCGGTTGGCACCGATGGTGTAAGGCGAGATCACCTTGCTGGCGCCGGCCCGCAGCAGTTTCTTTTCCGACCCCTCCTCACCGGATCGTGCCAGGATGAACAGCTTTGGATTCAGGCCCCGGGCGGTGAGCGTGATGTAGACATTGTCGGTATCCGAGGTCACCGCGGTGATCAAGCCTTTGGCGTCTTCAATACCGGCCGCCTGCAAGGTCTCGTCGTCGGTCGCGTCTCCCTCAACGTACAGATACCCCTCGCGATCCAGGCGTTCAATCTGCTGCGGGTCTTTTTCCACGACCACGAAGGTCGTCGGCCGGGACTGGAACTCGCGGCAGATCAGGTGGCCGATCCGTCCGTAGCCGCAAATAATGTAATGCCCCTTGAGCTTGCTGATGCGACTTTCCAATTTTTTCCTCCCCAGGATTTTGCGCAACTGGCCTTCGAGCGTGAACTGGATCAGGCTGCTGAGCGTGTAGGCAATCACCCCGGTGCCGCAAATAATCAGGACGATGGTGAACAGTTTGCCCTCCTGGCTGAGGTCGTGCACTTCGCGGAAGCCGACGGTGGCCAGGGTGATCACAGTCATATACAGCGCATCGAAGACCGCCCAGTCCTCGATCAGCGCATAACCGACAGTGCCGATGGCGATCACTGAGAAGAGGGCGGCGACAGAGAAACGCAAGTGGCGAACCGGATTCATGAAACATCCTTTTATAAAATTGTTTTGATGATAATCACGGAAGTCATAAAAGGCAAGCAGTTAAGTCAGTTAGCTAAAAAGTGTATACAATTTTGTCTTGACTTTCTCTGTATACAGTATACAATTTTTGAGTTCTTTCCTCTAGGGAGTTTCACGGTGCGCAGAAAACAGATTGAACGACATCAGACCTTGCGTGAGAAGATCCTGGAAACAATTCGGGATGCCATTCTGAAAGGTACACTGAAACCGGGTGAACGGGTTTCAGAACCGGAGCTGGCCGAGCGTTTCGGGATCAGTCGCACCCCGATCCGCGAGGCGTTTCGACAACTGGAATCCGAGGGGTATCTCAAGGTGATTCCACGCAAGGGAGCGGTTGTGGCCTCGCTCTCGGAGCGCGATGTGGAGGAATTCTATACCATCAAGATCATTCTTGAGGGGTTTGCCGCCCGCATGGCGGCGGAGAAGCTGACCGATAAGGATATCGAACGCCTGGAAGCGATCAACAATCGCTTGGCGGAGATCGCCAAACAGGGGGATGTCAAGAATTTCTTCCGGGTCCACAATGAATTTCACGAAATGTTCATCAAAGCTGCCGGCAATGAACGGCTTTCTGAAATGATCAACCAACTGGTCATGAAGTTCAAGCGACTGCGCCTGGCGTCGTTGTCGCAGCCGGGGCGCATGGAAATTTCCGTGGAACAGCACCGCAACATGATCCAGGCGTTCAAGACTCATGACGGAGATCGTGCCGACAATCTGGTGCGCCATGCGGCAACCATTGGGGCCGAGGTCTTGATTGAGAGCATGACGCCGGGCGAACCGGAGCCGGATGAACCAAGCGTTGTCACCGCCCAGGGCGCCGACTGAGCCGCCCGATCACACCAATACCGAAGCCCGTTCTGATGAA
>JARRPG010000032.1:0-27213 GCA_037383085.1 Desulfuromonadales bacterium | reverse complement strand
ATGGCGCGCAACACCAGGGAGATCGAGCCGCGCTGGGTAAAAGCGTTGACCCGGAAGCGGCCGAGGCCGGGGACGCCGTAAGCCAGATCGACTTCGCTGGCTTTTTCGAAGCGTTCCCGCTGCAAATCATTCATGACTTCACGCGTGATCTGTTCCGTCTGTTCGGGAGAAATGCGCGGCGCCTTCGGCAAAGGTCTCAGAACGCCGTCAATCCGGTAGATCGGCGGCAGTCCGGCTTTCAGATGAATATCCGAGGCTCCGGATTTCAGGCCCACCGAGAGGATTTCATTGAGTTCCATCGGTTAGTCTCCTGGGGTGTCGCTGGCAGCGGCTTTGAGACCGTAATGCACAAGGATTTTCGCTTCGATTTCGGCGGCTGTCTCGGGGTGTTCGGACAGAAACTGTTTGGCGTTTTCGCGTCCCTGACCGATGCGCTCTTCGCCGTAAGAAAACCAGGACCCACTCTTTTCGATGATGTTGCAATTGACACCGAGGTCGACCAGATCACCTTCCCGGGAGATACCGGTGCCGTACATGATGTCGAATTCGGCTTCCTTGAAGGGAGGCGCCACCTTGTTCTTGACGATCTTGACCCGTGTACGGTTGCCGATCGCGTCCTGGCCCTGTTTCAGGGAAGCAATCCGGCGGATATCCATGCGCACCGACGAATAAAATTTCAAGGCATTGCCCCCGGTGGTGGTTTCCGGGTTGCCAAACATGACGCCGATCTTCATGCGGATCTGGTTGATGAATATGACGCAGCAATGCGATTTGCTGATGGTTGCGGTGAGCTTGCGCAGCGCCTGGGACATCAGGCGGGCCTGCAGTCCCATGTGCGAATCGCCCATCTCTCCCTCGATTTCCGCCCGCGGCACCAAGGCCGCAACCGAGTCGATCACCATGACATCGATAGCTCCACTGCGGACCAGAACTTCGGCAATCTCCAGGGCCTGTTCACCGGTATCGGGCTGCGAAATCAGCAGGTCATCGGTGTTGACCCCGAGCTTTTTGGCGTAATGCACATCGAGGGCATGTTCGGCGTCAATGAAAGCCGCCACGCCGCCGACCTTCTGTGCTTCCGCCGCAATGTGCAGGGCCAGGGTCGTTTTGCCGGAGGATTCCGGCCCGTAGATTTCGATGACCCGGCCGCGCGGGACGCCGCCGATGCCAAGGGCGATATCGAGGCTCAAAGCGCCGGTGGAGATCGATTGCACATCGGGCAGGACGGCATCCTCACCGAGGCGCATGATACTGCCTTTACCAAATTGCTTTTCAATCTGGCCCATGGCCAGTTCGATGGCTCTGTTGCGATCGTTGTCGGTCATTGTCACTCCCTCCTTCGGCAAGGGCTATCGCCCGCAATCCATGGGAAACGGTCAAATGGTTTCGTCTGCTTGTTCATCAAAATGTACCTCAAACAAAGGGTTGTGGTGGGCGCCCTCCGGCGTCAGCCGGCTTTCGTAAAGAATCATCCTTGTCACGGGCAGCCCGCCGATCGGCGCGTCACCAGGCCGTGCGCCCAAAGCGGCAAGGTCAACAGGCTGACGGCGCGTCCTGCCGATTGTCACATGCGGAAAATACGGCCTGGAGTCTGTTTCGATGCCGGCAGCTTGCAACGCGCGGCGGCATTTGCGGTACAGTTGCCCGAGCGGTTCCTGGGGCTGGGTGCCGAGCCAGATAACCCGGGCCCGCCGCAGGCTGGGAAAGGCGCCAAGCCCCGTCACGGTCACCTGGAAAGGCCGCTGACAGCGCTTAACGGATAGCATAGAAGCCTTAATCTTTTCAAGATTTTCCTGATTCACTTCAGCGAAGAAATGCAGGGTCAGATGCAGATTTTCCCTGTGGCTCCAGCGCACCCCGTGCAGCTGCTTGCGCAGATCATCCTGCAAAGTCGCCAGGGCATTGTGCAAAGCATCGGGCAACGGTATCGCGAGAAAGGCTCTAACCGAGGACATGTTTGCCTTCGTCCGGGTTGCTCAACGGCAGCAGCACGGCAAAGCAGCTGCCCTGGTTCAGGCCGGCGCTCTCCACCCAGACCAGTCCTTCATGGGTCTCGACGATTCCCTTGACCAGGGTCAGGCCGAGACCGACACCCTTGCCGCCAAAACTGGCCCGCGAGGTCGAATGGCTGGCGATATCGCCGACCTCCTGAAATTTTTCAAAAATACGCAAACGGTCGACTTCCTCGATCCCGATACCACTGTCTTCAATGGCGATTTCCAGGTAATGGTCGGCCAGGGGGCCGTCAAAAAAAGCGCGCGAAAAGGGACGCAGATCCTCGGCCAGGGCTTTGACCTCCGGCCGGGCAAGCTGACGCCCCCGAATCGCGATGCGCCCACCCTCCGGAGTAAACTTGACGGCATTTTCAAGCAGCCTGTCGCAGGCTCTTTTGAGATGATGCACGTCGCCCCGGACCACGACCTGTTGCGGAAAATCTTCGAGTTCCAATTGGAGTCCCCGCTGCAGGCAGTTCTCGGCGTGTTCCTGAACCAGTTCCTGGATCATCAGCAGGGGATTGAACGCCTCCCGGGCCATGTAAAGCGTCTTGGCTTCCAGGCGGGCGGCTTCCAGGAGATTGTCGACGGTGTGATTCAGCTGCAGGCTGCCCCGCATGATGACGTCGAGGGCACGCTGTTCCTTCTCGGCGAGCTGGCTCATGACCTGCTCCTGGAGGAATTCCGTGCCGGACAGAATCGTTGTCAGGGGGGTGCGCAGTTCATGCGAAGCCAGCGAAAGGAAAGAACTTTTCATCTGGTTGAGACTCTGCAGGGTGCGGTGGTGCTGTTCCAGATGTTCGATGTTTTCACGCAACGCGGCCCGAGATCGTTCCAACTCCCGCATGCTGGCACAGTTCAGACGGTGTTGCCACTGCAGCTCGTCGAGCAGTTCGGCATTTTTCAGGGTCGGGCCGAGTTGTCGACCGATAGCCTGGATCAACCGGATGTCATCACGGGTGAAGTCGCGGCGGCCCCGATCAAAAACAAACAGGACGCCGAGAACCTTTTCCTCGGCAACGAAAGGAACCGCCAGAAAGGCCCGCCAGTTGTCGTTGACGACGGCGTTTGAGATGCGTCGATGGTCTTTCTGTAAATTTTTCGACATCCGCGGACGGCCGGAGGTGACGACGTTGCCGGCCAGGCCGAGACCCGGCTGGATGGTGTTCAAATCGGTGACAACCGGATCGGGAATATTGTGATGAATCGCCAGTTTCATCTCCTGGCCGCGGTTTTCCAGAAGGAAAATCCCCCCACCGGAAATCGCCAGACTCTTGATCACTTCTTCGAGAATGATTTCGAGTGTCTGCGACAGATCATGCCCTTCGGTCACCCGTTGGGAAATCTGGTTCAACAGGCTTAAGTGACGATTGTGCCGGCGCAGCTCACTTTGCAGGTTGATGACCGGGGTGGTGTCATGAAACGTCCCGTGAACGATTTTGCGCCCGTCGATTTCCGCCGTTCTGACTTTGATATCGCCAATAAAATGGCTGCCGTCCTTGCGGCGGAAGGTGACACTCTTGGCTTCCGCTTCGCCGGTTTTCCTGGCCTGGCTCATCATGTACAGAAGCGGCCGCCTCTGCTTCCTCGAGAAGAGCCCTTTGAACGTCATGTGGGTCACTTCTGCCGGGTTGTAGCCGAGCAGCCGGCGTGCTTCCCGATTGGCTTCCTGCAGAGCGCCACTGTCCTGATCGAAGAGAAACATCGCCTCCCCGGCATTTTCGACCAGATGATGATTGCGGCTTCGAAAAGCGGCGAGTTCTCGTTTCAGCGCCTCATGCTGCTGTTCAAGGGCCGCCATACGGCGTCTCACCTGGCGCAGACTGTGACGGCTGTAAAGCGCCCAGCCGGCAGCAAACAGGGTGGTCAATCCGCACAGGATGAGGAGGACTTCAAGCATCAGGATGCGTCCCCGGAGAGGTCAGGGGTCGTGGCCCGGCGCAACCACTCGAGTGCCATACAGGCGGTCCGCAAGCGCACCCGGTCGCGGTCACCCGGGAACTGAAAGCGTTCTGCGTGTTCACCGTCAGGATCACTCAGGGCGATATAGACCGTGCCGACGGGTTTGTCCGCTGTGCCACCCTCCGGTCCGGCGATTCCGGTGACGGCGAGGCCGATATCGGTGCGCGCGCGCATCCGGACGCCCCGGGCCATGGCCAGGGCACAGACGTCGCTGACCGCACCGTAGCGCTCGAGAATCTCCGGATCGACACCGAGGCAGTCGATTTTGGCGGTATTGGCATAGCTGACGATGCCGCGCTCCAGGTAAGTCGAAGCGCCGGGGAGATCGGTGAGCAGCTTGCTGATCAGTCCGCCGGTGCACGATTCGGCCAAGGCCAGTGTCCGCCCGGCGGCGGTCAACTGACGCCCAACCGTTTCCGCCAGCGTGGTCTTGTCGAAGCCAACGATGAAATCACCGAGAACCTTTCTGACCACGACTTCAGCCCGGTCGACATTTTTTTGGGCGTCGGTACCGCTCGTTCTGAGCTTGACCTGGACCATTGGGAAGTCCACGTTGAGGGCCAATGCGACCTGCTCCGGCAGACAATTCTGAAGCCGCGATTCAACCTCGGGTTCCGGCAAGCCGAACAGGGTGATGGTCCGCTGACACAGCGGCGGACGATCCGGGAATCGGTTGCGCAGGGCGGGGATGACCTCGGTTTCGAGCATGATCCGCATCTCCCGGGGGACCCCGGGGAGAAAATAGAGGTCCGTGTTGTTCTGGCGCAGATGGAAGCCCGGTGCTGTGCCTTCGGGGTTGGCGATCACGGTGCTGCGGGACGGCAGCATGGCCTGTTTTTCGTTCGCCGGGTGCATGGCCCGTTGCCACTGGCGAAATCGTGCGCGGATCTGATCCAGAGCCGTGTCATGCAGCGCCAAGGGTCGGTCGAAAGCCCGCGCGGCCGCCCGGGCGGTGCGGTCATCCTCGGTCGGACCGAGGCCGCCGGTGACGATCACCGCATCGTGTTCCGCCACCAAGTTCTGGAGCATGGTGGCGATGTCAGCGAGCTGGTCGCCGGTGCTGACCGAGAGATGCAGGCGAAACCCGTCAGCGAACAATTGTCGCGCGATCTCTGCCGTGTTGGTATCGGCAAGATCGCCATTGAGCAGTTCATCGCCTATGGTCAGAAGAGCAATTTTCATCTGCAGTCGATCCGTTCTCACGGGCCAGCCTTCAAACTTGCGCCAGCAGCCAGAGGGTCAGCCGCAAAGCGATCGCACCGTACAACCCCGCAGCGACATCGTCGAGGACGACTCCGACGCCGTGCTTGAAATGTTGGTCGAACCAGCGCGCCGGCGGCGGTTTGAAAATGTCAAACAGGCGAAACCAGAAGAAGCCGAGCAGCGCCGTGGTCCAACTCCAGGGCAGCAGGGCAACGGTGACCAGGTAGCCAACCAGTTCATCAATGACGATGCGGCCGTCGTCGGCAACGCCGTAAATCCGGCCGGCACTATCGGCCACCCAGAAACTGAGGAACAGCAAGGCCGACCAGGTCAGCAGAAACAGCCATCCGGGCCAGGCTGCGGTCAGGTAGAAGATTGGAATTCCGGCGAGAGTCCCGACCGTCCCCGAGGCCACCGGGGCATAGCCGAGGCCGGCATTGCTGGCGAGGAAGAGGATAAAACGGCGCACTAGTCCTCCATTCCATAGCAGCGATGGCCCGCGGCAGTGACGATCCGATAAATCTCCGGAAGCGGCCGGCCGCTGGCCGCGGCCAGTTTGCGGCAACTGTCATGTTCCGGGGTCAGGCGCAGCAGCTCCGGCCCATCGTAGATCAGCTTGACGACAGCGTCACCTAAGGGGGTTCTGATCGTGGCTGTCTGACGACGCAGCTTCATGCGTTGCGCCTCATACAGCCGGATGCCGATCGCACTGCTCTGCCGAGATGGGTTTCGAGAATCGTCACCCGGTCGGACTCCGTGGTCGACGGGGCTGTGGCCGTACCGAGGATGCCGCGCAGCAGGTTGGGGCGATCTGGCAGCTCCCAGTTGCCGACGCCATAACCGCTTTGCTCGATCGTCATCTCCGGCAGGTCGCCGAATTCGGCTACCGTTACGGCAATGGCGGCCCCGGTCGGGGTGACCAGCTCGCGCTCGCCGCCAATCCAGACGACCGGCTGGTCGTGCAGGATGTGCAGGGTCGCCGGTGCCGGCAGCGGAATGGTGCCGTGCTCGCCGGTCGTCAACCCCCGCGTCAAGGGCAGGGGGGCGCACACCACCCGCTCCGGCTGCAGCGTGTGCAGGCCAACGGCACTGCCGACAATATCGACGATCGCGTCGACCGCACCGACCTCGTGGAAATGCACCTCCTCCGGTGGCAGGCGATGGACGTGCGCTTCGGCCTCGCCGAGGCATCGGAAGATAGCACGTGCCAGGGTTTTTACCGGGTCGACCAGGGAGCTTTCGGCAAGCATGCTGTCGATCTCCGCCCAGCTGCGCCGGGGCTGTCCCCCGTCACAGACAACCGCCAGCCGGGTCCCGGCAATCCCGTGCCGTTTTTCCAAGCGCTGTTCCAGGCGATATCCGGCGATCGGCAGCTGCGCGAGATGGCGCTGAAGGGTCTCCCTCTCAACCCCCAGGTCGATGAGCAGTCCGAGCATCATATCGCCGGAAATGCCGGCAAAAGTGTCCAGGTAAAGGAGGCTCATGAGGAGCGCTTTCGGTTGATCCGGGTGGCGGCAAAAGCCGCGCCGAAGCCGTTATCGATGTTGACCACGCTGATGCCGCCAGCACAGGAGTTGAGCATGCCCAGCAGGGCCGCGACGCCCCGGAAAGAAGCCCCGTAACCGACCGAAGTCGGGACGGCGATGACCGGGACATCGACGAGACCACCGACCACAGAGGGCAGGGCGCCCTCCATCCCGGCGACCACGATGATCACAGCCGCGTCCAGCAACTGCTGGGAATGGGCCAGCAGACGATGAATGCCGGCGACGCCGACATCCACCAGCTCATCGACCCGGTTGTTGAACATGCGGGCGGTGATCGCCGCTTCACGGGCCACCGGCAGGTCCGAGGTGCCGGCACAGAGGACCAGAATCGGACCCCGGCCGAGATCTTCAAAAGGCTTTCTGCGCAGGCTGAAACAGCGGGCCAGCGGATCGTAACTGCCATCGGGCTGTTCTTCGCCCAGGATCTGCGCTTTGGCGGCGTCGATGCGGGTGACCAGGACGTTGTCCCCATGATCCGCCATGCTGCGGACGATCAGGGCAATCTGCTCGGCAGATTTCGCCTCGCCGAGAATCACTTCGGGGACGCCCTGTCGCAGGGGTCGATGGTGATCGATGGTGGCGCCATCGATCACTTCAAAAGGCAAGCTGCGCAGTCGGCCGAGCGCCTCCTCGACCGTCACGTCGCCGTTTTCGACCGCGCGCAACAAGTGCGTTAAATCGTTATTGTCCATCGCTTCACGCGCTCCTTCAGGATGCGTCACATGTTAGCATTCTCAGGGGCATTTTCAAACGGCGTACACCGTTTGCAGCGTCGGTGACAACCGGGGCGCATAAACCCTGCGCGGTGCTCCCTGCTGAGGGCGGCGGTCAGTCGGGCACGCCCTTGTCCTGAAAAAACCACCAGCCCACCAGAATTGCTTCGGCGGCATCGTGACGCAGCGATGTCGGCCTGGGGGTGCCACTGGATGCGATGATCTCCCGGGCGACTTCGCCGGCGACCTGTTTGGCCTGCTTGCCGGAGCGCTGCTGACGGGGCAGCAGCAAGGCACGGCGCCAGCCCTCCGCCTGAACCTGACAGATCGTCAGCCCCCGGCGTTGGGCCTCCCGGATCCAGACATCGGCCAGATCCCCGCCCCCCTCCAGAACCAGATGAGAGAGTCCGTCAATCGCGCCGAGAAGCGGACCGACGGCTTTTCTCAGCCGCGAGCGGTTGCCGAAGTTCTGTGAACGGTACCAGAGCAATCGGCCGGACAGGTCGAACAGCGCGAACCCGGTTTTGAGTCCGCAATCGACAGCCAACAGCCTGGAGGTCTCCGCATCATTCACCATCATGGTCTGTTGCGTCTCGTCCATGAAAAAAGGCCTTCACATCGCTGGGCGATGTCAGGCCTTCGTCACCTTGGCGCGCCGCGGAAGATTCGAACTCCCGGCCCTCTGATCCGAAGTCAGATGCTCTATCCAGCTGAGCTAGCGGCGCATGAAAACGTCTTTAACTGTCGCCACCGATCTTGTTGATGAAGACCTCGCGGGGGCGGCTGGTTCCATCGGAGGGCCCGACAATGCCTTCCGCCTCCATCTTTTCGATCATTCGCGCCGCGCGATTGTAGCCGAGCCGCAAACGGCGCTGTAGCATCGAGATGGACGCCTGCTTGGTGTCGGCAATGATGGCCAGCGCTTCGTCCCACTTTTCATCGTATTCCTCGTCGTCACCCTGGCTGCTTTCCGTTGTCGGCGGTGCCTCGAGGATGGACTTGTCATAATCCGGCTTGCCCTGTTTCTTGAGAAAATCAACCACCCGCTGGACTTCGATTTCCGAGACGAAAGCGCCGTGGACCCGCTGCACGGCACCGGTCCCGGGCGGTAAAAAGAGCATATCGCCGTTGCCGAGCAGTGCCTCGGCCCCCATTTGATCGAGAATCGTTCGGGAATCGGTCCGGGAGAAGACCTTGAAGGAAATACGGGTCGGGAAGTTGGCCTTGATCAGCCCGGTAATGACGTCGACACTCGGTCGCTGGGTGGCCAGGATCAGGTGGATGCCGGCGGCGCGCGCCATCTGAGCCAGGCGGGCAATCGACTCCTCGATCTCGCGGCCGGCAACCATCATCAGGTCGGCCAGTTCATCGACGATCACCACCACGTAGGGCAGGTGGCCATGGTCCAGTTCCTGCGCGTCGAGCATCTCGATTTCCGGCAGGGCCTCTTCCAATATTTCGACCGAAGCCTCGTCCTCCGCTGCCGACTTGGAGGGCACGGGTTTGTCTTTCTCCTCTTTGGCCAGTTTGCGATTGTAGCCGTCGATGTTGCGGACGCCCTTGTCAGCCATCAGCTTGTAGCGCCGCTCCATCTCCCGGACGGCCCAGTTCAGTGCCAGGGCGGCTTTCTTCGGATTGGTCACGACCGGCAACAACAGGTGTGGAATGCCCTCATACATGGACAATTCGAGCATTTTCGGATCGATCATGATCAGCCGGACATCCTTTGGCTCCGCCCGGTAGAGCAGAGACAGGATCATCGAGTTGATCGAGACCGATTTGCCGGTTCCGGTGGCACCGGCAACCAGCAGGTGCGGCATTTTGGCCAGGTCTGAAACGATGGTGTGGCCAAAGATGTCTTTGCCGAGGGCCAGGGGCAGGCGGCTGCCGGTCTTCTGGAATTCGTCACTGGCAAAAATCTCTTTGAGATAAACCATCTCACGGTGACGGTTGGGGATCTCGATGCCCACCACGCCGCGTCCCGGAATCGGCGCCACGATGCGAATCGACAGGGCTTTCAGCGCCATACTCAGGTCATCGGCCAGATTGGCGATTTTGTTGACCTTGACACCGGGCGCCGGAGCAAATTCGTACATGGTCACGACGGGCCCCGGCTTGACCTCGGCCACATCCCCCTCGACGTTGAAGTCCAGCAGCTTTTTCTCGAGCAGACGGGCATTCATCATCAGGGCGTCCTTGTCCACAGGCTTCGCCGTTTCGCCTTCATGGTCGAGCAGGTTCAGGGACGGCGGATAGTAGGTGCCCGATGGTTCCAGGAAGTCAAAGGTCTCCTGGCTGGCTGCCGTCTTTTGCCGGTCCGTCTTTTTGTTCTTGGCTTTCTGGGGGGGAGGTGGGGCCGGTTCCGGCGTCCGAATCACCGGGGCTTTCTCTTTGGCCGGTTTTTTCGAGGCTTTCAAGGCTTTCCGGGCCTGCCGGGCAGCCCGACGTCTCTCCAGAACACCGCCTAGTCGTGCCAGCAACCCTTCCAGAAACAGAACCATGGAAAAGCGGGCGACGAGCATCGCTGACACGGAGAGGAAAACGAACAGGAAGATGGTTGCCCCGGTCAGGTTGAACCAGCCTTTCAGGGTGCTGGCCAGAAAGTAGCCGATGAAACCGCCGGCCTGGTTCAGAACCTGGCCGAACAAGGCGACTTTCTCCAGCTTCAGCGAGATCAGGCCGGCGATCGAAAAGAGCATGATCAGAAAAGCGACAATCTTGTAAATGCGGGGATGAAGATCACGAAATTTCAGCAGCCGCCAGGCAAACAGCAGACAGGCGAAGGGGATCAGCAGCGCCGGCAGGCCGATTGCCTGGTAGAAGAGGTCGGCAACGTAGGCGCCGACTTTGCCGCAGAAATTGTGAATCGTGGCCGGGTCGAGATTGTTGTTGAAGGACGGGTCGCCGTTGTGGAAGGAAACCAGGCTCAACAAAAGAAACAGTCCGGCCGCCATCCAGACAAGACCGGCAATTTCCTTTTTGATGTGTTCCCGAAGAAAGGGTTTCCGTGGTTTTTCGCTCATATGCGACCTTGAATGGAATCCGCGCTATCTTAGCGCAATGGGCCGGGGCAGGTCAAAGACTGGATACCGAAGGGCCTAGAAAAAATAGACCAGTCCGATGGCACCGACCAGCCAGCAATAAAGGGCAAACCAGTGCAGTTTATGGCGCCGGATGACACCGAGCAGCAGATGGATGCAAAGCAGGCCGGTGATCAGCGCGGCAACGGTCCCCGCCAGATAGGGCAGTAGCGACGATACAGCGACCCCTTCAAGATCCCGCAGGGACAGCAGGGCGGCACCGCAAACCGCCGGCAGAGCCAGCAGGAAGGAGAAGCGGGCCGCGGTTTCCCCATCGACACCACGCAGAAGCAGGGTGGCAATAGTCGACCCGGAGCGTGAGATGCCGGGGATGATGGCAGCCCCTTGAACCGTGCCGACCAGCAGGGCATCCGCATAGTTCATCTGCCCGCGGCAGGCCTGCCTGCGGCGCAGGCGTTCGGCGAGCCAGAGCAAGGTCCCGGTGACCAGCAGCATGACACAGACAATATCCGGCCGCTCGAAAAGTCCCACCAGGACATCCTTGAACAGCAGGCCGATCAAGGCGGTCGGCACGGAACCCGCGATCAGCAGGAGCAGCATATGTCTCTGGGCGGCGGCCCTCTCACCGGTCCGCCAGGGCGAGCTGGCCAGGCCGGCCAGGTCACGCCAGAAATAGAGCGCCACCGCGACCATGGTGCCGACATGCAGCAGAACGTCGAACAGGACGCCCGGCTGCTGAAAGTCACCGAGCAGGTGCTGGGCCAGAACCAGGTGGCCGCTGGAGGAGACCGGCAGAAACTCCGTGGCCCCCTGGAGAATGCCGAGCATGATGGCGTGAAGAGTTGTCATAAGAAGCCAGAGAACAAAGATTTAAAAACCGGGATCAGGGAATAACATCAATGGTCCCTTGTCGCTCTGCACGATGCAGCTACAATTCCATGATCACCGGCAGAATCAATGGCCGGCGATCGATCGCTTTGTTGAACAGCCGACGCAACGTCTTGCGCACCTCGACGCGCAGTTCCTCCCAGTCGCTGACGGCGTCACGGCTGTGCTCTGCGAGGAGACTGCTGACCAGCGTCCGGGCTTCCTGCAGCAGGTCCTCCTGCTGGTCTTCGGGAACAAACCCGCGGGTGACGATCTCCGGTCCGGAAACAATCGCCCCGGTGTGCTGATTGAGGGCCAAGAAGACGATCACCAAACCGTGATTGGACAAGTGACGTCGGTCGCGCAGTTCCATCTCGCCGACATCGCCGACTCCCTTGCCGTCGATGAAGACCCGCCCGGTGTCGACCTTCGCCTCGATCTGCAGACCGTTGGCGGAGAGGACCAGCGGCGTGCCATTGCCGATGACGGTGGCCCTCTCTTCGCTCCAGCCCATCTCGCGGGCCAGTTGGGCATGTTTGACCAGATGGCGGTATTCACCGTGAACCGGCACGAAATATTTTGACTTGACCAGATTCAGGATCGTCCGCAATTCACTTTGACTGGCATGGCCGGAGACATGAATCTCGCTGGTTGTTTCGTAGTGCACCTCGGCACCGCGGCGGTAGAGATGGTTGATCAGGTGCGTGATGGCCCGTTCGTTGCCGGGAATGAACTTCGAGGACAAGATGACCGTGTCTCCAGCCGCCAGGTGGATCTGTTTGTGATCATCCATGGCAATCCGCGACAGGGAACTGAGCGGTTCGCCCTGACTGCCGGTGGTCAGAATCAAGATCTGTTCCGGGGGCAGTTGACGCATTTGGCGCAAATCGATCAGCCGGTCGTCGGCCACCCGAAGATAACCGAGCTCTCTGGCGATGGCGATGTTTTTGACCATACTGCGTCCGGAAACATAGACTTTCCTGCCGACGGATTCAGCCGCGGTCATCACCTGCTGAATCCGGTGGATGTTGGATGAGAAGGTGGCCACCAGAACCTTGCCCGTACAGCTGGGCAGCAGGGCTTCGAAGGCCTCACCGACGCGGCGCTCGGAGAGGGTCTGGCCGGCACACTCGACATTGGTCGAATCGGACAGCAAAAGTAAGACGCCGGCTTCACCGTAGGCCGCCAGTCTGCCGAGGTCGGTCGGCTGGTTGTCGACGGGAGTCGGGTCGAGCTTGAAATCGCCGGTGTGGACAATCAATCCGGCCGGCGTACGGATGGCCAGACCGCAGCCATCGACGATCGAATGTGCCGCACGGAAAAACTCCACTTCAAAGGGGCCGATCATGCGGGGCTCGCGCACCGCGACCGCATGACAATCGGCGCGGTTTTGCAGATGATGCTCCTCAAGCTTGCTGGCCAAAAGGCCCAGGGTCAGTGGCGAGCCGTAAATCGGCGGGCATCCCAAGGTCTCCAGAAGAAAGGGGATGGCGCCGATGTGATCTTCGTGGCCATGGGTGAGCAGGATGCCGGCGATATCGTCACGCCGATCGACGATCGCCGAAACATCCGGAATGACCAGGTCGATGCCGAGCATGTAAGCTTCGGGGAACATCAGCCCGCAATCGATGATCAGCAGCTTGCCCCAGGCTTCGACAACCATCATGTTCAGACCGATTTCACCCAGCCCGCCCAAGGGCAGGATGCGCACGGCATCGGCCGCCAGGGGGCGCAACGGAGCAGGTGTTTGCGGATCGGTCAGTAGCAACGGGAATCCTCGGCGAATTCAGGTGGTTGAATAAAGCGCGCCCAGTCTAGGGCAGTGACCGAAGAGAGTCAAATGCTTTCCCCGGTGCTTGCTGTTGCCCGGCGCGGCCGTTAAAATAATGACCAGACAGATGCACGGTGTTGCGATGCGATTACCCCAGCCCCTCCATAGAGGTCGCCTGGTGCGACGTTATCAGCGTTTCCTGGCCGACGTGGTCCTGGATGACGGCGCACAGGTGACCGCCTACACGCCGAATACCGGCAGTATGTCCCAGTGTGCCGAGCCCGGATCCGTCGTGCTGCTGTCCAAAACCGACAACCCACGCCGCCGGCTTGGCTGGACCTGGGAGTTGGTGACCGTCAACGGATTCTGGGTCGATATCAACACCCATCGGGCCAACCGGGTTGTCGAAGAGGCCCTTCAGGAGGGTCGTATTGTGAGCTTCACCGATCACATTATCAGAGCGGAATATCCTTATGCCAACAGCCGGATCGATTTCATGCTCCAGGGGACAACGGAAAAGGTCCTGCTCGAGGTCAAGAACGTGACCCTGTGCTGCGCGCGGGAGGTCGCCTGTTTCCCCGATGCGGTCACCCTGCGCGGTCAGAAGCATCTGCGTGATCTGATGCAGGCAGCGGCCGATGGCTGGCGGGCGGTGGTCCTGTTCCTCGTCCGGCGCGGCGAAGCCTCAGCCTTTCGCGCCGCCGGCGAGGTCGATCCGGAGTATGCCCGTCTGCTATGGCAGGTTGCCTCCGCCGGCGTCGAGATCAGGGCTTACCGGACCGTGACCACAGCGACGCAGACCCGCCTGGCGCAGCCTCTGGAGGTACGGTTTTGATTTCAACCGCGTTCATCTGCCGTTATACTTGAGCAGTCACGGGCCGGGCCGACAGGCGGTGCCGCGCCGATCTCAGCAGTCCGGGTTCGCCCGGGAAAGGATCAATGCATGCGCGTCGAAACGGACATCAAACTCGGTTTCAAGGATGTTCTGATTCGTCCCAAGCGATCGACCCTGAAAAGCCGGTCACTGGTCGAGTTGGAGCGCACCTTCACGTTTCTGCACAGCCGATGGCAATGGCAGGGTGTGCCGATTATCGCAGCCAACATGGATACGGTCGGCACCTTCGCCGTCGCGGAAGTTCTCGCCGGTCACCGCATGCTCTGTGCGGTTCACAAACATTACTCCCTTGCCGAGTGGCAGGATTTCATCGCGCGGCAGTCCGACGATGACATCTTCTCGCGCATCATGGTCAGCACCGGGGTCATGGATGAGGACTTCGAAAAGACCCGACAGATTTTGACCCAGCATCCCGAGCTGCAATTCATCTGCATCGATGTGGCCAACGGTTATGCCGAGTCTTTTGTTGACTTCGTCAGCCGGGTTCGGGACGCCTACCCGGACAAAACCATCATCGCCGGCAATGTGGTGACCGGGGAAATGGTCGAGCAGCTGCTGCTGTCCGGTGCCGATATCGCCAAGGTCGGGATCGGCCCGGGATCGGTCTGCACCACCCGCATCAAGACCGGCGTCGGCTATCCGCAGTTGTCGGCGGTCATCGAATGTGCCGATGCAGCCCATGGGCTGGGCGGTCGCATCATCTCCGATGGCGGCTGCGCCTGCGCCGGTGATGTGGCCAAGGCGTTTGGCGGCGGGGCGGATTTCGTCATGCTCGGCGGCATGTTTGCCGGTCACGACGAAAGCAGCGGCCAGCTCGTCGAACGCGATGGCCAGCATTACAAACTTTTTTATGGCATGAGTTCGGATACCGCCATGAAGAAACATGCCGGCATGGTGGCTGATTACCGTGCCTCGGAAGGCAAGACGGTCGAGGTGCCTTACCGGGGACCAATCGATGAAACGGTCAAGGATATCCTCGGGGGGTTACGCTCGACCTGCACCTACGTCGGCGCCTCGGCATTGCGGGAGCTGTCCAAGCGGACGACATTCATTCGGGTCATGGAGCAGGAAAACCGCACCTTCGGATGAGCCTGGAGAGACCTGAAGGTCAAGCCCTCAGCGTCTTTCCCGGCTCTCCACCGGGCGCGATTTTTCCGCGCCTGTCCAGTCCCCTTGCCCAGGTTGGGATCATCTCGGCAGGGGGGCTGTCTGACAGAATCAGGATTCCGCCAGTTGGTTTTTGCGGCGTTGCAGCGGTAGACCGATCAACAGCGTGGCATGGGCCGCATGATGATGTTCGATCTCTTCACCGAGGTTGCGGAATTTCATTCTCATGAGGTGGACTGCAGCCGCCCAGAGCAAGCCGAGCACCCAGACCCACCAGCTGAAAATGATATTGATTCCGGCAAGAACCGCCAGGGTGACGCTGACCACAGCCGCAAAAGCATAAGGCAAGACGTAATAACAGAAAAAGCCAATCACAAAACCGGCGAGGGGCAGAACCACTGCGAAGAGTAGGAACGCAAAGACAACCATGAAAAGAAACCCGTCCATAAATCCTCCTTTTCTTCTGATTTGCAGGTGAACGCCTTGACCTCCTTCCTGGCGTGGCTGAAAAAAGTTAAGCCGGGGCCGAAATATTTCGGCCCCGGCTGTCCGGTCGTGGTTATGGAGGCGGGCGGACCCGCGGCTTTCCGCTTTCGACAGTGCAAGTATAATATTTCTATACATCAAGGCAAATGATTTTAATGTTAATTTTTTCAAATCTCCTTTGTAAATCAAGCGCTTAAAAGGATTAATCTTTTTTTATGAAGCCGTTTGCGTGTATATTTTCTGGCGACACCCGCCGCGGTTAAGAGGGGTTCCATGCACGTCGTTGGCCTGATCACCGAATACAACCCCTTCCACAACGGGCATCTGCATCACCTGCAGCAGAGCCTGCACATCACCGGTGCCGAGGCCAGTGTGGCGGTGATGAGTGGCCACTTCCTGCAGCGTGGGGAGCCGGCCCTGGTCGACAAGTGGGTGCGCACCGAGATGGCGCTGGCTGCCGGTGTCGACCTGGTGTTCGAGCTGCCGTTTCCCTTCGCCTGCAACAGTGCACCGCATTTTGCCTTGGGGGGCGTGCGCTCGCTGGCCGCGCTCGGTGTGGTCGATGCGCTCTGTTTCGGCAGTGAATCGGGGCGGCTTGAGCGACTTGACCGGATTGCCGAAATTCTTGTCGCGCACCAGCGGACCATCGAGGACGAAACGGCTGTGCTGTTGCGCGAAGGGCTGAATTATCCGGCGGCACGTGAAACCGTATTGAAAAGGCATGCCGCCCTCGGCAAAGAGGATGAACTCGGTTTGCCCAACAACATCCTGGGGATTGAATACCTGAAAGCGTTGCGGATCGAACAGAGCGGGATTCGGCCTGACACGATTCCACGCCGGGGGGCCGGTTACCATGAGACCCATGCGACCGGGCCGATTGCCAGCGCCAGCGCGATCCGTGCCCGACTGAGCCGCGGCGAAGCGGTCGATGCCCTGATCCCGGAATCCTGCGGCAAGATCCTGGCCGCGGCCCTGCACCGGGGGCATTGCGCTGACAGTGAACGGCTGTTCCTTGCCCTGCAGGCGCAGCTGCTGCAGGACGAGGATCGCTTGCAAAACATCTACATGGTTGAAGACGGCATCGACCGCAGGCTCAGTCGGGCTGCTCTTGAGGCGCGTGATTTTGCCGAAATGGCCAAAGCGGTCAAATCCAGGCAGTGGACCCTGACGCGCATCCAGAGGATGCTGATGTACGTGCTGATGCAGGCCCGCAAAGGTGACATGGAAGCCTTTGTGCAAAGCGGGCCACTTTACCTGCGCTTGCTGGGGCACACGGCCAAGGGGCGATCGGTGCTGGCCCGGATGCGCCGCAGGAAGGCCTTGCCGGTGATCGGCGACCCGGCGAGATCACTGCAGACCCTGGGCCGATTCTACCAGGATCGTCCGGAGACGCGACGCCTGGCTGAAGAGATGCTGCGTTACGACCTGCGCGCGACCCGGCTGTACAGCCTGCTGTGCAAAAGTTTTCCAGGGGAGGCGCGCAACCAGGATTTCTACCAGCCGGTGCGGCAGGTGTGAGTCGCGTCACTCGGGGTCTTCTGACACCTCGTGGGCGACCAGGGGTGCGTCCGGTTCAGCCGCCTGGCGGATCGCCGCGGGCAGCTGTTTACGGCTCTTGACGCCAAGTTCGATCAACCCCTGGGCCCGCGTCACCAGATTGCCTTTACCGCTGGTGAGCTTGTTGTGGGCACCATCGTAAGCGCGCCGGGTCGCATCGAGCTGGTTGCCGATTTTCTCCAGGTCGTCGACAAAGCCGACAAACTTGTCATAGAGGGCGCCCGCCCGGTCGGCAATCTCCAGCGCATTCTTGTTCTGGTACTCATAGCGCCAGATGTTCTGGATCGTTCTCAGGGTGACCAGCAGGGTCGAGGGGCTGACGATCATGATATTCTTCTCGAAGGCTTTGCGGAAGATTTGATCGTCCTTTTCGATCGCGAGCATGAAAGCACTCTCGATCGGGATGAACATGAGAACAAAGTCGAGACTCTTGAGGTCAGGCAGCTCCTCGTATTTCTTGGCCTCGAGCCCTTTGAGGTGGGCGTTGATCGACAGAAGATGCTGCTTCACGGCGTTCTCACGCGTGTCATCGGTTTCGGCCCGGACATATTTCTCGTAAGCGACCAGTGAGACCTTGGAGTCGATGACAATGTCCTTCTCTTCCGGCAGATGGACGATGACATCCGGTTTGAGGAGACGTCCGTCGCCGTCGCGAAAGCCCCCTTGGGTCTCGTACTCGATCCCTTTGCGCAGCCCAGACTCCTCGAGAATCCGTTCCAGGATGATTTCCCCCCAGGTGCCTTGGGTCTTGGTATCTCCTTTCAACGCCTTGGTGAGATTTTCCGCGTCCTCGCCCAGCTTCTGGTTAAGCTCCTGCAGACGCTGGACTTCCTTGATCAGCGAGTGGCGCTCTTTGCCTTCCGTGGTATAGGCCTCATTGACGCGTTTTTCGAATTCGCTGATCTTGTCCTTGAAGGGGGTGAGGATGGTATCGAGATTGGCGCGACTTTGCTCGGCAAAAGACTTGGTCTTGGCATCGAAGATCTGATTGGCCAGATTTTCGAACTGAACCTGCAACTCCCGCTTGGCATCGTTGAGTACCTGCAGCTTTTCATCGGCGCTTTTGGCCTGCTCTCTCAGCTCAGCGCTCAATCGCGATTTATCCCGCTCCAGTTCCGTGCGGACCAGGTCGAGCGCATCCCGTTTCGCGGCCAACTCGGCCAGCGCGCTTTCCAGTCCCTGCAGGCGTTCGTCTTTGCGGACCAGCCTCTCCTCCAGGGTTGCGACCTCGGCAGCCAGCTCCTGACGCCCCGATGCGCGGGCCGCCTCGGTACGGTTTCTGGACATCATGATCGCCGGGATCAAGCCGAGCACAAAGCCGATGATCAAGGCAGCAGCAAGCCAGAGCAAATCGGGTGATGGGGTCATGACGGGCTCCTATAGGAGAAGTTGATGACATGTCAAAATAGCAGTCTGACCCACAGCCTGCAAGGGGGGCGTGACCGGACAGTTCCATGAATCTGATCGCCTTGCATGGGCGCGGTCATGCGTGGCGAATTGCCCGCTCAAGGGTGTTGATGACCAGTTCCCCGGTGGCGTCGGCGTTCTCGCCAAAGGCAAGAATTCCGTCCTGATGTCCGGCCATAACCAGTAAACAGGGGCACGAGGAGTCGTGACGGAGGGCAATTCTCCGGATCTCCCGGGCCATTTCCGGGGTCCCGTAAGCGACGGCCGGATCCGTGCACGGCAGGGCCAGCTCCCGGCAGGCGCTGAAGATGTCCGGGCTGTGCAGATGCATGACCCAGTTGATGGCGGGTGCGGACTGATACAAGATGCCGTGCGAGAGGGCCTCCGATGAGGGCTTCACCGGACCCGAAGCGGTTAAGCGGTTGTTGAATGGGTCACAGGAAAGAACAATCGCGTAGTCTTGTGGGGTCAGATGCTCCAGAGCACCGGTCTGGGTGCCGGTAATGATAAAACCCTGATCGGATCGGCCGGGCAGGCGGCGGCTTAAGTTGCAGAATCCGTAGCCGGCATAACGCTGCGGATCCTGCCCGAGCAGACCACGTTGGCGAAAAACCTGCCGCCAGGCCGCCAAAGGCGGCAGCAGATTGGCCTTCGGTGCCGGACCGGGTTGAAAGTCCAACAGGAACTTGATGACCCCTTCGCGGGCGGCGACCATCCCTTCGGTTCGCTTAATCGATGAAATCGACGGCAATCACGCTGGACGTGATGGCCTTGACGTGCGCCACGACTTGCTGGTGTTCCGGGTGGACCTGGTAACGCTGCATGGCCTCGAGGTCGTTGAAGCGGGAGACCAGGGCAAAGTCGTAGGAGCGTTCCGAGTGGATGACATCTTTGCCGAAGCGGAACTCGCGTATCTCCTCGATCTTCTCCGGCAGGGCACCGAGGCCGTTGACCAGGGTCAAAATGTCCGCTTCTGAGGTTTCCGGTTTGAACTTGAAAAAAACAACATGGGTGATCATGTCCGCTCCGCAGTGTTCAATTGAGACAACTGATCGTTCAACGTCCAGTAGTCGTAGATATAGCCGATGCCGAACAGGCCGCCGGTCAGAAGGTAAAGGATCCCCGTCAGCCATTTGCCCATATACATGCGATGCACGCCGAACAAGCCGAGAAAGGTGAGCAGGATCCAGGCCAGATTGTAGTCCAGGGGACCGGCCGTGAAACGCAGGTCGGCATGACGGTCCATGCTGGGAATCAGGAAGAGGTCAACCAGCCAGCCGATCAAAAAAAGGCCCAGGGTGAAAAAGTAGAGGGTTCCGGAAACCGGTTTCCCGTAATAAAAGCGATGGGAGCCGGTAAAGCCGAATAACCAGAGCAGGTAGCCGAACAACGGCGTATGGGTGTCTTGCGGCATCGTTGTTTCTCTCGAGATCTAGGGTGTCAGGTCGAAGACGTCCAGGATGGTGCGGGTGGCTGAATGCAAGCGGATAATGCGATCCTCAATCCGCACAATTTCCGATCCCACGGGCGGTGGTGCCAGGCGGCGCAGCAGATTGTCCGGCAGATGTTCCCCCTGGCGATAAACCTGGTAGTCGAGGCTGTGCCCCGGGATCAGTCTTGATTGCCAGCCCGGCGGCAGGGATTTGCCGCGCGCCGACTTTTTCTGGAGACCGGGGGGCAGATTCGGCCTCCCGGCCCCGGCCTGTTGGTGTCCCCGGCCGAGCAGCTCGACGCGGATCAGGTGACGCTCGGCCGCACTGAATTTTGCCGGGTTCGCCGACTGTGACGGGCCGAGTTCGGTTCGATCCGGCGGACTGTTCGGGTTGGTTTTGTAAGGCTTGGCCTCTGCTGGCGCCGAGAAGGTCGCCAACAGGAGACAAAGTGCTGCGAGACGCCACATCGTGATGCTCTCCCGATCATCAAAGAGAAAAAGAATGCCGCGAGCGGCAGAGGTTCACCTGATCTGCCGGACCCCACTCTAATATATTTCCGCCCCCCTGTCATCCACTGTCCAGGCAGGGCACGGGCCCCCCTGTCGGAGAATCTGCACGCAAAGCCTTGTCGGAGGCTCCCACAGGAGAAAACGAGGTCCGGGCAGCAAGGCGGGTGGACCGGCATCGGATGTGGCGCCAAGGATTCATTGCCGCTGCCGCTGTGCTGCGTCGCTGCTCAGTGAATTTCTTTCGAACCGGGGAAAGATTGCTGCTGCGGATTGTTTGGGCCGGCGAATCTCTGGCGACGGCCTTCTGCTTGACGCAAAAACGCGGTCATGTTTTCGGCCGTCATCGCCGTCGCGAAAAGTTGCCCCTGGACTTCACCACAGCTGCGCTTCCTGAGGAAATTGAGTTGGCAAAGCTGTTCGACACCCACCGCTGTCACGTCCAGATCGAGGCTGCCGGCCATCAGTAAAATGGCCTCGATCACCGCTGCATAGTCCGGATTGTGCATCATATCGCGGATAAATTCCCGGCTGATCTTGATCCGGTGAATCGGAAAATGTCTGAGATTGAGGAGTGATGAAAAACCGGAGCCGAAATGATCGATCGCCAGGTTGATGCCGCGCATCTTGAGATCCGTCAACACCATGATGCTGTCGTTGCCTTGGCTCATGATGCAATTTTCAGACAGTTCGATTTCCAGGGTGTTGGATTGAATGCCGGATGTCTGGACAATGGTTTCCACCCGATCGATGAAACCCGGCTGGCGGATATGGTGCCCGGAGAGGTTGACCGCCATGCGCAGCGGTTGCAGCCCCTGATCTTGCCACGTCTTGAGCTGGCCGCAGGCGGTCTTCAGGACCCATTCCCCCAAGGGGAATGCAAGGCCGCTTTCCTCGGCAACACTGATGATCTGTTCCGGAGGAATCGGCTGACCGGTGTTGTCAGAGCAACGCAGGAGCGCTTCGACCCCGGTCATCCGGCCGGTGGCCAGATTGAACAGCGGTTGATAGTGTTGCTGCAGTTCACCACGGCTCAGGGCGTCAAGCAAACGACTTTCCAGGTCGGACTTGATGCGGGCGGCGGCATTCATGGCTTCGGAGTAGAACCGCAGGTTGTTGCGGCCGCGGCTTTTGGCCTCGTACATGGCGGTGTCGGCGTTTTTCAAGAGCGCCTGCGGATCCTCGCCATCACGTGGGTAAATGGCCAGACCGACGCTTGCCGTCGTGAAAAATTCCCGGCCCTCGATGTGCCACGGCTGACGGAGGGCTTCAAGGATGCGTCGTCCCATGACCGTGAAATTGGGGTCCTGGGTGGGGTCCGCCTGAACGATGACGAATTCATCGCCAGCCAACCGGGCAAAGGTGTCTTCGGCACGAATGAACGCCTTCAGACGTTGGGCCACCGCGCAGAGCAGCTGGTCACCGACGGCATGGCCGTGCGTGTCGTTGATCCATTTGAAGTGATCGAGGTCAAAGAAATAGACCCCGAACTGGTGATTTTCCCGAGACCCCAGGGCAATGGCCTGATGAAGACGGTCATTCAGCAAGGCCCGATTTGGCAAACCGGTTAAGGGGTCGAAATAGGCCAGACGTTGAATCCGCTCGGTCGCGGCGGGATGATCGGCCTGGACATAGACGACGGCAAAGCTGCCCTTGAGATGACCCGACGCGTCAGTCTGGGCGACGGCCGACAGGGAGACATCGATCAGTGTCCCGTTGTGCCGGCGAAGCTGGTAAGGGGTGTTCCGGATCTCACCCTGTTCGGCGAGGTTTTGCAGGTACTCTTGCTTCAATCGCCGGGCATCTCTACCGGCGACGAAATCGAAGAAGTCCTGGCCGAGGACAGCTTCACGCGGGTAACCGAGTCTGTCAAGCCACGCCTGGCTGACAGCAAGCAAATGCCCGCGGGCGTCGATCGAAAGGAGCAGCGCAGGGGTTGTCCGGTAGAAGTCGCGGGTGTGCATTTGATGGTTTTTCAGGGCCGTCCGGACGTGCTTCAAGTGGTATCGGCTGTGGCCGATCGCAACGCTGGCCACACCACCCAGCAGCATTAGCAGCCACCCGGACCCGAATTTCAGAGAGGTCGGGTCAACACGCTGGAGGAGGGCGACGATCCCGCCGGTGACCAGAACGCCGAGCACAAAGCAGCCGATGATCAGCACGGCGCGCTTGCTTGTGGAGGATTGGGACATGATCAATCCGTTGTTCGGATGTCGGCCTGGCCGGTCTGTTCTCGAGCTGAACCGTCGGTGGCCGGTGTCCCGCAGGGATGATCAAAAGGCGTGATTCACTCAGTTAAAGTTTAGGTGGATTACGCGGGCTGTCAAATGACCGCGTGGTGACGATGACACCTCGTGAACGTCTGTGCTAACATAGCCCGAGTAAAGGTCGCGCCAAGCAAACGGGTCTCTGGATCTTATCTGGATTGAATGATGCCGAAGCCAACCTCTGGACAACACACACGGCCCCAGGAAAAGGCCCGGCAGAGAACCGGACAGCCGCCAATGTACACGGTGTTGATGCACAATGACGATTACACGACCATGGAGTTTGTGGTGGCCGTGTTGATTGCGGTCTTTCGCAAATCACCGACCGAAGCCAATCGCATCATGCTGCATATCCATTTCAAGGGCACCGGCATCTGTGGCACCTATCCCTACGAGGTGGCGGAGACCAAAATTGGCAAGGTCCAGGCCATGGCCCGGCGCGAAGGCTTCCCGTTGCGCTGCTCTCTTGAACGGGTGTGAGATCTGCTACAATAATGTCACAGACTTTTTGGCGGGACGGGACCAACGGCATCAGGGCTGATGGGTCCCGACCGCAAATAGGCAACAATCTGGAGTTTTGATTCAACCATGTTTAACCAGGATGTACAGATCACCTTCTCCCTCGCGGTGCGTGAAGCGCAGCGACGACATCACGAATTCCTGACCACGGAGCATGTCCTCTACGCCATGCTCTTCGATGACCAGGGACAGGATATTCTTCGGGCCTGCGGTGGCGATATCGCTGCCTTGCGGCAGGACCTGGAATTCTTTTTCGAACAGCATCTGGAATCTCTCGACCAGCTTGAAGGCGATATGCCGGAACAAACGGTCGGTTTGCAGAACGTGTTGCAGCGGACCGTCGCCCATATGCAGTCCTCCGGCCGTGAGGAAATCGGTATCGGTGACATCCTGGCGGCGATCATGGAGCAGGAAGATTGCCTGGCCGCCCAGATCCTGCAAGGGGAAGGTCTGTCGCGACTGGATGTCCTCAATTACGTCGCTCACGGCATTACCAAGGTACCGATGCAGGATGAATCACCTCAGCAGCAGGAGCCGGGTGAGCAGACCCGACAGGCGCCCGCGGAAAAGTCTCCGAAGAAGATTGATCCTCTCGAGGCTTTTACCATCAATCTCCTCGAGCGGGCGGCCCAGGGCAAGATTGACCCCCTGGTGGGGCGTCATGCCGAGCTCGAGCGCACCATCCAGGTGCTGTGCCGCCGCCGCAAGAACAATCCGGTCCTGGTCGGAGAACCGGGGGTCGGCAAAACGGCCATCGCCGAAGGCCTGGCGCTGCGGATTCTCGCCCGCGAGGTCCCGGGGCTGCTGAAGAATGCGGAACTGTTTTCTCTCGATATGGGGGCATTGCTGGCCGGCACCAAGTACCGCGGCGACTTTGAAGAACGGCTCAAGGCCGTCGTTCAGGCTCTGGCGAAACGGCCGCGGGCGATTCTTGCCATCGATGAAATTCACACGATTGTGGGCGCTGGCGCGACCAGCGGCAGCTCGCTCGATGCGGCCAACATCCTCAAGCCGGTTTTGGGCAGTGGCGAGTTGCGCTGTATTGGTTCGACAACCTATGAAGAATACAAGAACCTGTTCGAAAAAGACCGGGCCCTCTCGCGCCGATTTCAGAAGATCGATGTTCTCGAACCGAGTGTCGACGAAACGGTTGATATCCTCAAAGGACTCAAGGGTTACTACGAAGAACATCATGGCGTGAAGTACAGTCCGACGGCTCTTGAAGCGGCAGCCCGCCTCTCGGCCCGGCATGTCAATTTTCGGCGCCTGCCGGACAAGGCCATCGATGTGATCGATGAGGCCGGCGCGCGCTTGCGGCTCTATCCGAGAAAGCGGGCAACCATCGGTGTGGCCGATGTCGAGGCGGTGGTTGCCGGCATGGCCCGAATCCCGGCGCGCAAACTGGCCCGAACCGATCGGCGCAAACTGAAAGATCTCGAGCAGGCACTCAAACGCCAGGTGTTTGGCCAGGACATCGCCGTCGAACGGCTGTGTCAGTCGATTCGTCGCGCCCGCGCCGGTTTGGGGCAGCCGGACAAACCGACCGGTTCGTTCCTCTTTACCGGCCCAACCGGGGTGGGTAAGACCGAAGTCGCCAAGCAACTGGCCGCCCAGATGGGCATCGAGTTTCTGCGCTTCGATATGAGTGAATACATGGAGAAGCACGCCGTCTCACGCTTGATCGGATCGCCGCCGGGTTATGTCGGATTCGAACAGGGTGGGTTGCTGACCGATGCCGTGATTCGCAACCCCTACGCCGTCCTGTTGCTGGATGAAATCGAAAAGGCCCATCAGGATATCTTCAATATTCTGCTCCAGGTGATGGACGGGCGCCAGGCCAATTTTCACAACGTCATCCTGATTATGACCAGTAATGTCGGGGCCCGTGAACTGAGCAGTGCGCCGATCGGCTTCGGCGATCGGTTGCCGGGTCAGGCGAGCCATGCGGTTGAGCAGACCTTCTCACCGGAATTCCGCAATCGCCTCGATGCCACTATCGCCTTTTCGGCCCTCGACGAAGCCGTCATGGTGCGTGTCGTGGACAAGTTTATTCGCCAGTTGCAGGACGCCTTGCAGGAGCGTGGGGTGCGCTTGTCTCTGACCGACGGCGCACGACGTGATCTGGCCCGGCGCGGCTACGACCCGATTTTCGGAGCCCGCCCTCTGGGCCGGTTGATCGAGTCCGAGATCGGCAATGTCCTGGCCGATGAAATTCTTTTCGGCCATCTGACCCGGGGCGGTCAGGTCCGCATCGGCATGAAGTCGGGTCAACTGGCTTTCCGCTATTCCTGATCCGGCGTAGCCGCGTTGGCGGGACTTCTTTTATTCGGTACGTCAGGCACACCGGCATCATGCCCGTCTTTCGACTCACCGAAGATTTGGTTTTCCCCGACCCGCACCTGGCGGGTCCGGATGGTTTGCTGGCCATCGGCGGCGACCTGTCCGTCGGCCGGCTGGTCTTGGCTTACCAGAACGGCATCTTCCCCTGGTATGATGCGCGTCAGCCGATTTTGTGGTGGTCCCCCGATCCGCGTTGTGTGTTCTTCCCCGCTCAGGTTCATGTCTCCCGACGACTGGCTCGCCAGATGCGCCAGAAAACTTATCACCTGACCTTCAACCAGGCCTTTGACAGGGTGATCAAGGCTTGCGCCGAGGTGCGCGTCCATCGGGGGGAAGGCACCTGGCTGATTCCGGAAATGCAGGCGGCCTATCAGGGATTGTTCGAAGCGGGCTATGCCCATTCGGTGGAAGCCTGGCAGGATGGCACCTTGGCCGGCGGCCTGTACGGCGTGGCTTTGGGACCCTTCTTCTTTGGTGAGTCGATGTTTCACGAGCGCACGAACGCTTCGAAAGTGATCCTGGTCGCACTGCTGCGCTATTTGCAGCGTCAGGGTTTTGTCCTGTTCGACTGCCAGGTCCCTAATCCCCACCTGTTTCGCATGGGGGCTTGCCATATCGATCGGGATTCGTTCCTCAGGCACCTGTCGGCCGGCGGGCTTGGGCCCTTAGGCAAAGCGGAAAAAGTGGTTTTCCCGGATCGCTTGTCCGCGGCGGAGCGGTGAGTTTGGCCGTCTGTAAAATGGCGCGGTATGGGCAACGGACCATTCCTCTCCTCTCGCCGCGGCCAGGACGCCTGCAGAACACAAAAAGGCCGCTTCCCGTTCACGGGAAGCGGCCTTGATCGTACAGACTTTGGCAGGGATCAGTCTCTGCGCATCATACGCATTTTTTTGCGCAGGCGCCGCTGCGCTTCTTTTTCTTTGCGCTTGCGTTTGACGCTCGGTTTTTCATAGAACTTGCGCTGCTTCATTTCGCGGAAGAGGCCTTCCTGCTGGAGCTTGCGCTTGAGAACCCGGATGGCTTTTTCGACATTGTTGTCGACCACATGAATTTCCACTTGCCATCACCTCGCTTTCCCAATGGAATCTCCTCCCGGGCAGGGAAGAGTGCGGACTATAGCCGATATCCCTGCGCTTTGCAAGCCAGAAACGCCTTGATGGGGGATCTTATCGCCTCACGGAGGGGTTGCGAAGAGCTGAATCGTGAGACCGCCATTGTTCAGCGTGGCGATAGGTGTCAAGGGAAGACCGGTGGCCCGGGCGAGACGGTCGTCGGGACAGACCAATGCCAGTCGCCAGCCGGGATAGATCCGTTTCAGCTGATCGCCGAGGTTTTGGTAAAAGTCCTCCGGGCGGCTGCCCAGGGGCAGGCGATGACCATAGGGCGGGTTGCAGACGACCCATCCTGCTCCGGGCCCCTCGGGCGGTACGTCTTCCAGGCGCTGCTGGAAAAGTTGGATGTTTTCCGCACAGCCGCTGCGCAGGCTGTTCTGCCGTGCCGCGGCAATCGCCCGGGGAGAGGCGTCAATCCCCTGGATCCGCGGCAGGCTTGTCTTTTGCTGCCGGCGTGCTTCATCACAGAGCCGCGTCCACAATCCC
>JARRPG010000031.1:0-25085 GCA_037383085.1 Desulfuromonadales bacterium | reverse complement strand
TGACAAAAAAAGGATTATTAATCATCACACCAAAGAAAAACATATAAAAACGTTCTGTGAAAAAGAAGATGAACATGCCCAGAAGGACGCTGTGCAAACCAACCAGGAGAACACCCCATTGAAGATACTTGATCTTTTTCACAGCATTGGGAAAAATTTGTGCGGCTGGATCCAAAACGCCTCCTGAATGATGCAATAAAACAACGAACGCCATTAAATGATTACAGAACTGCTTTTGGTCAGACTCTATTGAAGCATTTTATGAAGGTCTTCGCCAACACCTTTCTGACCCTAGAGAATGGCCAGAAAAACCAGGGTCGTGAATGACAAAATAATTTCATGGAATCTTTGTGTGGATTTGGGGACGTCATTCTTGGCCGCAAGCCGGGCCAGCATCACCAGGGAAGAAATCCCGCCCGCCAGAGTGATCAAAGGAATCAAGGCTTTCAGGGTTCCCAGATTCGGCGTGATCCAAGCTGTCGGGATTGTCTGACTCAATCCAGCATATTGGACCAACCACGGCCCCAGGTTGTGCCCCTGATAAACGAACTCGTGAAAATAGATATTGAAGAAGCTGGCAAAGGCCAGAAAGAGGTAGGCATAGCCGGACACCGAAAAATTATGTTTCCAGGAATCTTTTCTGGGAAAGCCTGACGCGAGAAAAGCCAAGGCCGTAAAGACCACTCCCGTTGCGAGACTGATGATGGTGTCCGCCAGATACAGATGGTCGGCATAATGACGGGTAATAAAATCGTTGATCGGACCCCATGTCGGCAGTTTGGTCGCCAGGACCAGACCGGCGAGGAAAACCGCGAAAAATGCGCCGGGGAAATCCTCTTTCTTGACGCCCAGCAGGGCGCTCCAGGGCAGCCGCGCGTTGATCCGGACCGCCTGGTGCTTGCACCGCTTGAGACAGGACATGCAGAGGATGCAGTCCTTGCTGATGGCAGCCGCTGAGGGATGGAGTCCCATCGGGCAGTTGCCGTCCCGGACACAGTCATGGGTCTGGCACTGGCTGGAGCAGACCGTGCTGTTGCTCTCCAGCTCGATGAGGGAAAGCGCTGAGGTCTCAGCCACCATCTTGCCCAGGGGACAGATATGCTTGCACCAGGCCCGCTTACCGAACAAGGCGTTGGTCAGGATATTCCCGCCCAGAATCCCCAGGAGCAGGATACTGGTCGCATAGGCGACGGTAAACATGTGACTGACGTGCTCGGCCAGCAGGATGAAGCCAAACCCGGCAATGCCGATCCAGACGCCGTATTTCAACAGCACATCCGGAACCGGCAGGAAATTTTTCCGATAAGCATTGAGGCCATCGCTGATGATCGGCATCGGGCAGTACCCGCACCAGCTGCGGCCGCATAAAATGATCGACATGATCAGGAACGGCCACCAGACGGCCCAGACGATCAGGTTGGCCGGGTTATTTTGTGGCGGCCCGAGAAAGGTAAACAGGATCAAGGCCAAGATGAACGGAATCGTGACCAGCCTCAGGCCGGAGGGGAAGAACCGATGTTCGACCAGTTTCCTGAGGGCCGGGTTGCGCAACAGGTTGTAACGGCCGGTGTCGTAGAAGGTCGGAATGTTGAGAAAGACCTGCCGCTCCTCGATGATATCGCCCGTGGCGACGACCACGGCACGCTCGACGACCTGCTGCAATTCATCGACATTCAGCGGCCACGTGTGATCCACCAGGAGATTGAAAGCCCCCTTGGAGAAGCCCTTGACATTCTTGCCGAATTTTCTGGCGTATTGTTCGCGCAGGTGTTCGGCGAGAACCGGGATATCTTTCTTGCGCTCGCGCAGAGGTTTCAGGGCAAGACGCACATCTCCCAGAAAACGTAGCAATTCCGGTTCGATTTTGCCGGATTCCTCAAGTTCTTGGGAGGACAATGACGTGGTAGCCAGCAACCGGACCCGGGAGGTGATCTGCTCTGCCTCTCCCATTCGGGTAAAATGGCCTGTCTGAATGAATTGCACCAGCAGGCGCTGAACCCCCGATGACAACATATCGATATTTTCAAGGATAATCGATCCGTTGTCGGCCAGTTCCAGGTAGCCACGCCGGATGCCGCGGGCGTAGCTGCCGGCATCCGTGCCGTGGCCGAACAGGGCCGCGGTATGCGCAATCTCACGGTGCAGGGCGTCGCGGTCTTCGGTCTCCGTCTTATCCTTGGCCCGCTGCACGGGCGGTGGATTGGCACAATCGAGATGAAAGAGCGGCTCGTCACGGGAGGCCCCGCTGTGATGAATGAGTCGCGCCGCGAGGTCCTTGCCGGTGCCGCGTTCACCGAGGATCAGGATGTTGTCGAAACTCTGGGCGAGTTGGGCAATCGTGGCGTTGGTATCGCTGGTCCATTTGGTCTTGCCGACCAGTTCTTCGACGTCCGGTGCCGGTTGCGCGAATAGCGCCGCCACGTTGCTTTTGCTTGAAGAGAAGACCGCTTGCTGTACGGCCGTCTTCGAGCGGCGCTGCACCAGCAGGCGCAGCAGACTCTCGTTCAGAGCCGGATAGGTCGCCACCAGTTCGAAAAAGGCCTCCTGGTTGAGTTCGAAAAGGCGGGTTTGGGTCAAGGTCTTGACGTTTGCGGAGCGTGGTTCGCCGGTCATCAAGGCCATTTCGCCAAAGATGTCACCCTTCTCGAGGGTCGCCAGCGTGTATTCGACCCCTTCATCATTTTTCTGGGTCACGGCCACCTGGCCATTGATGACCATGAACATCGAATAGCCGGGATCGCCACGGTAGATGACCGTGACGTTGGCAGAATATTTTCTCTCGGTGAGGTGCGGTATAAGAGCGGTGAGATTCTCTGGCGGGAGATCTTTGAAAATTTCGACAGTAAGAAGATCTTCAAGGGTTACCACGATGTCCCCCTGTGGAGTGCTTCTTGTGCTGAACTGGAAATTTAATCTCGTGTGCTTGAAATCATTTCGTAAATATCTCGAAAAAGCAAGCCTTTTCCTGCTTTGTCGATGCGCAGCAATCATCCTGCATTTCACTTACATATCATATCGATCTGATATTTTTCTCAAAATGGGGACAAGAGCGCGGTACGCAAGAGGATGATCCCCCTCTGATGAAGAGCGAAATTTCACTAAAATTGATGCTTTTGAGAGAAATTCAGTGCCTGTTGATCGGGAAAGAACTGATTTTTAGGGGATCAAAGATGAGATTTCAACCCGCCCTGATTGCCGCTGATTTCAAGAGCCCTGGATTCCAGAGCTCTGGCTTCTTTGTTCAAATTCAAGGATCTCATGACAGAGGCATACTTCAAATGGCTCATCAAATGACAGGATTCATAGGACAAGGCTTGCGCAAAACAGGTTCCGGCCGAAAAATAGTTGTCAAATGTCGGTTTGTGGCTGCCACGGATCAGTTTCAATATTTTTGTGCCTTTTTCACAGTTGACCTCGGCCAGAAACTTTCCTTGTTCATTGGCGAGTGAATAACCACCCACTTCAACGCTTCTTATGGCCGCCAGATTTTTACGAGGAATTTTTCCGGACCGGATCAGTTCCTGCAATATCCTTTCGGACGTCTCAAGGTCACCCACAATGCGGTAGGCCAAAGCAATGATCTGGATGATGGACGGGTCATTGTGAAGGCTCATCATCTCCTGTGAAATTTTGAGGATCTCATCGTATTTTCCAATGGCCAGCAAGCATGTCAGGTGAAAAGCGACCGGGACATCGCCAACATCCTCCTTGCGAATGAGCTTCTCAGTCACTTCCAGCAGAATCTTGAATATTTTCAGATCCGAATAGACCATCATCGAGAGCAATAATCCGTTCTTATCTTGATTGAGGTAATTATTATTGAGAAGTTTCAGAATAACTAAAGCATCCAAAGGATTTTTTCGTTCGAGTTCCAATAAAACAAGATGATACAAGACAGCATGGTCGATCGGATCATTGCCATTCAGTAAGAATAAGTTTTTTCTGCCGATATAATACGGTTCACTGATTATATTCTCTATTTTCTTTTGAATGGTCTTTTCTGTATCCATACCGTCCATTGCAATCGGGCAATCCGTTTTTTGCAATTGGCGAAAAAGCCCCGCTCATCAGTGACATGGTGGCGGGGTTCGGAACGCGGCGAGACCCAAAGAGATAACGATATGTCTATATCTATGGATATAACCAGCGCAAAAATTATTGATTGCAAAGGTCAGGCCAGCGTGGAGTTATCTGACAAGCCCATGAAATTCTTTTGTTTTTTATGCTGAAATCGAGGAGCTGGATCAGGAAGGGACGAGGAATGCCATTTTATGGCAAAAAGGCCGACTCTTTTCGTCAATCTTGAGGGCCCAAGGAGGATTGAGACTGTTGGATGTCTGCAAAAGTTTGCTGGTAGGTCTCTTGCAAAGGTCCGCCAAGATCAACAGCCCGCTGAGCGGCATCCAAGGCTGCGTCAAACTTGCCTTGTTGCGCCAGAACATGGGCCAGGTTGTTCCATGCCATGCCATTTCGGGGTTGAATTGAACTGGCCTGTTGAAAAGCTTCGCCAGCGGCTTTGAAATCCTGTAATTGGTATTGACTGTGGCCCAGCCCCATCCATGCGATAAAGCTGTCATGCCATCTCTCGGTGGCCGCCGCATAGCCAACAGCGGCCGCTTGCCATTGCTGCGTGTTTTCCAAACCGGCAACGGCTTCAAGCCAGCGACCTTCTTCAACACTTTCGGGCATTTGGTTGGGCGGAAGGACGAGAAGCCCCCAATAATGACCGCGCTTCCAGATGTTGGTAAATGTCCAAAAACTCAACACTTCAGCCTTGTTGAGCCCCGAATGGAGGATGATGTCTTGTTTTTTCTGATCATATCCAATCACGACGGCATAATGCCATTTCGGCAACCAGGCAAAGCCCAGGTTGACCAGGACAATCACCGGATGCCCTGCCGTCAGTTCGGTGAACAGGGCACGCCCTCCCGTTATCGGGTAGGCGACCCGACCGTGTCGCCGCGCCGCGCCAATCAGTGAGCTTTGCAAGCTGCCTTTGAGATTGGGGCTGTAGACTTCTTTTGACACCTCTGATGGCAGAAGGGACAGGCCACTCCAATTGAGAGCCATGGCAAGTGCGGCCGGCCCGCACTGCAGTTCGTCCTGGGCAAAAAACGGCACATCGGCCACCATTGCTTGAGACGGCACATCGTTCACCTGGGACAAAGAGCCGGACGAAAGAGCGCTGCAGCCAGCCACCAATACCGCTAAAGTGAAAGACAACAGGCCGGCCACCACGCGGTGACCGACCTGTCCAAAATCTGCAGCGACCTTCTGGTTAATTTTGAGGATTAACAAACGTAAATACATGGGTAAAGCCAAGAATGTCGGTGATCAATAACACGATAAAGATCAAAACAGCCGCACCGACAATGGCACCAACGGCATCCCCGCCGGCCGGTAATGAATCCATTGAATTGGCAATGTTTTGCAACTCTGCAGGCGAAAGGCTGTCGACCCTCTGCTGCGCTTCGCTGACGTCAACACCATACTGCGTCATGATCTCTTGCACATCTTCTCGCGCCAGGAAAGCGTCGACCAATTCACGGTCTGCCGCCCGCTCTTGTTCTGCTATGACCGTTTGGGTGCCAATCATCTTGGCTTGGGCTGTTGGTACATTGACATTGAGGAGCACCAAGGCAATCGTTAGCATTAGGCTTATCGGCCTGAATATTTTTTGATGCAAATCGAGCAGGTTGTGTTTCTGCAGCAAGACGCCACACCATCCCCCTGACACAAAAAACATCAGGATGACAAGCAGGTAGATGCGTATCTTCCAGCGTTTTGTGCGTTTCAGACGCCGTTTGCTGTCTTTCACACGTCGCGCTGAGGCAAACATTCCGATCTTCTCCTGATCGGCGAGAATCTCATCGAGGCAGATCAGTTTCTTGGCCGGATACTCACGGATTTCGCCCGTTATGTCCTCTCTCGTCAAAATTCCATCGCGAAACATTTTGCTCTCACGGCCCAGGTTGATAATATGGTCAACCATTTCGCGCGCTTCATGTCTTTGCGCCAATTTGTCGGCAGGAATGCGTGTGATTTGGACCAGTTGACCATGTTCCCCGTCACAGTAAAGATACTCTCGCAAACGCACGGAGCCGAGCGGTAAGAATTTTCCCTTGTCACGGGTCGCGCGGGGAAATTCGTACTCATAGAGGGTCGCGTAGCGCTGATCAAGTTTGCCATGGATCGGTTCTGATTTCTTATATTCCATATCATTTAACACCAGATTTCAAGCAACGGTTAAATCTATAAAATGGGCTGTTGTCTCAACGGGTAAAAATCACTTCTTGGACAACCCGTGTTGTTGTCAGTGTGTCCCCTCCCCTGTCAGGTCGCCGGCAGAAAATCGATCGGGTAAAGAATCGTTGTCGGCGGGACATCCTCTTTCGGTCCGAAGTTGAACCGGCTGACACGATCAACGATTTGCGCGACCAGGGTCTCCGAGCCAAGATCGGTTGATTCAACTTTGCAAAAGGACACCTCGCCCTCCGGTTCGATGGTGAGCTTCAACAGAAGTTTGCCACGCAGGGTTGGGTCTTTGCGCAACTCCTTGTTGTAGATCCGATAGAGCGTCGCTTTGTAACGGTCGAAAACGATTTGAATCTCTTCGTCGGTGCGGCCCGGGCCAGGTCCCCCGGCGGTCGGACGCCCCTCTTCGCCACCAATTCCGGCAACCGCGCTTTCGACCCGTGAGAAGCCGACGCCACCGATCTGACCGGCATTGCCGTAGCCGCTGCCACCACCGGACCCCCCGTTGCCGAGGTTTCTGCTGACACCGAAATTGCTGATCCCCCCACTGGTGCCACTTTTCGCCTGCATCGCCACGAGGTTGCGTCGCGCCTGTGATTGACCGGGGATCTCCTTGGAATTCTTCTTGACTTTGGCCTCCGTGCCGAGTTTGGCGACCGGCACTTCATCCATCAAGTCGGTGAATGTGCCCTTAAATGCCAGGACACCGGTCGTCTCGGCCTTCTTGCGTGCGTCTTTCTTGCCGCCACCAGCCACCTTTTTGACCGTTTCAACTTTCTTGACAGGCTTTTCTGTCTTCGCCGTTTGCTCGGATGTTTCCCGTTTGGGTTTTTCCGGTTCGACCGGCTTTTGTTCTTCCTGAGGCTGCGGTGGGACCGGTTCCGGTATGATCGGCTCTTTTTTGACGAGAGTGACCAGACGCTCCGGGATTTCCACCACCTCGACCGAACGGTCAATCACCGGCAAGGTAATCATCGGCAGAATCACACCCAGTAGGACACACCAGGAGAGCGAGATAAGAAGCGTTTTCCGAAAACACCTTTCGCTCGACACATCGATATTCCAGGGCATGACCATCGGCAGGAACGGGGCCGGAGACATCTCCCGCTCGATGACAAATTCTTCCTGGCGGCGCTCATCGCGCGCATAAGCCTGACGGACTTCTTCATCCAGGTCACCGAGCTCCCAGAGGCAATTCTCTATTGCCGCCTTGAGGGTATTGCGCTCCTCTTCGACATGAGCCGTCTGCTCTTCGAAGGCGGTGATCTGGTCGCGCAACGTCCGTAATCGAGCATCGGGCGCGGCAACATCCGGCAGCTCTGCCCAGAACAGGTCCCCTGCGTCCAGCTGATTCAGATGATCAAGGGCATTGCAAACGTCACGCAAAGCCTCGAATCTCTCTTTCTCGGCCAAATGAGACTGCAGGTCTGCATCGATGACGCGCAAGGAGGCCGTCAGCTCATCAAGCTTCTGCTGCGTCTCGGCAATCTGCGCATTCAGCGGCGCCAGTTCTTCATTTAAAAGAGAAGTATTCACGGAACGCTCTCTTATGTTTGTGAGGCCTTCTGGATCACGGCGAGGGAAATCCTGCCGTACCCGGAGCCTGTGCACGATGTCATAATCTTTTTCAGGACTTTGAATGGAATCGTCTTATCGGCCAGAATCGTCACTTCCTTGCTGGCCTGGGTGGCTTCCGTATGGATGCCAATGACATTTTTCTCCAGCGCCGCGAGGCGTTGGCCAATGGCCGGAATATTCTCACCGTCCATCTGGAGCAGTTCCGGCGTGGGAGCGACGGCTTCGCCCTGGACCAGAACCATTTCCGGGCTGACCATGATGACCACTGTTTCGCGGGGTTTGGCCTCGACGACAGAGTCTGGCAAATGGATCTGTTTCGGCGTCGACAGAACTTCGCTGGAGGACGAATTGGCCAACAGGAAGAAGACCAGGATGGTGAAAACATCCATCAGTGAGGTCAGGTTCAGCCCCGTGATCTTCTTGCGGCTCCGTTCCATGCGCCTGATGCGTCGGCTGTCTCTCATGGGGCGTCTCCAATCGATATTTTCGGAAAAAGTTCCATGGTGACAAGGTCCTCCGTGCCTTCTTCAGCGATTTCGGCTTGTCGCAAGGTATCCATGACCCGAATCATCAGGTCATATTCGATCTCCGGTTCCATGAGAACCGTGGCATCGTCCTTGTCGGGGTATTCGTCTTTCAGGCGCAGGAGGACGTCGGTCAATTTCTGGAAATCATAGTCCCCGTCAAGGTTGGGGATCGCCGCGACCACACTGGACCCATTCGCCAGCTCGAGACCAGCCTGGCGTACAATCACCTCGATCGCAAAATTCGGCTTGGCAACCTGGTTACCACCGGCGGCAGTCGGCACACTCAGTTCCTGGATGGTGATGCGCGAGAAAACCGCGGTGATCAGCAAAAACGGCACCAGAACCACCATCAGGTTGAGAAACGAGGTGATATTCAGTTCGGGCGTCAGATTGCGATACCGCTTTCTGCGTTTACTCAAATGTCGTCTGTTCATAATCAACTCGCTGGAAACTGTCTTTTTGCGAAGTTAGAAATACTGTTCAGTGCTTTTACAGAGGCCATTTCGAGACTGTCGACGATCTGCCCCGTGGTGGATGTCAGCTTGGCATGCACCAGAAGCAGCGGGATAGCGACCATCAAACCGAAGGCCGTGGTGTTCATCGCCACCGAGATGCTGGCCGACAGCAAGTCCGCTTTTTCCGCGGGGTTGGCATTCGAGACCGCGGTAAAGGCTTCGATCAGACCCATGATGGTGCCGAGCAGCCCAAGCAAGGTGGCAATATTGGAAAGCAGCGCGAGATACGGGGTGCGCTTCTCCAGTTGCGGGATAATCTCCATCATGCTTTCTTCCATGGCGATCTCGATGTCTTCCCGCCGCCGAACCGCGCCCTGGCGGGCCAGACCCATCGACAGCATCTGCGAGATGGTTGATTGATCTTCGGCAACCAACGCGCGGGCCTTGTCGAACTCCCCTTCATTCAAAACGGGTTGAATCTGGTTCCACATTTTTCTGTTCTGATCACGCGTCCGGGTCAATTGCAGCCAACGTTCCACAGCAATCGCCACACCGACGCCGAACACGATCAGGATGGGATACATAAACATCCCGCCCTTTTGGAAAAAACCTACGATTGAATAAACGCCCATGACTTTCCTCCTCTTCCGTGTGTTTGTTTGGTCCCAGGGACCAAAACGCTCTTAAAGTTTTGTCTTCGTCTTGCCAAGTTAAATGCTTATTTTTTAATGGTTAATCTTTCAGTATTTCCTCCGTCTCGCCTGTACTGACGTCGAAATAACTGAGCTGTCGCATGAAAACCTCGGGATCAATCGGGACATCACTTTCGTTCAGCATCCTGTTCATGCTCGTTTCCATGCCCAGTTCAGAGCTCTTCCAGGGCACAATATAGAGCGATTTGGGAGCTTCATCGTTGCCGACAATGGACATCCCGGAGAGTTCCTTGGTTTCTGCCTTTGTCGGGCTCGATTCAGGCTCAGCGGCCGGGCTTTCTTGTCCCCACGCCAGGGTCAATGCAAGCACGATGAAAATGCTTATAACGAAATGTTTGGATGACATGCTTTCTCCTTCGGCGGACCAACCGTCAGCCTATGGGTTCTCCATCCTCAGGTTGAGGTCGGCAATCCACAAGGCAACGCTTTCATTCTCCGGTTTGGCCTGGCTGTAGGCGGTGTATTGTTCAAGGGCACAGGCGGGATCGTCGAGGTAGATCTCACAGAGGATACCCAGGTTCAAGCGCACGGGAAGATATTCCGGGAATTCCTGCACCGTGGATTCGTAGACCTGACGTGCCTCCTGGAAGCGACCGGCGTGACGCAGAATGAGGCCATATTCGTTGTTCGCCACCGGATGGCCGGGCACCAGTTGCAGGGCTTTTTGTAATTGTTCTTCGGCCTGGGCGAGCTTCCCGGTATGCCGGTAAGCCAGGGCCAGGTTGATGTACGGCGCCGTAACCTCTGGAGATTGTGCAACGATATCTTCCAGGATTGGTGTGGCTTCGCGATCGCGTCCCTCGAGCAGCATGGCCACGGCCTGATCGAATTCACGGGTCCAGGGGGTGGCGGGATTCGGGATTTCCGTGATGATAAAACCGGTGCGACCACCATCGAGGTGCCGGATGGTCTGTTGCTCGACAACCGGCGTCGGCACCGCAGCGGGTTCCGGTGGCGCAGGCGTCGTCGGCGCACAGCCGGCGGCCAGCGACAGCAAAAGCGCCCCGCAAAGGGCAGGAACCGAAAGCAGCGGCCGGGTTTGTGCCGATATCCTCCGTGGTTGATTGCGTCGGTCAAGCGGTTTCATGATCAATGTCCTGCCTGTTGTTTGGCGCTCTGCAAATCGGATGCGTCACGCCGATCCTGAGCGAAGGAGCCGGAGGTATTTTCTGTTGGCGTTTGCGCCTCGTCCGGTTCCGTTGTTGCCGGGTTACGGTTGACCTCGGTCTCCTGGCCCTGCCGCGTTAATTCCGGTTCGCCCGTCGTTTCCCCGCCCGGTGTCAATTCATTGTCCTGGGCAGCGACCTCTGGCTGGACAGGCCGGCCTTCGATTTCATAGGTCAAGGACGCGAGCGATTCGATGACGGGCGTTTCTGCCTCGGGCCGGTGGTAACGGGCGGGCATAATCCTGGCCAGCTGCGTCAAACTCTTCTCGATCCAGTCGTTGTATATGCCCCGCGAAAGAAGTTCGAGGTTGCTTTCATGAACGGCAATCGACTTCTCCTCGAAGGGGTAAGCTTGCTCTTCGATGGCCAATTCGTATTCTTCCAGCTCAAGGGGTGTCAGGTTGACCGGCCGCTCGGACGCCATCAACGCCTTGCTGAAATGGGCATAAATTTCGGCCAGGTAGAAGGTTGAGGCCGCCGTCACTTCGGCGTCTTGGTATTCGAGCAGGCGGTTGAATGTCTGGATATTCTCTTTCATCAGCACCTGCTTCTTCTGCAGATTGACTTTAAAGGGTCTGACGAGTTGAATGGCCACAAACTGTTCATAGGTTTGCTCAGCCAGGACCAGTGCGGCGCGTGAAGCGAGATAGCGGGTCCGCTCTGTACGGCTGCTGCCTGCGGCGGAATCGATTGCGACAATTTTTTCAAGTTGTCTGAAATAGCCTTCGTCATCCTTGGCCGCTTTCAGCAAAAGGCTGATTTTGTGTCGTGTTTCGATATTCACGTCCACCGGTTCCGGGAAATTGCTGACATAGCGCTGGTAAACGTCTAACGTCCGTGCTTGGTTGCCGGCGTCTTGGTAAAGTTCGGCCGCGGTTAACAGCGCCTCCATGCGAATCTGATCGTCATCGGTTTCCGTCTCGATGCGTTCGAACTCTTCGGCGGCATCGGCCAGTCGGCCATCTTCCCGGTACACATAGGCCATCTTCTTGGTCACCTCGGGCTGCAGGGCATGGTCCGGGAAACTCTGGCGGAAGCCGTTCAATACCCCGGCGGCCGCGGACCAATCCTGCAGCTGGATCAATGCGGTGGCGGCGTCATATTCGGCATTCGGGCGAATAGCGGAGGCGGGCGCCAACTGGCTGACGCGCAGGAAATGGTTCGCGGCTGTCCGGTAGTCCTCAGCGGCGTTGGCGGCTTCCCCCTGCTCGTAGATGGAAGCGGCGAGGTTATCGACCAATCCTTCCCGGCGCTCATCCTCTTCGGGCAGCAAGGCGAGGACGGTCAGATAAGCCGCCTCGGCTTCGGCATAGCGTTCAAGTTCATAGGACGCGTGGCCGACAACAATCCATGCCGATTGCCGCACTGCGGCATCGGATTGCGGAAACGACTCGACCAGCTGGTGGGCGCGGAGGACGGCCTGCTCATAAGCCTGCATGTCATACAAATCGTCCACGGCGGCACCGAGAACCACGGGCGCCTTATCATGAGCGGGGAAGGTTTCCGCAAATCGCACGGAGCTGCGCACCACCTCGCGCTTGATCGCATCTTTTTCCTCGGAGGCCACATCGCCAAGATGTTCCCGGTAGGCGTAAACAGCTGCATAACCTGCCGTTGACGATTTTTCATGGTCCGGGTAGTCGTAGGCCGTCTTTTCGTATTCCAGCGCGGCCTGGCCGAAGGAATTGTTTTCCAGCAGCAGGTCGGCCAGTTGATAGTTGACGGCCGGGGAGTCTTGATCCTGCGGGAAGGACGCCAGGAACTCCCGGTACCAGTGAAGTGCTTCGGCGAAGTTGGCGGGCTTGTCGTCTTGGAATTCCTTGTCCTGATAGAGCGCATGATAGTGATTGGCCAGATCCGTCACATTGGTCTTCAGGTCGGCCAACACGTCAGGACGTTCGGACGGGTCGAAGTAGTCCCAGTATTCGGCCTCGAGACCGTATTGCGTGGCATAGGCTTTTTTGGCTTCCAGGACCAGGCTGGGGAAGCCGCCCGCGATGTTGATGGCGATGATCCGTGCCTGGAAACCGGGGGCTTTGACATGGAACGGGTTGCGCTCAACAAAGGCGCTGTAGGTGGCATTCGCATCCGCGTAACGTCGCTTGTCAAAATAGTACTCACCCAGATTCTGGTAGACCAGGTCTTCGTAACTGCGGTCACCGTGATCATCGAAATAGGCCGCGACCCGATCCGCTCCGCCGAGATAGGAGAAGCTGAGGCTGATCACGCGGAAGGTATCTTCGGTACGCTTACGTTCCGGTTCGTCCGTGGTCTGTTCGAAGTCGTAACCAATCGAGACCTTGTAATCCAGAAGCGCGATGAATTGGTCCAGAGCCTCTTCATACAGTTCTTGCTTGTAAAACGTCCACCCCAGCTTGTAGAGGGCATAGGGGTAATAGGCCGAGCCCTCGCCGATCGCAATGATGGCCAGGTAGGCCTGCTCGGCATCGAGATACTGACGTCGGGTAAAGTAGTATTCACCGCGACGAAACTGAACTTCATCGATATAGCGCGTTTGCGGGTAGCCCTTGACCATTTGGTTCATCACCTCCATGGCTTCCTCGACACGGCCCAATTCCTCATAAGCCCGGGACATTTGATAAAGGACCTGGTCATTGCGGTCGTAGAGGGGATACTCATCCAGTAATTTCTGGTACAGAGCGATCGCCTCGAGGGGTCCGTCCCGCTGGAGATCCGCAGGGCCCTTGTCACGATCCAATGCTGCGAGATCCTGGTTGTCCGCGGCACGCTGCACGAAAGCGTCCTCCGATTCGCCCTGCTCTGCTGGTGCATCCGGCAGACGTGTCGGCGCGAGGTCACTGATCAGGGTCGTTTCGTGGGCCGGCAGCACAGCAGAGGGCTCCTCCTCCTGCGGCTCCGAACCGGGAGTCAGCAGACCGTATTCCTTTTCCACCTTCAGGTCGGCGAGCCGACGGATGGCTTCCGGGGCGAGTTTGGTCTCCGGTGCTGCGACCAGGAAGGCCTGGTAACTGAGCATCGCTTTGTCCAGGCCGCCGACGAGCGGCACATCTTCAACGACAACCTCCTTGTTGCGCAGCTCGGCGATGGTTCCCTGCGGCGCGACAGTTGCGCAGGCAGAGACCAACAACGGCAAGAGACCTATGAGAAATCGAAATCTGTTCATTGGCCGGCTCTTTCCAGACCCTGGGCTCTGGCCGCACGGTCATAACTGTCGGCCAGAGCAAAACGCGTTTTGACGATAAATGCATCCAAGCGGTCGCGGCGGGTTTCCAGTTCACTGATGGCCATGACTTCGAGCAGGTGTCCCTGTTTTGCCATCAATCCTTCGACCTTGCTCTGCGCAGATCGGATGCGCTGGCGCTCTTTACGAAGGGTCTGGTCGTATCCCTGGTAACTCTGGGTTGCGGCCTGTCGGGTCCGCACAAAGGACTGGTACTGCCGCGTCATCCATTCCATGTCCTTGTTCAAGGAATGCAGATGATGATAGGCCTCGGTGAGGCGACGGTCGTAATCGGTTTGAATGTGCCAGGTCAAAATGCCACGCAGACGTTTGATGCGTTCGGCAGCCATCACAGGGGCGTCTTTGCCGGTGGCAGTCAAAGTCTGATCGAGTTGATCGAGCTGTGTTCTCATGACCCGTTCCGGGCCGGTTGCCAGGTAGTCAGGTCGCGGCGCCGAGAGCATGGCTCTCAGTTTCTTTTCAATGTGCTCGCGTTGTTCCTGACGCAACCGGATCTGAGAATCGAGCTCGCGGAATGCCTTGTCGATCACCGGCAAGAGAGGCTCGTAGTAAGCCCGGCGTCTTTCGATCAATTCTTCGAAAGCGTCCAGATCCCGCTGCCAGGTCACCAGTTTTTGCCGTAATCCTTCCAGGTCGACGTAATTTTTCAGGGATTCCTGGAAATCATGCGAGGCCATTAATTCGAGGAGATAGTAGGTTTCCGGCGTGTCCGGAAGGTTACGCAGATTGACGACCCAATTGGCATCCTGCTGCAATTCCGGTCGGGCCAGAGCCTCGAGGAAATGGCCCGCGCGGATGCTCTGGATGGAGCGGCTCAGGCGATCGACTTCGCTGTTGAAGGTCTCAAGCGCCTCACCGTACAACAGGGCGGCTTTGCCGTATCGCTGCAGTTTGCCATAGGCGTATGGCAGGGCAAGCATGGCTTCCTGGACCGCTGCATCGGTGACCTGGCGCTCGGCAAGGATGGTCCACGGCACGAGCGACCGGTCATAGTTCTCCTGGGCGGCATCGGCCCATCCCCAACCAAGCAGAGCTCGATTGGAAAAGACCCCGTTCTGCCGCACGCGCTCGAGCACCCGTTGTGCCCCGGCGAGGTCATCCTCCTCGAGAAGCTTGTAGCCCAGGACGAGATTCGCCTTGTCCTTGATCGCCAGGGTTGCCGGACGATCACTCTGAATTTGTCCGGTGAGGTCAAGATAATGGCGCCCTTCCTGCTTTCTGCCGTCACGCAGCATGGCGATGCCGAGGTTGTAGGAGGCAAAACCGACCCAATCCGGGTCGTTGACGAGCGGCTCCAAAAGAATTGCCGCCTCCGCATTTTGGCCGAGGGCCAAAGAAATTTCCGCCTTGAGAAACGTCGTGTCTTGCGCAAGGGACTCAGACATCTTGCCCTGAATCCGCTCGATCGCGTGCAGCGCATTGCGCGGCTGCCCTTTCTGGAAGAAGATGCGGGCCAACCGGTAGAGGGCTTCGTTTTTGACCGGATCGGCAACGTTGCCGTTGATGACGGCTGTCAGGGCGCGGCCCGCGCGATTGTGCATCCGGTAAGCCAATTCGAAATCGCCCACCGCGAACTCAGCCTGGTTCAGGTGATCGTACAGGCTGTCAAGTTCAGGCTGATCGAGGTGATAAACCTGGCCCAACTCCGTATCCAATCGGGCGATGGCTGCAAACCAGTTGTCCTGGAAAGCCAGGTACAAGGCTTCACCGTAATAGAGATCCTTGAGTTCACGCGGGGCCGTCGTACTGATCACCTTCGCCTTGTCCCGGTCTGCCGCCATTGCGGCCGGGGTGACATTCACCAGGCAAATAAGACCCGCCAGTAAAACTATGGAGAACTGTCTGATCATCAATTAGAGCTCTTTGAGTTCAATGGCCGCGTTGCCCAAACCGGGGTTGGACAGGGTGATTTCTACGGCCTTCGGTCCGACGGCTTTGTCGATCGAAAAACGTTCGCTGCGGCTGAAATCGCTGCCACCCTTCGATTTGCCGAGCATTGTAATTTCTATTTCGTGCCGGCCCGAAGGCAGGTTGCCGGTATAGACCCGCTGCACGCCGCCTTTGGCGAAGGCTTGCAGTTCCTTGTAGCTGTACAGGTGATAGGCCACCGCTTCGCCATCCAGCTGAAGTTCCAGTGCGTCGAGCAAAAAGTCATCATCGGCCTTCAGTGACACAAAGACGGCCACCTGGCTGTTCGAGGGGTACAGCAGCTTCTCTTCCAGGTGATTCAGTTCTGCGGCGATGGCAAGGACATCACTTTTGATCTCCTGAACCTGCTCGTCCAAGCCTTTGATCTGTTCTTTGGGCACGTCTGCTGCGTGACCACAGACGCTCACCAGGAGAATCGAAACGCCCAGTGTGATCACCAGAAACAGCTTGTTGATGGTCTGAAATATCCAGGCTTGGTGCGCATCGCATTGTAAAATTGTCGTTTTGATCATGGGTTTGCTCCCTTTAGATCTTGCCCACCAGGTTGATAAAAGCGCCCTGGTGGTCATAATCGAAGTCCGTAAGGTCGTCAGAGAATTTGCTGAAGTTGTAACCAACGCCCAGTTTGATGTTTTCGCCGATGTGACGGTAGATCGCCAGGACCGCACCGGTGAGCCGGTCGTCCGCATCGGGCAAATCCAGCATCCGTCCCTCGATCATGGCATCCCAGCGACGCAGAACGTGCCAGTCGAGTCGCGCGATGCCAAGATGGGCATTGCTGTCGTAATATTCCGGGTTTTCCCGGTCGAGACTGACCTGGCCCAACCGGTAGGCATATTTCCCGCCGAGAGACCAGCGCTGTGACAGGTCGTAAGTAAAATCGAGCGAAGCGATGTGGCTGCGCTGCATGACCCCTGTACCGGAATTGTACGTATTGACCTGCTCATAAGCCGGCAGATTGTAGAAATAGGTGTACTTGACCAGGGCGTTGAAACGATCGAACATGACGGGTCGATAGGCATAGCCGAGCACCGCTTCGGTAAATTCACCATCAAAGAACTGCCCTTCAGAGCTGTCACTGTGGGCATAATTCAGCTTGCTGATTACGCGCCAGTCGGCCGAAACCTGGTACTTGAGGTCGAGCCGGACGAGCCAGGTGGTGCGCCTCGAGGTGCTGGTGTCCGGTTGCTCGGTGTCATCGACCCGGTATTCCAGGGCACTGGCTAAGGTCAACTTGTTGAACCCGTAGCCGGCACTGACCCCGGCGGCCGTCCGCTCAAGTTCGGCACCGGTCTGATGGTCCCGCAGCGTGCCGTAATCCAGATTGCCGCCGAGATTCAAGCGATCGTTGGGCGCCAGATCCACACCCGTGGAGTGCATCAGTCCGGTCGGCACGTCGCCATGGGCATAGCGTTCTTCAACATACATGCTGACGCTGTCGGAATAACGCGTCCGGTAACCGGAGGTCAGACTCCCCTTCCGGGCCCGTACGCCGTTATCGGTGCGTTCGTTCTCCAGCGCATAGTTCAGGTACAAGGTCGTCCGGTCGGAATAGAGCCATTCGGACCCAATGCGCCCCCCCGCGCCGTGATCACCGCCGGACAGTTCGCCGTTCAGACCGAAACGATCGGTCACTCGGTAACTGCCGCCAACGCCAACCCGGAAATTGTCATCCCGGTTGCCTGTTGTTTGCAGGCTGTCCTGGATGAAACTGTAGGCCTTCCAGTTGGACAGCGCGTCGTATTCAACCTGGACGATGGCGTCGGTGCGATCCCCTTCCACCTGGGTTAAGGGAACAACGGGGGAATTGTCTTCGCGGGTGTCATAGCGCAGCCCGGTACTCAAGGTCCATCGGGCCATCAGGCGGGCACTGAGGTCGAATTCCGCCGAACTTGTCTGCAAACCGTCCTGCTGCTCGCTGCGGTCGCCCTTGAATTTCAGGTCAAGCCAGGGCGAGATCGGAACGGTTGCGGTGGCTCGGTACTGGGTCAGGTCCCGGTCGGTCACCAAACCCGGGCCGAGGTAGCCGCCGTCAACATCCCGGTAATAGAGGGTGAACCGGCCACGTCCGTGGTCGAAAACGTCTTTGAGCCCGACGCTGGCGTCGACACTGTAGGCCCAGGCCTCGACATCGGGACTGTCCAGGAACACGGGCGTATCAAAATCGTAGCCGCCATCGATGGAATGCGAGAGAAAGGCCCCGGTTCCTTGACTGCGCCCCGCTTCAACCTTGACCCAGGTTTCTGCCGACTTGCGCAGGGTGACATCGGTCCCGTAGAGGTCGTTGTCGATGTCCTCCTCATCCGCATGGCTGGCCGTCAGGCCGACTTTGACCTGGTCATTGAACCAGTAGTGGACGCGCCCGCCGGTCGCCAAAGTATCCAGTTCGGCCACACTGGGAGTAAATTCGTAGCGGGCCACCAAGTAGACGGCATGGCCACTGAGCGCATCCGATCTGACCAGCAGGTCATCATCGGCCGTGGTCTCCAGTGGCTGAGACAACATGATGCGCCCCTGCAGGTAGTCGATCGTGTAGTCGAGAGAGGGCGTGAGGTTTTTGACCCCTAAGACGAGACCGGTGTCCTTGTCGCGGATTTCGACCCGCAGGCGATCCGAACCTTCCAGGATGTCCTGGTGACGCAGGTAGTACAACGACCCGCCGGTTCCCTGCAGCTCGTCACGCCCGGAGACGGTCCCTGAATCCGCCGCAAAACCATCGGCCACAAAGCGCTGTTCGCCAAAACGCGTGGTTTCCAGTGTCTGGTAATGCAGATTGGCGCCGTACAGCCCGCGATCCACTTGGGCCAGTTCGGTATCGGTGTAAGCGATGTCAAAATTGCCCCAGAGCCCGAAATTCTTGCTCTTGGACAGCTTGAGATAGAGCTTGCCTCGCGTGGGGGCCTCTTCCGTCACGGTGCTGTCGTCGCCGAACGTGGGGTAATGGTATTTGGGGTCGATGCGGCGGAACAGGGCTTCCGGAGATTTGTCCAGGAAATTTGAGAAAATTTCGTCAAAGGGCCCTTCTCGGGTATCGGCACTGGCCTTCAGTTGCCAACCCTCGCCAAACTGACCCTTGGTATAGAAGGCCAGGCGGCCCTGGAGGTTCGCGTCGTCCTGATAAATGTCTTTGTCCGGTGCCAGAAGGCGGGCGTTGTCATCCGTGTCATTGGCCGACAGGGTTATATCGGCGATTCCGACGTAGAACCAGTCACTCTTGGTCAACTCCAGGTCGCGCAGAAACAGCTCGCCGTTGCCTGATGGGTCGAGGACGGCAACTTCCACCGTGTGGGCGCCCTCCGGCAGAATTTCCTCGGCGATGAATCGGCCGTCCCCATCCACCGGGACCTTGACGCCGGCCATCCAGACAGCGTGGCCTTTTGGAATGGCCGTGCCTTGCGCGATGACCGTTCCGCCTTGGATCGGGATATTCTGCGTGGCCAGGCGGCTTTCCCCGTAACCCACGAGCAGTTCCCGGTCGGCGTCCTGCTCTTCATGGTCCGGATCGACAGAATCGACCACCCAAAGCGGCTGGGTTTGCGTCTCGTCAAAGTGGCCCTCACCATCATAGACGCGGACGAGGTATTTCAGTTGGCGAAGTGGTGCCGAGAACGTTTCCTGGCCAACCTGCCATTGCGCCTGGCCGCTATCATCCAGTTCTAGCACTTTCAGCGGGGTGTCATTGACGGACTGCGCTGCGTCAAAGACCCTGACTTCCGCCCGCTCAATAAAGCTGTGATAATTGGTGTACAGTTTGAACTGAACGAGGTCTTCGACAGCCGTCGTCGCGGTATCGTCTTGAAAGCGAACCGAGCGGGGCCAGGCCGTGATGTTCAAACGCGGCTTGTTGGCCAGGCCGTCGTGTTTGAACTGGATGTCGGCCCGATCAAGCGCCACGTCGGTACAGCGTTGCACATCGGGGATGCTTTTGCCCGGATCGTCGAGCGGTTTGCCGTCGACCGTGATCCGCATCAGGTTCAACCCGAAGGGGTTGGCCGGTTTAACTTCGCGGTTCAGGCGCGTAATTTCCACCCCTTCGTAATCATCGAGCGGGAACAATTCGTCATAAATGACTTGAACTTCGATCCGTGAAGTGTCCGATTCGATAAACCCGGTGTTGACGACGTCATCGGATTGCACGAATCCGCGGCCTTCGAATTCCATCATTTGGCTGTCCAGACCCATCTGATCGGCAACCGCCAGCAGTGTGCGATGGGCTCTTGCCGTTGACCAGCCGATGTCGTCGCCATAGATTGCCGCGGTTCTCCGCTCGAGGGGCTCATTTTTGACATAGCCCACAAAGCGCAGACGGACATTGTCCTTCTCGGGGATTTCGGCCATGACCTGTGCCAGGTGGTCGGTATAGCCCTGGGGCAAAACGGGCTCGCCGTTTGCGAACAGGACCGGCGGGATGTGCCCTGAGGGGGATTCGTAGACACGCGTGACCGTTTCGGCCCCCGCGGCATCGGGACACAGTCGCGGTTCATCCGGCAAATCCTGGAGGGGGTCGTCGTACCAGAATTCGACTTCGACGCGCCGGTTCAGCGATCGCCCCATGTCCGTGGTGTTGGACGCAATCGGTTGCGTCGCGCCGCGGCCCTCGTGCGCGATGGCCTCATCTGCCAAGCCGAACCGGTCCTTGGCCGCCAAGGCCACCCGCAGGGCAACGGCTTTGGAAAGCCCGGCATGGGTTCCGTAGATCCGTTGATCCCGGCCGACAAGGGGATCGGTATCGCTGTAGGCGATAAACTTGACCATCGGGTTCTGTTTGTGACCGAGCTGACGCATCGCCCGCGCGACTGTTTCCAGGTAATCCTCGGGGACCTGCATCATGCCGCGGTCGTAATGCAGCGGCGGCACCAGGTTCCGGACCCGTGCCCGGTGGGCATGGCCGTCTTGATAGCGCAGCTTGCAGAGGGTTTCGGTGCGGCAGACCTTGATCCGGTTCACGTCCGGGGAGACGACAACCTCTTTTTCGGTGTCCTTCTCGCCGATCACGTCGTACCAGACTTCGACGTCCACGCGCCGATTCGCGGCTCGCCCCTGGTCGGTGTCATTGCTGGCAACCGGTTGGCTCTCGCCCACGCCCTCATAGGAGATGGCCTCGGCGGGCAGACCGAGAGCGGCCTGGAAATACTCGGCGGTGGTCCCGGCGCGCTCCCGGGACAAGCCGATGTTGTCGCCAAAACGTTCCTTGACCTCACCGAACAGTTGCAGGTTGTCGGTATGGCCGATGAAATGGAGCCGAACGTTGTCTTTGTCGCGCATGCTGTTCAAGACTCCGCGCAACATGGCGATAGAGCTGTCCGGAATGTCGGCCACACCGAGTGGAAACAGAATGGGCGGGACAAGGTTGTTCAATTTGACGGTCTTCACAGCCGGCACCGTCACCTGTTCCGTCTCGATGCGATCGCCCTGATCGGCATCGAAAAGAGCCGGATCATGGGCCCACAAGGTGAAATTCTGATCGGTTGACAAATGCTGCTCCACAGACTCGCCACGCGGACTGATTTGCACAGCGCGGTTGGAATCAACCGACCACCAATCCTCGGACGCCACCGCGCGGTTGACAAACAACGCCGCCAGCAACATCGCCAGCCATAACAGGAGTGGAATACGCAGATTATGCGTGGTGATGCCATGGAAAATCCTGGCGAGGAAACGCGGTCTCTGATTGGTCCGGGCGATCATCGTGGGCCTCCACGTCGCCAGAACACTTCCGTTTCAACGGTCAGCGGGTAGTCCCCCCCGGCCAAATCCCACAAACGACTGATTTCGTCGCGCAGGGCCTCGATGCGGTCCTCCACCAGGCTCTCGCCTTCGACATCGGCCAGGTAGGACAGGCGCAAGGTCGAAGGCGCTTTTTTCAACTCCTCCACCAGTTGTCTGAGTTGCGCACGCCATTGCACGCGCAGTTCTGTCCGGTCCGGTTCGAAGACCCCGTCAGCGCAATCCAGACCGACCACACGATGAACCGTTGCGCCAAAATTGAATTTCATCATCTTGCCGCGGGTCGCCCTCTGGACTCGCGGGTTCTCGGTGGTCAGGCGATATCCCGTGGGCAAGGTGTGATCATCGAGTTTCAGGATGAAATTACTGCCACGGTCTTCATCGGGGACCATGGCACAGGTGATATGGAACCGGCCGTGTTGATCCGTTGTGCTGATCAGGCCGCGGGCCGAAACCACCTGGACACCGGGCAGACCCAACTCGTTCGGATCTTGTTGACCATTCAGGTTCTGGTCGTCGAAGACCTTGCCGATCACGTCGGTGCAATCGAAGGTCGGGTCCGGCACGACGCGCACGGTTGCGGTGGCCACATTCGAGAGGGACCGCTGGGTGACCGTGTTGATCGCCTGGGCCCGGTTGATGTACTTGCCCTCGGTGACACCGGCACCCACCACCAGCAGGAGCTGCAGGGTCTGTTGTTCATCGACACCCAGGTCGATGTCGTCCCACAGCAACTGTTGCCCAACCATCCGCGGGGCTTTGCCAAGGCCATTCAAGCGCGCAGAGTCCGCGACGTATTTGAAGCCCGCCGGGAACATATCGACGATACTGAGATCGTAGAGGGGGGCGTCGTACTTGTTGCTGACGGTAATGGTGTACGGCACCAGCTGCCCTTTGCTGACGTTGATCAACGGTGAGGTTTTGGTGATCGTGACGGCCCCGTCGAGGACCGGGTCCACAGGCAGGTGATTGTTGAACGCCTGGCTGTCCCCCGGCACGCGGTTATCGGCCAGGGTCAAGGTCAGGTAATAGGTGGTCCCTCCGGCACCGGCTGGGGCCGGCATGGCCGATGTTGACACCTCGCACAAATCGGCCGTTGCCGGGAGCGCATCATCAGGGCTGCCGGGACAGGTGGGCACAGAAAAAGGGATGATGGTTTGATTGTTATGAATATTGCCGGGATCGTTGGGGTCGCCCCCGATCACAGAGCCGGCCACCTCGACTCCCGCCTTAAGAATCTGCGAGGCACCGGGTTCATAACCGGAGGCCGGTGGGGTCAAAGCGATATAATAGGCCTCACCGGGCGGACAGGAAGCATGGCCGAACGTCAGGTCGAACTTGTAGAAGCCATCGGCTGCCGTCACCTGGTTCTGCTGGAGCGGGTCGGCAAAACATTGCTCTGACAACGGCGTTTCGGTCGCGGCGCGCTGCAGCGTGATCATCGTCCCGGCAACGGCCGATCCGGTGACCGAATCGTAGACCACTCCATTCGGGGTGATCGGCAAATCCAGGTTTTGCAGATTACTCCCCGCCGTGGCAAGGATATCGCGAATCTGCTGGGGTCCATCGGTAAAAGGCGAGGACGTCATGCCCAGCGAAGGCGTGTCGGGGCCGGCTCCCGCTGCACGGAACCGCAGCTCGTAAGGGGACCCTGCGGGATCCAGACCGCTCAGCCGATAGCGGCCACTCGAATCGGTCTGGACTGTTGCCAGCTGCTGGCCGCTGCGGTAGAGCGAGACCGACCAGCCTTCGAGATCAGTTTCGGTGTCGTCGTTGAAACTGTCCAGGTCGGCATCGTGCCACACCGTGCCATTGAGGACCGCGCTGCCCGGAGTCCCCCCAACATCGATGGAAATCCTTGCGGATTCCGGTCGGGGAGCCGTGTCCCAAGTGACTTCAGCGGTATTGGTAATGGTTGTTCCGGGGGCCACCGTCGCTGCAATGCGGACCTGGAAAGCCAACACGGCCTGCTCACCCAAGGGCAGCGTCTCCAGAACGGCGGTCAGGATCGCGCCGGCATCGTTGACGCCAGCGCGGGAACCGTTCAGGGTGGCCGAACTGTCGAGGTAGCTGACCTGCCCCATCAAGGCGCCCAGGTCATCGGATATCAGCACGTTGGTTGCAGGTTGACTGCCGATATTGGTAACGCGGACGCGATATTCGAGGCGCAGGCCCGGTTCCGCAGTCGTGCCGTCAACCACGGAGACTTCCTTGAGGATGCTCAGTTGCGGGACATCCCCGACCACGACCTGGGTCGGCTGGTCGCCGTTGGTATCGATGCCATCCGCATCCGTCGGCTCATCAGGCTGCTCATCGCAACGGACAACACCCTGGTTGCTGATAATGGTGCCCGGGTCGGGGACAGGTCCGGTCACCGGGTTGTCGTTGACCAGGACTGCAAAAGAAATCTCGGCCGAGGATTGTGCGCTCAAGACTCCCTCGCCACGTCCCTGGACGGGCGCAGGCTGATCCGATGAACTGACGTCAAACGTCAAGACCGTACCATCGAATTGGCCGTTGACGGGTGTCCCGTTCAGTTGCACAGACCCGGGAACAAAAGTCGTATACGCCGGGATGGGATCGCTGAAAACCACCTGGCTGGCAGGTTCTTGGCCGGTATTGACAATGGTAATCGTGTAACGGAGCGTGTCTCCGGGGTTGACGACGGAATCGACATCGGAGCCCTGGTTGACCAACGTGACGGTCTTCTGCGCATCCACCAGGGGCAGACTGCCAACAACATCTCGAGTCGGGTCATCGAGAACCGGGGTGTCCGGATCATCGGAAGGTTCTTCGGACACCGGGCCGCTGCCCGTTCCATCCGCATTAAAGGCCCCCTGGTTGGCGATCACCGTGCCGTCCACCACATCGCTGTTGATGACGACATCAAAGGTCACCGTCGCCACGTTGCCGGGTGACGTGCTGTCGGGGTCGGCTCTCAATGATCCGGCCGTCGCATCCTCCGGAGCATGAATCAGCAGACCGTTCTGCAGTGGCGATTCACCGGCAAGGTCTGCCACAGAGTTGCCGTTTAACGTTGTGCTGTTCGGCAGGTAGGTGGTATTGGCCGGAGCCTGGTCTCTGAGGACACTGTTGACGGCGTTTTCATTGCCAATATTTTTGACCGTGAGGGTGTACCGCAGGGTGTCCCCCGGCAACAGCGTGTCGGCGTCGCCCGTCACGTCTGCAGAGGTCTTCCAGACGTCAAAAACAGGAGCCGACGTAATCCGTGTGGCGGTTTCGTTGCTGGTTGCGTTGGACAGATTGTCGCCACTCAATTGAGCCCGGTTCAAGACCAGCGTACCGCTCTGGATCACCGGTTCGAGACGGGCCTCAAAAACGATGGTCAAAGACGCGTCTGGAGCCAGGTCAATCCCGCGGATATCGATGATTCCCGCATCGTTACTGCCGCCAAGGGGATCCGTCTGGCTGGTATCGACATCAGTAGGGATGACATCAACGATCTCCAGAGTGCCCGGGGCAAATTGGGCGGCCAATGCATCTGTCAATAT
>JARRPG010000030.1:0-19415 GCA_037383085.1 Desulfuromonadales bacterium | reverse complement strand
CCCCGGGGGTGCGATCAACGTGCGCGATACCTCGACAGGCCGCGTCGACCGCTGGGCGCTGTGGATCACCAAGGACGGCCTGTGGGAGACCGGCGAGACCGATCCGGCGTACGGCAATCCGCACGAGATCAATAATTTCCAGATTCCGCAGAACCTGCTCGCGAGTACCGTCTACGAGGCCCATATCCGGGTCGAGAGCGACGTTTTGGCTCCCGCCGATCCCGATTACGACACGCTCATCAACATCGACCGGACGCCGGAGGCGAGCATCTCGATCTCGCCAACGGCGGTGGTGGTGGATGAGTCGGTCACCCTGACCGCGAGCGCCGAGGGAAACCCCGTCAGTTACAGCTGGCTGATCGATCCTCCGTTCAGTCCGAACTTCAGTCGTAGCGGAGCATCGACGACGGTAACTCTCGACGAGGCCGGGGCCTGGAACTTCACCCTGACGGTCGACTATCAGCACCAAGCCTCCGGTGGCGGCAACTACCAAACCACAGACGAGATCACCGATTTCAACGTCACCTCGGTGGCGGCGGACTTCACGGTCTCACCGTCGAGCCCGCTGCACACGCAGGCCATCACTCTCAACGGGGGGGTGTCCAAGCCGGTGGGCGGCAACCTGAGCTACGAGTGGACGGTGGACGGTTACTCGGGTTGCCCGCAGGCGCAGAGCTGCGTCATCCCGGGCGAGACATTTCTGCCGGATACGTCGCACAGTGTGACCCTCAAGGTCACCAATAACGACGACGGCGTATTCGACACCGAGACCAAGTCCATGTTGGTGGGCAACGGCTCGATCGACCCGAGCATCAGCTTCTCGCCGACCAGCCCCGAGATCGGCGACAACATTCTGTTCAGGATCGAAGGTGTCGTGGGTGACATCGACCAGGCACGCTGGACCATGGGCGGGACCGGTTGCGACGGCGTGTCGTCGACCCAGACCTGCAACCCGACGCTGTACGATGAATGCAAGGCGCTCGCCTTCGAGTACGCTTCGGGCGGCAACAAGACCGTCACCCTTGCAGTCGATATCGGAAACAACACCTTCACCGCCGATCCGGTGACTGTGGCGGTGGCTTCGAGCGGAAGCTGCGGCGGCGGTCCGCCCCCCACCTGTTCCTATACCCTCAATCCGACCCAGGCCGGCTTCGGGCCGAAGGGCGGTGAGTCAGCCTTCACGGTCCTGACCACCTCCGGCTGCTCGTGGACGGCGCTGACCACATTCCCCTGGATCACCGTCACATCGCCCAAGACGAGCGTCAGCGGCTCCGGCACCGTACGATACAAGGTCGATGCCAACGAGGGGACCATTCGCTCGGGCAACATCATCGCCGGCGGCAAGAGCTTCATCGTCAACCAGGAGGCGCCGTGGAGGGCCGCCAACTTCACCATGTCGAATCCGCGGCCGGAGATCGGTGAGGTCTTGACCCTCACGGTCGATCCGGCCCTCGAGGTCGAGACCTGGAATTTCGGTGAGGACGACTGCAAGGACAACGGCTCATTTGTCAACTGCACCCTCCTGCCACGGGGCGCCTGCAACACCATGCAGTGGACCTATCCGACCGCCGGCGAGAAGGCTATCACGATGGTGTTGACCGACGGCCGGACCCAGACCAAGGGACCGACCGTCCAGAACAAAGGCGAGTGCTGCCTCGCCGACGGCCGTCCTGAAGCGAGTTTCACGACATCGGCCGACGAGATCTTCGCCGGTCAGCGCGTTGACTTCAGTGACACCTCGTCGAAGGCGTTCCCGTCAAAGGCTCTTGGCATTTCGGCGACTCCTGCGACGCCGGAAATCGGCGAAAACATCGCCTTCACCCTGACCGGCTTTGTCGGCACTATCGCGAAGGCTACCTGGGACTTCGGGGAGACCGGTTGCGACGGCGCCTCTGCGACCTACGTGTGTGAGCCCAGCCTATTCGACAACTGCACAGCGGCCAGCTTCTCCTTCGCCTCCGGCGGCGAGAAGTCTGTCAGCGTTTCCCTCGAGCTCGAGGGCGGCGGTGCGGACGCAGCCGGACCGTTCACGGTGACCGTCGCCAACAGCGGATCGTGCGACAGTGGCGGTGGCGGTTGTAGCTACACGCTGAGCCCGACCAGGGAGACCTTCACTCCCTCGGGCGGGAGCGGTGAGTTTTCGGTGGTCACGACGACCGGGTGCGACTGGACCGCGACCACGCCGTCAACCTTGGCCTTGACATTGGTTTCCATCTTCATTGCCTCGGTGGTCAGCAGGGTGTCGCCGGCAGCGACCTTTTCGCCGACACCGGCCAAAAGTTTGAACACCTTGCCCGGCATCGGCGCAGCAACATGCTTGGCGTTGGCCGGATCCGCTTTTTCGTGACTTTCGTGTTCCGTTTCCACCGCCATGTCCTTGACCGTCACCACCCGGGGTTCCCCATTGAGCTCGAAATAAATATTGCGCGTGCCATCTTCATGGACCCGACCGACCGCGTTGAGCTTGATGATCAGCGTTTTGCCGGCTTCGATGTCGATACTGACTTCATCGCCGACGTCGAGGCCGTAGAAGAAGACCGGGGTCGGTAGAAAAGAGGTGTCACTGTACTCCTGGCGGTGCCGGTCATAATCCTCGTAGACCCCGGGATAAAGGACGGCCGAGAGGACGTCACGATCGCTGACCGTGTGACCGAGGCTGGTTTCCAGTTCTTCCTTCTTGCCCTTGAAATCGGCCGGTTCGAGCAATTCTCCGGGCCGGCAGGTCAAGGGCTGTTCGCCCTTGAGGATGATTGCCTGAAGTCGCTCCGGGAAACCGCCTACCGGCTGGCCAATCATGCCCTTGAAGAAATCGACCACGCTCTGCGGAAAAGCCAGTTCCTCGCCGCGCTCGAAGACATCTTCCGGTTCGAGATTGTTCTGCACCATGAACATCGCCATGTCGCCAACGATTTTCGACGACGGCGTCACCTTGATCACGTCACCGAACATGAAGTTGACCTTGCGGTACATCTCCTTGCACTCTTCCCAGCGATTGCCGAGGCCAAGCCCTTCCACCTGCGGCTTGTAGTTCGAATACTGGCCGCCCGGGATCTCGTGATGGTAGACCTGCGCGGTGCCGCTGCGCAGCTCCGATTCGAAAGGCGCGTAGTAGCTGCGCACCGTCTCCCAGTAGTTGGCCAGCAGCTGCAGACCGTCATTGTCAATCTGCGGATCCCAGATCGTCCCGTGCAGGGCCGCCAGCAGAGCGTTCATGTTCGGCTGCGCGGTCAGCCCGGAGAGAGATGACAGGGCAACATCGACAATATCGACGCCGGCCTGGGAGGCCATCAGCAGCATGGCCCCACCGTTGCTCGAGGTATCGTGGGTATGCAGGTGGATCGGGATACCAATTTCATCCTTCAGCGCTTTGACCAGTTTTTCGGCAGCAAACGGTTTCAGCAGGCCGGCCATATCCTTGATCGCCAGGATGTGGGCGCCCATCTTTTCCAGTTCCTTGGCCAAAGCCACGTAGTAGTCCAGCGGGTACTTGTCACGTTTGGGATCAAGAATATCGCCGGTATAACACATGGCCGCTTCGCAGACCGCACCGGTCCGCTCGCGCACCGCTTCCATGGCGATCTGCATCCCCTTGGTCCAGTTCAGCGAATCGAAGATGCGGAACACGTCGATCCCCGACTCGGCCGCCTTGACGGTAAAATCCTGGACGACATTGTCGGGGTAATTGGTATATCCCACCGCATTGGAACCACGCAGCAACATCTGGAACAGGATGTTCGGCACCTTGCTGCGCAGGCGTTCGAGACGCTCCCAGGGATCTTCGCTGAGGAAACGCATCGCCACGTCATAAGTGGCACCGCCCCACATCTCCAGGGAGAAGAGACCGCCGCCGAGGTGAGCCGTCGCCTCGGCAATCCGGTCGAGATCGTGGGTCCGCACCCGTGTCGCCAGCAGGGATTGATGCGCGTCACGCCAGGTGGTGTCGGTGATCAGCAATTGCTTGTGACGGCGGGCCCATTCGGCGAGGCCTTCTGGTCCCTTGTCGAGGAGGATGTCGCGGGTGCCGCGGGGATGCGCCTGGCCGTAGGCGATCTCCGGGATATGCGGTTCGCGCAGCTCCCGGAAGTTGAGACGCTTCTCTGGCTTGATCCCCGGATAGCCGTTGACCGTGACGTGGCCGATATAGCTGAGAATCTTGTTGGCACGGTCCTTTTTGACCGGCAGTTGGAAAACTTCCGGGTGCTGGTCAAGAAATGAGGTGTCACAGGTGCCGGCAAGAAACGTCGGATGAGTAATCACCCGCTCGAGAAAGCCGATATTGGTCTTCACACCCCGGATACGAAACTCCTGCAAGGCCCGGTGCATGGTGCGGGCCGCATCGGCGAAGGTCAGTCCCCAGGTGGAGATCTTCACCAACAGCGAATCGTAATGCGGCGTGATCTGGGCGCCGGCGTAGCCCGCCGCCGCATCAAGCCGCACGCCGAAACCGGCGGCCGTTCGGTAGGCTTTGATGGTGCCGAAATCCGGGGCAAAGTTGTTCTTCGGGTCCTCCGTGGTGATCCGGCTCTGGATGGCATAGCCCCGCAGTTCAATGTCCTTCTGGCTCTTGATGCCGATCTCCGGGTCGGCAAGCTTGTAGCCCTGGGCGATGCGAATTTGCGCCTGAACCAGGTTGCGCATGGTCACCAGTTCGGTGACCGTGTGTTCGACCTGGATACGCGGGTTGACCTCGATGAAATAGAACTGGCCCTGCTTGTCCATCAGAAATTCAACCGTGCCGGCATTGCGGTAGCCGACATGATTGGCCAGGGCCAAAGCATAATTGCAGACTTCCTTGCGTTTTTTGTTGTTCAGGGAGAGTGACGGTGCAATCTCGATGACCTTTTGGTGGCGGCGTTGAATCGAACAGTCGCGTTCATAGAAATGGACGATATTGCCCGCATGGTCACCGAGGATCTGTACCTCGATATGTTTGGGCTGCTCGATGTACTTTTCGAGGAATATTGTCGCGTCACCGAAAGCCGCCTGCGCTTCGGAAGCAGCTGATTTCAAACCTTCGAGCAGTTCCTTCTGGCTGTGGGCAACACGCATACCACGGCCACCGCCCCCCGAACTGGCCTTGATGATGATCGGATAGCCGGAGGTTTTGGCAAAGATCAGGGCCTCTTCTTCGGAGCGAATCGGCTGTTCGGTCCCTGGAACCACCGGGACACCGGCTTCAATGGCGACTTTGCGGCCGGAGACCTTGTCACCGACCTGCCGCTGAATGGTGGGACTTGGACCGATAAAGACGATTCCGGCCCGTTCGCAGGCTTCGGCGAATTCGGCATTTTCGGAGAGGAAGCCATAGCCGGGGTGAATCGCATCGACATCTTTCTTGCGCGCCAGGTCGATGATTTCGTCGATACTCAGATAGGCATCGATCGGCCCCTTGCCTTTGCCCACCAGGTACGCCTCATCCGCCTTGTAACGGTGCAGCGAAAGTTTGTCCTCCTCGGAGTAGATGGCGACCGTACTGATCCCCAGTTCCGTACAGGCACGGAAGATGCGGATCGCAATTTCACCGCGGTTTGCGGCCATGATCTTACGGAACTTCTTGGTGGGCATGGGCTCTCCTCACTGCCGCTTGTCCGGATATATTGAACAGCAATCAAATCCGGACAGTCCGGGTAAAAATTATTTAGCCAGAGTTAAATTTTACAAGAAAATTAAATACTTGCGCCTTCCAGGGAAGGTATACTAAACAAGAGCAAAGGTTGGGTGTCAAGTAAAAAACCGTTCTATTTCCAAGCCCGGCAAAATGATTGACGAAAAGGCCCTGCTGCGCCGAAGGAGGCAACGCCGGGAAAGAGACAAGGGGGGCGTTACGCGCCCTCTTGGTCCGGCTTGTCGAGAAACGGTTTGACCAGATCGATGGGCAGCGGGAACAAAATCGTTGAGTTCTTTTCCGCGGCAACCTCGGTCAGGGTTTGCAGAAAGCGCAACTGCAGGGCACTGGCTTCGGAGGAAATGACCTTGGCGGCTTGCGCCAATTTCTTGCTGGCCTGAAATTCGCCCTCGGCATGGATCACCTTGGCCCGTCGTTCCCGTTCGGCTTCGGCCTGCCTGGCCATGGCGCGCTGCATTTCGGCCGGCAGGTCGACGTGCTTGATCTCGACATTCGAGACCTTGACACCCCAGGGGTCGGTCTGGCGATCGAGGATTTCCTGCAACTGCATGTTGATTTTCTCACGATGGGACAGCAGTTCATCCAGTTCGACCTGACCGAGAATACTGCGCAGCGTCGTCTGGGCCAGCTGACTGGTGGCATAAAGGTAGTTCTCGACCTCGATCAGCGCCTTTTCCGGGGACACGACACGAAAATAGGTGACGGCATTGACCTTGATCGAGACATTGTCCCGGGTAATGACATCCTGCGGTGGCACATCCGTGGCCACAGTGCGCAGGCTGACCTTGACCAATTTATCGACCACCGGGATAATGAAACGCAGGCCCGGACCTCTGACGCCGGCGAACCGGCCGAGCCGGAAGACCACGCCACGCTCGTATTCGAGCAAGATGCGAACGGCACTGCCAATGATAAGAATCAGGATAGCGAGCGCAATGGCATAAATAATCATGATATCCTCCGCGTGCCGCCGCGATCGTGGCGGTCATTATCAGATGGCTTTGGCCGGATCGAACCGCTTGAAAAATTTCGCCGGCCGTTCTCAAAAACGCGCTCCGTCCTGGTTCAATCGTGATCGGTCAGGGGCCGCACCCGCAAACGCATCTGCGGGCCGACTTCAATGACTTCGATCGCCTGCCCTTCCTGGACCGGCTCCTCAGCCACGGCATCCCAGTATTCGCCGTGGACGAAAACCCTGCCGGAGCGATTGACAGGGGTCACCGCGCGACCGATCTCTCCTGCCATCGCCTCGCGCCCTGAAATGAAACGCCCGCGCTGGACCCGGATGACGAAATAAAGACAGAAAACAAAGAATCCGGAGCAGGTGACAACCGTCGCCAGGATAATGGCGCGGGACAGTTGCAGGTAAGGAACGGACGTGTCGATCAGCATCAGCGAACCGAGCGAAAGCGCCACGATCCCCCCCACCGTGAGCATACCGTAGGAGGTGACTTTCACTTCCAGGACAAACAGCACCAGAGCGAGCAGGATCAACAGCACACCGACGTAATTTACCGGCAGCGACTGGAAGGCGAACAGGGCCAGCAGGATTGCAATGGCCCCAACCACCCCCGGCAGGATCACGCCCGGCTGGGAAATTTCAAAGAAGACGCCGAGCAGGCCGAGCATCATCAACAGATAAGCGACATTCGGATTGCTGATGGCGTCGAGAATCTGCTGGCGCCAGTTCATTTCGACAAAGATCGGTTCAGCGTCACGGACAGCGAGTTGTCGAGCCTCACCCCGTCGCAGGTAGCGCCTGCCGTCGAGCTTTTCAAGCAGTTCCGTTCTGTCGGTGGCGATGACGTCGATGACTTTCAGCGTCAGAGCGTCCTCGGCCGTCGTCGAGGCGCCCTCACGGACAATCTGTTCCGCCCATTCCCGGTTGCGACCCCTCTGGTCAGCGAGCGAGCGGGCATAGGCAATGGCATCGTTGAGCACCTTGGTTTTCATTTCGTCGCTTTGCCCGCTGCCGCCCATGCCGATCGACACCGGGGTGGCTGCACCGATATTGGTGCCCGGCGCCATCCCCACAAAATCCGCGGACAGGGCAATCAGGGCCCCTGCCGATGCGGCCCGGGCACCGGCCGGTGAGACATAGACAACCACCGGGATGTCCGACGCAAACACCGCTTGAATGATCTTGCGCATGGCGGTGTCGAGCCCGCCCGGCGTATCGATCTCAACGAGAAAAGCCGGGGCGTCCTGCTGGTCGGCAATCTGCAGCTGATCGACGACAAACTGGCTGACGACCGGATTGATCGGCCCGGCGATGCGCACCGCCGGCAAAGTCTCGGCGAGCGCATGGGCTGGGATCGTGACGCCGGTCAAAAACCAGGCGAAGAGCACGCAGAAACCGGCGAGGAAGATTTGAATCAGTGACTTTTTCATTCTCTGCCATTTTATCAACGGCCATCAGGGTGTCAATTTGACAGACGTCCGACAGCCGGGCCGCAGATCAGAGCATGGCCTCCAATCACGGGCCTTTGTCGATCGCCAAATCTTCTTGCAACCCCCTGATAATCATGATAATTTACTCATAAACGTCAATTTCATGACACACTGTGCGGAGTTTCTCTATGGAAACCGCTGGCAAGATTCTGTTCATCGATGACGAACCGGGCAGTCGGGAAGGGCTGACCCTTCTCCTGAAGCGCGAAGGTCATCAGGTGGAGGCTGTTGCGGATGGGGAACACGCACTGCGCCTGCTCTCAAAGAGAAATTACGATGTTGTCATCACCGATCTGTTTCTGCCGGGCGCCAGCGGAATCGAGATTCTCAAGCATGTCAAAGAGCAGCGTCTGCCCTGCAATGTCATCCTGATCACCGGCCATGCGACCGCCGAAACCGCGGTCGAGGCCATGAAGGAAGGCGCTTTCGATTACATTACGAAACCGGTCGATATGGCTAAGCTCAAAGGCCTCGTGGGCAAGGCCGTGGAGAAAAGCCGCCTGGTGGCGGAAAATCTTTACCTGCGCCAGCAGCTGCGCGGGAAATACAAGTTCGATAACATCGTCGGCAACAGCCCGGCCATGCAGCCGGTCTTTTCCCGCATGGAGAAAATCCTGCACACCGATTCGACGGTGTTGATTCTCGGTGAATCGGGCACCGGCAAGGAGTTGGTGGCCCGCGCCATTCATTTTAACGGCGCCCGCAAGGAGAAACCGTTTATCGCCATCAACTGCGGGGCCATCCCGGCCGAACTTCTCGAAAGCGAATTGTTCGGTCATGTCCGGGGATCTTTTACCGGTGCGGTGGCCGACAAGCCCGGTAAATTCGAAGTGGCCAACCGGGGCACCATTTTCCTGGACGAGATCGGCACCATGCCGCTGCACCTGCAAATGAAGCTGCTGCGGGTGCTCCAGGAACAGGAGATCGAACGGGTCGGATCGACTCATAAGACCAAGCTGGATGTGCGTGTGATTTCTGCGACCAACTCCGACCTGGAGGATCGTGTGCAACGCGGGTTGTTCCGGGAGGACCTGTTCTATCGCCTCAATGTGATTCCGATCCATCTGCCGCCGCTGCGCGAACGCCGCGAGGACATCCCGCTTCTGGCCAAGCATTTTCTGCGCAAGATCTGCACGGAAATGCGTCGGCCCCTGCTCGGGATGAGCCCGGAAGCCATCACGGCGATGGAAAATTACGCCTGGCCGGGCAACGTCCGCGAAATGGAGAACGTCATCGAACGTGCCGTGGCGCTCACCGATGGTGAACGGATCGACTGCCAGGACCTGCCGTCACAAATCGGCGGCCTTCGCGGGGATGATCAGCTGCCCCGGTTGCGTATCCCGGAAGATGGCATCGACTTGACCGAGACGATCGCCGGTCTTGAGAAGGCGTTGATCCAACAGGCTCTGCATAAGTCCGACAACATCAAGGCGCGTGCGGCAACGCTCTTGAGAATCAACCGCACCACACTGGTGGAAAAAATCAAGCGTCACGATATGTAGCGATCCCGTCCGGGATCGACAATTTTCGCAAAGACTCACATCACAGAGGAGACATCGATGGCGACATCCATGCTGGGCAGTATCGTCTATGCAATCATTCTTCTGGCGGTCGGCTTCTGGGGGGCCAAACTGGCGGCCCGCCTGCTGCGGGGGCTGATGGAACGGCGTGATCTCGACCAGGCCCTGACCAGCTTTACCGGCAACCTGGTCAATGCCCTGATCATCACCATCGCGGTGATTGCCGCTTTGAATCAGCTGGGGGTGCAGACCACCTCACTGGTGGCCATCGTCGGTGCCGCCGGCCTGGCTATCGGCCTGGCGCTAAAAGATTCCCTGGGCAATTTCGCCGCCGGGGTGATGATCCTGATTTTCAAACAGTTCAAGACCGGGGATGTCATTGAAGCCGCCGGAGTTGTCGGGGTGGTTGAGTCGCTGAGCATCTTCTCGACCCAGATGAAGACCGGCGACAACAAGACCATCTTTGTGCCCAACGGCAAGCTGGTCGGCGACAATATCATCAACTATTCGACCAAACCGACCCGCCGTGTCGACCTGGTGATCGGTGTCAGCTACGCGGCCGACCTGGCTCACGTCAAAAGTGTTCTGGAAACGATCCTGGCCGACGACGACCGTATCCTGAGCGATCCCGAGCCCACCATCGGTGTGCTGGAACTGGCCGATAACAGCGTTAATTTTGCGGTCCGGCCGTGGGTGAATTCGACGGATTACTGGCCGGTTTATTTCGACCTTCACGCCCAGATCAAGATGCGCTTTGACCAGGAAGGGATCAGTATCCCTTATCCGCAGCGCGACGTCCATCTCCATCAGGTGGCCCCGGCCAAATAATTTGGGGCCACCCAGAAGGCACAGCAAAGGGCCTGGCTGTGTGCAGGCCCTTTGCTGTGCAAGCGTTGCCCATTGGTCAGCAGACCGGATTGGCGTGCTTTTTATAGTCTTCGTCACCCGCCGTTTTTTTGCCCCCGCTTGGCTTTGGCCGTCAGCGTGTCAATCGTGATTTTTACAACCGCTGTCTTTCGGTCATGCTTTTCGATGTAAGCATGACCTGCTTCGATATGGTCAGGGGCGTATTTCTCAACCAGGGCCACCAGCGCGCGCAATCTCTCTTGCCCTTGACAGAGCGAAGCACGGCCGCTCAGGATCACGCTCTCAAATTGCGTGTTGAATTGCTCCGGAAGGACCCGGGTACGACCGACCACACAGAAAGACACGCGATTGTTCTGAGCGATGTTCTGCAGTTTGTGTCCCTCCAGGGCACAGTGAAAAAACACCGCCCCTTCTAAAAACACGTAATTCAGAGGCACGCCGTAGGGCTGGCCCTGCGCATCGACGGTGGACAGAACACCGTATTCCCCGTTTTGCAAGAGCGTCTCGGCTTCTTGCCGGTCAATGGCCTTGTCGTGACGTCTCATCATGGCTGCCTCTGAAATTTGTCTTTGCGAAGACTCGGGTTAGAGGTGAAAGAGGAACGGGCACCCCGACGCAAAGATCGGTTTACAATACTTCAAATCAAGGGGGTGCCCTCGCTATCGAGACGCCGCAGAACTTCTTTCATGTCTTCCCAGACATCCCGTTTGCCTTCCGGGTTGCGCAGCAGATAGGCCGGATGATAGGTCGGCATCAGGGGGATGCCGTGATAATCCTGCCACTCGCCACGCAGCCTGCTGATCGGGGTTTGTGTTTTCAGCAGGCTGTGCACGGCAAACCGACCGAGGCCGATGATCACCTGGGGTTTGATTGCGGCGATCTGCCGGATCAGAAAGGCCTCACAGGTTGCCACTTCGTCCGGTCTCGGGTCACGATTGTTCGGTGGCCGGCATTTCAGGACGTTGCAGATATAAACGTCACTGCGCTGCAGGCCCATGGCATGCAGGATCTTGTCGAGCAGCCGCCCGGCCTCACCAACGAAGGGTTCACCCTGCCGGTCCTCTTCACGGCCAGGGGCTTCACCAACAAGCATCAGACGGGCGCGCGGATTGCCGACGCCGAAGACCAGCTTGGTGCGTGAGTCCGCCAGGCCACAGCGACAGCAATCACCAAGATCGGCACGGATCTGTTCGAGGGATTCGTCCGGTTGCGGACGCTCAGCGACCGGATCGGCCGGTACAGACACTTGCGGCAAAGTGTCCAGGCCGAGATCGGTCAGATATTCGAACTGGCTGCGCGACGCTGCCAGAAGCTGGCGGATCTCGTTTTTGAATTGATCAGGCATATTGGGCTGACAAATGCTCCCTGCAAAGGATATGATACATTAAGAACAAGGACGGTGACATGATTCCATGAAATGGTTGTTTTCTGCAGTTTTGATCTGTGTCCTTGGCCTTCTGCTGTTTCCTGCCGAGGCCATGGCCTGGGGAATCGGCGTTCATCTGCAGACCGGCAGCTGGATTCTCGACAACCTGGCACAATTACCCGAGGCCCTGCGTCTGCTGCTCTCGGCCCATGCCAACGACTATCTCTACGGCTGCATCAGCGCCGACATCACCCTCGGCAAAAAATACACCCACTACCTCAGGCACTGTCATTCCTGGCGCATGGGCCTGAAAATCCTCAATCAAGCCGAAACCGACGGGCAGCGTGCCTGCGCCTACGGCTATTTGAGCCATCTCGCCGCCGACACCGTCGCCCACTCCTATTTCGTTCCCTACAAACTGATCCGGACTTACAATACGGTGCTGCTCAAGCACGCTTACTGGGAGATGCGTTTCGAGGCGCATGTCGATCCTGAGGTCTGGCCCTTGGCCCGGTCTATTGGCCGCAAGGATTTTCCCGAGAATGACCGGCTGATGCGCAGCATCCTGGCGGACACCATCTTTTCCTTCGGCACCAATAAAAAGCTCTTCAATTCGCTTCTGCTGCTCAATCGTCTGCAACAATATCAGAAGGTCTTGCGCTCCCTGGCCAACACCTCGAAGTGGTCGATTAGCACGGCAGACCAGGAGGAATACCTGGGACTCACCAATCAGGCCACCCTGAGTCTGTTGCAGGATATTGAGACCAGCCCGTTCCGCAAAGCGGATCCGACCGGCGAAAGAGCCCTGAACTCGGCGAGCATGATTCGCAAAAACCTGAAAACCCTGTGGCTCGACGGCAAACTGCGCGAGGCGGAGGCCGATGAAATGCTGGCCATCATCAAGCTCAGGTTGCGCGATGGGATCTGCCGCCCGGATGATCTCCTGTCACTCTTGTCGGCCGCCTGACCCCGTCTTATTTTGCCGACAGCATCGCAGCGACCCGGTCGAGAACGCTTGAGGCCACCGCCGACTTCGGCATTTGCGGCAGTTCCTCGCACTGCCCGTCGCGCGTCAGCAGCCGCACGATGTTGGTGTCGGCGTCAAAGCCGGCCCCTTTTTGCGTCACATCGTTAGCCACAATCATATCGAGATTCTTCGCCTGCAGCTTGTCCCGGGCATGTTCGAGCAAGTGGTCCGTTTCGGCGGCAAAGCCGACCAGAATCTGTCCTTCTTTGCGGCGTCCGAGTTCGGCCAGGATGTCCGGATTGCGCTGCAGCGCGACGGTCAGGGTCTCGGTCTGTCCTTTTTTGGTCTTCTGCATGGCGCGCTCAACCGGTCGGTAATCAGCGACCGCCGCCGCCTTGATAATAACATCCGCCTCACCGGCCTTCTCAAGGACGGCGTCATACATCTCCTGGGCCGAGGTGACCCGGATCAGGCTAAGACCGGCCGGGGCCGGATGGGAAACCGGTCCGGAAACGAGAATCACCCGGGCTCCGCGGTCGCGCGCGGCGGTCGCCAGTGCATAGCCCATCTTACCTGACGAATAGTTACTCAGGAAGCGGACCGGATCGAACTCCTCACGGGTCGGCCCGGCTGTGACCAACACAGTCCGCCCGCTCAGGTCACCGGGACCGAGGCAGCCTTGCACCGCCGTGACAATGGCTTCGGGATCGGGCAATTTGCCCTGCCCCTGCCAGCCGCAGGCCAGGTCGCCGTAGACCGGCGCGATAAATTGATAGCCGAGTTTCTCGAGCCGCTGCTGGTTCCTCTGGTAGAGCGGATTCTGCCACATATTGGTGTTCATCGCCGGAGCAAAGAGCACTTTGGCCCGGGTGGCCATGATCGTCGTTGTCAAAAGGTCGTCGGCGATGCCATTGGCGATTTTGCCGATGACATTCGCGGTGGCCGGGGCGACCAGCACCAGGTCGGCACGATCGGCAAGCGAAATATGACCGATCTCCTGTTCCTGGATCAGGTTGAACATCCCGGTGTGCACCGGATGGCCGGACAAGGTCTGGAAAGTCAGCGGCGTCACGAATTCCCGGGCACTTTGGGTCATGATCACATGAACATCGGCACCCGCCTTGGTCAGCAGCCGCAGAACTTCGGCCGCCTTGTAGGCAGCAATCCCTCCGGTGACGCCGAGGAGCAGACATTTTCCGTGCAACATAAACCCTCCCGTTATCCGTGGCGAAAGAGATCATCGCCGACAAAGGGATTTCTGCGGCGTTCCTGGCCGATGGTTGTCTCCGGACCGTGCCCGGGATGCACGATCGTCGCCTCCGGCAGACGAAACAGCTGTTCCCGGATCCCTTTGACCAGTCCCTCGAAATCGCCACCGGGCAGGTCGGTGCGCCCGATCGATCCGGCAAACAGGACGTCGCCGACAAACAGGTGGCCGTCACCCAGCAGGCAGATACTGCCGGGAGAGTGTCCCGGCACGTGCAGGACACGGAACGTCACCTGACCAACCGCGAAGGTGTCTCCCGCCGTCAGCAGGCGGTTCGGTTCAGGCGATGCGGCCACGCTCAGCCCGTAGACCTGGGCATGCTCGCGGGCCTTATGCAAGAGCGGCAGATCGTCGGCATGCATCATCAGCTGTGCACCGGTCGCCTGAACGACCTTTTGATTGCCGCCGATATGGTCGAAATGGCCATGCGTGTTGACGACCGTGGCGATCTTAAAGCCCCTCTCTTGCGCTTCATCGAGAATGCGATCGGCCTCCTCGCCGGGATCGACGACCATCGCCTCGCCGGTCACGGCACAAGCCGCCAGGTAACAATTCATCTGCAGGGGCCCCACGGTTATCTGATCAACGATCAATCGGTCACTCATCGGTTTTATCCTCTGCCTGGCGGCCGAACAGATCAAGGTTTTTGCCCTTGAGCTGTTCTCCCAGGGTGTTGCTGAACCGCGGTTTGGGGTGACGCATGGTCGACGGGGAGGACGAATCCGTCACAGCCGGCCGGGCTGTTTTCTCAATCTCACTCTCCGACTCAGGCTCTGGCGCTGCCGGTGAGCGGTCTCCTTTGTAAAAATAGCGATCGTAATGCCGATGATAGCGCGTCCAGGAGGAGTCGCTGTCCGGTTCACGATCGATATGGGTGCGGACGCCATTGATCTTTGAATCGAGATCATCAAGGAAGTTCAGAATCACCGCCTCGATGGTTTTCGGGCGTTTCGGCGACCCGTACTCGTACTGGCCATGGTGTGATAACAGCAGATGCTTCAGATGGATGCTCAAGGTTTCGGGGAAGTCGTCGATGTCCCGCATTTTCTGGTCCACCATTTCAACGCCGATGACGATATGGCCGAGCAACTTGCCGGCATCGGTATATTCAAAAGCGCGCTGGTAGCGCAATTCGGCCACTTTACCGACATCGTGCAGCAGAGCACCGGCAATCAGCAGGTCACGGTTGAGGTCCGGATAACGGTTGCAGATATCCTCCGCCAGCCGGGCAACGGCCAGTGAATGTTCCAGGAGTCCGCCGAGGTAAACGTGATGCATCGCTTTGGCCGCCGGGGCCCGGCTGTAGGCCGCCATGAAATCTGCATCCGCCAGGAACTTTTCCATCAGGGTTTGCAGGGCCGGCTCCTGCATCGCGGCGACCACGGTCGACAGTTCTTCAACCATGTCCGGAATCGATCGTCCGGCCACGGGCAGGAAATCAGCAAGATCGACGGCCGTTTCGTCGAGGCGGCTCAATTGCTGGATCACCAGCTGCATCTTGCCCATGTAGACACTCGCTTTGCCGGCCACCTCGATAAAATCGTCTTTGTCGAAACGCGCCGCGATTTCATCGACATTCTCCCAGATGCGGCCTTCCACCTCGCCGGTGCAGTCCATCAGCTTCAGTGACAGATAAGGCCGACCGTTCTTGGCCATGCCGATTATCTTGTCTCGGACCAGAAAAGGAGCCTCGATCCACTCCCGCTCCTTGATATTCTTGACATAAACGTTTTTCAAAACGACTCCTGGCAGCTGACTTGCCGGATAACAGCATCCGCCGTTTGCAAACCGTCGAAGGCCGCGCTCATGATTCCGCCGGCATAACCGGCACCTTCCCCGGCCGGGAAGAGCGCCCCGAGGGTGACCGACATCCCGGACACGTTACGGGTGATGCGGACCGGCGCCGAGGTCCGCGTTTCGACGCCGATCAGGACCGCTTCGCCGGTCAGGAAGCCACGCATCTGACGGTCGAAGTGCGGCAGGGCCCGCTGCAGGCCATGATACACGAAATCCGGCAAGACTTCACGCAGTTCCGTTTCGGTCACGCCCGGACGGCAACTGGAACGCAGCGGTCCCCCACCCCGCCCGCAGAACGCCATCAGGTTCTGGGCCGGCGCCAGGAAACGGCCACCGGCAGCGGCGAAGGCTTTGCGTTCCCAATGCTGTTGGAATGCGATGCCGCCGCAGGGTTGATCTTCCCAGTCGGCAGGCCGCACGGTCACCACCAGGGCGCTGTTGGAGAACGCGCCCCGCCGCGCCAGACGGCTCATGCCGTTGACTGCCAGACCGTCCGCTTCCGAGGCGGCATTGATGACCTCCCCTCCGGGGCACATGCAGAAAGAATACACCCCCCGCTCGGTCTCCCGGTCCGTGTAGCGCAGTGCATAATCCGCCGCCGGCAGCCGGTCGGCAAACCGTCCATACTGGATGCGATTGACCAGCTCGGCCGGATGCTCGACCCGGACGCCAAGAGCAAACCCCTTGTTGTCAAGCTGGACGCCGCTACGGCCAAGCATCCGATAGGTGTCACGGGCACTGTGGCCGGTCGCCAGGACCAGGGCATCACAGGCAATGAGATCCCGGTCGTTGATCACCCCACCGACGACCTGTTGCTGGCGTATCTCGAGGCCGGTCAGGCAGGAGGTGTAATGCAGGGCAACGCCTTTTTCGGCCAGGAACTGCCGGAAATTGAGGACAATCCGGCGCAGCCGGTCGGTGCCGACGTGCGGTCGCGCATCGGTCAGGATCTCCTCGGGCGCACCGAAATCCACCAGTGTCTGCAGGACGTCGTGACGCCGCGGATGCTGCACCCGGGTTGTCAGCTTGCCATCGGAAAAGGTCCCGGCCCCACCCTCGCCGAACTGGACATTACTGACCGGATCTAGGCATCCGGATGTCCAGAAACGCTCGACATCCCGGACCCGTTCTTCCACCCGCCGACCGCGGTCAATCAGGGTGATGTCTGCGCCCGCCTCGATAAGACGCTTGGCAGCAAACAGACCGGCCGGGCCCATACCGACAATCAGCACCCGGTAGCGTCGCGGCAAACGCACGACAGGCGTTGGCGCAGGCGGGGACCATTTCTCCAGGCGGCCCCCCGGATGCGCTCGCAGCAGAGCCTCCTCGCCATCACAGGCGAAGCACACCGTGAAAATCTTGCGGATGCGGTTTCGATGACGGGCATCGTGGGAGCGGCGCAGGATTTTAAACTGTTGCAGACGGGCCACATCGAGGCCGAGAATGGCGGCCGCCCGTTTCGGCAAATCCGCTTCATCCTGGTCGAGATCGAGGGCAATATCACGCAGGATCAAAGCCATCAGGCGCACCGATCGTCAGCAGGCAAGATCATCCCAGGGGGAGCCTGATCTCGAAGGTTGTGCCATGGCCGGGTTCGCTCTCGACATGGATACGGCCCGAATAGGTTTTGACAATCCGCAAAACGACCGACAGGCCGAAACCGGTGCCGCGTTCCCGGGTGGTGAAAAACGGATCAAAAATCTTGTTTAGATGATCTTCAGGAATGCCGCTGCCGGTATCGCTGATCGTCGTGATCAATTCCGTGGGGCTGCTCTCCAGGGTGATCTTGAGGGTGCCACCGTCTTTCATTTCGAACAGGGCGTTGGCAAACAGATTGGAAAACACCTGGCCGATTTCATCGGCATCGGCAAGAATCGTCGGCACATCCTGTTGCAGTTCCTGCTCGAGAGAGACTCCCTGAGCCTTGATCTGCGAGAGAAAAGGTTCCAGGCTCCGGGTGATGGCCCGGTCGAGATGAATCGGCCGCAGCTGGAAAGTTGACCGTTTGCTGGTCGAGAGCAATTTGATCAGGATGGCATCGATCCGTTCGACTTCGTGAGCGATCTTTTCTGCATAGGACTGCAGTTCAGGATCGGTTTCAAGGCCGTCCCGCAGGATTTGTGCGAACAGACTGATCGAATTGAGCGGATTGCGAATTTCATGGGCCATGCCGGCCGAGAGATGGCCCAGGGCGGCGAGTTTTTCCGAGAGCAGAATTTCGTGATGGGCCTGCTCCAGTTCGGCAGTTTTCTGCGTGACCCGCGCTTCAAGTTCGCGGTTCCAGCTTTCGATTTCATCGAGGAGTCGCTGCTGCTCCTGAACCAGTTCCCGGTTGCGCATCTCGATCGAACGGATATGCAACACATTTTCAATCCGCTCCACCAACTTGGCATTGCTGAAGGGCTTCAGCAGATAATCGGCGGCACCAGCCTTCATGAGTTCGACGGCGACTTCTTCACTGCCCTTGCCGGTGAACATAATCACATAGGTGTCAGGAAACCGGCGGCGGATCTCTTTGAGAGCATCCAGGCCGTTGACCTGCGGCATCATGTAGTCGAGCAGAACCAAAGACGGCTGCTGTTCCTCGATCAAGCGATAACTGTCAGGAGCATTGTCAACCGTCTGGACCTCGTAGCCGCGACTTTCCAGGACCATAGAGGTCAACTCGAGGATCATGTGTTCATCATCAACGATCAGAATCCGTTCACTCATGGCCGTGATCATCACCTCGTCTCAAGAGGGTCACAATACCCTCGCGGGTCAGGCATGGCAAGGATTTTTGCCCGGCAAAGGGCAGAAAAAAGGCAGCGTTTCCGCTGCCTTTGTGAGATCAGCCAGGGTTTATTCCTGGGTACGGATGGTCATGACCGGGACGGGCGATTTGCGCACCACCTTCTCTGCCGTGCTGCCAAACAGCACATGGTCCAGGCCGGTCCTGCCGTGCGTACCCATGACGATCAGGTCGGTCTTGAGTTCCTGGGCTTTTTTGATGATTTCGTCAGCGGGTATCCCGGGCAGAACGAAGGTCGCGTATTGACTGAAATCCTGCAGGTGCTTGCGACAGAACTTCTCCATCAGTTTCTCGGCACCCTGCTCGATCTCTTCCTCCAATTTATCGAAAGAGATGTGCGGCACATAGAAGCCGCGTAAATCGACCGGTTCATTGATCACGTGAATAATGTTGAGTGTTCCGGAGTACTTGCGGGCAATCGAAAGGGCCGCCTGAAAGGCATAATCGGAACCTTCCGAAAAATCCGTGGCAAACAGGATGTTTTTGAATTCCATAGAGCGACCTCCTTGCGCTGTTACGAAACCTGGGACATCGTGCCGCTGCCGTTATTGAAGATTTTCTTCATGACCGAACGCAGTTCATCGATCCGCACCGGTTTATGCAAGTACTCATAGGCCCCCAGATTCATCGCCTCAAGATAGGATTCGACCCCACCATAGGCGGTAATCATGATGACATGGATGCTGGGAAACTTCCGACTCAGCTCACGCAAAAAAGCCAGTCCATTCATATCCGGCATATTGATGTCACTGATTACCAGGCT
>JARRPG010000029.1:0-20426 GCA_037383085.1 Desulfuromonadales bacterium | reverse complement strand
ACATCGACGGGGAGGTTTGGCACCTCGATGTCGGCTCATCACATCCTGGGGCTGGAGCAGGTCCCAAGGGTTCGGCTGTTCGCCGATTAAAGTGGTACGCGAGCTGGGTTTAAAACGTCGTGAGACAGTTTGGTCCCTATCTGCCGTGGGCGTAGGAGATTTGAGAGGATCTGTCCTTAGTACGAGAGGACCGGGATGGACGAACCTCTAGTGTACCTGTTGTCCCGCCAGGGGCAATGGCAGGGTAGCTATGTTCGGAAAGGATAACCGCTGAAAGCATCTAAGCGGGAAGCCCACCTCAAGACTAGATCTCCCCGGGACTTCGGTCCCCTGAAGGTCCGTCGTAGACGACGACGTTGATAGGCCGGCGGTGTAAGCGTGGCAACACGTTCAGCTAACCGGTACTAATCGACCGTGAGGCTTGACCATAAAAAGTTTTACGTGAAGACGGGGGGAGGCCCGCCTCCCCCCAACTTCCATTAGTTTGCGGTATGCCAGCAAGCGCATCATTCAGAACTCTAGGCAATTGAAAACCGGATTACGGTTTTCGGTGGCTATAGCGTAGGGGTCACACCTGTTCCCATCTCGAACACAGAAGTTAAGCCTTACCGCGCCGATGATACTGCATGGGTAACTGTGTGGGAAAGTAGGTCGCCGCCGAAATTAATCGAAAGCCCCGAGTCAATCCCTTCCTGCTGCTACAGGGTGCCAGTGACATCACGCTTCTCTTGGCTCCAGGAAACGGCACCCCGCTCGTTAGGCAACCGAGACAGGACTATTTTTTCAATTCGATGCCGTAGGCCTTGATCTTGCGATGCAGATTCGAGCGTTCGATTTCGATCGCTTCCGCCGTTCGCGAAATATTCCACTCGTTCTCCTCGAGTTTTTGAATCAGAAATTCCTTTTCAAACTCTTCCTTGGCGGAGCGGAAGGTATCCGCTGTCAGGGTGATGGCCCCTTCCTCCCGGCTGATGTCCGGTGTTTTGCCGGTGATCGATTGCGGCAGTTGCCCGCGCGTAATCGTCTTGCCCGGCGACATGATCACCAGCCGCTCGATCAGATTCTTCAGTTCGCGGACGTTTCCCGGCCAGGAATAATTTTGCATGGCTTGCATGGCGTTCTCATCCAACACCTTGATTTCACGACTTTCCTTGCTGCAGAAGTACTCGAGAAAATGGTCCACCAGGGCAGGGATATCGGCTTCCCGTTCCCGTAAAGGCGGTACGTGGAAAGGAATCACGTTCAGGCGATAGTAGAGGTCTTCACGGAAATTGCCGTTGGCGATCTCCTTTTCCAAGTCCTTGTTCGTCGCCGCAATAACCCGCACGTCGACCTCGATCGTTTTGTTGCCGCCAACCCGTTCGAATTTGTGCTCCTGAAGGATGCGCAGCACCTTGGCCTGAGTTTTTAGACTCATGTCGCCGATCTCGTCGAGAAACAGGGTGCCGCGGTGCGCCTGATCGAATTTGCCCCGGCGCTGGGTTGTTGCCCCGGTAAACGATCCTTTTTCGTGTCCGAACAGCTCCGATTCAATCAGTTCTTCCGGAATCGCTGCGCAATTGACCTCAACGAAAGGATGCGCGTGACGTGTTGAATTATGATGGATCGCCCTGGCAACAAGCTCCTTGCCGGTGCCGTTTTCACCGGTGATCAGAATCCATCCGGAGGTTGGCGCAGCGATCTTGATCTGCTTCTTCAGGTCCTTGATCGGTTTGCTGTCACCGATCATTTCGTGTTCCTTACCGATTTGGGCTTTCAGCTCGCGATTTTCTTCCACCAGCTGGCCGACCTTGACCGCATTCTGGATGCAGAGCAGAACTTTTTCCAGCGACAGGGGTTTCTCGATAAAATCATAAGCGCCCAGTTTGGTCGCCTTGACCGCCGTTTCGATCGTGCCGTGGCCGCTCATCATCACGACCAGCTGGTCCGGATCGATCTCACGGATCTTGGTCAGTGTTTCAAGGCCGTCCATGCCGGGCATCCAGATATCAAGAAGGATCAGGTCGGGCTTGTCTTCGCTGAACTTTTCCAGCGCAGCCTCTCCGGTCTCCACCGAGATCGGTTTAAACCCCTCGTCCTGCAGAATGCCGGTCAGGCTTTCGCGAATGCTTCTTTCATCGTCGACGATCAGGATCGATTGCATAATTCCTCTGTCTATCAGGCGCTGGCGGCTTCCGTTGTGATCGGGAGCTCGACAATGAAATGGGTCCCTTGCGGTTCATTGTCGCGGACGCGGATGTAACCATTGTGGTCGGAAATGATCGTGGAAACAATCGCCAGCCCGAGCCCGGTGCCCAATTTCTTGGTCGAAAAATAAGGTTCGAAGAGCCTGGGCTTGTCTTCAGCAGGGATGCCACAGCCATTGTCGCTGATTTTCAACGTGGCGATTTGCAGCATGGCATTGTAAGAGGTTTCGATATCGATCTGCCCCGCGCCATCGACCGCGGCGACCGCATTATCGAGCAGATTGATGATCACGCGCCGGATTTGCTCGTGGTCGATGTTGAAGACTGGCAGACGCGTGTCCAGGTTGACGCGAAAGGTAATTTCCTTGTGTCCTTCCTGGAACAGGACGAGAGCTTCGTTGACGACCTCATTGAGATTGTTCGGCGTCGGGTTGCTGGTCGGCATGCGGGCGAAACTCGAGAATTCGTTGACCAGATTCTTGAGATCATCGACCTGTTTGATGATCATCGCCGTGCATTCGTCGAAAACGGAATCGCTGGCGTCAAAGGTATCCAGATAGCGGCGCCGCAGGCGCTGGGCGGACAACTGGATCGGCGTCAAGGGATTCTTGATCTCATGCGCAATGCGGCGAGCCACTTCACGCCACGCCGCCATGCGCTGGGCCTTGAGCAGTTGGGTGAGATCGTCGAACACCACGACCGTACCCATAAACTCATTGTTCTCGTCTTTCAGAGTCGTCACGTTGACCAGCAAGACCACCTTGCCATCCCCGGAGGGCAGGGTAATCTGCTTGCGGATCGAATCCTTACCGGAGCCGACCAGTTCTTTGAGAATGCCTTTGATCATCGGCAGGTAATCCGGTGGAACGATATCCCGGAAGTTGCAGCCGATGATTTTTTGGGTTTTCAGCCCTAAAAGTTTTTCGGCGGATTTGTTGATCGTCGTGATATGGCCGCGGCTGTCGATCGAGATGACGCCGGCCGTGACATTGGCCAGAACAATCTCCATGTAACGACGCCTTTGTTCCAATTCGAGGTTGGACGCCTGCAGTTCCCGATTCGCCCTGCCGATGGCTTTTTGGCTTCTCCGCAAGTCCGCGGTCATGGTGTTGAAAGCTTCGACCAGGGATCCCACTTCATCGTCACTGTAGCGATCGATGGTCACGTTCAGATCGCCCGAGGCAACCCGATTGGTCGCAACCGCCAGAGCCTGAATCGGTTCGGTGATGCCGCGCGCCAGATGAAACCCGGACCAGGTTGCCAGGAATATAATCACCAGGGCGATCAAGAGCAGAAAGAGCACGTAGCCTTTCTGAATCTTGCCTTTGAGCAGCTTGGTCGATTTGTACTGCTCGAAAGAACTGCTGATCTCCTTCATCTTGTTGACCAGCGAATAAGGGACATAATAGTTGACGACCACAACGCCGACCACATCGTCAGGGTTCCAATTCGAATAGACCGGAACGATGCCGCGAATCAGATCAGCCCGTCCGATGGGGCTGATGCGCGTAAAACGATTCCCCTGCAGTGCTTCGCGAATGCTGTCCGATCCGGGATCCGTGAATTCGGCCGCCGGGACCTGCGGATTGACCGCCCGCACCAACTCTTCGAGGGTCGCTGAGAAAACTTCGACAATGCCGAGATTATATTCCTTCTGCTTCTGGTGGATCAGTTCTTCAAGAGTCGGCAGCTTGTCTTCATTGAGGAGCTTTTCATCCTTGATGGCACGGGAGATCTGGTCGGCATAATAGAGGGCGTTGCTGGCGGAATTCTTGTAGTAGGTCTGGGCGACCTCGAGAGATTCCTTCAGCGATTCCTCGATCTGGCTGTTGAACCAGTTTTCGATCGAATTGGTAATAAATCCTGCTGAAACAAAGAACAACAACATGGTCGGGATGAGGGACAGGGCAATAAACGCGACGACCAATTTACCACGCAGCCGGGCTCCTGGCACGCCACGTCGGCGTTCGAGGAGCAGCTTGAAAATATTGCGCATGACCAGGAACAGGCAGAGGATGATCAAGAGGATATTCAGGTTGATCAGCGCCAGAACCAGGATGTTGCCGGTCAGGGGGATTTCAGAGGTCAGATCGAAAATCTCCCCCTGGTAGTGCAGAGAGAGAACAACCAGGCCAAGAATCACGGCGACAAAAAGCCATTCGCGACGGCGTTTGCGGGTTTCGGTCTGGGTGACCACCGTTGTCTTGACAGATTTAGAATCAGACATAGAAAGTGACGATCAATGCGTGATTTTATGCGGAAAGCCGCTTGTTTTGCAAGTCAACAGTCAAAGGGCCGCGCGGGCTTGAAGTCCGGGTGACAGCCTGTTTTGCGAGGCGGCAAACCCGGCATTTTTAGGCTCCGGGCAGAGACCAAGCGAAATGGTATGAAAAAAGGCAGCCGCATCGGGCTGCCTTGGTCGTTTCGTCGGGGGGATGGAGCGGCCTAGACCTTGGAGAGGGCCAGATCGGTGGCAAAAGCGGGCGTCATCTGCAGTGCCGCCTGCAGGTCATTTTCACTGAATTCAAGCAGCTGCCAGGATTCCGGAGTGGCAAGAATTTTCTCGACCAGTTGGTGATTGATGTCATGACCCGCCTTGAAGGCACGGACGTGGCCCAGAATCTGGTAGCCGATCAGGCTCAGGTCACCGATCGCATCGAGAATCTTGTGGCGAACAAATTCATCCTGGAAGCGCAAGCCCTCGGGGTTGAGAATTTTTTCGTCATCGACAACGATGGCGTTCTCCAGGGATCCGCCCCGTGCCAGGCCGGCAGCTTTCAGGGTTTCGACATCTTTCAGGAAGCCGAAGGTGCGGGCCGGTGCGAGGTCACGCCGAAAACCAGCGGTCGTGACTTTGACCGAGCGCTGCTGCAGGGCAATGCAGGGGTGCTGGAAAGCGATATCGAAGGTAATGCGGAAGAAGCGCGAAGGGATGATGCTGACCCGTTTTTCACCATCGATAACCGTAACCGGTTGCCGCATGGCCAGAAACTTCCGGCTCTGCGAATGGCGCGCCAAACCGGCTTCCTCAAGAACGGAGGCAAAGGGTGCGGCGCTGCCATCCATGATCGGGACTTCCGGCCCGTCAATATCGATGTGCAGGTTGTCAACCCCGTAAGCGGCCAGAGCCGCGAGCAAATGTTCGATCGTTGAAATCCGGACATCACCTTTACCGATAACCGTTGCCAGGCGCGTATCAACGACATTGGCAGCTTCGGCTTCAATGGTGACGGTGTGGTTTTCGAACTTGCGGTGAAAGACGATGCCGACACCGGCATCTGCCGGACGCAGAGTCATATTGATGCGCTGTCCGGTATGCAAGCCGATGCCGGAGATTGCCGTTGGCCGGGCAATCGTCGTCTGGCAAATCATGGTCATGTGGCAGGTCCTTATCTCAATAATACATCAAGGATTTTCTATGCAATTGCCCTGCCAAAAAATATAATCTTATAAGTATTTGAAATATATAGAAAAATATTTTTCTACTACGCCGATCTAAGGGCCCGGTGAGTCGATTTGTTGCAACGGGTGTGTCCAGAGAGCCACAGTGATTGAGCTGTCCAAAGACTTACAGTCGACCGGAGCGTAAAATACCGATGGCCAGCCAGAGGCCGAGCAAACCAGCAATCAGGTATCCAAACAGGCCGAGAAGTGGAAAACCGAACAGCATCGGTCCCTTGTCGATCTGCATCACCAGTGAAGAGCCGACGATCAGTGAACCGATCACCACCGCAAAGGAGATCCGGTTACTCGAACGATCCAGGTCATTGACCAGCTTCTCCAGTCCCCGATGCTCGAGGTCGATTTTAAACTGATTGCGGTTCAGGCGGTTGAGGAACTCCTTGATGTCGTGGGGCAGGTTTTTGGCCAGGGAAGCGTAGGCCTGAATGATGCGGCTGGCCTGCGCGGTCAGGTTGGTCGGGCTGAACCGCTCGATGAGCAATTTGCTCACATAGGGTCGCATGTGGGAGATCATATTGAAATTGGGGTCGAGTTGACGTCCAACACCCTCCATGACGACCAGAGCTTTGGCCAGCAGCATATAGTCCGGCGGGAAATGAATCCGGTGATGGGTCAAGATTTCGATAAATTCCGCAAACAGGCGGCCGATTTTGATTTCCTGCAGGACGAGATCGTAGTAATCCTCGATGAATTCGTTCAGATCCCGCCGGAGGTTTTTCAAGTCAGCGATATCGGTGAGTTCCCCGGAATAGAGCAGCTGGTTGATGATCCGGTCCACATCTCTTTCGAGGAGGGCTTGCAAAAGATCGAGCAGTTGCTCCTTGAGGTCCTGACCCAGACGGCCGACCATGCCGTAATCGAGCATGCAGATGACCTGATCAGGCAGAATAAAGATATTACCGGGGTGTGGATCGGCATGGAACAGGCCATGCTCGAGAACCTGTTTGAGAAAAGCGTCGGCACCTCTCTGGGCAATTTCATGCAGATCATAACCCTGCGCGCGGAGTTCTTCGAGTTTTGATATTTTGATGCCCGGCACGTACTCCATGGTCAGCACCATCTCACCGGAATAGTCCCAGTAGATTTTCGGAATGTATACGGTTTTGCTGTCGGCAAAGTTCAGGGCAAAGCGATCGACCGTCCTTCCTTCGCGGGAGAAATCCATCTCACGCGTAATGCTGCGCCGGAACTCCTTCACCAGGCCGAGCGGGTCGTACAGGGCGGCTGCCGGGACATGCTGCTCAATCAGGTAGGCCAGCCCCATGAGAACATCAATATCGGTTTCGACGATTCGAGTCACGCCCGGGCGACGGACTTTGAAAACCACCTCTTCACCGGTTTTCAGGCGCCCGCGGTGCACTTGGGCGATGCTGGCGGCGGCGATCGGTTCTGCCGAAAATTCCGAGAACAGCTCCTCGGCCGAATAACCGAGCTCTCGCTGGATCTGGTCCTTGATGTCAGCAACCGGGACAGCCGGCACCTTATCCTGCAGCTTACTGAATTCCTGAATGTAATCCTGGCCAAGAACATCGGGCCGCGTCGAAAGCAACTGGCCAAGCTTGATGAAGGTCGGACCGAGCTCTTCCATGGCCAGCCGCAATCGCCGCGGTTGGCTGAGCCGTTCCAGGTCCTTGGGCATGTGGTCGCGGGTAACGATTCTTTTGCCGAGTTCCAGGTAATAGTCGATATTCAATTGCTCGACGAAGTGACCAAATCCGTATTTGATCAAAACACCCAGAATCGTTCTGTAGCGGCGAATGGTCCGGATATTCCGGTTGACACGCAAAATCGGCAGCATCGGTCGTTCCAGGCCCTCCGCAGAGCCTAAGTCTTCTTGCTGTCTTTGGTGCGGTTGTCAATGGTCGTCACGCGCCGCTCTAGGCTGGTGACCTTCTTTTTCAGCTTCTCGAATTCGTCTTCCGTAACGACCCCCATGCGATCACAGGCCTTTTTGACTTCCTCGCGCGCCTGTTCCTGCATCTTTTCCTGGTTTTTGGCTGCGGTGTCCTGAAGCTTCTTGAGAAAAGCTTTGCCTTCTTCCTCGCTGACATTGAGTTGCTCGCGCAGTTCCTTGAGCATCTCTTCAGCCTTTTTTTGACTCAGCGTCATCGCGCCGACCGCCGTCAGAACGGTTTTCTCGAACAGTTCGATCATCGGGACCTCCTTATCTGATTCTTTGAGTAAAATGAAACAGTTATATCAATAGGGTAACAGAGGAAGATGGGCTTTCAAGCTTTTCGCAAGAGATATTCGATTTCCGGCAGGGCTTGCCTGGCGGCGGCTTCGCCGGCGGCGATGATTTCCCGGGCACGATGAAATTCGAGCAGAGTAATGCCACTCAGCTTGGGGCGAATCAGCACGTCATGGGGGTTTTGTCTCAGATGCAGCTCATTGATGACGTTTTCCATAATGACTACACTTTGCGCACAGACCCGCAGGATGTTGGGTGTTTTGGGGGGAGCGCCTCTGCCGTCTGATGCTTCCTGGCCGAGGGCAGTGCGGAAGGCCTGTTCGATACCGCGCGCACTGAACAGTTCGCGCCAGCGTTTGCTGCTTCTTGCCGGCCCCTGGGCTGCAGGCAGATAGGTTTCCGGGGTCTCTTTGTTGACTGCCGGGATGGTGCAGACGCCGATGATTTTTTCGGCCCCCAGAAAGCGGGCGACATCGGTGGGAATCGGTTTACACAAGCCGCCATCGACGAGCACACGCTGGCCGAAGCGGACCGGGGCAAAGATACCCGGAAAAGCGAGACTGGCGCGCAGAGCCTCGAGTAAATCCCCCTGCTTGATAATGATCGCTTCGCCGGTATTGATATCCGTCGCAGTGACCGCCAAAGGCAGGCGAAGCTCCTGAAAATCGCGGGTTGGCAGTAATTGGGCCATGAAGGCCATGAGTTTGTTGCTGTCGGTGAGCCCTGATTTCGGCAAAACCGGGTCGAGCAGACGGGCCAGGCTGCGCCAGTCAATTTCCAGGGCGACTTTTTCCATTTCCCTGACAGGGACACCGGCGGCGTAAAGGGCTCCGATAAAGGCCCCCATGGACGTCCCCGTGATGATCTGAATCGGAATTTCGGCTTCTTCGAGAACCTTGAGGACCCCGATGTGGGCCAATCCCCTGGCCGCACCGCTGCCCAGGGCGAGACCAAGTTTCGGAGAAGACTGTGAGACCACTATGAGCCCTCCGTATTTGCCGGGTTAACGTCGGAAGATCCAGAAAATCAGTGACAACAACGCAGAGATCAGCAGACAGGTGCCGAGCGGGAAGAAGAAAGTAAAATTATCCCGCTCGATGCGGATATCTCCCGGCAGTTTGCCGAGAAAGTTGAGTTTGCCGCCCCAGGTCAGAAACAGGCCGATGCCGAGCAGCAGCAGGCCGATAACGATCAGTGTCTTGCCGAGATTCTGGTCCATCAGTGACTGCGGTTGGGGTGATAGCGATCTTTTTCCGAATAGATGCAGCCGCAGTACTGCTGCCGGTAAAGGCCCATCTCTTTCGAGACCCGGATGCCCTCCTGCCAGCCAACGCGATAATCATCGTAAAAGAAGGGAATGCCGTAATGCTGAGCCAATTCTTCGCCGACTTTGCGGATTAACGCGTGGTTCTGGTAGCGGGAGTAGAGCAGACTTGAGGTGAAGGCATCATAATCGTTGCGGGCTGCGTATTCTGCCGTCTTCTTCAGGCGGGACTGGTAGCAGTAAGTGCAACGTCCCTGTGGCTCCGCGGCGACCTGGGAGAGGAACTCTTCCAGAGCGTAGTCCTCATTGTAGATCACCGCGAGCGCGCTTTCGCTGGCAAATTGTTGGACCGCCTGCAGACGGCGTTGAAATTCCTGATAGGGATGGATGTTGTGGTTAAAAAAATAACCGTCAACATCGTGGCCCGATTCCCGGAGTCGGCAAACCGGGTAAATGGCACAGTTGCCACAGCAGATATGGATCAGAATCTTCATGGAAAACCTTTTTCTGTGTATTGATCGCCATGCTTTGAGGTAAGAAGGAATCTTAATAATACGGCGAGTTAATACAGGCCTGTGATCTGGACTTTGCGCAAGAGACACCGATCGCGGATTTACCAATAACGCTCCGGCGGTAGCCCCATCTGTTGCCAGATTCGTCGGGCCAAGCGCAGAGCCGCCTGACGATGCGGTTCGTTACGACGGCATTCGCGAATCAACTGGTCCCAGAGAGACCGCAGCTCCTGACGGTATTTCTCCACAATGCTGGCGAGGATCGCCTCATCCTGGGGCAACTTGACCTGCCTCGCTCCGGCGTGGGAGGCCAGGACAAGAGCTTCGGCTGCCAGTCGGCCGTTAACATCGAGAGTCCGGTTCGTTTGGCCGTTCTGCAGTGTTATCCGGTCAAAAAAAGTCGCCGTGATTTCGAGGGGACCATCGATCGCGTAGGTGACGGTCTCCGGGCGGTAGAAGGCCATCAGGTATTGAGCCGGGAAGTCGGGGCGACCATCGACAAAAACCCTCTGCACAATCTCCTCGATGGGACGTCTCTTGCGCTGCTGTTTCCTTTTTGCTGTGTCCGTCTGATCCTCGACGGATGTCCGGACATTTGGTGCGGTCCCCAGAATGTTGGTGAATTCCTCTTCGAGAGCCTGCGCATCATGCGGTGGCCAAGATTCGGGGGACCATGTGCTGCTCAAATCGAGCAGGCACGTTTCGTTCGGCAGGGGCACCCCCTGATCGATGACCAACCGGGGAATCCTGTCCAACTCGGGGGTCGACGCACCACAATCACAGAGGGCCCAGAGGTATTGGCCAAAGCGGGTCTGCAGAAAAATATAGGTCCCCCAGGTCAATGCCGGTGTCCACACGCCGAAGGTGTCATCACGCGGGGCCATATCGGCTTTCTGCAGATAGTTCAAAGCGGCCCTGCTGGCGCGGGCCAGGAGTTGGATCGTCGCCGGTTTACAATCTGGCCATGGCAAGGAGATTTGGTGACCGTCGGTCTGCCGATCCAGGTTCAGGGACGCCATCTCCGCGACATTTGCGGACCATTGCAGCAGCTGTCTGGAATGCTGGTCGATCCGCAGGCCAGTGAGTTGATAACGTTCCCGGAGGGCGTCCCAAAGACCAGACAGGCCGGCGGCCCGATGCCAGCCTTCGGGCAGCAGCAGATTCAGGACTTCACTTGGCGTACCGGCGAGATAGAGCGCATCCCACAGCCATGACGGCGCCTCCTTCGGCACCTCGAAGCGCCGGTTGGGCCACACCTGACGAAGCAGGACCAGGCGCGCCTCCCGTTCAGTTCGACGGATCGGCCCGGCGGTCTGTAGAACAGCAGAGACCTCGGCAAAATCAGGCCCAGCCTGGAGAGATTGCCAGTGCTCGGCGTACGCCATGGGATCGTCGGTCGTCGAGAGGGTCGACAGCAAAACCCGCCCCGCCAGGATGGGGCGGGGGGCAACCAGGAGGCCAACGTCCTTTGGCGACGGCGGCAGACAATTCATCCACAAGGCATTGCCCGCGCGCCGGCGGATTATCTCCAGAGATTCGATCCCATAACGATCTGCCACTTCCTCGAGCAGCAGTTCGATCAGGTCTTGACAATGGTCCCGGCTCTGCGGCCAACCAAGTTGACGCATCCGACTGGCCAGATGATGCAGGCGAATGGCTTCAGAATCCAAAAGGGGCGGTTCGTCATCACGGATGGCCAGCCCCTTCAACCTTTGATCCTCGGCGATACAGTCTGCCAGGGCATAATGCAGAGCCTGCTCCAGACGCTCTGGCTGCAGCCCGGGAGGCACGAGGTCTCTGCTGAGCAGAAGGAGGATACGCCACAAGCTCATCCATCCTTTACTCCAGGGAGCATCTGCAAGCCATTCATCCTCTGCAGTCGCGCCCGCTGCCAGGCGGGCACTGTCGGTCAGACCGGCATTCAGTTCCTGGAGGGTCCTCAAGCAAAGATTGGCATAATAATGCGGGCGGAGTTGTTGACGGGTGGGTGTTGTGGTCACCGAGACGACTTTCAGGTCGTCGATCAGCAGATCGAGGATACGCTGAAAATCTTCGGCCAGGATGCTTTCCCTGTCGGGGAGTGGGTAGCGTTTGCTGCACACGGCCTCCCCGTTGTCAGTTTGCCAGAGACAGACCTGGCGGGCCTCCCAGGTCGCGAAATGGAACAAACCGAGCGCGGCCGCGGCGCCAGTGGCCTGTTTCAGGAACGCCTCGTCGACCTCCAGCGGCAGCAGGATCATGCTGCCGGCGAGGTAGCTCTCCGGGTTGATCCAGAGGACCAGGTCAGGAGTGGCCGGGCCGAATGGCGTCAGCAGGCCTGGGCCGATTTCCAGGCGTTGAAAAGGCAGCCGGCGGGAGGCCAGGCGCTGCTCAATCCAGGTGGCGAGTTGCTGTCGAAACTGTTGTAAAAGCTGAGGATCCATGACGTCAATGGAAGGAATAGCCATGACGCCTGTGGTTGTGGGGACTGTTCGCGGAGACGGCCGGAAGGATCGACTGGCAACGCGCCGGCGTCCTGGAGGTCACTCATTTTCGCCGTCGAAAGGCAACCACAGACAATGACAAAGGGCCGTCACCATGACGGCCCTCGGGGTGTGTCAGCAGGGCTAAAGTGCTTGCATCACCCCCTCGGCTCAAGCTAACACAAGATGCATGCGGAAGACAGCGGAAAAACCGCTTGGTTCAACTTTGCGAGAACAGCGGCCCCGGGCGCTCCGGAGTCCGGCCGAGATGTGCGTAGGCGAGTTGGGTGGCCATGCGACCGCGGGGGGTCCGGTTGAGAAAACCCTGCTGGAGAAGGTAGGGCTCGATGACATCTTCGATCGTATCCTTCTCTTCGCCGATGGCCGCGGCCAGTGTATCGAGACCGACCGGCCCGCCGCCGAACTTGTCGATGATCGTTGCCAGCAGAAGTCGGTCCATCTGGTCGAACCCCTGTTCATCAACTTCGAGACGCAGCAGTGCCTGATCGGCCATTTGCTGGACGATGGTGCCGTCACCGTCGATTTGTGCGAAGTCACGCACTCGACGCAACAGGCGATTGGCGATGCGCGGTGTGCCGCGGCTGCGTCGCGCAATTTCAGCCGCGCCTTCCGGATTGATGCAGACACCCAGGATGTCGGCACTGCGGGTGATGATCGTTGCCAATTCGTCGTGATTGTAGAATTCGAGTCGGCTCAGGACACCAAAACGGTCCCTCAGCGGTGACGACAGCAGGCCCGCACGGGTGGTGGCGCCGACCAGGGTAAACCGGGGGATGTCGAGTTTGATGGTTCGTGCCGAAGGACCCTGGCCAATCATGATGTCGAGCTGATAGTCCTCCATGGCTGGGTAAAGGATCTCCTCGACGACCGGTGACAATCGGTGAATTTCGTCGATGAACAGGACATCGCCCGGTTCCAGGTTGGTCAGCACCGCCGCCAGGTCGCCGGGTTTCTCGATCACCGGTCCCGAGGTGCTCTTGATGTTGACGCCCATTTCCGTGGCGATGATGTGGGCCAGAGTTGTCTTGCCCAGGCCGGGGGGACCGTAGAAAAGAACATGGTCCAAGGACTCACCCCGGTTGCGTGCGGCATCGATGAAAACCTTGAGGTTTTGCTTGACCTTGCCCTGGCCGATATACTCGGTCAGGATACGGGGCCGGAGGGTCATCTCGAAGGAGCCCTCATCACCGGTGGTTGCAGCTGAAATCAGACGATCTTCTTCCATATGTCTCACTGAAAGTTACCGGACCAGGACTTTCAGTGCTCCTTTCAGGGTCTCCTCCATAGTCGCCTCCGGGGCCAGTTCCATGGCCTCCAGAACCTTGCGAGCCTGATTTTCTTTATAGCCGAGGTTGACCAGGGCGGAGAGGACATCATTGACCAGTTCTCCCGACGCTTGGGAGACGGCCAGAGGGGAAACCGCTTCGTGGGCGGAACCCTCTTCGGGACGTATCTTGTCTTTGAGCTCCAGAACCAGCCGCTCGGCGGTTTTCTTGCCGATGCCCGGCAAGGCCGAAAGCCGTTTGACGTCTCCGGCCGCGATGGCCTGTTTCAGATCCGCCACAGGGATATGGGACAGGATGTTAACGGCCAGTCTGGGACCGATTCCGGAAATCCCGATCAGGACAACGAACAGGTCTTTTTCCTCCGGGGTCAAAAAGCCGTACAGGAGCAGAGCGTCTTCGCGAACGTGCGTGTGGGTGTAAAAACTGACCTCTCCGGTTTCCGGCAAGGCATAAAATGTTGACAGGGGGATGAACAGGCGATAGCCAACCCCACCGACATCGATGATGACGTGATCGATTGATTTATAGGCCAGGGTGCCTCGAATCAGGGCGATCATATGATACCCTGCTGAGCGATGCGTGTTGAGCGATGCGTGAACATTGTAAAACCCGTTAGCGGTGGTCGCTCTGGGCGACGGCCTGTTTGAGGGTTCGGCTGTTGGCGTGACAGATGGCAACAGCCAGGGCGTCGGCGGCATCTTCCTGGGCAATTTCGGGAAGGTTCAGCAACGCTTTGACCATGTGCTGAACCTGTTGTTTCGCGGCATGGCCGTAACCGACCACGGCGCTTTTGACCTGCAGTGCCGAATACTCATGGACCTCCAGGCCGACGTTGACAGCGGCGAGAACCGCTGTACCGCGGGCGTGACCAAGCGTCAGCGCAGCGCGGGGGTTTTTCGCCAGAAACACCTGTTCGACAGCAACAGCCTCGGGCGAAAAATCACCGAAAAGGGTCGTTAACCCATCATAGATGACCTTGAGCCGCTCCGGAAGCGGCGAACTGCTACGGGTTTTGATGATGCCGTTGTCGACATGCCGGAAGCGGTTCCCCTCGACATCGATAATGCCATAGCCGGTTATACGGGTGCCCGGGTCGATTCCGAGAATTCTCATAAGAACGCGGTGCGAGGCGCGCGGTGCGAGGCGCGAAGAATATCTTCGCACTTCGCGTTCGCACTTCGGCTTTTCACATGATTTTCGCCAGTTCTTCTTCGGAAATATCGAAGTTGGCGTACACATTCTGGACGTCGTCATTGTCTTCGAGGGCGTCCATCATTTTCAGCATCGTCTCTGCCGGCTTGCCTTCGAGTTGCACCTGATTCTGCGCAATCATAGCCACTTCAGCCGTTTCCCACTCCAGGCCGGCAGCGGCCATGGCGTCGCGAACTTCAATGAAATCACCGGGCTCCGTCAAGACCTCGTAGGCATCGCCCTCATCCTTGACATCTTCGGCACCGGCTTCGAGGGCGGCTTCGAAGACCTGGTCGAAATCGTTATCCGTGGCAAAGGAAATCAAACCCTTGCGGTCAAAGAGAAAGGCAACCGACCCGCTGACGCCGAGGTTGCCGCCGTATTTGCTGAAGATATGCCGCACATCAGCAACCGTTCGAGTGCGATTGTCGGTCAGGAATTCAACGATCAGGGCCACGCCACCCGGACCGTAGCCTTCGAAAATGCCCTCTTCGTAATTGACGCCATCGAGGTCCCCGGTGCCTTTTTTGATGGCCCGGTCGACGTTGTCTTTTGGCATGTTGGCCTGTTTGGCTTTATCGATCGCCGTTCTCAGGCGCGGGTTGGCATCCGGGTCGCCGCCACCGATGCGTGCGGCAACGGTCAATTCCTTGATGATCTTGGTAAATATCTTGCCGCGCTTGGCGTCCTGAGCGCCTTTGCGATGCTTGATGTTGGCCCATTTGCTGTGTCCGGCCATATCCTGTCCTCCGTCTGTCTCCGAGTCTCCGCGAAAGCGCTTTATCCTAGCACACGGGCTGTTCACCTCACAAGCATGAGCGGTCCGTTGCGCTGCGAACAAAAAGAAGCCGACTCCTGAGTTGGGCCGGCTTCTTGTCTCTTCCGATGTGCTGTAATTTAATGTTCGATCGGGTTGGTACGGTATTCAACCACTTTGATTTTGTTCTCCAGATCGCTGATGCCGTCGACGGTGCGTGCTTGCTTTTCAGCGATTTTTTTCTCTTCCTTCGAATGCACCTGCCCAGAGAGTGTCACAATGCCGTCCTGAGCATGAATCTCGAGCAGATACGGATCGACCCTGTCGTTGGAAAGAATGGCGATTTCGACCTTTTTGCGCAGGATGAGGTCGGAAAGAACACGCTTGCTGTCGGCCTTCACGCCCACCAGATTCGGGTCTTTGACACATTCACAGATGGTCTTGACCGCCACCTCTTCGGACAGGCGCTGTGTGTTGATCACCAGATCATAATGAGCGGCATCTTCCCAGTTGCGATCGAAATAGTATTTGATGAAGCCTGCTCTTTGCTGGTCGCTTTTGCGGACCAGGTATCGGGCGCGATCCGGATCGAGCCACTCGCGTTCGGCCCAGCGTTCGACCCGAAGCTCGAAAGGGGCCATGATACGAATGCGCAGGACGCTGCTGACGTCGGCCAGCAGGTCCTGACCGCCGCGACCATAGATCACGACATTGCCTTTGAGTGCTGCTTCGAGAATGATGAGTTCGATCAGGTGCAGATCAAGAAATTGTTTCGAATCGAGGGTGTCGACGAAATGAGGCGGCTTTTCATCCGCCTGCTCGATCGCTTCGGCGGAAAGACCATAGGTTTGCGCTGCTTCCATGATGGCCTCGCCGTCGATCAGCTTGTACTTCAGCTTTTCGGCAACCTTGTGGGCAATTGGGATGCCGCCGCTGCCCATTTCCCTGGAAATCGTAATAATTGCCATAATAATTCGACCTCATCGGACGCAATCAAAACAGAAGCAATACTATCAACTTGTGGTGAACCTGACAAGCACAAAGCCGATTGCGCCGCATCAGTATTTTGGTTTGAAATCGAAGCTGTGCCGGGTTTCGATGAAACGAATCGTGCGCGTTTTCGACCGCATGACGATGGAGTGTGTTTCCGCACCGCCGGAAAAGTAACGGATCCCCCGGAGCAGGTCGCCGTTGGTGACCCCGGTCGCTGCAAAAACCACGTCACCACTGGCCATTTCGTTGCACTGGTAGACTTTTTCGTAATCCTCGATACCCATGGCGCTGGCCCGGTCGCGTTCTTCGTTGTTCATGAACACCAGACGTCCCTGCATGTCGCCCCCCATGCACTTCAAGGCGGCTGCAGCAAGCACACCTTCAGGAGCTCCACCGATGCCCAGCAGCATATCGACGCCGCTGCCTTCGACGGCGGCGGCGATGGCCGGGGCGACATCGCCATCGGTAATCAGGTGAATCCGCGCACCCGCCTGACGAATCTCTTCGACGATCTTGTTGTGCCGCGGTCGGTCGAGGATGACGACCGTCAGATCTTCGATATAACAATTCTTGGCATCGGCGACTTGTTGGAGATTAGCTTTCGGCGAGGCGTTGATGTCAATCGCCCCTTTGGCTGTCGGGCCGACGGCAATTTTTTCCATGTACATGTCCGGGGCATGGAGAAAACCACCTTTCGGTGCCAGCGCGATCGTCGCGATGGAGCCGTTCAGCCCCTTGGCACAAATATTCGTCCCTTCCAGCGGATCAACCGCGATATCCACCTGGACGCCGTTGCCACGGCCCAGCTGCTCACCGATATAGAGCATCGGGGCTTCGTCCATCTCGCCCTCACCGATGACCACGGTGCCGTGGATTTCAATCGCATCGAGGGTGCGTCGCATCGCTTCGGTGGCGGCGTCGTCAGCGGCCATCTTGTCTCCCTTGCCGACCCATCGCCCACAGGCAAGGGCTGCGGCTTCTGTGACTCTGACGAGTTCCAGCGCGAGGTTGCGATCCATTGTTCTCCTCCTGACAGCAAAGATCCGTGAAATCGCACGACATGATGCCATCTTTCATGGGTAAAGACAAATATTTTTCCCGGTGTTAAAGTAGTCTCCAGGGGAGCCACGGACGCCGTCAGACAAGTGTGTCGGCAAAGCCGTCATGAGCCCTTTTGCCGACCCCTTGACGGTGATCTGTCGGCGGGCCTTCCGAGGATGCAAGCTGGCCGTCGTGGCGGGGCCGCGCTATTTTGCAGTGTGGGTCGCCTCCGATCGGTGCCCCCGGGTTGATCAAAAGTTGGGTAGGGGGCCCGGCAAAGGCCAGATCTTCCATAGTTCGTGTGATCGTTGCTCCATAACCATGGCGGCCGTGTTGTTTGCCGAAGATCACCGTGAGCAGCATGGCACCTGCCAGGAGGAGGCCCAGAAGAATGAGCAAAAACTCCCATCGCATGAATGGCTCCCAGGTTGTCAATGCGAGATTCTGTTGCCTGAGATCATAACAAATATGCCGAACGTTTTCCTTTGGGCACATCGCGGCGTGTCTCTTCGCGCCCCGGAAAATACCATGGCAGCGTTTGCCGCGGCGCGGGATTGTCAAGCCGACGGGATTGAACTGGACATCCATCTCTCTGCAGACGGGGTTCCGGTGGTGATGCATGATGAGACGCTGGACAGAACCACCGACGGCCAGGGACCGATTGGGGTACAAACAGTTCGTCAGCTGCAACGGCTTGATGCGGGAAGCTGGTTCGCCGGCACGTTTGCCGGTGAAACCGTGCCTCTGCTAGACGATGTTCTCAAGACCTTCGGTGACACGCTGCGGCTGAACCTGGAAATCAAGGATCTGCAGGCTGGGGCGGCCGTCCTCGCACTCCTGGAGACTTATCGCCAGGCCGACTGTCTGATCTCTTCTTTCGATTACCCGCTGCTTGCCCGGTTGCGGGCTTGGCAACCCTCCTTGCCTCTGGCCGTGCTGTTCGATGCGGGCAATTGGCACCAGGCCCTGCGTTTCGCCGTCGGCTTGCATGCCCGGGCGTTTCACCCGGGCGTCGATGTCGTGACCCGGCCGATGATCGCTGCCTGCCGAAGGGCCCGGTTGCCCGTGCATGTCTGGACCGTTGATGACCCGGCCGTCGCGAGAAGTCTGGTGCGGGCCGGCGTCTCAGGCCTCTTTTCGAACGATCCGGCAGCACTGAACTTTCTGTCCGTGCCGCACTGACTTGCCTCGTCCGGAGGGCTGCGCTAGGATGACATCAATCCGAAGACTTGACCCATGAATGAACCTCTCCCGCCGCAATCACAGCTGACACCTCTGGCACGTCTGCTGTCCGAAGAGATCCGCAACCGCGGTGCTCTCTGCTTTGACGCGTTCATGAACCAGGCTTTGTATCATCCGCAATACGGTTATTACATGCAGGCGCGCGAACGCATCGGCAAGGCCGGTGATTTTTTTACCTCGAGCAGTGTCCATGCCCTGTTTGGACGGCTGGTCGCCCGACAATTGGTGGAAATGGCCGAGCTCCTGCAGACGGAGACCTTTGAGGTGGTTGAACAGGGGCCGGGTGAGGGCCACTTGGCCCTTGATATCCTCGATGCTCTGGCCGAAGAGGAGCCCCGGCTTTATGACCGTTTGCGGTACACACTGGTGGAGGTCAGTCCGAATAACCGGGAACGGCAGACAAAAAATCTTGCCGCACATGCCGACAAGATTTTCTGGGCGAACGGCGATGATTGGTCACTGGCCGCCGGCTGCTTTCTGTCCAATGAACTGGTTGATGCCTTTCCGGTCCATCTGGTTGAGAAGCACGCCGGGCAACTGCATGAGGTTTTCGTCGCCCTTGGTGAGGAGGAGGGATTTGTCGAGGAGCTGCGTCCGGTCGCGGCCGGTCCCCTGCAGGATCATTTGACTTGGCTGGGCGTGGCGCCAGCCGAGGGCAACCGGGCCGAAATCAATCTTCTCGCTCCGGCATGGATGCGTCAGGTTGCCACGCAGATCGAGCGGGGATTCGTCCTGACGATCGATTACGGCTATCCCGCCGAAGAGCTTTACGCCCCTCACCGTCGCCAGGGGACCCTGATGTGTTATCGTCACCACCAGGCGGATGACAACCCCTACGATCACGTCGGTGACAAGGACATCACCAGCCATATCAATTTTTCCGCGTTGCAGAAAGCGGGCGAAGAAGCAGATCTGGAGACCTTGTGGTTTGGTGAGCAGTATCGTTTCCTGCTCGGCCTCGGTTTCTTCGAGGAATTGGTCCGACTCGAGGCGGCAACCGATGACGAACGGCAGGCACGGGCCTTACGGTTGACCCTGAAAAACCTGATCATGCCGGAGGCCGGCATGGGTGAGACGTTCAAGATTCTGGTCCAGGGTAAAAATGTCGGAACTCCCATGTTGCGATGCAGTCGACCGGTTGCGGCGATTCCCTTTGGCTGATTCCCCAGTCACGATATGCCACAGGACGGCAAAAAGGCTTTGTTCGGCAGTCTCCCCGGTATATTCCGGCGAGAAATTGCTGCCACCCATTTACCCCTTCCCTGCAAAACAGGTATACTGAATAATATAGCGTACCACTGAAAGCGAAGGAGATACGATCGATGAAAGAAAAGGTACAGGAAATTCTGAATTTGATTCGTCCTGCCCTCCAGGCGGATGGCGGTGATGTTGAACTGGTTGATGTCACCGATGATGGCATCGTCAGTGTCAGGTTGACCGGGGCCTGCGGCTCCTGTCCGATGTCCACAATGACGTTGAAAATGGGGATCGAGAGGACCTTGACGGAGAAGATTCCAGAGGTTAAAGAGGTGGTCCAGGTCTGACCCCCTGGCTGTCGAAGGAGGTTGTTATGATCAAGGTCAAAACCTTCGGCGAACCGTTGCAACCCTTCAAGGCACAACGGGAACTCGATGAGCTGGATGCGCGCGTCAACCGGTTCATTGTCGAGAACGGGATCTCCAGGGTCGTGTCGGTCAGCGACACCACCACTGTGGAGGCCGGCAATACCTGCGGCTTGATCAGGGTTTTGGTCTACGAAGAATAGCGGTTCGCAGCGATGACCTAAGGAACGAAGCGGGAGAGTGCACACTCTCCCGC
>JARRPG010000028.1:0-68637 GCA_037383085.1 Desulfuromonadales bacterium | reverse complement strand
GTAATCAGCGGCGTGGTGGTCATGCCGCTCAATGAGTCTTACATTGTCGACCTCGACGACCGCGACAATCTGCATGTCGGCGATATTCTGACGGTGGTCGATCCCGGCCGCAAGATCTTCCATCCGGTCACCAAGGAGGTGATCGGCTCCGTGGACGAACCGCTCGGGTTCCTCCAGGTGACCCGGATTCACTCCGGGTACTCTTACACCAAGGTTCTGACCGAGGGGTTAAAACCGGAGAACGGGGCCCCGGTCAAGCGTTTCGAGCAAGTACCGGCGGTGCTCTCCGACGATGGTCAGCATGCCGAACTGGTGCAGCAGGTGCGGACCAATCTGCCCCAGTTTGCCTGGCAGGACCCCTCAGCGGCCGAAACGGCGCTGGTGCGGTTTACTGTTGATGAGGATGCGCTGGTGGTCGCCGATCGCGAGGGTTTGGTGTTGCATCGCTACGGCATCATCGACGGATCTCAGCTGGTCAGCACCCAAGCGGCGACGCCACGACCGACGCTGACTCCCGCGGCGAAGCCCGAGCCGCGTGCACTGCAGCGCTTTGCAAACAGCCTGATGGGCACGGTGACGACCACCAACGAGGAGCGCTTTGCCGAAATCGATCAAGCGATTCTGCGCAGCAAGCAGGCCGACGGGCAGGGCATCTGGATGGGACCGAATTTGGCCGGCCATCCGGTTGGCATGGCGGTGGGTGATCTTGATGGTGATGGCCGCCAGGAGATCGCCGTTGCCCTCGATCATAGCATTGTCCTTTCGCGGGTGGTCGACGGCGCCTTTGAACAGCTGGCCGAGTTGGACCTCTCGATCGGTTTGCAACTCCTCAGCATCGATGCCCTGGATTTGGATGCCAATGGCCAGGACGAACTGTACGTGTCCGCCATCAGCAACTATTGGCCTGCCTCTTTCGTCGTCGAATATGACGGAGGGAATCTGAATCGGGTGATTGACAATGTCCGGTGGCTGCTGCGAGCGACAAAACTGTCCGACCAGGAACAGCCCATTCTGATCGGACAAAAAATCGCTCGTACCGCCAGCGTCTATGACGGCGAGGTCTTTGCGGTGCGTCGCGAGGGTGACCAACTGATCGAGGGCGAGTCCCTCGGCCTCCCGGAAAAACTCAACCTCTTCAATTTCCTGCCCTTCTCGGATGACAAGGGCCTGCACTACCTTTACCTGACCGAGGGTGATTATCTCAAGGTCATATCAGCCACCGGCGTCGACCTCTGGGGATCTGACGATTATTACGGCGGGTCGGAGACCTGCTTTACCAGCCGGGAAGAGCGTAGTTCGGAAACGCTGATTCCGACCTGCACACAACTCAGCATGATCCTGCTGCCCAACAATGAAATCCTGGTCGGCAGGAACGACGGCCAGCGGATGGTGCAGCGCTATCGCCGCTTTAAGAGAAGCCGGGTGGTCTCCCTATCGTGGAACGGTTTTGCTCTGATCGAAAATTGGCAGACCGCCAGTCAGCCGGGCTACCTTGGCGATTTCGCTCTCGCCGACGCCGACAACGACGGCACCGATGAACTGGTGATGGCGGTCAAGTTTAAGCACAAGGGTTTGACCGATAAGGCCCGCTCCTCGATTGTTATCTACGAACTCAAGTGATTCGGGGATTGTCCCGCTGACGTCAAAGCATAAGGGCCGGAGTTGATCCGGCCCTTATTTTTAACGCAAAGGCACAAAGACGCTAAGCTAAGCAAGAGGCTGATATATTCAGAGGCTACTTCTTTAACAAAAACTTCGATTGCATTGGTTCTGATACTGACTTTAAAAACAATTCTTCTCTGCGTCTTTGCGGCTTTGCGTTAGATTAAGTTTTTGTTTGTTCCAAAAGCATCTCTCATTCATCGACCCTCAAAATATCTCTGACGGAGTTCCTCCCGCCGCTTTTCCTGCTCTTCCGGTGGCAGTTTGCGTAGTTCGTACAATTCCTGGCGCAGCTGGTCGCGCTGATCGTCGGGCAGGTCGCGGAACTTGCGAAACGTGCCGCGCAGATGATCGCGTTCATCGGGGTCCATATCGCGCCAGCGCTGGAAGCGCTCCTGCATGCGCTCGCGTTCTTCCGGGGTCATCTGCCGATAATGTTCCCAGCGTTTGCGCAGGCGATCCTGTTGCGGCTCGGGCAGACTCTTGTAGATCTCATGACGGTCATGCAGCATCTGGCGTTCTTCGCTGGGCAGACCCTGCCACCATTGTTGTAGGTCGCCGTTGCCGAAACTGGAGCCGGCACGTGAGCCGCCCCCTCCGGATCCGGCATTGAAACCGTGCCCCGAGCCGCCGGAACCGCCCGAACCGCCTTTCTTGGCGTAGACGGGAGCCGGCACAAAACTGATCAGCACAAGCAGGGCCAAACTGGACAGGGTGAGCGATTTGCCGAACATGGGTCACACTCCTTCAATCTGGGTGAGCAGATCAAGCTCCTGAAGCAACTCCATATCCTCGAGAAAGTCGATGCCGGGCATGTCCTCCTCGATCGACAGGGTGGCCATTGCCGGCGAGCCGGCCGGAACGCTCGCAGGTGGCTCGGTTTGCGGTGACTGGATCAAGGTGAGCATGAGCGCCAGGGTGGCGGCCGTGGCGGCGCCGACGGCGGGCAGCCAGGCCCGGCTGCGTCGCTTGCGGATCTGCTCGCTGACGCGTGCGGCCATGCGTGTTCCGGCATGGTCGTCAGCACGGGTGTCGAGGGTCGGCAGGCGTTCCAGGTCGCGGCGCAGGGCCGCCAGCCGCGCGGTACAGTGATCACAGCGTTGCAGATGCTCTGTGGCAGAACCGTGCTCAGTCTGCTCTCCATAGTAATGCAGGGTCAGGTCCTGCTCAGTCAGGCAATCTTGGCTGTTCATGGCGACTCCTCGTAAAATTCTGCCAGGTCCCGGCGCAACTGGGTGACGGCACGGTGCAGATGGGCTTTGACGGTGCCCGTTTCCAATCCCAGGTGCGCGGCAATTTCTTTCAGCGGCAACCCCTCGTAATGCCGCAGGGTAAAAATGACCTGCTGGCGTGGTGACAGCTGCTGCAAGCTCTTGCGCAGGGATTGCAGCATCTCCCGGGACTGGTATTCGCGACCGGGGTCATCGAGCGGGTTGCTGGCCAGGTCGACCGGATCGACGGCGTCATTGTCCGGACGAAAAAAGAACAGCTTGCGCTTGAGGCGTTCCCGGCGCAGATAATCGATCGCCAGCCGGGTCGTGGTGCGATACAGCCAGGTGCTGATGCGACTGTCTCCACGAAAGTCGGGCAACGCCCGATGCAGCCTGATAAACGCTTCCTGGGCCAGATCTTCCGCTTCTTCCCGGTTGCCGACCAGCCGCCAGGCCAGGCCGACCACTCTACCGGTGTGCTCCTTGACGAGGACTTCGAAGCCGGAATCGTCTCCTTGCCGGATCCGCTCCAGCAACTTGTCTTCCTCGGCAGCATTCATTCTCAGAGAGTAGCCGCTGGCCATCAGGCTGTCAACGCTGGCTGATGTGGCTGTGGACACGTGTTTCCCCTTGCCGTCTGAACTTTAACCTTTTGACGTTCGGGAGTGAAATCGGTTTACCTGAAAAGCGGGGGCTGGGGATCGGGGCCTGGGGACTGGTTATTTGAAAAAGGGACACTCAAATTTGAGTGTCCCTTTGATCGGAATCATACTCGTTGCCCGTGACTTTTTAAATGATCTCTGGAATGGATCTTTCTTTGCGCCTTCGCGTTTTTGCGTTAAATCATGTCTTTCACCGTGGTGACCACATTTTCGACGGTGAAACCGAATTTTTCCATCAGCTGCCCGGCTGGGCCGCTGGCGCCGTAGCCATGCATGCCGATCGCCTGCCCCTTGCTGCCGAGGTACCGTTCCCAGCCGAAGGTAGCGGCGGCTTCCACAGAAACCCGCTTTTCGCACTGCGGGGGCAACACCGTCTCACGATACGTTTGCTCCTGCTGCTCGAACAGCTCCCAGCAGGGCAGCGACACGACCCGCGTGCCGATCCCATCCTGATGCAGTTGCTCGCGGGCTGTCAGAGCCAGGGCCACTTCGGAACCGCTGGCGATCAGGATCACCTGCAGATCCCCTTCTTCCCTGGCCAATACATAACCGCCTTTCTGCAGTTCGCCGGCGCCCGCAAAGGTGCTGCGATCCAGTGTCGGCAGCCCCTGGCGGGTCAGGACCAGTGCGGTTGGCCCCCGGCGGTTGGCGATCGCCACTTGCCAGGCCGCCACGGTCTCGTTGGCGTCACAGGGTCGGATCACGGTCAGATTCGGCACCGCCCGCAGGTTGGGCAGTTGCTCGATCGGCTGGTGGGTCGGGCCGTCCTCGCCGAGGCCGATTGAGTCATGGGTCAGTACGTAGATCGCCTGCAGTCCCATCATGGCAGCCAGGCGCATTGGTGGCCGCATGTAATCGGAGAAGATCATGAAGGTACCGCCGAAGGGAATCAGCCCCGGGGTGTGCGCCAGTCCGTTCAGAATCGCCCCCATGCCGTGTTCGCGAACACCGAAATGAATATTGCGGCCGACCGTACAGGGGTCATAGGACGCTTCGTCTTTGAGCGTCGTGTTATTGGAGGGCCCAAGATCGGCCGAGCCGCCCAGCAGAAACGGCAGCTTTGCGGCCAGCGCGTTCAAGGTCTTGCCGCTGGCCTGGCGGGTGGCCAGTTTTTCGCCGGCGGCGAATTCCGGCAGGTCATCCCAGCCTTGTGGAAGGGTTCCCGACGCGGCCTGCTGCCAGGCCGCCAGATCGGTGTTGTCCGATAGACAACCGGTGAAGGCATCCTGCCAGTCGGCTTCCAGGTCGGACCCGCGTTGTACGGCTTCGCCCAGGTGAGCGGCCACGTCCTCGGGGACAACGAACGTTGCCTGCGGATCGCGGCCAAAATGCTGCTTGGTGAGCTGGAGCTCTTCGGCGCCGAGGGGGGCACCATGGGCCTCGTGGCTATCCTGCTTATGCGGTGCGCCGAAACCGATGTGTGAGCGGGCGATGATCAGCGCAGGCTGCCGCGCATGCTTGGCCCTGGCAATGGCCCGGTCCAGGTCCAGAACATTTTCGCCCTCGACGTGCTGGACATGCCAGCCGTAGCTGAGGTAACGGGTGGCCACTTCTTCGCTGAAGGCCAGGTCGGTATCGCCCTCGATGGTGATCTTGTTATCGAGGTAGAGGTAAACCAGGTTGTCGAGGGCCAGGTGGCCGGCCAGGGAAGCGGTTTCCGATGAGACTCCTTCCATCAGGTCGCCATCGGAACAAAGCCCGTAGATGGTGTAGTTGAACAGCTCCTCGTTGAGCTTTTCGCGCAGGAAACGGGCTCCCATGGCCATGCCGACGCCGACGGAAATTCCCTGACCCAACGGCCCGGTGGTCGTTTCGATGCCCGGGGCATGGCCGAATTCGGGATGCCCGGCGGTCGGGCTGCCGACTTGGCGGAAGTTCTTCAGGTCATCGAGCGACAGGTCGTAACCGGTCAGGTGCAGCATGCTGTAGAGAAGGGCAGAGGCATGTCCGCAGGACAGGATGAAGCGGTCCCGGCCGGGCCAGTCCGGATTGCGGGGGTTGTGCCGCATATGCCGGTGATAGAGCAGGTAAGCAATCGGTGCGGCCTCCATCGGCGTGCCGGGGTGACCGGATTGGGCCTGTTCGACCATGTCCGCGGCGAGCAGCCGGATGGTGTCGATGGCCCGGCGGGCCTGCTGCAAGTCAATTGTCACAGCCATGGAAATCTCCTCGTCAAGCGGTTTTCTTTGCTGGGCCACTATACTGAGGCCCCGCCGGCAAGACAAGTGCTAATTCTGCGATACAATAGCTGTAAATCGATACCTCTCAGTACGGGTTAAACCCAAGGGAATCTTCCTCGGGCGCTGTCTGCCAGCCCCTGTCCCGACCGCAAACGGACTCTGATGATCTTTGTCACTCCAGTTCTGAAACATCTCAAGAGAGCAACGCAAGGAGGTCACGATGCACTACTTCGCCTACGGTGCGAACATGGATATCGAAACGCTCAAGGAACGCAAGGTCGATTTCAAGCCGGTCACGATCGGCAAAGTGCGTGATGTCCGCCTGGTGTTCCATGTCCCTGGCCGCGATGATACCGGTAAGGCCGACTTGATGGATGACCGCCGGAGTCATGTTCACGGCGTCGTCTACGACGTGCCGGAGCCGAGTCTGGCGGGACTCGATGTCTACGAGGATATTGAGCGGGGACGCTACCGTCGGCAGGAGATCCTGGTGCAGACCGAACGCGGGATGCTTTCCTGCGTGGTCTACCGGGGGGCCAAATTTCGCGCCGGTCTGAAGCCGACTGCTGATTACCTCGCACGTCTCATCCGGGGCGCCCGCCATCATGGCCTGCCCGAACACTACCTGACATTTTTGCAATCACATGCCACCATGCCGAACCCACGTTGAGCAGGGCAAGGCAAAAAGCGGCTCCGCATTGAAGGATCAAATGACGTGGCGGGGAGGGCGTCGGCAAATCGGCGGTCAGCGGGATGGCCCGAGCTGGGTGTTGGCACAATCGCCCTCGACAGGGCTGGTGGCGACATCGAAGAAACCGCAGTGACCGATCAGCGCTTTGAGCTTGTCTGCGCGGCTGCCGTGCCAGTTCTCCAGCAGTTGTTCGGCAAGAGTCCGGCCGTCATCGATAATCCTGTCCAGACCATCGAGGAAACAGCGCTCACTGCGTTCCCGTTTGTGTTGAATCTGCTGACGATCGAGTCCCTCCCGGGCGAGTTGCAGGCATGTCCGAGCCAAATCCTGCAGCGTCCCGCCCTTCCAGGGGGTTTTTAGACCGAGCCGCCAGGCCTGTCGGCAGCTGTTGCGCACCTCATCCAGACTGTCCAGGCGGCAGGCCTCCCAGGCCCCCTGAAAAGCCAGGTCGTCATAGAGCAGACCTTTGAGCAGGGCGGCAACAGTCAGCACCAGGTGGGGAGGCAGACTGTCGGCGCAGCGGACTTCGATCTGCGGGCGCAGACGAACTTCCGGGAACAGGGTCGACAGGTGCAGGTCCCAGTCGGCCAGGGTCGCCTGATGACCGTCATAACCCTGCTGCAGGTATTGACGAAACGACCAGCGATGCTGCGTCAGGTCGATAAAGACACCATTGCGATGAATGAAGTACATCGGCACATCGAGGGCGTAGGCGACGTAATCGGCGAACCCGGCATCGGGTCGCTCCAGAAAGGCCAGCAAGCCGGTGCGGTCGGGATCCGTGCGCGCCCAGATTTCGCCACGGGTTGAGAGAAAGCCACTCGGCCGGCCGTCCAGCAGCGGGGAGTTGGCGAACAGGCCATAGAGCAACGGGGCGAGGTATTGCCCCAGGCGCAGCTTGCGCATACAGTCCGCTTCATCGCTGAAATCGAGATTGACCTGCAAACCAGCGCTCTGCTTCATCATGCGTTGTCCCATGTCGCCGGTTTTGAGCATGTAGGGGCCCATGATGTCGTAACGGGCTTTCGGCGCCCACTCGATCTCCGCGAGGCGGCTGAAAGGCTGTGTGCCGAGCCCGACCAGCACCAGGCCCAGGGGTCTGCAGGCGGCCACCGCCTGGTCGATGTGCCGGGCAAAATCGCGGCAATTACAGAACAGGTCGGCACACAACTGGCCGGACAGTTCGAGTTGCCCGCCGGGCTCCAGAGTGATTGAGGATTTCTCTCCCTGCAAACCGATCAGGCGACCTTTTTCACGCACCTGCTGCCAGTCGCCGGTGGCGGCCAGAGCCTGCAGCAGGGCTTCGATCCGCGAAAAATCGGCCGCTTCCCCAGTCTCGGCATCGAGCACCAGCTTTTCCATTTCGGCGCCGATACCCCAGTCCGTCTCGGGACGTGCCCCGGCGGCCAGGGTGTTCACCAACTGGTCGGGGGAGGTGATCAGTGCGTTGCGATTGTTCAGAATGGCCGGCATGTGATCCTTCTCAGGCGTGGCGCGGTCGCGATTTCATTGGTTTTTGTCCCTGCCGTCCACGCCTGCCTGCAGTAATTGCTGCTTTTGCCTGTCAGTATAGCATCGATCCGCTCAACAGAAAGGCCGGCATCTTCTGCCGGCCTTTGGGTGTCGGTTCAGTTCTCACAGGAGGCGAGGTAGAGGCTGATGTTGGCTGCGATGTCTTCGAAGATGCGCGTAAAGGTGGCCGTGTCACGCTCGAGCAGGGTAATGCGAAAGCCCTGTTCCGGCGTGAAGAACGAGGAGAGCGGGACCACGCAGATGCCGGTGGCGGCGAGCAGATAGTAGACAAAACGCTTGTCGAGGGAGACGCCGGGCTGGTTGACCAGTCCTTCGACCAGTCCGCGGACTTCATTACTTTCGATCGGCAGGGTCTGCCGGTGGTTGAGGACACCTTCCTTGAAGGCAACACTCATGTAGAATGCGCCGTTGGTGCGATTCACTTTGACGCCCGGGACGTTTTTCAGAATATCGTAGGCGATGTTGGAAAAGCGCTCGTAGCGTTCGATGCGTTCATCGAGCCAGTGGCGATATTCCGGGTGGCCGAGGATCAACGGAATCGCTTTTTGCGGCAGGGTGGTCGAACAGACCTCGACCATTTTCGAGTCGACGATACTCTGCACGTAGCGTTTGAACATCGGGTCCTTGTCGGCGTTGTAGACCTCGATCCAGCCGCAGCGCGCTCCCGGCCAGGGGACCTCCTTGCTGATCCCTTTCATGGAGAGGGCCGGCACGTCACCGACCAGATCGGAGATCGGCTTGGTCGATTCGCCGTTGTAGACCAGGTTCTGATAAATTTCATCGGCGATGATGAAGAGGTCGAATTCCCGGGCAATCGCCACCATCTCCTTGAGAATACGCTCCGGCCACACAGCCCCGGTCGGGTTGTCCGGGTTGATGATCAGAATGCCGGAAATGGCCGGGTTGTACTTGATCGACAGGCGCAGGTCGTCCATGTCGGGGTACCAGTTGTTGTCGGGGTCGAGCCGGTAACAGACCGGTTTCTGGCCGGCATGCGCGGCCTCACCGGAGGAATGGGTCGAATAGGTCGGGGTCGGGCCGATGACGCGGGCTTCGCGCTTGAGCAGGCCGTAGACTTTCTGGATCGCGTCGCCGAGACCATTGAAGAAGATGATGTCATCGGTACAGACCTGGGTCTTGCCGCGCCGATTGGTCATCTCGGCCAGAAAAGCACGGGTTTCCGGAACCCCCTTGGTCGCACAGTAGCCGTAGCTGCAGTCTTTCATGGCCAGATCAGCGACAATCTGTTTCATCCAGTCGGGGATAATCTCGCCCTTGGCGATCGGATCACCGATGTTCTCCATGTTGGTCTTGATGCCGAGCGACTTCAGTTTGTCGGCAATCTCGACGATCGCCCGGATTTCGTAAGTCAGCTCACCGGCACCGATATGAACGATGTTGTTGCGCATGAGAGGGTGTCCTTCCCGTTAAATAAAATGCACTTATCAAAGGTTTGCCACGAAGACACGAAAACACAAAGGTCAACCCAATAAGCCCATAGGTCCGAGGTCAGGGTGAATTCAGTTTTGCCATAAACTATTGAGGTTCAATGCTTTTCTTAGTGCCTTCGTGTCTTCGTGGCAAAGCCTCTTCGTTTCGGTATCGCAAATAAAAAGGCCATGAGCGCTTGCCCATGGCCTTGATTCCGAATAACGGTGCTTCAATCGACAAGGCAATGGACAAGCTCCAGGCGGAAAGCCGCCGCCGCTGCCGCGCTGCGGGCCGTGATTGCCGTCTTGATGTGCGATGTCTGGATCATGCCTGTTTCCTGGTCGAGTGATGCATCCGTCTGTTATCACAGGCTGTTCAGCTTGTCAATCAATATCACTGCCGGCGAGAGAATTTGCCGGCCATGAGCGGCGCTGTGGGCTCGATCATGCCGGTGATGACCCGCTGAAAAACAGCCGCAGCTTGTGCTGCAGTTCGGCCTGGGGCAGGGCCGCGACCGGAACTTCCGGCAAGGAGGCCAGAAACAGCCGCCCGTAGCCGCGTTTGACGACCCGACTGTCGAGAATCAGCACCACCCCCCGATCCGTTTTCTGACGGATCAGCCGGCCGAAGCCCTGGCGAAAACGAATGACCGCCTGCGGAACGGTGTAATCCATGAAGGGATCACCGCCAGCCCGGGCGATCGCTTCGGCACGCGCCTCGAGCACCGGTTCGGTGGGAACCTTGAAGGGCAGCCGGGCAATGATCACCTGCTCCAGAGAGCGCCCCGGAACGTCGACCCCTTCCCAGAAGGAGTCGGTGGCAAACAGGATGCTGGTCGGGTCAGCGCTGAATTGCTGCAGGAGCCGGTGACGGGTCGCTTCGCCCTGACGGAGCACCTGATAGCCGCGGGCGGTGAGACCGGGAGCCAACTCGGCGTGAATCCGGCGCAGCATGCTGTAGGCGGTAAAAAGGACGAAGCTGCGGCCGTCTGCGGCCAACAGAGCCTCTTCCGTCAGTTGGCGAATGGCATCTTCAAAGCCGCTGCCGCCGGGCTCCGGGATGTCGGTGGGAATCGCCAGGAGGGCCTGCTGCTGATAATCAAAGGGTGAGCTGAGCAACAGCGATGTCATGCGCTCGGCAAGCAGATCCTCGAGGCCGACCCGCTGCTGCAGGTAGTCAAAGCGCTCCGCGACAGTCAAGGTGGCACTGGTCAGGATCACGGTCTGCAGGCGCTCGAAAAGGGTCTCCCTGAGCAGCGGGGCAACCACCAGCGGCGCGGTACTCAGCCGGGTGATGAGCCCTTCGCCCCGACCGATCCGACCCCGGGTCACTTCAAACCAGGTGCAATTCTGCGGATCGTTGGCAGTGAAAGCCTGCAGCTGTTGGGCGAGACCCTGCAATCGTAAGACGATACCGGCCAGATCGGTGGCAACGGAACGCGTGGCCTCGGCGGCATCATCCGGTAAACGGCGCAGGGCCTTCAGAAGCGTTTGCAGCGTTTCGGCGCAGGCGATGACTTCCCGGGCCAGCCCCCGCAGGCGGCCGATCACGGTCTGCCAGGCTTCGCTTGCCGCCAGCTCGGCAATCACCCGCTGTCGGACCTCCTGACCGCTGCGCAGCTGTTCGTCGAGCATGGCAAGGAGATCGGTCCCGGTTTGTTCGAGATCTTCGACGGCCCGGTCGAACAACGCGCCACGCAGCAGGTTGAGCGCTTCGATCTGGTGATGCAGGTCGCGGAACAGAGCCTCGTGCTGATCATCCAGAACGCGGCCGAGTTGCGCCAGCAAACGGGGCAGAAGCCCCCGCTGCGGCTTGCGCGGATGACGCAGACGATTGAGGATCCGGGCGAAGCCGAACCGGGTGACCTGGGTGCTGAAATAGCGTGTTGCGACCTCTTCCAGGTGATGGGCTTCATCGACGATTAATCGTGAGAACGGTGGCAGCACGGCCAGCGCCGAATAATTATCCGTCTGGCTGCGCAGCGACAGGTCGGCCAGCAGCAGGGCGTGATTGACCACCAGGATGTCGGCCCGAGCGGCCCGCCGGCGGGCCTGATGAAAAAAACAGTCATTGAAATGTTGGCAGTGACCACGACCGCACTGATCCGCTTCGCAGCAGACCTCGTCCCAGAGGGTCTTCTCCGGCAGAAATGAGAGGTCTTCCCGGGAACCATCCGTGGTTCGCTCCGCCCATTCGCGCAAGGCTTGCAACTCCCCGTGATGGTCACTGTCGAACAGTCCCGGCTCGGCGATGGCACTCTGCAGTCGGCGCTTGCAGAGGTAGTTGGCGCGCCCTTTGACCAATTCGAAGGTCAAGGAGAGCCCAGTGGCTTTTTGCAAAAAGGGCAGATCTTTGCGAATCAACTGCTCCTGGAGATTGATCGTGTTGGTCGAAATGACGATCCGGTCATCGTTGGCCCGGGCCCAGAGAATGGCTGGAACCAGGTAGGCGAGGCTTTTGCCGGTGCCGGTCCCGGCTTCAATCAGGGCAATGCGGTGGTGGTTGAAGGCATCGGTGACGGCAAAGGCCATCCGCAGTTGCTCCGGACGGTCTTCGAAACCAGGCAGTTGGGTGCTGATGGTTCCGCCACTGGCCAGCAGGTCGGCCACCTGGCGATTTTCGACCAGGGTCTGCACGGGCGGGGCAAAGGCCTCGACCACGCGGTAAAGTTCGCTGACCGTGTTGTCGACGATGTAGAACCCCACGCCGAGGGCGCCGAGATTGCCGGCAATCGCCAGGTCGGCATCGGAAGGTTCAAGGCGACCGCTGGGATGATTGTGAATCACCACGTCGCCGGCGCGACACGTCTGGAGAATCGCCGGAACGGCCTGACGATGCCCCCGGGCGAGGATCTCCAGGTCGACGACCATCTGCTGGTTGTCCGTCCGGCCGAGGCAAAAGACCTCGTTGCCGCCGGAGGCGGCGATCTCCTCGCGCAGCAACTGCTGGACCGGTATGGCGAGATAGGTATCCATTGCGGCAGGCATTATAAAGGCGCCGGCTGGTGGAGGGAAGTGCTTAAGCTGTCAGGGGCAGAGTTTCGAAAAGCCCGTCGGTCCTTCTTCCGAGCGGCCTTCAGTCAAGATCCAACTCCGCCTGCATTCGCTTGACGAAGTTCTTGGCCCGTCCCGAAGGGGCGATGATGCCGTAGGCCATCGCTTCGCGCAGTTCCTCGTTGGTGGCTCCGGCTTCCTTCGCGACCGCGAAGTGTTTTTGCAGTCAGTCGGGGCAGTTGACAGCAACTGCACAGGCGACCCGAATCAGTTCACGGGTTTTCAGATCGAGAACTTCGGTGAATTCATAATCGAGAATTTTGTTGCGCTTTTTCATGAAATTCTCCTTCGTTTCCGGCAAAGATCTTTCTTTTATAGCAGGTTGCATCGGATGATGCATCCTTCGCGGCGCTGGCCAAAGATTTTTTGTGCGCTGCACACCGCAGGTTTCGGCTGCAGCGGCATGGCGACAATTTTTTTAACGCACCGCTTGAAAAGCGACCGGTTGGTCGTTACATTTTGTGTAGCAAGTTATGTCGCAAGAGAGTGCTGATTGTGATGGCCGAACCCGAAATCATCATCGATCCAAACATCCCTCTGCGCGCTCCGGACCTGGTCGCCGCGCACAGCACGGCCGGCGCATGGGTCGTCCGGCAGATATCCAGCCGCTTTTCCGACTGGACCGACCTGGGCGACCTGGAGGTGCGCGATCGTCCCATAGTGGATATCTTTGCCGACGTTTCCCCTTCTTTGGCCTACCTCGCCGATGCTGTCATCGAGGAAGCGGCGCCCTTGCAGGGGGTCACGGTGGATTTTCACGGCCGCGAAGGACGCCGTCTGCACGCCGACATCCTCCCCGGGGGGCTCAGTGACGAGGGCTGGCGCCAAGTGTCCTTTTACTTCCGGCAGCCTCCGGCCGGCCTGGCCCGAAAGCACGCACCCGTTCGCCGCTTCGGCCTGGTTGGTAACAGCCCGGGGATGCAGGAGGTGTTCCGCAAGATCAAACTCTATGCCGAGACCGACGCCTCGGTGGTCATTACCGGGGAGACCGGCAGTGGCAAGGAGCTGGTCGCCCGCGCTCTGCATGACCAGGGCCCACGCTGTGAGAACGCCTTTGTCGCGGTCAACTGTTCGGCGATCTCAGCGGAATTGTTGGAGTCCGAACTGTTCGGCCACGAAAAGGGGGCTTTTACCGGGGCCCTTCGCACGCACAAGGGACGTTTCGAAAGGGCCGACGGCGGGACGATCTTCCTCGATGAAGTCGGTGACATGCCGGAATCCGCCCAGGTCAAGCTGCTGCGCATTCTCGAGGAGGGGGTCTTGGAACGCGTCGGCGGCGAGCAGGTGCGGCGCGTCGATGTGCGGGTGGTGGCGGCCACCAACGTGCCCCTGGAGCGGAGTGTTCAGCAGGGACGCTTCCGTTCCGACCTGTATCACCGCCTGGCGGTGCTGCGCATTCATCTGCCTGCGCTGCGGCAGCGGGTCGAAGACATCCCGCTGCTGGTCGAGCATTTCCTCGGGACTTTTCGGCGCAAATACGGCCGCAACATCGAGCGGCTGACTCACGAAGCCATGGCTCTACTCCAGGCGTATCTCTGGCCCGGCAATGTGCGGGAGCTACGCAATGTTTTGGAGCGGGTCTTTATCGAGAGCCAGTCTGAGGTCATCGGCGCACGGGCCTTTCGCGAATGGGTCCAGGAACGACAGGATTTTTCGCCCGGCGACTGGGGGCCGAATCAACTCGACAGTGACAGTTCCGCGCTGGCGCTGCCCTATCCGCTCTCCAATGACCGGGTTTTGCTCTCCCGCCCCGACCGTCTGGCGCTGACCGGCCCCGGTCAACAGCCGTCCCGTCGCACCACACAGCCTGTTCACCTGAGCGCGCAGGCGATTCGCGATGCCTGGCGGCGCGCCGACGGCAACCTGGCCCAGGCCGCACGTCTGCTGCAGGTCCATCGTGCCACCCTCTATCGCTATATGAAAAAGCTCGGCTTGAGCCGCGACGCCTTGGACGCCTGAAGCGGATCTGCCGAACGCTGTCGCAGGCGACAGATGCGACACGGCTTGCAACAGGCTTGCGACGTCGCAAGATCTTCGGCATGTCTGGCTGAACTCTTATTAACCCCCTGATATTAAACGTTTTTTCTCTCCTGGCGATGGTTGGCACGGGCTTTGAAAACCAATAAGTTGCATTGGAAAAAATCGTCACCAACTCACCAGAGGAAGGGAGGCTAAGCATCATGAAAACCTGGGACCTTTTTAAGGAAATGGATGAATTGCACCGCGACATCGACAGCCTGTTCAACGGCTACAACCGGGGACGTCTGTTCGGACCCGCTTTCGAACCGGGTCTGGGCTTGCGGCATTACCCCAAGATCAATCTGCGCGACGATGCGGAGAACGTTTATGTCGAAGCGCTGCTTCCCGGCGTCGAGCCGGACAAGATCGACATGAATATTCTCGGCAACACCCTGACGCTTTCCGGTGAACGACAAGCCATGGTTGAAGCCGAAGAAGGCCGCACCTGGCATCGCCATGAACGCGGCACCGGCAAGTTCATGCGGACGATCGAATTGCCGGTGGAGATTGTTGCCGATCAGGTGAAAGCCGAATGTCGCAACGGTCTGTTGCGGGTGACCCTGCCCAAAGCCGCCGAAGCCAAACCGAAAAAAATCAGTGTCAAGGTGCGCTGATCGCTGAGACGTCATCGATAAAAAGGGTTAACGAGAAAGGAGTGATCCGTGATGAGTGAAAACAAGCTTGCCAACGTGGAATCGTCTTCGTCCCTGTCGCGTGAGGCGACCCGCAAAAACGACCAGTACATCAGCCCGGCCGTCGATATTTTCGAAACCGATGACGGGCTGACCCTGATGGCCGACATGCCAGGCCTTGATGAGAAGAGCCTGGATATAAGCATCGACCAGGATGTGCTGACAATCAAGGGCGATGCGCCGGCAGGTGCCGGTAATTTTCAATATCGTGAATTTGCCATGGCCGGCTACTGGCGCCAGTTTATCCTGTCCGATGCCTTCGATGCCGAAAAAGCCGAGGCGTCAATCAAGCGTTGTTAAAATAATCTAAAAATCACTGTCTCGAGAGGATTGCCATGGATATCAACCGCATGACCGAAAAAACCCAACAAGCCGTGCAGGCGGCGCAAAGCCTGGCGGTGCGCTATGGCCACGTCGAGGTCGACGGTGAACACCTGCTGCTGGCGCTGTTGCAACAGCAAGGCGGCCTGGTGCCGCGTCTCGTCGAGCGTCTGCAGATCGATCTGGCCAGCCTGATCTCTGCGGCTGAGCAGGAGTTGCAGCGCATGCCTTCGGTTTCGGGCCCGGGTGTCGAGGCGGGCAAGGTCTATGTGACCCAACGCTTCAATCGCCTGCTGGTCAAGGCCGAGCAGGAAGCCAAGCGCCTCAAGGACGAGTTCATCAGCGTCGAACACCTGCTGATGGCTCTGGCTGACGAAGGCCGGGACACCCGTGCCGGGCGTCTGTTACAGCAATTCAACCTGAGCCGTGACCGCTTGATGCAGGTTTTGAGTGAAGTCCGCGGGCACCAGCGTGTGACCAGCGCCGATCCCGAGGGAACCTACGAGGCGCTTGAGAAGTACGGCCGGGATTTGGTCAGCGAAGTCCGCAAGGGCAAGCTCGATCCGGTGATTGGCCGGGACGGTGAAATCCGGCGGGTGATCCGCATCCTCTCGCGCAAAACCAAGAACAACCCGGTCCTGATCGGCGAACCCGGGGTCGGCAAAACGGCGATCGTCGAAGGGTTGGCACAGCGCATCGTGCGCGGTGATGTGCCGGAAGGATTGAAAGACAAGACGATCTTTGCCCTCGACATGGGCGCCCTGCTGGCCGGAGCGAAGTACCGTGGGGAATTCGAGGAACGCCTGAAGGCGGTCCTGACGGAAATCCGTGAAAGCGAGGGGCGCATCCTGCTCTTTATCGACGAATTGCACACCATCGTCGGTGCCGGCAAGGCGGAAGGGGCGATCGACGCCGGCAACATGCTGAAACCGATGCTTGCCCGTGGAGAACTGCATTGCATCGGCGCGACGACGCTCGATGAGTACCGTCAGCATATCGAGAAGGATGCCGCGCTCGAACGCCGCTTCCAGCCGGTCCTGGTCGAACAGCCAAATGTCGAAGATACGATCAGCATCCTGCGCGGACTGAAAGAGCGCTTCGAGGTCCACCACGGGGTGCGCATCCAGGACAATGCCCTGGTTGCGGCCGCGACCCTAAGTCACCGCTATATCTCCGACCGCTTCCTGCCCGATAAGGCGATCGACCTGGTGGACGAGGCCTGTGCCATGATCCGCACCGAGATCGATTCTCTGCCGGCCGAGCTTGACGAAGTGACCCGGCGCGTTATGCAGCTTGAAATCGAGGAAGCTGCTCTGAAGAAAGAAAAGGACAAGGCCAGCAAGGCGCGTCTGGAAACCTTGCGCAAAGAGCTTGCCGACCTGCGTGACCGCGACAAGACACTCCGGACGCAGTGGGATACCGAGAAGGAAGCGATCAAGTCGGTGCAGCATTTGCGCGAGGAGATCGAAACCGTCCGCCAGCAGATCGAAGTCGCCGAGCGGGACTATGATCTCAACCGCGCCGCCGAGCTCAAGCACGGCCGTTTGCCGGAACTCGAACGCAAGCTGCACGCCTCGGAAAGCAAACTGGCCGAGGGCGAAGAAGGCAGCCGCCTGCTGCGCGAGGAAGTCACCGAAGATGAGATCGCCGGGATCGTCTCGCGCTGGACAGGGATTCCCGTGACGCGGCTGGTGGAGGGGGAGAAAGACAAGCTCCTCAAACTCGACCAGATTCTCCATCATCGCGTGATCGGCCAGGACGAGGCCGTCCAACTGGTTGCGGATGCCGTCATCCGGGCCCGGTCGGGCATCAAGGATCCGCGCCGGCCGATCGGTTCCTTTATCTTCCTCGGTCCGACAGGAGTCGGCAAAACCGAGCTGGCAAGGACCCTCGCCGAAGCGTTGTTCGACAGCGAGGACAACATGGTCCGGATCGATATGTCGGAATACATGGAGAAACATGCCGTCAGTCGGTTGATTGGCGCACCGCCCGGCTACGTCGGGTTCGAAGAGGGCGGGCAGTTGTCGGAAGCCGTGCGTAGGCGGCCCTACAGCGTGGTGCTCTTCGATGAGATCGAAAAAGCCCACCCTGAGGTGTTCAATGTCCTGCTGCAGGTCCTCGATGACGGCCGCATCACCGACAGCCACGGTCGCACGGTCGACTTCAAGAACACCGTGGTGATCATGACCTCCAACGTCGGCTCCCATTATCTGCTGGAAGGGGTCACCCAGGACGGCACGATCAAAGAGGGCGCCCGGGACCGCGTGATGCAGGAGCTGCGCAACGCCTTCCGGCCGGAATTTCTCAACCGGATCGACGACATCGTTTTGTTCAAGCCGCTGACGCTCGCGGAAATCGAGCAGATCGTCGATCTGCAGATTGCCGAACTGCAGGTGCGATTGGCCGACCGCGGTCTGAACCTGACCTTGACGCCGGCCGCACGCACCTTTGTCGCCAAGGCGGCCTACGACCCGGTGTACGGTGCCAGGCCCCTGAAGCGGTATCTGCAGCACCATCTGGAAACAAAGATCGGCCGGGCGATGATCGCCTCGGAAGTGGTCGAAGGCAGCCGCATCACGGTCGATGTTGTCGATGATGCCCTGGATATTCGTTTCGATGCGCCGTAATCTACCACCGGTCAATGGGCTCGTGCTGCGCCAGGCCAAGTGGTTCGTGGACTTGCGCATCGAAGTGTCCTGACAGGTCGAAAAATCGCAAAAGAGGCAGCAAAAAAATCTTGTCTTTTCTGTTTAAAGCCTTATAATTGACCAAAAAGGTCATATATAAACGGAAAGGATTTCACACCATGCGTATTGATATACTTTGCAAACCAGATGCCGGTCAACGCGGTGACCAAGTCCTTGCCAACGTCAGGCAGGCATTAGAGGAAATGGATGTGCGTGCCGAAGTTCATCTCTTCTGTGACCGACGCAAGATGGTCGATCATCGGGTCTATGTCGCCCCGGCGCTGGTCATCGATGACGTCGTCAGGATTTCCGGGCGGATTCCGGATGTGCGCGAGATCAAGTCTTTCATCGTCGAGCGGCCGCGTTATGTCGAACGGATGAAATACGTGGCCTGAAAAACCTCAATCATTGCCAACAAGAGGCCCTGCGCAAGCAGGGCCTTTTTACTGTCAGGGCCCCGTGGTATCGCAGCGAAGTGGAGCAGACGTCAATTTGCGAGACGCAACCAGAGGGTCGCCGACGGTCCGCCTAAGATGGAACCAGTAAACCTTCGCTGATCGCAAAACGCACCATCTCCTCACCGGTGGCGCGGGACACGCTGCCAGCGAAAATCTCCCGCGGGCTGAGATGCCCGTCACTTTTTTGCAGCAGGCGCAGCATCTCTTCACCGAGCGATTCACAGTAAACGTCGTTGTCGCGCCGCAGGAAGAGAGCCACCGAGCCGACCGGACGGAACAGCGTGGCAGCTTCCTCCAACTGCAGGCCCTCCATCTCCAGCAGGTCGAGAATTTCGTAAGCGAAGGGAACCAGGCGCGCTTGCGGCGCCCTTTTCCAGGGCTGTTCCCACAGATCAATCGTCTCCGGGGGGGCTTCGGCAGGCGGCAACTCCTCGCCCAGCAGTGTCTCCGCATAGTGATAATGATAGCAAAGCAGGTCCAGGAAAACGCTGATCAGGTGGGCTTTCCCGGTGCGCCGCAACTGGTCGGTGAGGTACCCCTGCAGCAGACGGTAGACGTCGTCAGCGGCCCAGATCTCGGTGTCCATGAGGGCCTCGGGCGTGACGTCCGGTTGCTGACTGGCCCAGGAAAAGAAATCTTCGAACATGTGACTGGCCGGGGCCTCCAGGGTGTGCAGAAGCGGTGGCAGGAAGGCCACCGCGCGACCGCTGTTGTAAAACAGGTCGATGGCAGCGGCCAGCCGCTGACACTGGGCGATCTCCTCAGTGGTCCAATCCGTTGATGAGAGAATGTTGTAAGGTGGCTCCGGCTGGGCTTCGATGCCGTAGTCGTCGCGCTGGCGGTCCAGGCGGGTTCCCGGCAGCAGGGAGAGCGGGAAGACGTGGATATGGTTCGGCGCGAAGTCAAGGACCGTGTCGACACTCTGACGAAAACCGGCTGCGCTGTCCCCGGGCAAACCGTAGATCAGGTCGAACCCGTAAATGATCCCGGCCGCTTCGAGCTGGTGGATTTTCTCGGCCAGGATGTCCAGGTCAAGGGTGCGATGAATTTTCTGAAGAACCTTCTTGTGCACGCTTTGCAAGCCGATCTGCACCGAGCAGTTGAGCTTGCCGAGCAGGCTGATGGTCCGCCGGTCGAGATAATCGGCCTTGGCCTCGAGGTGGTAATGCAGCCCGGGGGCGTTTTCCAGAAGCATCTCGAGCAGCGCGACGCCGCGCTCCGGCGGATAGTTGAACGTGGAATCGATAACCCAGACCTGGCTGACCCCCCGCTCGACAAACAACGCCAATTCGCTGATCAGACGTTGTTTCGGGATCGGCCTGACGCCGTCCTGACCGCGCGCATCGAAACAGTAGTCACAGGAAAAGGCGCAGCCACGGGCGACCTCCCAGGTGACACCCTCTCCAGGCTGCAGCATGCCCGACAGCCAGGGTGAGTCGACTCGGGCGAGATCCGGCAGCGGCGCAGGCCCGCCGTCAAGAAGACCGTCCCCGGATTTCATCAACACCCCCGGAATCGGCTCAGAAAGTTTGTCGGCAGAGAGTCCCTCGATCAGCCGGCTGATGACGGCTTCCCCCTCGCCGCAGACCAGGGCGGTCCAGGGCGCCTGGCTGAACAGGGCATGGGGACGGCCGCTGGCTTCGGGGCCGCCGCCGATCAGGGCCATCCCGGGTTCAGTACGCCGGAGTTCATGGACCAGCCGGATGATTTGCTGGCGATTCCAGACATAGACCGGAAACAGCACCGCATCCGGCTGCCGCGCCAGAATCGCAGCGACGATCTGCGCCGTCGACTGGTCCGGGTAGATGTCGAGGAAGTCGCAGTCCTGGCGTAAGGATGCCGGCAGTGCGGCCGCCAGGCAACCTGCGGCCAGCGGTATGGCCTGTGGCGAGCGGCGGACATGTTGGGTGCAGAAAAGAATCATCATAAGCGGACCAGCCGTTTTCCTTGCAAATCGCCCCCTGTCATTTGTGCCCGGTCCTGTCAGTGCCTCATTGCGGCGCCGGTTTGCCGAGATTCTTGTCGCTGATCTCGATGCCGTGTCCGGTAAAGAGCCGCTCCAGGTCCGGATAGTTGCTCTTCAGTTCGGCGACGGTCAGATGATAGCCCTGCTGCATCACCTGGGTGCGTGCGGTGATCGACATCGGCCCCTGGAAAAACAACAGGGCTTCGGCGGTGCTCGGTTCGAAAAGGAGAATATCGATCTCCGGAAATTTCTGCCGATAATAATCGAGCGCCAAAAGCAGCTTCTCCCGACCTTCGATCCGTTTTGCCTGCTCCCAGGCAAACAGAACGCCCAGTTCGTCGATCTGGGAACACCGGCCGTAAGAGAGCGAAGGCAGGCAGGTGGTTTCAGGATCGTTGCGGAACGGAACCCGCGGATTAATAAGGACGATGAGACGGGCGCCGTTCTCGATGGCGACATCGACATGACTGATGCGTCCTGAGGACCCGTCGATGTAGGATCGCTCTCCAATGCGGTGTGGCTGAAAGAAAAAGGGAATGGCACTGGATGCCGTGATCGCCTGACAGATGTGCAGGTCGCGGTTGCCGGGCCGGCCGAAGATGACCCGCTCCCCGGTGTCGAGATCATAGGCCGGGATGAAGAGCTCGCGGTTGAGTTTTTCAAAATGATCGCAGATCCCCTCGTTGGCAAAGGATCGGCAGAGATACGCTTGCATCGGTGCCAGGGAAAAGAGTCCGGCGGGGAATTGTTCATGCAGCAGGTGCGGCAGGTCGGCCCAGTGGAACGGCCAGCGTTGACTCCGGTAGTGGCGGAGAATGCGCAGCATGTTGCGTGGCAGCCTGGCGAAGGAACGCACCGAGGCCCACCAGTCAAAGCGATAGATATCACTTCGTCGCCAGTTGAAAACAGTGCGCTCGTTACGTGCGATGGTGCGAAACAGCCCGCGGGGATCGATGCGGTTGGCGATCAGGGTGGCGATCACGGAACCGGCGCTGATGCCGATGTAGGTGTCGAATCGACGCGTCGAAAAGCCCGGGCAGAAAAGGCGGTCAAGCGCCGCCAGGCAGCCGATCTCATACGCAGCGCCCATGATGCCGCCGCCGGCCAGGATCATCGCTGTTTTGCTGCGTGGCTTGTTCATCTGCACCTTAAACCTTGGCGCGCACCTTGACCATCGTTTTGCCGGCTTCAACGTTGACCCGGAACTCAAGCGGACGATCACCGAATTTCTGCTTGATGGCGGTTTCCTGCTTGGCCAGGAAACGGACCACCTGATCCTTGTTCGGTGGCCGCATGCCGCAGCTCTGATGCACGTCGACAAGTTGGCTGTAAAGGCCGTCGACCGGATCAGCCCGACGCCTGGTAAGATCCGTTGCTCGGGGAATTTGCGTGGTGCCGGTTTGCCGTTGCAGACGCGCGGTATGGCGGTCGTATTTGCCTTCTTCGATCAGGCGCTGGATCCGGTCCCAGTAATTGATATAACTGTGGAAACGGCTCGAAATGCTGGTCAGTCGGAACCGCAGGTCAGTCTGCGGGATATGGTGAGTGAGCAGTTTGCGCATCAGCAGTGCAAGCTTCTGTCGGGTCTGGTAGGGAGAACGTTTTTCGAGATTGAGAAAGTAGCGTTCATAGTCAATCTCGAGTTGCTTGAGGTCCTGCTCGAGCTGGTTCAGGAGTGCGGTGATTTTTTCCCGTCCGACCATGGTCCATCCATTCTTGACTGGCAAACATTCTCAATAATACTGGCCCCACCGGGTTTGGTAAAGGGAAACCTGTGACACGCTGCGACCCTGGCCGTCGCCTGTCCTGTCGGAGGTGACGATTGTGGCTTTCGTGGCTTGACCTTTGGAAATCATTTCGAAATAATGAAATGTTTAAACCTCGGAGGAGTTTTATGTCCAGACAACTTGCCACGGTGATCCTGGCCGCCGGCCAGGGCACCCGGATGAAATCGGAACGGCCGAAAGTTTTGCATGCCGTCGCCGGCAAACCCATGCTGCAGCATGTCGTTGACGTTGCCCGAGCTCTTCAGGCCAGGCCGGTCATTCCGGTTATCGGCCATGGCGCGGACCAGGTCCGGGTCGCGATGGCCGACCAGGATTTGCACTTTGTCCTGCAAAGCGAGCAACTCGGCACCGGTCATGCGTTGCTCTGTGCCGAAGAGGCTCTCGGTGATTTTGCCGGTGATCTCCTGCTGCTGTGCGGTGACGTGCCCCTGCTGCGCCAGGAGACACTTAAGGCGCTGGTGGACCATCATCGCGAGCAGCAGGCGTGTGTCACCGTCCTGACCGCCGAACTGCCTGACCCCACTGGCTATGGGCGGATTCTGCGTGGACCCGATGGCGGCGTTGACCGCATCGTCGAGGAGAAAGATGCCGACCCGACCGAGCGTGCGGTCCGCGAAATCAACACCGGGATTTACCTGTTCCAGGCCCCTTGGGTCTTTGATTTGCTCCGTGCGGTCAACAATCACAACGCCCAAGGAGAATATTATCTGACCGATACGGTCGCGGCGGCGCGGCAGGCCGGTCAGCGGGTAGCCGCTGTGCTGACCGACGATCCGGATCAGGCGATGGGGATCAACGACCGGGTTCAACTGGCAGTGGCCGAAGAGATTCTGCGCGGGCGAATCAACACCGCTCATCAACAGGCCGGGGTGACGCTGATCGATCCGTTGGTCACCTACATCGGGCCGGACGTGACGATCGGTGCCGATACGGTCATCCATCCCGGCGTTCACCTGCATGGTCGGTCCGCAATCGGTCGGCGCTGCCTGATCGAGCCGGGGGTGGTGCTAACTGAATGCACTGTAGGCAACGACGTGCATCTCAAGTCCGGGTCGGTCCTCAGCGCATCACACATCGGTGACGCCTGTGAGATCGGGCCGATGGCTCACCTGCGGCCGGGAACGGTCTTGCAGGGTCACAACAAAATCGGCAATTTCGTTGAGACCAAAAAAGCCGTGCTTGGCGAAAATTCAAAGGCCAGCCATCTGACCTATCTCGGTGACGCCACGCTCGGCCGGAACATCAACATCGGCTGTGGCACTATTACCTGCAATTATGATGGGGTCAGCAAGCATCAGACCACGATCGAGGATGACGTGTTCGTCGGCAGCGACACCCAGCTCACTCAAGGCGCAAAGACGCCAAGAAAAGAATTTGGAATAAATGGGGTAACCCTTTAAGATTGTTTTGACTTTCTTTGTGTCTTTGCACCTTTGCGTTAAATTGTCATTGGCAGTTCTACGAATTATCGACAGAGGACTCTTATGTGTGGCATCGTTGGTTATATCGGTCCCCGGGACGCAACACCGATCGTCCTGGAAGGTTTGAAACGACTTGAATATCGCGGTTACGATTCGGCCGGCATTGCCACCCTCAGCGATGGCCGTGTGCAGATCCGCCGCGCCGAGGGCAAACTGGTCAACCTGGAGCACAGCCTGCTGCAGAAACCACTCGGCGGGCAGCCCGGGATCGGTCACACGCGCTGGGCGACCCACGGCCGCCCGTCCGAGATCAATGCCCATCCCCATCATGCCGGGGGGTTCGTGGTGGTGCACAACGGCATCATCGAGAATTACCTGGAGCTGAAGAGCCGGCTGCGTGAGCAGGGACACACCTTCAGTTCGGATACCGATACGGAAATTATCGCCCATCTGGTCGAACAGCATTCCAAGGAAGGCAACGACTTCGAAACCTCAGTACGTCGTGCCCTGACGGAGGTGCGCGGTGCCTATGCCTTGGCGATCCTCTGTGAAAAAGAACCGGACAAGCTGATTGCCGCCAAGCAGGGCTCGCCGCTGGTCATCGGCCAGGGCGAGGGCGAATCTTTCGTCGCCTCGGATATCCCGGCGATGCTCTCCCATACCCGCACGATGATCTTTCTGGACGATGGTGAACTGGTGGTCTTCACTCGGGACGGCATGACCATCACGACCCTCGCCGGCATGCCAGTGGCAAAAACGCCGAAAACGATCACCTGGAGCCCGGTGATGGCCGAAAAGGACGGTTACCGGCATTTCATGCTCAAGGAGATCCATGAGCAGCCGCGGGCCATTGCCGATACGATCGCCGGCCGGATTCGCGAAGAGTCGGCCGAGGTGTTCCTCGAGGGGATGCACCTGGAGGACGATTTTCTGGCCGGGCTGGCACGCATCTACATCGTCGCCTGCGGCACGTCGTGGCATGCCGCCCTGGTCGGCAAGTTTCTGCTGGAGAAGCATGCCCGTATCCCGGTCGAGGTAGATATCGCCAGCGAATTCCGTTACCGGGATCCCCTGGTAACGGCCGACACCCTGACCCTGGTGATCAGCCAGAGCGGCGAAACCGCCGATACGCTGGCGGCTCTGCGCGAAGCGCGCAGCAAATCCGGCAAGGTCGTGGCGATCTGCAATGTGGTCGAATCCTCGATCGCCCGGGAGAGCGATGGTGTCATCTACACCCATGCCGGACCGGAGATCGGCGTGGCCTCGACCAAGGCCTTTACCACGCAATTGGTGGCACTCTATCTGTTCACTCTGCACCTCGCACGCTTGCGCGGTATCCGCGACCGGGAGGCTTGTCGGCAGATGCTCGATGCCCTGGTCAGCCTGCCGCGCAAGGTCGAAGAATGCCTCGAACTCGACGCAACCATCGAGGAGATCGCCCAGGGCCTGGTACAGGTCCAGGATTTTCTCTACCTCGGCCGCGGCAACCAGTATCCGATCGCCCTGGAGGGCGCACTCAAGCTCAAGGAAATTTCCTATATTCACGCCGAGGGCTATCCCGCCGGGGAGATGAAACACGGGCCGATTGCCCTGATCGACGAGCAGTTGCCGGTGGTAGTGATTGCGCCGCACAACGAGACGATGGAGAAGGTGGCAGCGAACATGGAAGAGGTCCAGGCCCGCGGCGGCCGGGTGTTTGCTGTGACCGACCGGGCGGCTGATGCCCTTGCCGACAAGGCCGAGATCGTGCTTACCGTCCCGCCAATCATCGACGACCTGATGCCGGTCCTGACCGCGATCCCGATGCAACTGCTCGCTTACCACATCGCCGTGCACAAGGGTACCGATGTCGACCAGCCACGCAACCTGGCCAAAAGCGTCACTGTGGAGTAACTGTTGTTTTTCCGATCCCGTATTTTCGAACAGATTCGCTCGTTTTTTGCGCTCATACTGAACACCTTCCGGATCAGCGAAAACACCTTCCTGATCATTCTCGCCGTGGTCATCGGTCTGCTCGGTGGGCTGGGCAACTATGCCTTCCGCAAGACGATCGAATGGATTGAGTGGGGTGTTTTCGCGCAAAGCGAGCAGTTCTTCGGCTACTCCCTCGATGAATGGACCTTGCCCCGGCTGGCGGTGATCGCCTGCCCGGTGGTCGGTGGCCTGCTGGTGATTCCGCTCTGGCACTGGTTCGGCAAAGACCTCAAGGGCGGCTTCTCCGGTTTTCTGGAGAAGGTCAACTTAGGCGGCGCCAAGCTGCTTTTCCGGCCGATCTTTACCCGCGGTTTCGGCGCCGCGATCACCATCGGCACAGGCGGATCCGCCGGTCAGGAGGGGCCGATCGCCATGATCGGTGGTGCCATCGGCTCCCAGTTCGGCCAGCTCTTCAAGATGAGCGGTGACCGGCTCAAGGTTCTGGTGGCCTGCGGTGCAGCGGCCGGCGTTGCCGCCACCTTCAATGCGCCGATTGCCGGGGTCTTTTTCGCCCAGGAAATCGTCCTGCTGGCCTCTTTCGAACTCTCCAGCTTCACCTCGATCGTCATTGCCAGCGGCATGGCCACGGTGGTTTCACGCGCCCTGCTCGGCAACACCTCGGAAGTGTATGCCCCGGTGTACGTCGTCAACAGCCCCTGGGAGTTGTTGCTTTATGTGCTGCTCGGTCTGCTGATCGGCGTTTTGGCGACCCTGTTCATCGATACCCATTTCCGTATCAAGGACCGCTTCGCGGCCCTGAAGATCCCCCGGCTGACGAAGCCTCTGCTGGGCGGACTGCTGGTCGGCATCATCGGTTTTGGTTTCCCTCAGGTGTTCGGCAACGGCTATGAATTCATGGAGTCGGTGCTGCTCGGCAACGAAACCTGGTACCTGCTGGCCGCGCTGGTTCTGGTCAAGGCCGTGGCCACCTCGATTACCCTGGGCTCCGGCCTGCCCGGCGGCCTGTTTGCCCCCTGTCTTTATCTCGGCGCGGTGGCCGGCGGCTCCTTCGGCCATCTTGCCGTCAAGCTGTTCCCGCAGACCTACCTGGCGCCGGGAGCCTATGCCCTGGTCGGCATGGGAGCCTTTCTGTCGGCGGCGACCCACGCACCGATGACCGCGATCTTCCTGCTGTTCGAGATTACCGACAGTTACGAGGTCATCATCCCGATCATGCTGACCTGTGTTATTGGCACCTCGATCGCCCGGCACTTCAAGCGGGACAGCCTCGAGACAGTCGAACTTTCCCGGGCCGGGATTGACCTGGAAGCCGGCAAGGAACGCAATATCATGAAGTCGTTGCGGGTTGGCGATGTCATGATCCGCGACGTCGAGACGGTTCCCGAACACATGACGCTCGGCCAGTTCGCCCGCTTCATCGAGCAGACCCGGCACACCAACTTCCCGCTGGTCAATGCCAAAGGGGAATTGAGCGGCATCATTTCGGTGCAGGATTTCATGGGTGTGGTCTTTGAGCGCGACCTGATGGATCTGGTGGTGGTCAAGGAGCTGGCGACCACCAACGTGATCACGGTCCATGCTGACGAGGATCTCGACCAGGCGATGCGCAAAATCGGTTACCGTAACATCGAGCAGCTGCCGGTGGTGGACCGGGACACGCATCGCCAGCTGGTGGGGATCATCTCCCGCCGTGATATCGTCGCCGCCTACAACCGGGCGCTGATGTCGCGGACCCTCGAGGAGCAGTGAGATGACCGATCTCCTCGCCCAGCTCAACCCGATGCAGCAGCTGGCTGTCAAGCACGATGCCGGGCCGCTGCTGCTGCTGGCAGGTGCCGGCTCCGGCAAAACGCGTGCCCTGACCCATCGGATTGCCTGGCTGGTCCGGATGTACCACGTCGATCCTTGGCAGATCCTGGCGGTAACCTTTACCAACAAGGCCGCCGGCGAGATGCGCGAGCGTCTCGAGGACCTGCTCGGTGATATCCAGGGCCTCTGGGTCAGCACCTTTCATGCCGCCTGCGTCCGCATCCTGCGCCGGGAGATCGAAGCACTCGGGTTCAGCCGCAACTTCACCATTTACGATGACCAGGACCAGGAACGACTGCTGAAAGTGATTCTCCAGGAACTGAATATCGATGATAAGCAGCTCAAGCCGCGGGCTGTGGCCGCGGCCATCGACCGGGCCAAGAATAAGGGGCTGTGGCCCGAGCAACTCGAAAACGGTGATCCGCGCAGCGCCGAAATCACACAAATCTACAGTCTGTACCAGGAGCGGCTGCAGCAGGCCAACGCGCTCGATTTCGGTGATCTGCTGATGCAGACCGTGCGGCTTTTCGAGGAGCATCCAGAGGTGTTGGAGAAGTACCGCCAGCGCTTTCACTACATTCTGGTCGATGAATTCCAGGACACCAACCAGGTCCAGTACCGACTGGTCAGCCTGCTCGCCTCCGGCCACGGGAACCTCTGCGTGGTCGGCGATGACGACCAGTCGATCTACCGCTGGCGCGGCGCCGAAGTCGGCAACATCCTCAACTTCGAGCGGGATTACCCGGGTTGCGAAACGATCCGCCTGGAGCAGAATTACCGGTCGACGAAAACCATCCTCGACGCCGCCGGCGCCGTGGTCGCCCAGAACCTTGGGCGCAAACCGAAGAAACTCTGGACGGAGAATGCCGCCGGCGAAGGGGTGACCCTGGAAACCCTGCCAGACGACCTCGAGGAAGGCCGCTACCTGGCGTCCGAGATCAGTCGTTTACAGCGGGATGGGCGTAAGTTGCGCGATATCGCCGTGTTCTACCGGACCAACGCCCAGTCCCGGGTGATCGAGGAAGCCCTGCGCAACGCACGGCTGCCCTACGTCATGTTTGGCGGCGTCAAGTTCTATGCCCGTATGGAGGTCAAGGACATCCTGGCCTACCTGCGCATCCTCTGCAATCCGGCCGATGCGGTCTCCGCCCGCCGGATCATCAATGTTCCGGCCCGCGGCATCGGCGCCGTGACGATCAACAAGATCAGCACCTTCGAGAACGAAGCCGGTGGATTCCTGCCCGCCTGTCGTCTCGCCCTGGACCGGGGCGCGCTTAAGGGCGCCGCCGCCGGCAAGGTGCAGGCCTTTATCGAACTGATCACCGAGTTTACCGACCGGGCCACCGACACGCCCTATCCGGAACTGACCGCGGCGCTGATCGAGAAGACCGGTTACGGACCGCAGCTGCGCGCCGAGCGGACTGAGGAGGCGCGCAACCGCCTGGACAACCTCGAACAGTTGCTGGCCGGCATGGAGGAGCATTTCGGCCGCGAGGGGACGCTCGAAGAGTATCTCGAAGAGGTCTCCCTGATCACTGACATTGATTCCTACGATCCGAGTCTCGACCGGGTCACCCTGATGACGCTGCATGCCGCCAAGGGTCTAGAATTCCCGGTGGTCTTCATGGTTGGCATGGAAGAGGACCTCTTCCCCCACAGCCGCTCCGCGGAAGGTCCTGAGGCGCTCGAAGAAGAGCGCCGGCTCTGCTATGTCGGCATGACCCGGGCGATGGAGAAACTCTACCTAAGCCATGCCCGCCGCCGCCGGATCTTCGGTGATTACCAGTTCAACCCGCCGAGCCGCTTCCTGGCGGAAATCCCCGCGGATCTGCTGGATAATCCCACCCCGTCCGGGCTCCACCAGCCCGCCAGTCATAACTTGGCCTCCCTCTTTGACCAGCCGGAGCCCGATTTTCCGGACGAAGACCCCTTTCTCGACGACGATGTCAGGGTCGTTCCGGACGCGGAGGAGGGCCTGCGCATCGGTCTGCAGGTCCGGCATCTCAAGTTCGGCGTTGGGACCGTGCGGCGCATCGAGGGGCAGGGCGACAACCAGAAGGTCACTGTTTACTTCCATCGCTTCGGGCCGAAAAAACTGCTGGTCAAATTCGCCGGGCTGGAGCCGGCGTAACAAAAATTCAAACCCGGTTTTTAACGCAGAGGCGCGGAGAAAGCATAAATTCCAAAGCTATCTCACACCCGTTCACTTCGCTCACTCGAGACACAGAGTACACTGAGAAAAGCTTAGAATGATTTTCTCACAAAAAACTCTGGTTGACTCTGTGCTCTCCGTGAACTCTGTGGTGACAAGCATTTCGTTTTTGACTTTCCAGGTTTTTACTGTCCCAAAGCTTTGCGCCTTGGCGTCTTTGCGTTAATATTTCGGTGTTGCTTCTCTATTATTTGGAGGTGTCTTGATGTCTCGAAGCAGAATAGTAACCACATTTCTGGTGATTATAATTCTGGTTGCCTCGACTGCCATGGCCGATGAAATCGTCAGCACGCTCGCTGATCAAAAAGAGGTGGCGGTGACGATCTACAACGAAGACCTGGCACTGGTACGTGATCAGCGGCAGGTGTCGCTGTCGGCCGGAGCGGTTGATCTGGCCCTGCGTGAAGTCAGCGCCAAAATCCGTCCGGAGACCGCTTTGTTGCGCAGCCTCTCCGGCTCCGGTGGCCTGGTCGTTTTGGAGCAGAACTTCGATTTCGACCTGCTGACGCCGAACAAGTTGCTGGAGAAATATGTCGGCCGGGAGGTGCAACTGGTGCGCACCCATCCCGAATCGGGCGAGGACCGCTTTGAGACCGCGCGGGTGCTGGCAGCCAACAACGGTGTCGTGCTGCAGGTCGGCGACCGCATCGAAACCGGCGTGCCCGGACGCCTGGTCTACCCGAATGTGCCGAAGAACCTCCGGGACCGGCCGACCCTGGTGGTCTCGCTTGACAATGCCAAGGCCGGCGTACAGACCCTGGAGCTGAACTACCTGACCGGCGGCCTCGGCTGGCAGGCTGACTACGTGGCCGAATTGAACAGCGATGACAGCGCCCTCGATCTCTCCGGCTGGGTAACGCTGACCAACCGCAGCGGCACCACCTATCGCGACGCCTTGCTGCAGCTGGTCGCCGGCGATGTCAACCGGGTGCGCGACGAAATGCGGATGCGCGGTGACGTCGTCTATGAAGCTGCCATGACCAAGGCGGCGGCGCCGCAGATGCAGGAAGAGAGCCTGTTCGAGTACCACCTCTACACCCTGCAGCGGCCGACCACGATCAAGGACAATCAGACCAAGCAGGTGGCCCTGCTCAACGCGGCCGGGGTGCCCGTTGAAAAGGAGTTTCGCCTGCAGGGCAGCCCCTATTACTATCGCGGCCAGCAGGGCGATCTGGGCCAGCAGCTCAAGGTCGGCGTGTTTGTCGAGTTCGACAACCGCAAAAAGAATAATCTGGGCATGCCGCTGCCGAAGGGCATCGTGCGGGTCTACAAGCAGGACCAGGACGGTCGACCGCAGTTCGTTGGCGAGGACCGCATTGACCACACCCCGGAGAACGAGACGGTCCGTCTCAAACTCGGTGATGCCTTCGATGTCACTGCCAACCGCAAGCAGACCGATTTCCGCAAACTCGGCGGTGATGGCCGTTACAATTACCGTTTTGAGAGCGCTTACGCGATCGTCTTGAAGAACGCCAAGGAAGAAACCGTCACCGTCACCGTGGCCGAGCCGATTCCGGGTGACTGGCGCATGCTGCAGGAAAGCCACAAGCACGAAAAGGCGTCCGCGGATACGGCGCTGTGGAAGATCAAGATCCCCGCGAAGGGGGAGACAACCCTGACATACAGGGTGGAGGTGAAGTTCTAGTGCGGAGCGATGAGCGATGCGTGTAAAAAGAAGGGGCGGCCAATCGGCCGCCCCTTTTTGACAATACTTATAGAACCATTTTATGAAGCGTAGGTATCAGCGTTGATAGTTGGATCATCTGGATTAACATTATTTACGATGTCGTTTAATGTGCCGCCATCATATGTTGCATATTCACCTCCGAGTCCAGCGAGAGTCACAACAGTATTGGCAGCGCCATCATGACCCGGAATCGTCAGTTGCAGATCTGCGTCATTATTGACAAGATCAACGGTGATTTCCCCGAGCAAATCATCCAGAGTGCCGCCATGATCCAGCAGGTCGGCGAAGGATAGAGTGTCCCCACTTGGATCGAAATCCATGATCGTATCAATCCCTTCATTTGCGTTGGCACTGAAGACAAAGGAGTCTTCGCCAAAACCTCCGGAGAGGATATTATTGCCTTCACCACCGATGAGGAGGTCGTTACCACCGTCGCTTTTAATAGTGAAATCGCCTCCATTGACAGTGATTACATCGTTCCCCTCGCCACTATCAATAATCCCTGTTAATGCATCATGGACTTCGATATTTGACGGGCCTGCTCCACGGACCTGAACTTCGACTTCATTGAAATTAGAAACAGTAATGTTAGCCTCGTTGTCTGACTGAACATAGACATGTTCGATACCAGTTGAGTTATCTTGATGCACATCGACAGTACCAGCTCCGTCGCTAGAAAAATGGACTGTTTCTAAATTAGTGTTCAGGTTCCAATCATCATCTCCATTTCCATCAATGTCGGGTGTGCCATCAAACGGGTTAGGTATGGGTGTTCCTGGTTCGGTAGCAGTATCAGCGTTATCTGCCATGTAGAAAGTTTGGGATCCAGATTCATCAGTGAGGACAACATAAGTGCCAGGATCGACGATACTTACCGCGAGCGAATGAGCACCGCTGCCGGTGACATCGCTGTTGGAAATCGTGGTGACAACGGTTGCTGAAGCATTGCTTTGATCAATTTCAATAATGACACCTTCATTACCCAGACCCCAAAGGGTTCCATTGTCATCGAAAGCCAGTCCATCGACTGTGTATGCTTCGTTGGCATCCTCGATGTGACCGACAGGTTCAATAACACCTGAATCAACATTAAGTTTGAACAAGTCATCGCCCACTGTCATGTACATGAGATCATCAATTGGATCGTAAGCAATGGCATCAAAGGACTGGCTATTTTGGCCTTCAGCAAGCGGGTTCAACTGATTGTCATCAAAGTTATAGGTGTAAATTTCATTTCCAAATGCCAGATAGTAATTACCCTGGGTGTCAAAAGTCGCTGCAGTCACACCAAAGAATTCGCTCCCACTATCAATAACTTCAGTTTCCGCTGTGGTTGGATCGATCCGAATCAAGTGGTAATTCGGTTGGTCATTGACAACTGCGTAGAGATAGCCATCCAATGGGTTAAGTTCCATACCATCGGTTGAATTGGGGCCAAGAGAAGTACCTAGCCCGTCTCCATCAGGATCAACAAGTATTTCGCCAATAAGGGTTGTCTCACCGGTTTTAAGGTCGATGCTGTAGAGCTGTTCACCATTGACGTCTGCAAGTTTGCTTGCAGCGATCGTGTAAGCAAGACCGGATGGGTACTGCATCACATCGTTGTCGAGGATCAGGCCGGTGGCCGGCGTCGTGTCGATGGTGACGCCGGTCGTGTTCACCGCGTTGGTGATGGTGGCGGTGAAGTTCTCGGAGACCTCGTCGATGGTGTCGTCGATGGTGCTGACGTCCACCGTGAGGTTGGCCGAAAGCGACCCGGCGGGGATCGTCACGGTGTAGGGGCCGAGATCGGTGTAGTCGCTGCCGGCCTCGGCGGAGCCGTCGGCCAGAGTGACGGTGACGGTGGTGTCGGACGCACTGGCCACATCCTGGCTGACGACGAAGTTGATCTCGCCGCCTTCCACCACGCCAGCGGCATCGTCCGCGGCCACGGCAATCGAGACTTGCGGGGTGGTCGGTGGTGTCGGTTCATCGTTGTCGAGGATCAGGCCGGTGGCCGTCGCGGTGCCGATGCTGACGCCGGTCGTGTTCACCGCGTTGGTGATGTTGGCGGTGAAGTCCTCGGGTGAGACCTCCTCGAGGCTGTCGTTGATCGTGCTGACGTCCACGGTGAGATCGGCCGAGAGCGACCCGGCGGGGATCGTCACGGTGTAGTCGCTGCCGTCGGTGTAGTCGCTGCCGGCCTCGGCGGAGCCGTCGGCCAGTCTGACGGTGACGGTCGTGTCGGAATCACTGAGGGCGTCCTGGGTGACGACGAAGTTGACCACGCCGCCTTCCACCACGCCAGCGGCATCGTCCGCGGCCACGGCAATCGAGACTTGCGGGGTGGTCGGTGGTGGCGGTGCATCGTTGTCGAGGATCAGGCCGGCACCTGTATCGTCAGAGATAGTGACGGGATCGCTGCCGCCGTATTGGGCGTTACTGATCAGGACCGAGAAAGCCTCGGGATTTTCATAAATCGAATCATCAAGAACTGTGACGGTGACGGTCTGGGTCGTTTCGCCCGGAGCGAAGGTCAGTGTGCCGCTATTGAGCGCATAGTCTTCACCGGCAACGGCTGTGCCGTCCACCGTTGTGAAGTCGACGGTGACGACTTGGTCGGCGGCGTTGCTTAAGGTGACATCGAAGGTGATCGTGGCTTCCGCCGCTTCGGTCTGCGGGTTAGGCTGACCGTCGGCGATGGCGATGCTATTTGGCAAATCGTTCACCGGATTCACGGTAATATTGACCGTTGCCGTGTCTTCATCGCCGTTGGCGTCCCGGATGGTGTATGTGAAGCTGTCCGGGCCGTTGTAGTCGGCGTTCGGCGTGTAGGTGAAAGTGCCGTCGGCGTTGAGGCTCAAGGTGCCGTTGCTTGGGTTGGTGTTGCTCACCACCTCAAGCGTGCCGCCGTCGCCGCCGATGTCGTCGTTGCTGAGCACGCCAGGGGACGTGATGGTCAGCGGGGTGTCCTCGTCGGTTTGATAAGTATCATTCACCGCATCGGGAAGATCATTGGCCGGCGTAATGGAGATATTGAGAGTCGAGGTGACGGTGTCAAGACCGTCAGTGACGGTATATGTCGCATCCGGCACCGGGCCGTCGTAGTTGTCGGCCGGGGTAAAGGTAAAGGTGCCGTTACTGTTGATTACGAGAGTGCCGACGCCGCTGATAGTGGCGGTGTCGCCGGCGTCGTAGTTGGTGCCGTCGACAGTAAAATCGACCACGCTGGTGGGTTCACCGTCGGGATCATCGACGTTGTCAAGCACATTGCCGCTGACCGGCGTGTCTTCCGGCGTGGTGACCGACTCGTCGCCGTCAGCCAGGTCGTTGACACCGATGAACACGATTGAGACGTTGGCGGTATCGGTCAAACCCTCGGGATCTGAAATCGTGTATTGGAAGGTGATCGGGTCGGATTCCTCACCATCACCCAAAGACCGATAAGCTTCAATCAAGTTTTCGATGGTTAAGGATCCATCAGAGCTATTGACCGTGACGCTCGGCGGTAAGACGCTGACATTGGTAATTTGAATCGCTTCACCTTCAGGGTCCGTGTCGTTCGAGAGAATGCCTCTGATAGCGTCAATGGCCGCTGTCGGGTTTTTGGGATCAATCGGGATCACATAGTTGTCATCGACCGCATCCGGTGCCAGATTCGGCGCCTGTTCGTCCACGGGTGTCTGTTCATCTTCCTGCACCTGGGGCGCTGCGCCGCCGAAGGCATCGGGATCCTGCACGCCGAGCTTGTCGATGCCCGTCAAGGTGTCGCCCATATCATCGACATAGGCGCTGCTACCACCGCTTTGGGCGCCTGTTTCTCCGGCTGCAGTCTCTTCAGGGGGTTCGGTCAAAGCGGCAAGCAGGATATCGCCGGGGACCATGCTGCCGTCCTCCATAACCAGGAAGGGCGCCTGTCCGGCCTCGGATAGGGCGGCGAAATCTTCCAGAATCAGGACAGCGCCGTCGGCAAATTCGATGCTCAGGTCGTTGCCGGTGACAGTAATCGTCTGATCCGTCAAATCAAAGGGCACCTCGACAATCTGATTGGCCTGCATCGGCACGGTGTCCGTTTGGCCCGGAGTTGGCGATGGGAGCGTGCGATTGACTCCGCTCTCCTCAGGGTTCCCTTTATTCTCGACGGTCTCTTCATCGACGGTGTTTTCGTCGGCCATGATTTGTCCCCTAGTCCTGAATGCAAATTTAAAATTGTGCTCTTTTCATCTCAATGGAGGTATTCAAAATGATTGATTCTGGCGGCAACGCCATATCTCTCACCGTGATCTTCAACGCGCATCACCACGGCTCGACAGTCCAGCCTGATCGCCTTGCCTGGAAAGGCATAATCCAGGTCGAGGCAAAAATTCAGAATCCCACCCTCTTCGAAAGGCCGCGTCGAATACAAAAAGATCCCCGCCCAGCTGATATTACGGGTGACAGCCGTCTCGTCGCCGATGTGAACGGGAATCTCAACTTGAATCCGCTCGGAATCGCGCTTCTCATGCACAGAGTCCATGGAATTATCCTTATTAAAGATGGTGTTTATTTTAACTTGTTATGAAAAATCGACAATTGACTGTCCGATAGGGTTGACTATAACTATGTATATATTTATGCTAAAAAAACCGAGACAAAGAGCTCTTTACGCACCGACGAAAAACGCTCTCCCGGCTGCCAGCGGTCACGAGGCGTCGACGAAACCATCAGCAGAAACGGAAATTTTTTCAAACTACGATAAGATAGAAAACCTGTTACGTATTGTCTGCTCCTGATCGAGGATTTTTATGGCATTCACCCTGGTTGCAGCGGATCCACATCCTCTGTCGTTGCTCGGTTTGGCCCAAGTGCTGAAATCCGAACCCGACATTGAATTGCTGGCCTGTTGTTCCACCGCCGAAGAGGCTCTGGAGAAGGTCTGGCAACTCAAACCCGATATCCTGCTCCTCGATATCGCCATGAAGGATCGCAAAGGCCTCGATCTGATCAATGAACTGAAAAACAGTTCACTCGAGATCAATGTCGTGATTTTCACGACGGCTATGGACGAAGAACAGACGATTGATGCCCTGCGTTACGGCGTCAAAGGTGTTGTTCTGAAGAGTTTGCCGGTGCGGCTTCTGGTGAAATGTCTGCATAAGGTGGCTGCCGGTGGGATGTGGATGGAGAAGGAGTCGATCGGCAGTGCTTTTGAGAAGATGCTGCATCGTGAAGCCGGCATGAGACGGTTGAGGACGATTCTGACCGCGCGGGAAATCGAGGTCATGAAACAGGTTTCCGGTGGTTTGAGCAACCAGGAGATTGCCGAGAAACTGATTGTCCAGGAGGGGACGGTTAAAATTCACATCCATAACATTTACCGCAAACTGGGGATCAAGAACCGGGTTGATCTGACCTTGTATGCCCAGAAGCGTGGGCTGGTTTAGAGGTGCTGATGTTTCATCGGCACAAACAGCGACGGCCGCCCGATTGGGCGGCCGTCGCTGTTTGACCTTCCTGTACCAGAATTACTCACCACTTTGCGCGTACAGCGCGTCCGGGATTTGCAGGCTCTCAATGAGCTGGCCGTTTAGGGCCAACAGTCTTTCGGCGGCGATGACCTCGTTGGTCTTGGCGGTCACCAGAAGGCCGGAGGACTGGAAGAGCTCGTTGCGGGCATCCAGTACATCGAGCAGAGTCCGTTGCCCGACATTGAACTGCTTGCGATAGGATTCGAGCGTCTTGGTATCGTAGGTCATTGCATCGCCATACAAAACCACCTGACGCCTTGCCGAAAGCAGTTCCGCCCAAGTGGCGCGGACTTCTTCGACCACCTGGTCCAGCTGATCGTCCCGATTGGCTTCGGCCTGGAGTTTGCGCGCCATGGCGGCTTTGCGATCGGCGACATCGGAGTGGCCGCTAAAGATATTCCAGCGCAGCCGCATCATGGCCTGGTTGTTCTTTTCATAGGTTTCCGAACTCTCCACCTGGTCTTCATAGCTGGAGCTCAATTCGGCATGAACCTTTGGCAGAAAATTGGAACGGCTCAGTTCCAACCGGTTGTGTGCCTCTCGGACATTGGCGCTCAAAGCGAGGACTTTGGGGTTATTGTTCATGGTCTGCATGATGGCCTGGTCCAGAGAACCGGGCAGCTTATCCGGTGGAACGACGAAATATTCCAGATCCCCGGCCAGTTTGCCGACCACCTGCCGGTAATCGGCTTCGGCGGCCTGCAATGCAGCCTCGGTTTCGGTCAGCGACGCCTGGGCACGGGCCAGCCTGGCCTCGGTCTGGTCGACATCGGCAATGCTCCCCGCACCCCCTTCCTGACGCTCCTTCAGCATGTCGAGAATATCGCGGTGATCGTTCACGTTCTTCTGCGCGAGTTCAACCAGCTGACGCTGGCGATAGACACTCATGTGGGCGATGATGGCATCCAGAGCGATCGCCTCGGCATTGTCAACGACGCGGTGACCGGCGGAAACCAGCTTGGAGTCCTCGATGGCAACCCGGCTCGAGGTCTCCTGGCCATCGTAAAGCAGCTGCGACAGGCGAATCGAGCCTTCAAGACGATCGTAGAAATTATTTTCATTGTCATTGATCGGATTCCGGGTCAGCTGATCGCTATGGGCTTCGATGCCATAGCCGAAGGCCACATCGACCTGCGGAAGGTACCCTCCCCAAGCCCGGTCGCGTTCATAGCCGATCGCTTCCTGGTTGGCCTGCAGCACTTTCAGCCGCGGACTGTATTCCAGGGCGGTGATGACGGTGTCAGTCAGTGCGACTTTGGTGTCGGCCGCTACGGCATCCGATCCAAAGGTTGAAGAAAGTGGCAGGATGAGGGCCAACAGAAAGATTTTGATCAGCCATTTTCCCGGGTTCATCATTGTCGCCTCCTCAGAGATGGTGCTCAATGCATGAGGATCATCAAGAGCTATTTCAATAAAACAACCGATTCACAGGCATATTGACGTCTACAAAGGCATCTCAATTGACCAAAATTCCAGGCGTTGCCAAATCTTATTGCGGATGAAATTTTTACGCAATTTTCTTTTGAGAAATTGCCTTTCAAAGGGCTTATGTGGCAGGATATGCCTGTTATTTATGATAGTTGCTATCAGATGTCCTGTAAACAACTTAAAATATTCTTCTCTGATCAGTGCAACATGATTGGATGGGTAGGGCGCCAACGGGTTTTCATGGCCGTCGGTTCCGATTGAGGAAGCATGTCAGAAGAAAAAGTCCGGGATCAAAAACCTCAACCTTCTGCGCGTACCGTGCCTAGCAAACCACCCGAAGAGGCCAAGTCGCATCCGCGACGACGCGCCAGTGATTTTGTTTCGCCCGGGCTGGTCGATTATGAACCTCCCGTTCTGCGTTGTCTCTCGATCATTTCCGGAATTCTGGGCCGGCCGCTGTCGACGGTGGCGCTCAAGGCTGGCATGCCTCAGGGCACGCAAAGGCCTTCTCTGGCGGTCTGTATCCGGGCTGCCGAGCAGGCGTCTCTGACCGTCCGCACCTTTCACAAGCCGAAAATCAAAGACATCTCACCCTTGATCATGCCCTGCATTCTGGTGCTGCAGAATGACCAGGCGTGTATTCTGTCTGGCATCGAAGGCGAGCACGCCGAAGTGACCTTCCCGCAGGGCGGCGGTGCGTCGAAAAAACTGAGTTTGCAGAAATTGCAGGACCAGTATTCGGGGTACGTCCTTTTGGTCCAGCCTGAAGGACGTCTCGACAAGCGTGCCAGTGAACTGAGGCTGGTTGACACCAGGGCCTGGTTCTGGGGGACGATCTTCAAGTTTTTCCCGATCTACAAACATGTCCTTTTGGCCACGGCGATGGTCAACGTGCTGGCTTTGGCCAGCCCCCTGTTTATCATGAACGTCTACGACAGGGTGGTGCCCAACAGTGCTTTCGATACGCTCTGGGCGCTCGCCCTCGGGGTGCTGATCGCCTATCTTTTCGATTTCCTGCTGCGCAATCTGCGCGGTTACTTCGCCGATGTGGCTGGCAAGAATGCCGATGTAATCATTGCCAGCAAACTGATGCAGCAGATGACGGCCATGCGCTTCGATCACAAACCGGATTCCGCCGGGACGCTGGCGAACAATCTGCGCGAATTCGAATCGCTGCGCGAGTTTTTCAGTTCCACGACACTGATGGCCCTGGTGGATATGCCGTTTATTTGCCTGTTCATCGGTCTGATCTACTACATCGGGGGTCCGTTGGCCTATGCCCCGCTGACGGCGGTTCCGATCGTGGTCCTGGTCGGCTATTTTCTGCAGATGCCCTTCCAGCGAGTGATCGAAAAAAGTTTCCGGGAAGGGGCCCAGAAGAATGCCCTGCTGGTCGAGGCGATCACCGGGCTGGAGACGATCAAGACCAGCATGGCCGAAGGACAGATTCAAAAACGCTGGGAGGAAGTGGTCGGCATGAACGCCAAGTCGACCAGCCGCGCCCGGGCTCTGGCGAACTTTTCGATCTCCTTTTCCCAGTGGTCAGCGCAACTGGTCAGCGTCGCGATTATCATCGGTGCGGTTTATCTGATCGCCGAAGGCGAGATGACGCTCGGTGGGTTGATCGCCTGCAACATTCTGGTCGGTCGCGCGATGGCTCCGCTCGGTGCCGTGGCGGCGATGCTGACCCGGCTGCAGCAGTCCCGGATGGCGTTGAAATCGCTTGATCTGCTCATGCGGCAACCGAATGAACGGCCTGTGGACCGGGAATTCATTCAGGCCCAGAATCTGCAGCCGTCCCTGAGTTTCGAGAACGTTCACTTCCAGTATCCGAACAGCCAGACCCCGGCCCTCAACGGTGTCAGCTTGAACATCCGAGCCGGGGAGAAGGTTGCCATCCTCGGCCGCACCGGTTCTGGCAAGAGTACCCTCGGTCGTCTCTGCATGGGGCTTTACGAGCCGCAGCAGGGCGCCGTCAAGCTCGATGGCGTTGACCTGCGCCAGCTGCATGTCGCTGATTTGCGTCATCATATCGGCTATGTCAGCCAGGATAATTACCTGTTCTACGGCAGCATCCGCGATAACATCGCTTTCGGGACGCCCTATGTCGACGGCGCCGCAATCCTCAGTGCCGCCAACCTGGCTGGGGTGACCGATTTCGTCAAAGGGCATCCGGCTGGATTCGACTGGCAGGTCGGTGAGCGCGGCATGAATCTCTCAGGTGGCCAGCGCCAGGCGGTCACGATTGCCCGCGCCCTGCTGCTGGATCCTCACATCCTGATCTTGGATGAACCGACCAGCTCCATGGACAACAACGCCGAGGCAATTCTGTGCAAGCGGCTGCAGAAGATTCTCAGCGACAAGACCCTTTTGTTATTCACCCATCGCACCAGTCTGCTGCAACTGGTCGAACGAATCGTGGTTCTCGATGCCGGCAAGGTCGTGGCGGACGGTCCCAAAGAGAAGGTCCTGCAGGCACTCAAGGGTGGCAAGATCGCCACGGCAAAGCGTTAAGGGCTCAAGAGATGGCCGATCGCAAAGACATCAAGGATCCTTTCGAGCACAGGCAACGGCCGGGATTGCTGAATAGCTTGCGTCCGCAGGAGGATCTGCATTTCATGAGCGAGGTCGATGCGGCGATTCACCGTCGAGGTAGCTCGATGGCCTATGTCCTGACGCTGGTGATTGCGTTTCTTCTGGTCGCTTTTGTGGCCTGGGCCCACTACACCGTTCTGGATGAAGTCACCCGGGGGCTCGGGCAGGTCATCCCCTCGCAGAAAGTGCAGATGATCCAGAACCTCGAAGGGGGCATTCTTCAGGAAATTCTGGTTCAGGAAAACCAGATTGTCGCCAAGGGGGATATCCTGGTGCGCATCGACAATGCCGTCGCGGCGAGCCAGTATCGCGATGCCTTTACCAAGGCCGCGCAGCACGAGGTGGCGATTGCACGTTTGAATGCGGAAATCGAAGGCAAGCCGGAACTGGACTTCGCCGAGCGCTTCAAGGAGTTCGATCCACAGATTCTGCAAGACCAGAAATCAATCTTTCGAGCGCGGCAGAACCAGCTGCAGGCGGAGTTGAGTGTCCTCAAGTCACAGTACAGCCAGCGGCAGCAGGAAATAGCCGAAATGCGCAGCCGCAAGGAACAGCTTGAACGCAGCCTGGAACTGGCCAGACAGCAGCGGGACATTGCCAAACCTCTGGTCGACGATGGAGTTTACCCACGCGTCGATTACCTGGCCCTGGAACGTGACATCGCCTCGTTACAGGGCGATATCGAAGCCCTGCGCCTGTCGATACCGCGCATGCGCCAGGCGGCCGATGAGGCCAACCGCCGCATCGAACAGCGCCTGGCGGAGTTCAAAGCTAAGGCCCTGGAGGAGATGAACGGCCGACGCAGTGATTTGAAGTCGCTGCGCGAGATTATGTCGGCGGGAGAGGATCGCGTCACCCGCACCGACGTCCGATCGCCGGTGCGCGGCACGGTAAAACAGATCAACCTGAACACAGTCGGTGGGGTCGTCAGGCCGGGAGAATCGATCCTCGAGATCGTCCCTCTCGATGACACCCTGCTGATCGAAGCCCGCATCCGACCGGCCGATATCGCCTTCCTGCATCCGGGCCAGAAGGCAATGATCAAGATCACTGCCTACGATTATGCCATCTTCGGTGGCCTCGAGGGCTACGTCGAAGCGATCAGTGCCGATACCATCGAAGAAGACGATGGCGAAAGTTTTTACAAGGTCAAACTGCGAACCCAGAAGAATGCCATCACCTACCGTGGCGAGGAATTGCCGATCATCCCCGGCATGACCGCCAGCGTCGATATTCTCACCGGCAAGAAATCGGTGTTGAGCTACCTGCTCAAGCCGATTCTGCGCATGAAGCAGAATGCTTTGCGGGAGCGCTAAGCGGAGCAGGATGATGGCAAGACGGCAATGGCTGATGCTGATCCTGGTGGCCTGCCTCCTGGTCGGCTCCTGGGGATGCGGCTCGAAGGCTGCGGCGAAGCCAACCGAAGAACCGCCTGTCCCCTTGATCCCGCCCGGCAAGGGCCTGTTTCGCAGCCATGAATTCCGCAGTACCCTCAAGGCCTTGCCCAACTGGACCCGCGTTATGGTCGCGGCCGCTGATCAGATCGAAGGATTCAACCACTGCCCGGTCGCCGGCGAGAGTTGTTCCGCCGCTGCCCTGAGTTGGCAGAAAATCATGCGCCAGAGCCAATCGCTGGTTGGCCTTGACCAGCTTCGCTCGGTCAACAGTTATTTCAACCGCTGGCCGTACCGCCTCGATATCGATGTGTACGGTGTCAGTGATTATTGGGCCACTCCCGGTGAATTTCTCAAGCTTTCCGGTGATTGCGAAGATTACAGCATCACCAAGTATTATGCCCTGCGCCAGCTTGGTTATCCTGCCGACGACCTGCGCATCGTCCTGCTGCGAGACACGATTCGCAACATTGCGCATGCCATTCTGGCGGTGAAGCTCAATCAGGAAACCTACGTTCTCGACAACATGTCCGATCTGATCTTGCCGCACCAGAAATACGAACATTACGTGCCGCAATATTCTGTCAATGAGCATTATCGCTGGGCCCACGTATCGCCAGGTTCGATACGTTGATTCCGGCATGAGCAAAGGAGAGGCATTATCATGCAGGCCAATCACAACAAACTGACGCTGTCCGATCCGTCGATTCTGGAAAGCATCCAACCCGGTTCACGCAAAAAGGCTTTATGGGCCGGATTGGCTGTGATCGTCGTCGTTGCCATCGCTGCCATGATTTGGGTTGTGGTTGGTCTGCAAGGCCGCGAAAAAGAGTTTGAAGCCGATTTGCAAAAACGGCTCGAATTGATGGCGGTCTCGCAGGTGCAATACATCGACAACATGCTGGACACCGTGATCGAGCAGTCCAGCCGGGTGATCAATGCCGAACTCTTCCGCCTCTACGCGGCGGAAGTACACTTGGTTCAGGATGATGTCGCGTTGCTGGTCTCCGGTTCGCTGCCGGGACAGGAGGGTGCCAGTGAAGATGTGGCGCAGCTGTCGGCACAATTGCCGATGATGCAGAGCCTGCTGACCGAATTTACCCGTATCTCGGGTTACCTTGCCGGCCGCGTGGTCAATCGCAACGGCACCGTGTTCATTGCCACCGATGCCTCGACGACGCCTTTGCGGGAGGGGCAGATGACCATGGTTCAGCAGACTGTCGCATCGCAGCAGCCGGAATTCGGGCCTTTGCGGCCCTCGGAGCAAGGTCTGCTGCTAGAGGCCTACCTGCCGATTTTCCCTCCCGAGTCCAGTGGTCTCCAGCAGCAGCCGGTCGCCGTGCTCCTGCTCACAAAGATCGTCGATGAGAAGTTGAAGGCCTTAAGCAGCAATAGCCTGTTGGAGAAAGGGGAGCGGACACGTTTGCTGCAGAAAGTCGCCACCGGTTACCAGGAGGTGGTGCCCTGGCGACCGGACCCGTTGCAGAATGTCCGCAATTTTCCCGCTGAACAGAAGGAGACCCTGCCTTTTGCAACCCGCAAGGCTCTCGACGAGGACGCCCAAGCCTATTCCGTCGGTCGCCAGGTCAAACGAGCCGACTGGTGGTTGGTTATAGAGGCCGATTACCAGATTGCCCGTGAAGGCCTGCGCACCCAGCAACGCTCCATGATGAGTATTGCCCTGCTGCTGGTTTTGGTGTTCAGCGTCACGTTCGGCGCGTTCTGGGCCCTGCTGCTCAGTTCCCAGGAGCGCCGGTCGGCCCGGCATTTCAAACGGTTGGCGGAAGAAATCGAAAATCAGCGCCAACTCCTGGACCGGATCAACAGTACGATCTCCGATTACCTGGTCCTGAAGGATCTCGATGGACGCTATCGTTATGGTCAATCCCGCCTTTGCCGAAGCCGTCGGCCGGGCGCCGCACGAACTGATCGGTTTCGATAACGAAGCCGTGTTCGGCTATGACACGGCCCGGCGCCTGGAACATTCCGACCAGCAGGTTTTGGCAACGGGCGAGACGGTCACCTTCGAAGAATTGCTGTACCTCCAGTCGCAACCACACCATCTCCAGATTTCCAAGTCTGCCCTGAAAGACGCCGAAGGCAAGATTACCGGTATTGTTTCGGTCTTTCGTGATGTCACCGAAATCGTTGCCGTGCAGAAACGCCAGGAGCAGGCCACCGCGAAAACCGTCGAAGCCCTGGTCAAGGCCATCGAGCTGATTGATCCTTATCTGTCCGGGCAGTCGCGGTTGATGGGGCAACTGGGGGCCGAAGTGGCCAAGGCCATGAATGCCAGTGATGTTGATATCGCGACCATCCAGACGGCGGCCAACCTATCCCAGATCGGCAAAATATTTATCGATCGCGAGCTGCTGTTCAAGACCGATCCACTGACGGAAGAGGAAAAGCAGCAGATGGAAAAACATGTCGCGCACGCCGGGATAATCCTCGAGGATATCGATTTTGGGCTGCCGGTATACGACGCCGTCTTCCAGATGAACGAGGCGATGGATGGCTCGGGTTACCCCTTGGGTTTGAAGGGGGCTGAAATGACGCTGCCGGCCCGCGTTCTGGCGGTTGTCAACAGCTTCTGCGCCATGGTCGAACCGCGGGCCTACCGGGGTGCACTGCCGGTTGAGAACGTCCTGCAAATCCTGGAAAGTCACCCCGGAACCTATGATCAGCGCATCGTTGCGCTCCTCAAGGAAGTCGTTCATTCGGCTTTCGGCGATAAACTGTTACGCGGCAATCGCGCATGACATAAGGCGACGGCCTGCCCCGCCCAGCTGAAGCGCCAGTCTAATCTGCAGTCACGGCCCACTGCGAAGATTTTCGGCGAAAGCGGAGAGCTGACGGAGCGCCGAGAAAATCCGGTCTAGGTCTTTACCCGGAACTTTCGCGTGGATTATAGTGTGCTCTCATCGTCATCTTCTACGGAGTCTTTATGAATCATTTCAACCGGGTTCTCAGTGACGTCCTGGGGGCCGGTCTGACCAGTGCCGCGGTCCAGACAATCCAGGTCAACCTAGGCCTGTTGTGCAACTTGAGCTGCCGGCATTGCCACGTCGAGGCCAGTCCGAAGCGGTCGGAGGTCATGACCTGGGCCACGATGCAAAGTGTTCTGCGCCTGGCCGAGGCCCTGCCGACCGCCCGCATCGACCTGACCGGGGGGGCACCGGAACTGAATCCCCATTTCCGGCAGCTGGTCGATGCTTTCTGCCGCCAAGGGCACACGGTTCAGGTGCGGACCAACCTGACGGTCTTTTACGAGGCCGGCCAGGAAGACACGCCCGAGTTTTTGGCCGAGCGGCAGGTTCACCTGGTGGCTTCCCTGCCGTGCTACCTCGATGACAATGTCGACAGCCAGCGTGGTCGCGGCGTTTACAAGCGCAGTATCGCCGGTTTGCGGCGTCTCAACAGACTCGGTTACGGCCGCCATGAACAATTGCCCCTCAACCTGGTTTACAATCCCGGCGGCGCGTTTCTGCCGCCTGACCAGGCGACCCTCGAAGAGGCTTACCGGACCGACCTGCTGGAACGCTGGGGGGTTGCATTCAACAACCTGCTGACCATCACCAACATGCCGATGGGACGATTTCTGAAAGACCTGCAGCAGGCCGGTCGCGCTGATGATTATCTGGCGCTTCTCGAAGACAGTTTCAACCACAGCACCCTCGCGGGGTTGATGTGCCGTCACCAGATTTGCATCGCCTGGGACGGAACCCTCTCCGACTGTGATCATATTTTATTATTTTATTCTAAAAATTTTTCCTGAAATCCCTTGACAATCCCGAGAGGCTGATTATATTTAGGCCTGCTTTTGGCACTCACATGTCGTGAGTGCTAACGTTCTCGACGCACGGAATCCCGGGGAGACCTGGAGACTTATTTTTTGCCTGTCAGGAAAGGAGAAACACATTATGAAAATCAGACCTTTGCATGATCGCATCATTGTTGAGCGTCTCGAGGAAGAGACCACGACCGCTGCCGGGATTATCATTCCCGATACAGCTAAGGAAAAACCCCAGCAGGGCAAGATCATTGCAGTGGGCAAGGGCAAGGTGACCGAAGAAGGCAAGGTTCTGCCGATGGATGTGAAGGTCGGCGACAAGGTCCTGTTTGGCAAATATGCCGGCACCGACATCAAGATCGAGGGCAAGGAATATCTGATGATGCGCGAAGATGATATTCTCGGCGTCGTCGAATAAAAACTTTTCAACGAAACGATAAGGAGGACAGATCGTTATGGCTGGTAAAGAAATTAAATTTGGGCAAGATGCCCGTTCTCACATCCTCGACGGGGTCAACACCTTGGCCAACGCCGTCAAGGTCACCCTCGGCCCCAAAGGGCGCAATGTCGTCATTGACAAGAGCTTTGGTGCACCGCTGATCACCAAGGACGGGGTCACCGTCGCCAAGGAAATCGAGCTCGAGGGCAAATTCGAAAACATGGGCGCTCAACTGGTCAAGGAAGTGGCTTCCAAGACGTCCGATGTTGCCGGTGACGGGACCACGACAGCCACGGTTCTGGCCCAGGCCATCTACCGCGAAGGCGTCAAACTGGTCAGCGCGGGCCACAACCCGATGGAAATCAAGCGTGGTATCGACAAGGCTGTGGAAGCGGCCGTCGATTCGCTGCAGAAGCTGTCCAAACCGGTCAAAGACCACACCGAGATTGCCCAGGTCGGCACCATTTCCGCCAACAGTGACGAGACAATCGGCAATATCCTCGCCGAGGCGATGGAGAAAGTTGGCAAGGAAGGCGTGATCACGGTCGAGGAAGCCAAGTCGATGGAAACCTCTCTGGAAACCGTCGAGGGGATGCAGTTTGATCGCGGCTACCTTTCCCCGTATTTCGTCACCGATCCGGAGCGCATGGAGACGGTCATGGAAGATGCCCTGATCCTGATCCATGACAAAAAGATCAGCAACATGCGTGACCTGCTGCCGGTTCTCGAGCCGGTCGCCAAGCAGGGCAAGCCGCTGTTCATCATCGCTGAGGACGTCGACGGCGAAGCCCTGGCTACCCTGGTGGTCAACAAGCTGCGCGGCACCCTGAATATTGCCGCTGTCAAGGCGCCCGGTTTCGGTGATCGTCGCAAAGCGATGCTCGAAGATATCGCCATCCTGACTGGCGGCCGCGTGATCTCGGAAGAGGTCGGCTTCAAGCTGGAAAACGCCACCCTCGACATGCTCGGCTCGGCCAAGCGGATTGTCGTTGACAAGGACAACACCACGATCATCGATGGCGCCGGGACGGAAGCCGACATCCAGGGACGTGTCAAGCAGATTCGTGCCCAGATCGAGGAAACCAGCAGTGACTATGACCGCGAGAAGCTCCAGGAGCGTCTGGCCAAGCTGGTTGGTGGCGTCGCCGTGGTCAAGGTTGGCGCTGCGACCGAAACCGAAATGAAGGAAAAGAAGGCGCGCGTGGAAGACGCCCTGCATGCGACCCGTGCCGCGGTCGAAGAGGGCATTGTCCCCGGTGGTGGCGTGGCACTGATTCGCGCCATTGAAGCGGTGGCCAAGGTCGATGCCAAAGGCGAGCAGGTGTTCGGCGTCAATATCGTCAAACGCGCTCTCGAAGAGCCGCTGCGTCAGATTGCCGGCAATGCCGGTCAGGAAGGCTCGATCGTGGTCAACGAAGTCAAGCACAACAAAGGGGCTTATGGCTTCAATGCGGCCAGCGACGAGTACACCGACCTGGTTAAGGCCGGCATCATCGATCCGACCAAAGTGGTTCGTTCGGCCCTGCAGAACGCCGCTTCGGTCTCCGGCCTGATGCTGACCACCGAGGCTTGCGTTGCTGAAAAACCGTCCAAGGACGAAGGCGGCGGCCCGGCAATGCCTGATATGGGCGGCATGGGCGGCATGGGCGGCATGGGCGGCATGATGTAAGCCTGTACTTGACCACGCCTGAACCTGAAACAGCAAAAAGGGGACACGAACGCGCTTCGTGTCCCCTTTTTTTATGTGTCCCGTCCTGAAATAAGTTGAAACTGGGAGACTTATTTATGGACAAGGTAGAGAGCAAGCGGAAGAAGCGCACACAGTGTGATTACACAATGGGCTTTAAATTGCAGGTTGTTGTTATTCGGGATTTCCTGCAATCAAACAATCCGTTTCTGCGACTCCTGCCGTGACAGCGGGCTGACCACATAGGTGACTTCACCGGCCGGTGTTTCGGCGAGGACTTCAACGGTTGAATGATCCTTCCCTTTACCGTAGGAGGCGAGAATCGCGCCCGCCAATTCGAGGTCGGGTTGGGTCGGTTCCCCCGAGACCAGCCCGAGCGGTCCGGGGAACCCCGGCGTTCGCAACAGGACATGCTTGGTTTCGGCGGCGTCCCGGATCGCTTCGTTGTCCTGCTGATGCCGGCCGAGGGTCAGCTTGGCACGTTCCGAAAGGCGGAACTGGCGGCCGATCTTGAGAAGTTCGACGTCTTTGACGCCGCAGTCGGGCTGATGCGCGAAGAGGTCGCGCAGCCGGTCGGAAAAATGGATTTCGGTCAACAGGCAGCCACCTCCCGAGGAGGGCACATCCGTCAAGCCCCATTCACGTGCTAACGCTTCCTGGCGTTTGCGCGATCGGCCCTGAATGTCGAGCAGATTTTGGCGGTCGACCAGTCCCTGCTCCTCCATCGGAGTGATCGGCAGGACCTTGGCACTCAGCGGCCGGAGGATTCGGTCCGGGTGACCGGAAAAATTGGCGACTGAGCGCAGGGCGTTGGCGTTCTGGCTCATCGGCCGCTGACCAAGGACTTCACCGGAAAACAGGAAGTCAAAGTCGCGCGCGACCATGATCTCACCAGCCAGGCGGAACATCATGGCATGACAGTCGATGCAGGGGTTCATGTTCTTGCCGTAGCCGTAACGCGGCGCCTTGACCATCTTCAGGTGGATGTCACTGATATCCTCAACCAGCAGGGGGATCTCCATCTGCCGTGCCATCTGCTCGGCCTTGCTACTGCCGAAAAAGGGGGTTACAAAGGCAACTCCGGTGACGTCGATCCCCTGGCGTTTAAGGCACATCACGGCCAGGCTGCTGTCGAGTCCTCCGGAGAGGAGCCCTAGGGCGTGGGTCATCTTTTTCTCTCCTTGAAGCGATCTCTGGTGCGGAATGAATGCCCCAATGATACCGCGGATGAGGGCTCGAAATCCACTGACAGGGGTGCCGATACTGCCGGAGAAGGTGGGGGCGTTGTTGCGGTGCGCCCCAGCGCGGAGCTTTTGCTCCCACGCCGGGGGCGGCCGGCCCGGCCCGCCGAAATCAAGGCGGACCTGGAACATTCGGCCGGTTCGGGCGGGGTTATTGCTTGACGTGGCAACGGGCGCAGTTGCTCTTGGCATCGAAGGCCCGCTTACCATTGTGGCAGACACCGCAGAGCCTGCCGGCGTAAATCTCTTCCATGGTGATCTTGACGGTCCCCTGCTTTCTCTTGGGGAAGACTTCGGCGTTGTGGCAATCTTTACAGGCATTGCCGCCTGCCGGAACCGCCCAAACGAGCGTGGCCGTAGCCAAGAGAAGAACCACCATCAGCACAGGGAATTTCTGCATCACAAAACCTCCTTCACGGGATGAGGGACATAGGGGAAATTACTGAAAGCTTAACAGGTTGCGGCTGTTGCGCAATCAGTTGCCGTGACCTCACCGGGCGGTCAGTCCGTGGGTAATGCTGCCGCCAGGAGCTCGAGGATGTGCACGGTCTTTTGCCGGCCTTGAGCGTGGTTGATATTGTCCTGAAGCTGCATGATACAGCCCGGGCAGTCGGTGGCCACCAGCTCGGCACCGCTCGCGGCGATGTTCGCGGCCTTGCGGGCACCGATCTTTTTGCTGGTGTCGTAATGGTAGACCGAGTAGGTGCCGCCAAGTCCGCAACAGGTCGCCGCATCGGGCATTTCAACGTAATCCACCTGAGGCAGGGCCCGCAGAATCTGGCGCGGTTCTTGAGTGATGCCGCGATTGCGCAGATGACACGGGTCGTGATAAGTCACCTTGACCCGATGCTTGGCTTTGGGCAGGGTCGCCAGTCTCTCGGGGAGCCCGTGACGGGCCAGAAAGACAAAGACATCGATGGTCTTTGCGGAAAGCTCGGTAAATTCCTCACCCATATCGGCGTAAATGTCGCCAAGCCCGGTGTTGCATGAAGCACAGGCCGTGACGATGTAATCCACCGGGTGCCGAGCGATCGCTGCGCGATTACGCCGGGCCAGCTGCTCGACCGTCTCTGCAGCACCGGCGCTCACTGCCGGTAGTCCGCAGCAGGCCTGATCTTTGGGAACAATGACCGAGACCCCGAGAAATTTGAGAGCCTTGAGGAAGGCCTCGCCGATCGCCGGGTACATGTAGTTGATACCGCAGCCGGTGAAGAACAGGACCGTCGGCTGGTCCTTGGCTCCCGGGATAATCTCCGGAACGCGCTCTCGGAAGGGTTTGCGGGCCAAGGGCGGCAGGGTCCGGTCGGCATCCAGGTAGGGGGCCGGGAAACGCAGGCGCAGGCCGCTGTCCGCTGGCAGTTTTTCGAACAGCAGCCCTGAAAGGGTGCCGCCTGATTTGGCCAGAAGGTTCATCAGCTTCGGTCGACCGAGGACCGCCGCGACGCCTTTGCCGAAGGTCGACAGGCCGCGCTGCTCGGCGATCCTGCGCCGGGCCGCGGCCACCACCTCGTCGGTGGGCACCTTGTTGGGGCAGCCGGCACAGCAACTGCCGCAGAGCAGGCACTGGCTGAGATCTTCCAGGACTTTGGCCTCGAGATCGACCTCGCCCTGCAGCAGCGAATCGGCCAGGGCGATCTTGCCCCGGGCGACCCGCCCTTCGCGCTTGTCGGCGGTGAACACCGGGCAGTGCGCCCGACAGGCGCCGCATTTCACACAGTGCTCGATCTCTTCGCGGTAATCTTCGAGTTTCTTCAACTTAGCCATTTTAGAACCGGTGTCTGGTGGTCGGGGGCTGGGGGCTAGAAGCAAGAAAAATCCTCTTGCCAGCCCCCAGCCGCCAGCCGCTATCTTAATCCAGGAAAATTTTTCCTGGATTGAGAATGTTGTTCGGATCGAGAGCCCGCTTGATCGCTTTCATGTACTCGGCGGCGATCGGGGTGATCTCCAGGGGAATATACGGCGCCTTGGCAATGCCGACGCCGTGCTCGCCGCTCATCGTACCGCCCAGCGCCAAAGCGCCTTTGAAAACCTCTTCGATCGCCTGTTCGGCTTTCTCCAATTCCCCGGGGATCTTCTTGTCGATCATGATGTTGACATGGATGTTGCCGTCACCGGCATGACCGAAATTGACGATCGGCACCTGGTACTTCGCGGCGATCGCGTCGACCTTGCGGATCATGTCGGGAACCTTGCTGCGCGGGACACAGATGTCTTCGTTGAACTTGTCCGGGTTGACCTTGCGCAGGGAGGCTGAGACCGAGCGGCGAATCTGCCAAAGGGCCTCGCTCTCCTCCGGCGTGGTGGCGATACGGGTTTCGACCACTCCCAAAGGTCGTATGATCTCGGCAATGCGGGACGCTTGACGGTCAAGCAGGTCGCGTTCACCGTCGACCTCGATGATCAAAACCGCCTGCGCCGCCGCCGGGACGTCGAGGTCGGTCGCCTGGCGGACGCAGTCGAGGGTGCGCCCGTCCATGAATTCCAGGGTGGTCGGGATGATCTTGTCACCGATGATTGTCGAGACCGCCCGGGCGGCGCCGTCGATCGAGTCGAACAGGACCAGCATGGTCTTTTTTGCTTCCGGCAGGGGCAGCAGCTTGATCACGATCCGCGTGATGATGCCGAGGGTCCCTTCGGAGCCGCAGAGCAACTTGGTCAGGTCATAGCCGACCACGCCCTTCATGGTCGGCCCGCCGGTGGTGAGGATATCGCCGGTGGGGGTAACCACCTCCAGACCGATGATGAAGTCCTTGGTGACGCCGTATTTGACACAGCGCGGCCCGCCGGCGCATTCGGCGACATTGCCGCCCAGGGTGGAAAACTTCAGGGATGCCGGGTCCGGCGGGTAGAAGAGTCCGACCCGCTCGACGGCTTTCTGAAACTGTTCGGTGACGACGCCCGGTTCCACGGTGGCGACCAGGTTCTCCTCGTCGATCTCCAGGATGCGGTCCATGCGCTCCAGGCAGAGCACGATGCCGCCGCGAGTCGGCAGGCTGCCGCCGGTAAAACCGCTGCCAGCACCACGCGGGAAGACCGGGACGCGCTCCCGGTTGGCCAGCTGCATGATGCGGCTGATCTCCTCGGTGGTCGCTGGATGAACGATCACATCCGGCAGAAAACTCTGCTGGGTGGCGTCATAGGAGTAGCAGATACGGTCGGCCTTGCTGGTGGCGATATTGGCTGCGCCGACGATCTCTTCGAGCGCTTTGATGATGTGGTCTGATAACATGCGTTCCTCTGCAACAGGCAGCAAGACGAAGTGGCGCACGCAGGCGAATCGGCGTCTGTCAATCTCACGCGTCGTGTTTCGGGGGAATCACCGGTAACACCGTCCCGCCATCCGGAATAACGACGATCCGGGGATCATCCGGCAGCTGTTCGGCGGCCATCCGCAGGGCGTCGTCCAAATCGACGGCCTTCTCCATCCCCATGGTCTCCGTTTCCTCGCGGCTGAATGCGCTGATCAGGATAACCCGCCAGGTGCGGGCTTTGGTCAATGTCGACAAGGCCGTCTGGCCGTTGATCTCATAGCGACTGCGCAGGGCTTTTTCGAACCGGTCCAGATCGGTAAAACGAAACCAGTCAAAGAAGCCGGGATTGCCGAAGCCGTCCGGGCAGGCCGCCAGAAGGATCACCGTGCCACCCGGTTTGACCGCGTTGACGCCGTAATCGAGGGCCTTGTGAGACTGGATAAAGTTGATGTCTTTGGGGTGCCCGCCACAGGAGACGATCGCCAGGTCAGCCGGCTGTTCCATGGGGACGGTGTACAACGCTTCGGCTCGTTCGCAGCCGGCCCGGTGGGCGGCCTCCATGTCGCCGCAGAAGACCCCGACGATCTGTTTGTCCGGGGTCAGCACGGTGTTGAGGATGAAGTCGGGGGCGATCATCTGCGCTGCCTCAAGGATCGCCTCATGCACCGGATTGCATTCCAGTTGGGTCGGCCGTGCCGCCGGGTTGCGCCCACCGATCTCCGGCGGATTGAAAATCGCGAAATGTGTGGCCATGCAGGTCTCCCGGCTGGCGACGCCGGGAACCAGACCCTTGCGGCCACCGCCGAAGCCGGCGAAGTAGTGCAGGCCGATCGTGCCGGTGACGATCACCCGCTCCGCCTCGATGACCGTGCGATTCACCTGGACCGGCAGGCCGGAGGAGGTTTGGCCGAGGTCGACCAGTTGCCGGGTGTCATCACAATCGTGATCGATCACCTTGATCCGTCCGTAGAGCGGGCCCAAAATTTTCTGATGTTCATCGGCGGTCTGTTGGCGATGGATGCCGAGTCCGATGACGATGGTGATGTCTGGGTCGGCAATCCCGCCGCGGTTGAGCGCCTCGACCAGGATCGGCAGATAAATTTCGCTGGCGGTATAGCGGGTGATATCGGAGGTGACGATCACCACCTGCTCACCTGCGGTGACGATCTCCTGCAAGGGGTGCGTGCCGATTGGGTTCGCTAGGGCGCGACGGACTTCTCCGGCAGGATCCGGCAGCGCGGCAGAGACGGCGGCCTGCAACAGCGCGGCATCGATCGGGCAAGGCACCTTCTGCGCGCCGTATTTCAGTGTCAGCGGTTTCATGTGCAACCTTTCGGGTCATCACCTCATACTATGGCGATTGGTGGCTTCGGCGCAAGGGCTAGGTGAGGGTCGTTGACAGCCCGAACCGCACAGCCTAGAATGACTTTCTCATTTCATACGGGCAGGGCGATCGTGAAGCAGAAAACCATCTACAATTGTCAGCAATGCGGCATGCAGAGCCCAAAGTGGCTCGGCAAGTGTCCCGACTGCGGACAATGGAATACGCTCGTCGAAGAAACCGTCACCGTCGCCAAAAAGGGTGGCCGAACCGTGCCGCTGCGCTCCGAAAGCAGCCCGGTCAAACTGGCCGAGGTCACGGCAACCGATGAAGACCGCCTGCATTGCGGAATCATCGAATTCGACCGCGTCCTCGGTGGTGGTGTGGTGCCCGGCTCCCTGACCCTGCTTGGCGGCGATCCCGGGATCNGGCAAATCGACCCTGCTGCTCCAGGCGGCCGGCCGCTGGACCCGTTGTGGCCCGGTGCTGTATGTCACCGCCGAGGAGTCAACGCGGCAGGTCAAGCTGCGTGCCGGCCGTCTCGGCGTCGATGCCGGAGACCTGTATCTGCTTGCCGAGACGTCCCTGGAGGGCGCCCTGGAACAGGTCCGCGAACTGAAACCCTCTTTCCTGGTGGTGGACTCGATCCAGACCGTCTTCACTGCCGCGCTGGAATCGGCACCCGGCAGCGTCAGCCAGGTGCGCGAGTGCGCCGGACGCCTGATGCATCTCGCCAAGGGCGAAGGGGTGCCGACCTTCATTGTCGGTCACGTCACCAAAGACGGCTCGATCGCCGGACCACGCATGCTGGAACACATGGTCGATACGGTGCTGTATTTCGAGGGTGATGCCGGACACCCTTACCGGATTCTGCGGGCGGTAAAGAACCGTTTCGGTTCGACCAACGAGATCGGCGTGTTCGAGATGAAGGACATCGGGTTGAATGAAGTGCCGAATCCGTCCGAGCTGTTTCTTGCCGAGCGCCCGGAAGACGCCGCCGGCAGTGTCGTTGTCCCGGCGATCGAAGGGACCCGGCCAATTCTGGTCGAGCTGCAGGCCCTGGTCTCGGGGACGGCCTATGGCAACCCGCGGCGGACGGCGATGGGGCTCGATAGTAACCGGGTGTCCCTGCTGGTTGCCGTGCTGGAGAAGAAAGTCGGTTATGCCATGCTGGCCCAGGATATCTTTTTGAACGTCGCCGGCGGGGTGCGTCTGGCCGAACCGGCGGTCGATTTGGGGGTGGTGGCCGCGCTGGCCTCGAGCCATCTCAATCGTTCGATTGACGAACGGACCGTGCTGTTTGGCGAAGTTGGCCTGGCCGGAGAAGTCCGGGCCGTCTCGCGACCGGAACTGAGGGTCAAGGAGGCGGCTCGCCTGGGCTTCAACCGCTGCCTTTTACCGGCCGGGAACCTGAAAAACCTGGAGGTTCCGAAAGGCATCGATTTGATCGGTGTCCGCAGTGTTGCAGAAGCCCTGGATCTGCTGTTTCACTGAAAGCGGTACGGATCACCGTCGGAATCCTGCTTCGGTCGCAACGGCCAGCTTTCGAAATCTGGAGACATTCCGGTGAGCGAAGAGAAACAGACATTCGTGATTCGCCGAACCTTTGTCCTGCCGCTCGGCCTGGTGGTCCTGCTGACGCTCGTTCTGCTGGGGGTCTGCCTGATCCAGGGGCAGCCGATCGCCAAGGTCATCATCCTGATCGGTCTGCTCCTACCGCTGGCAGTTCTTTTCATAGAAAGCGCCCTGCGTCGGGTGGACGTCTCCGCTGAGGGCGTTACGGCCCACCGTCTGTTCCGTCAGCGCTGCATCCGGTTCGCGGATGTCACCAGCCTGGAAGCGGTTCGGGTGCGCAGTCGGGTTTTCATCACCCTGGTGGCCGGTGAAGACAGCTACCTGATCCTGTCCAATTCCTATCGGGGTTTCGATCGTCTGCTGAGCAGGCTGGTCACGGCGCTGCCGGCCGAAGCGATCACCCCGGAGATCGAACAATTGCTGCAGAAACCTCCGGTCCGCCAAGCCGATGTCCTGATGGCCTGGTTTGCGGTCATCGCCCTGGTTTATGTTCTTTTTGCGCAGTTCAATGGCGGATCATGAGAAGGCTATTTCAGTTGACTTGACGGTCAATATCATTTAATTTGTGCCCTTCAAGTCTGAGGAGTTGTCTTATGGAAAAAGCCAAATTGGAGGAGTTCCGTCAATTGCTTCAGGAGCAGATGGATCAGTTGCTGCGTGAAGCGGACAGAACCGTCTCCGAAATGACTGACGAAAAGACCAATTTCCCCGACCCCACGGATCGCGCCTCGTTGGAGTCGGATCGCAATTTCGAGCTGCGCATACGTGACCGGGAACGCAAATTGATCGCCAAGATCCGTGAAGCATTGGACCGGATTGAGTCGGGAGAGTTCGGCGAGTGCGAAGAATGTGGCGACCCGATTGGGGAAGCGCGCCTGAAGGCCCGGCCGGTGACCACGCTGTGTATCGAATGCAAAACCGAGCAGGAGCGTCAGGAAAAGATCGGTTGATCCGCGACGGTTTGTTCCGGCAGGCGGGTGGAATTCATGCCGGCAGAGCACGTTGTTGCTGAAAATTCAAAAAAGTCCAAGCCGAGGTTGAGCACCACGCCATCGTCTGTTCTGCCACCGCGTTTATCTTTCAAGGCCGGCCTGACAGTTTTTCTGTCCGCCGGCCTTGTTTTGTTTCTGCTCAGTCGGCCCTACTACCTGCTGGTTCATACCCTGATCGAATTCCTGTGTGTCGTCATTACCACCGCGGTTTTCCTGATTGCCTGGAATACCCGGGCGACGGTACGCAGCCCGTTCTTTGTGATCCTGGCCGCCGGTTTCCTGGTCACCGGCCTGGTCGATCTGCTGCATACCTTCACCTATCAAGGCATGCAGGTTTTGCCGGCGGCCAACGCCAATACGGCCACACAACTGTGGCTGGTTGCCAGAGCCCTCGGCGCCTGCGCTTTTCTGACCGCGGTCCTGGTGCTGAATCGCCCGGTACGGATCTCCGCAAGAGCCTGGCTGCTGTTCTTCCTGAGCCTGGGTGGCGCTCTTGTCGCCCTGATCTGGCCACTGGGTCTCTTTCCCGTCAGTTATATCGAAGGCGTGGGTCTGAGCCCCTTCAAGGTACAGAGTGAATACGTGGTCATGGTGCTGTTGCTGCTTGCCGCACTCCTGCTGGTGATGCGCCGCCGTCATCTCGACCAGCGATTGGTGACCCTGTTGCTGGGTGCCCTCGTTATGAACATTCTCTCCGAGTTGCTCTTCACCTGGTATGTTGATGTTTACGGAGTCTTCAATTTTCTCGGCCATTACTGCAAGCTCGGTGGCGTTGTCCTGGTCTATTTTGCTCTGATTGAAGGGACACTGCGCGCACCCTTTGGCACCCTTTTCCGCGAGATGACCGACTCGTATGATCAACTCAATACGGAATTACAGAAACGACGGCTGGCCGAACAACAACAGCAGCGGGCCTCTCGGGAGACCGCAATCCTGTATCATATGTCACGGTTGCTGCACAGAACCCTCAATCTCGATGAACTGGCCCACCTGACTCTGTCCGCCGTAACCAGCCCGGCGGCCGGTTGTTTCGAACGGGCGACCCTGTTCACGGTCAACCGACGCAGCAACATGTTGCAGGGCATGCTGGGTGTCCCGCGGGAGATGGCGGCATTGGTTCTGCCTGACATCGAAGACGATCACGGCTGGGACGAGCTGCAGTTGGATGAGCAAAGCCGGGTCGAGCAACGGACTACGGATTACAATCAGAAGGTCATCAAACAGCGTCTTCCTCTGGACGTCGATGACAACGCTCTGGCGCGGGCCCTGGTGGAAAAACGAGTCGTTCTGGTCCAGCAACCGGACCAGGAAGCGACCGGCGGCAAAGGATTGGCCACAACCCTCGGCCTTGGGCCCTACGCCTGCGCTCCGCTGACCGGCCGGGAGCAGGTGATGGGCGTGCTGCTGGTCGACAACCCCTTAAGCCGGCAGCGGATCGATCCGCAACACCGGCGATTCCTGGAGCTTTTTGCCAGCCAGGCCGGCTCAGCGCTGGACAATGCCAGTCTGGTCAAACGCCTCAAAATGGCGCACAGCAACCTGCAGGATGTTCAGGAGCAACTGATCCACGGGGAAAAGATGGCCGTGCTCGGGGAAATGGCCGCTCAAGTTGCCCATGAATTGCGCAACCCCCTGGTTTCTGTGGGTGGCTTTGCCCGGCGGCTCAGTCGCAAGACCTCCGAAGACCAGGAGACCGTCGCCTATGCGACCATCATTGCTCGGGAAGTCCGGCGCATGGAGGAGATGCTCAACAATATCCTGGCCTTCAGTAAGAAACAGTTGGTCTGTCTGGAATCCTGTCGGGTCGCCCCGTTGCTCAAAGAAGTGATCGACCTGGAATACGAACTGTGCCAGAAACGCCAGATCACGATTGGCACCGAAATTGACGAGACGCTGCCGGAGATCGTCGGGGATTGTCGTCAAATCCGGCAGGTTTTTCTCAACCTGGTGATCAATGCCCGCCAAGTCATGAGCCAGGGAGGGGTGCTCACGGTCAGAGCCCGACGGACTTCTCTGCGGGGTGAAGAAGCCGTTCGGGTCGAAATCGAAGACACCGGTGGCGGCATCGGCCCCGACATCATCCGCAATATTTTCAACCCGTTCTTTTCGACCACGCCCAAAGGGACCGGTCTCGGTCTGTCGATCTCGCACCGGATCATCGCCCAGCATCATGGCCAGATCGAGGTCGTTAACGGTGAGCACGGGGCGCGGTTTGTGGTGGTTTTGCCCGTCAAGCAGCCGCAAAACCCCGATCCCCTGGGCCAACGGCAAAGGCTCTCCCAAGAAATTTAGACTCCACCCGTGACGCCGGACAGAAGACCTGTTGAGCGTTCCGCCGGTTCTTTTACGGGTGACGGCAGGTTGCTCAGACCGGTCGCTTGGCGGCTGAGCGGAATGCTGAAAATACGCTAAAATAATGACAGATGATCACACACTTGAGACATAAGGAGTGCTCCATGAATCCCCAAGTGCTGAAAAGATCCGTTCTGCTGGCCGTCGTGTTTTTTTGTGCCCTGCTGCAGGCGGCCTGCATGCCCTCCAGCCGATCGGGCAAGGTTTACTCCCGGGATCAGGCCCAAGTCTCCCATTCCGTCTATTACGGCACGATTCTGCGCGTTGAAGATGTCACCATCGAAGGGACCAGTTCCGGCGCAGGTGTCCTGGCGGGAGGCGCCATGGGCGGCGCCCTTGGCAGCGCGGTCGGTGGCGGTTCCGGCCGGGCGATCAGCACTGTTGGCGGGGCCATTCTGGGGGGGCTCGCCGGGTCGGCGATTGAAAAAGACGCCACAACCCAGGTCGGGGTCGAACTTGAAGTGGAACTCGATAACGGCGAATTGCTGGTGATTGTCCAGGAAAAGGACGCTGTCTACAATGTCGGCGACCGGGTGCGCGTCCTGCGAGACGCCCGTGGCACCGCACGTGTGCGTCAATAACCGGTGAGAACCCGATGGGAGCGCATGTTCATTCCTCCCGTAGCTGATCGGCGACCTGCCGGATTTCATCGTCCAGCGTTGTCGGCAGACCGCTCCGGCGCATCAGCCCTTCGATTTGTTCGGCGGCTTCCTTCCGCCAGCCTTTGGCCAGGTAGACCTGAGCAATGCGCAGCAGCCAGCGCGGATTGTCCGGTTCCTGGCGCAGGGCTCCTTTGAACGATTCAAGCGCCCGATCCAGGTGTATCTGGCGGCGCAACCAGAATTCGGCGAGCAGCGGGTGAGCCCCGCCACCGCAGCCGCCCGCCGGCAGGCGCCGCAGCAGGGCTTCCGCGTCAGCGTAGCGTTCCGTCCGCTCGAGCAGCTGGGCGCAGAGAACCAGCAGACTGGGGTCGGTGACCTGCTCGTCGAGCGCCTTGAGCCCGGCCGCCAGCGCCGGCTCAAGTTCTCCGCGCTGCGCATGCAGCTGCGCCAGACGGCTCCAGCAGTAACCGGAGAAGCGCCCTTCGTTCAGGAACTTCTTCAGGGTGCTCTGCAGTTGCTCCTCCTGACCGCTCGCCAACAACACTTCGCAGAGTGTCTCAAAGGCCGGCAACAGCTCCGGCTCCAGGGCCAGGGCTGCAGCGAGATCGTCCGCCGCCGCCCCGAACTGACCGCGACGGGCCTGCAGCCCGCCCCGTTCATACAGAAACAGGGCATCACGTTGGTCGCTGGGGACCTGGTCAAGAGATCCCAGGGCCTGCTCGTCTTCGCCGGCCTGGATGGCCAGCCAGGCGCGGCGAAATTCTGCTCCGGCGGCCTGATAACGGGCGGCCAAATCCTCCGGCAAGGTGGCCAGCAGGAGCTCCAGGCGGGAGTCCTCGTCAAGGGAACTTAAATCTGTCGTGTCCTTGGCTGCGGGCGTTTCTGTGCAGGTATTGCAGGCCGCCGAGGTGGCCGAAGCGTGCGGTCTGCCGGGGTCGTCGGTCAGAGGGGACGTGCCACCTTCCAGTGCGGCGAGAGCCTGCTCTGCGCGTTCCCGCAACGTTTCGGAACAGGCTTGCTGGCGCGCCAGCTGGTAGTCTTGCCGGGCCCGCATGACATTCCCGGATTGCTCCGCCCAGGCCCCTTCCTCGAGATTGACCGTGGCCAGGGCATCTCCGGCCTGGTCCGTGAGCGAACGCAATTCCTGCCGAAGATCCGGGTCGAGACTTTGCATATCGATCCGTTTTGCAGTGAGCAACAGGTTGGCCCAGTCCTGGCGGGCATGACATTGGCGGACTTCCGCAACCGGATCGGATTTGCCGAACATTTTTTTGAAGAGCTGCATCAGTGAATAGCCTTTCCTGAAAACCGTCGCCTGATTGAACACCGATCAGCACGATCAGTCAACCGTATTTCCAGAACGCGCCAATGGGGGGAATCAGGGTCCCTTGCGCGACAGCGAGGAGATGGTGTATAAGCCATGAGCGATACGAGAATTCACAGACAGGACGTGAGACATGAGTGAAGATACCAAGAAGATCATTTACTCGATGGTCGGGGTCAACAAGAACTATCAGGGCAAACCGGTCATCAAGGACATTTCCCTGTCCTATTTTTACGGCGCCAAGATTGGCGTGCTGGGCCTGAACGGATCCGGCAAGTCGACCCTGCTGCGCATCATGGCCGGGGTGGACCAGGAGTTTAATGGCGAAACCAGTCTCTCCGAAGGTTTCCGGGTTGGTTATCTCGAGCAGGAACCACTGGTCGATTGTCAGAAGACGGTGCGCGAGGTGGTCGAAGAAGGGGTTCAGGAAACCGTCAAACTGCTCCAGGAGTTCGAGGAGATCAATGCGGCCTTCGCCGACCCCGATGCCGACATGGATGCGCTGATTGCGCGCCAGGCGGTGGTCCAGGACAAGCTCGACACCCTCGATGCCTGGGAGCTTGATTCGCGCCTCGATCTGGCGATGGACGCGCTGCGCTGTCCGCCGGGCGAGACACCTGTGGCTGTTCTCTCCGGCGGCGAAAAACGTCGGGTCGCGCTTTGCCGCCTGCTGCTGCAGAAACCGGACATTTTACTGCTCGACGAGCCGACCAACCACCTTGATGCGGAGACGGTAGCCTGGCTCGAACAGCACCTCAAGCGATATGCGGGGACCGTGATCGCCGTCACCCATGACCGCTACTTCCTCGACAACGTTGCCGGCTGGATTCTCGAGCTCGACCGCGGTCACGGCATCCCCTGGAAAGGCAACTATTCGAGCTGGCTGGAGCAGAAGCAGGAACGCCTGCGCCGGGAAGACCGGACGGAGAGCGCCCGGCAGAAGACTCTGCAGCGCGAGCTTGAGTGGATTCGCATGACGCCGAAGGCCCGCCACGCCAAGAGCCAGGCGCGCATCAACTCCTACGAAAAACTGCTCGGCCAGGATGCCGCGGAACGTGAGCGCAACATGGAGATCTATATTCCCCCCGGGCCGCGCCTGGGCCATGTCGTTGTCGAGGCCGAGGACGTCAGCAAGGCCTACGGTGACAAGCTGCTCTACGAGAAAATGAGCTTCAGACTGCCCCCTGGTGGTATCGTCGGCGTGATCGGACCGAATGGTGCCGGCAAGACCACCCTGTTCCGCATGATCGTCGGCCAGGAACAGCCAGACGCCGGGACCTTCAAGGTCGGTGATACGGTGAAGATTGGCTATGTCGACCAGGATCGGCCTCTCGATGGCAGCAAGACCATTTTCGAGGAGATTACCGGTGGCCAGGAGCAGATGCCGATCGGCAAGCAGTTGGTCAACGGGCGCGGTTACGTGGCGCGCTTCAATTTCTCCGGCAGCGACCAGCAAAAGAAGGTCGGTGTGCTGTCCGGAGGTGAGCGCAACCGCGTGCACCTGGCCAAAACTTTGCGCGAGGAAGCGAACGTGCTGCTGCTGGACGAGCCGACCAACGATCTCGACGTCAACACCTTGCGGGCCCTGGAAGAAGCCCTGGAGAATTTTGCCGGCTGTGCCGTCGTCATCAGTCACGATCGCTGGTTTTTGGATCGGATCGCCACGCATATTCTGGCCTTCGAGGGCGACAGCCAGGTCACCTGGTATCCAGGGAACTACTCGGAATACGAGGAAGATCGCAAACGGCGCCTGGGCAAGGAGGCCGATCAGCCTCATCGCATTCGTTACCGCAGTCTCACCCGGCAGTGAGACCGGCGTCACCATGAGGCAGCGACAGGAGGAAAGGACAGCGGTCAACGCTGTCGATCTGTACCGTCGCGGATCAGGACAGCACCTGTTGCCAGTCGACCTGCTGGTAGTCGGCCAGGAGCGCCAGGGGGATAAAGGTGTCGAGTTCGGCTATCGCACGGCCGGTCAGATGCTGGTAGAAGGCTCGCATTAAACGCGCCTCCTCGGTGAACAGATCATGAAAACGCCAGCGCAGGATCTTGTCCGGCAGCTGCAGGGGATTGCCCTGGTGCAAGGTGCACAGGGTGCCTTCGAAATCTGCGCCGGAGACGTCGATGTTCGGCAGGCCGTGCAGCCGACAGGGCAAGGGCCGCGCATGGTATACCAGGCAGAGGCCCTGCATATCGAGCAGGGGACAGGGTGTTTCGTCGTCTTCCGGCATCTCTGTCCAGGCCTTCTCGGGTAGCGCGTTGAGCAGGTAGGGAGGACGGAGATCAGGCCATTGTCCCTGCAACTCCTGCAACCGGACCTCGCATTTCACCCGAATCTCATCCCGAGTGTCGTGCGGGAGTGAAGCGAAAGCCCGTTGCAGAAGGTGGGCATCGAGCAGCGTGATATCGAACAGCCCGCGACAGCACGCACTGCAGCCAGCGCGGCAGGCAAATGCTGTTCCCCCGGCTTCCAGGCAGCGTCTGAACCAAGTGTCGACATGGTCCAGCAGGCCGCGATAATTCTGTTCGATGTCCTTGGGGATTTGCATTGTTTCACCATAGTTGTGCGAGACTCTGTTGGCAACTGAATCCTGCAAGAGGGTTGTCTGGCAGAGGTTTCTCATGCCCGGCAACTTTGTGATGCGTTTTCTATCGGGCCATTTCAAGGAGGTTCGGCATGAAGTCATCCATTCTCTTGACAATTTTCCTGTTGCTGGTCCCGCTGGCGGGTCTTGCCCCGGCGGTTGAACTGACCCCTTTTCAAACGCGGAACCTCTCACCAACCGCCTTGCCCTACGGTTTGGCGGTCGCCGAATCACCGAAAACTCTGGCGGCCCATCAAGCCGAACTGCGGATTTCTTTCGATGTCGCCAATATTGCCACGATCGGTACCGCTCAACAGGAAACAATCGTTCTGGATGCTGAGACCTATGTGACCACCCTCGGCCTCCGTTACGGTCTGAACAGGCGCCTGCAAATCGGCCTTGATGTCCCTTATGTCAAGCACGATGGTGGGGTCCTGGACGGTTTTATCAACGACTGGCATGATTTTTTTCAACTGCCGACGGGTGACCGGGATAAGCTGGCCGATGACCAGCTGAACCTGAATTATGTGCGCAGTGGTGTGACCGGCTTCGACATTACCGAGAGCCAGACCGGAATCGGTGATCTGCGACTTTCTCTGATCTGGTCCGTGCTGCAGAAGGAGGCGTCGACCGGAGCCGTCAAGCTCTTGGTCAAGGCGCCGACCGGAGAGCCGGACGACTTGACCGGCAGTGGCGCCTGGGATGTCTCCCTGGCCTATCTGGGGCAGTACGACTTTTCGCTCCCGGCGAGCCAGGCGTCCGTCTGGGCCGGTCTGGCCGGGACGCTGCTGGGAGAGGGTGAGGTCCTGGAAGATCGCGTCAAGGACTGGACGGTCAGTGGCTGGCTCGGCGCCGGCTGGGCGCCCCTGGACTGGCTGGCGTTGAAACTTCAGTTGGATGGACATTCCGCCTTGTATGACAGCGACCTGAGCGAACTGGGTGATCCGGCCCTGATGCTGACCATGGGCGGAACACTGGCATTCGGAGAGCGCACCAGCCTCGATCTTGGCGTCGGCGAGGATCTTGCCGTGGTGGCTTCCCCGGATATTACCTTTCAACTGGCCCTGCGCCATCGTTTTTAAGCGCGCAGTACCAGGGCCCCTTCCGGATCGATCGCCACAAGGACGCCATGAGCAAAAACCGCGCACCGACCAAGGGACAGATCGAAGGCATTATCAAGGACTTCTGCGCGTCGCAACGCAACACGCTGCATCTGCCCACCGGGGAGCCGGCTTGGGAGGCGCCGGAGATCGCTTACGCCCGCGGTGACGATCCCCTGTTTGAGCGAATCAAGAAGGATATCGGGCCCTTTTACTGGACGCCCCGGGAGGCCTTTGAGAAAGCGTTTCCGCATCTGCCGGTCACGTCCGCCGATCTGACGGTGATTGCCTATGTGTTGCCGCAGACAGCCGTCACCCGCCAGGATCAGCGCCAGGAGACCAGCTTACCAGCGGAGCGCTGGGCCCGCTCACGTTTCCACGGTGAAGAATTCAATTGTCAACTGCGCCGGCATCTCGCCGAGGAACTGACCCAGGCCGGCTTTCCAACCATCGCGCCGGAGCGGTTGACCGATTTCGCTTATCGACAGAGCGCGCGGTTTGGCCTGGCGTCGAACTGGTCGGAACGCCACACCGCCTGGGTCGCCGGGCTCGGTACCTTTGGACTCTCCGACGGTCTGATTAGCCGACGGGGCAAGGCGGCCGCAAGGCGGCCCGTTTCGGCTCGGTGGTGGCCAGGCTGCAACTCAAACCGACAGCGAGACCCTACCAGGGTCATCAGGAGTGGTGTCTGTGGTTTGCCAAGGGGACCTGCGGCGCCTGCATCAGGCGCTGTCCGGTGGCGGCGATCTCGCCGCAGGGCCACGACAAGGAGGCCTGCTTCGCCTATATCCGTAACGTCACCGCGCCCTATGTCCATGATCAGTATGGAACCGGTGCGACCCCCTGTGGCCTCTGCCAGGTCGGCATTCCCTGCGAAGACCGCTGCCCCCTCTGAGGTGGCGAGAGCCGATAAAGACCTGCCCTGACGTCTGCGCTACTTATGGACACGTCCTGTCCGGCATGGGCCCCTCTTCACCTTACTGCTCTTCGATGACCCGGCGTGATTTGTTGACCATCGTGTCTTTCTGTTGCGAGCCGCTGCTCAGGGTATCGATGAGCAAGAACAGGACGTAAAAAACAAGGGCCAGAAACAGGCAGAATCCCACCAGTTTGAACATCTCTTGTGGCCGGGTGAAAAAGAGCACACCGAGCAAGGCGAGAGCAGCGATACCAAGAGCCGGGTGACTCTGCAGCAGGACCAGAGTGTTTTGCAGCTGCTCTTCCAGCATCATGCAACCTCTTTGATGGGTGACTGATCACGGCCACGGCGGAGTGGTCGATCGGCGGCAGGACTTGCCCCGTTTCAGTGCCGCCGCCAACGATGAAATCGTGCCACCCATTGCAGGAGTTTCTCCGGAGCATGGGCCTTCTTCCAGGCACCGGCGGCGGCTTTGTTGGCTTCGGCCAGGGTCGGGTAGGTGTGGATTGTGCCGAGAATCTTGTTAAGACCGAGCCCGTGTTTCATGGCCAGCACATATTCCGCCAGCAGATCGCCGGCGTGACAGCCAACGATGGTGACGCCGAGCAGTTTGTCGGCCCCCGGTTTGGTGAGGACCTTGATCCAGCCGCGATCTTCCGCATCGGCGATCGCACGGTCCAGATCATCGATCCCGTAACGGGTGACCTCGCAGGAGATGTTGCTGGCCTTGGCCTCCTCCTCCGAGAGGCCGACCCGGGCGATCTCGGGATCGGTGAAGGTGGTCCAAGGGATCACGCTGTAATCGACCTTGAAGGACTTGACGTCGCCGAACAAGGCATTGACGGTCGCATACCACGCCATATGGGAGGCCGTATGGGTGAACTGGTAGGGGCCGGCGACGTCACCCACGGCGAAGATATTCGGAAAATTGGTGCGCAGGAACGGATCGACGGACACTGTCCCGCGGTCACTGATCACGACGCCGAGCTCTTCCAGGCCGTAGCCGGTGACGTTCGGCTGGCGGCCAACCGCGACCAAAATCTGATCGAAGGGAATCGCTACGGTGGTGCCGTCATGTTCGCACAGCAGAACCTGTTCGCCATCTCTGTGACGGACCTCCCGGGCGGTATGGGCGGTCAACACCCGGATCCCCTCGCCTTCGAACTGCCGTTGCAGATAATCGCCGACCTCCTGATCCTCCCGTGGCAACAGATGCGGGCCCATTTCCACCTGAGTCACCTCGGCACCGAGACGCGCCATCGCCTGGGTGATCTCCGAGCCGATCGGTCCACCACCGAGCACGACCAGCCGGCCGGGGTTCTCCCGCAGTTGCCAGAGATTGTCCGACGTCAGGTAATCAACGGTGTCAAGACCCTTAATCGGCGGAATCGCCGGTCGGGCGCCGGTCGCCAGGACAATGCTCCGGGTGGTCAGTGTGGTGTCGTTCACCGTCACTGTCCAGGGTGATGTGATCGTGGCGGCGCCCTGAAAACAGTCGACGCCAAGTTCAGTGTAGCGTGCCACCGAATCGTGCGGTGCGACCTTCTCAATGACCTTCTGCACCCGTTCCATGACATCAGCGAACCGGTAATCGAAATGCCCCTCGCCAAGGCCGAATTCCTCGGCGCGCCGCGCGTAAGACAGAATCTTTGCGCTCCTCAGTAACGCCTTGCTGGGCACACAGCCGGTATTCAGACAATCCCCGCCCATCTTGTCCTTTTCGATCAAGGCCACCTTCGCCTTGACCGCCGCGGCGATATAGGCAGAGACCAGCCCTCCGGAGCCGGCGCCGATCACCACGACGTTGTAATCGAAGCGGTTCGGTTTGCGCCATCCCGCGTAGGCCTTGCGGCGCTTGGTGAAATCGACGATGCGTTTGGCGATCAGCGGGAAGAGACCGAGCAGGACGAAGGACAGGATGATTCCGGGGGAGAGAATGCCGGCGGCCCGCTCGATCTGACCGAGCTGGGTGCCGGCATTGACGTAGACGGCGGTGCCCGGCAGCATGCCAATCTGGCTGACCGCGTAATACACCAGAGTGCGCATCGGTGTCAGCCCCATCACCAGGTTGATGACGAAGAAAGGGAAAAGCGGCACCAGGCGCAAGGTAAACAGGTAGAAGGCGCCCTCGCGCTCGATCCCTGCGTTGATGGCCCGCAACTTGTCACCGAACCGGTTCTGGACTCCGTCGCGGAAGAGAAACCGCGAGGCCAGAAAAGCCAGTGTTGCGCCGATGCTGCTGGCAAAAGAGACAGTGATCAGCGCCGCCCAGAAACCGAGCAGGGCGCCACCCGCCAGGGTCATGACGGCCGCCCCCGGCAGCGACAGGGCGGTCACCAGGACATAGAGGATGAAGTAAATGACGATCGTCAGCAGACGATGCGCGGCGTAGTAATCGGCAAAGGCCTGCTGCCGGTCTTTCAGGTATTCAAGGGTCAGGTAGTGATGCAGGTCAAAGAGGAAGAAGGCGGCGATCAGCGCAACGATGATCAGGAGGAGCAGAACCTTGGTCGGACGTGACGACATGACAGCAACCTTTCGGTGGCAAGATGCCTGCTGGCGCCGATGCAAAGGAGGCGCCCCTGCAGCGAGTCTACCATGCTTGACGGGGATCGTCAGGCAGGGCCGTGATCAATGCCAGGCGGATCCCTTCGGCGACGCCTTGCGATCCAGGGCGTGTCAGCACACCGAAGCCATAGCATGAGGCACGGACGATGGGACTCATTTTTCGCGCGGCCCACGGCGGGGCGGGGCAACACAGACCGCATGGGATGAGTGACGGCCGGTGTTGATCTGTTCGAACAGCGCAATCTGTTCGGCCATCGACAGTTTTTTGCGACAGCCTTCGGTTGATTTCAGGCAGAGCCGGCAACGCTCGACACCGCTCAGCTCACCGACTACAACTCGTCACGCGCGGCCTCGCAGATGTACGAGGGGCTGGTGAGGTTCAAGGACGCCAGCACCGAGGTCGAACCTGGGCTCGCCGAGAGTTGGGACGTCTCGAGCGATGGCCTCGTCTACACCTTTCACATGCGCCCAGGCGTCACCTTCCACGACGGCACGCCCGTTGACGCCGCAGCCGCCAAGTTCAGCTTCGAGCGCCAGATCGATCCGAACAACGCCTACCACGACACCGGCG
>JARRPG010000027.1:0-33501 GCA_037383085.1 Desulfuromonadales bacterium | reverse complement strand
GCACGCAAAATCTCCTGCTGATCGCATTTCAGAACACTCTGCAGATAGCGCAGGACGGCGGGCAGGACACCGCTCGCCCCACAGGTTGGCGCCGTGACGATTTTCCCACCCGCCGCATTTTCTTCGGAAACCGCCAGGGCATAGGCCCAGATCAGTGCATGCTGTTTGATGTGCGAGCCGTAGAGTGAGCCTTTCCGGTAAAACGCCTGTGCCTTGCGACTGACGCCCAAGCCACCCGGTAACACACCCCCCTGCTTCAGGCCGCGCTCGATTGCGGCCGACATGACCTGCCAGACCTCTTCCAGGTGATTCAGGATCTCAAGCCCTTCGCAGCGCAGGACATATTCCCAGCACGCCTCGCCCGTCTCGTCCGTATTCCGGATGATATCGGCCATCGCACTCAGGTCGTAAATGGGCGCTGTCTCTTGGTCAGAGGAAATTTCAGGATCGTACAAGGCGCCACCACCGACACTGTAGACCTCCCACGTGTCCAAAAGCTCACCGGCGGCCGAAAAAGAGGCAAAACGCATACCGTTCGGATGGCTGGGCAATTCCTGATCGGGGCACCAGAGCAAATCCAGGGAAGAATCGATGAAGACATGTTCCAGCACCTTGTCAGTCAGATGCCCGCGCCCCGTCGCCGCCAGGCTGCCGTAGAGGGTCACCTGGTAACGGGCCGCCTGCGGATGTCTGGCAAGGAACTCTTCGGCTGCTTTCAAAGGGGCCATGGTGTGACTGCTGGAAGGGCCGTTGCCGATACGATAAAGTTGGCGAATCGATTGCATTCTCTCGAACACCCCCTCTTTAGCATGTTCGCGTTACGCATCACGCACGGCGCGTCCCGCATCTTCCTCAGGGCAGGTTCAAAGCGACAATCTGTTCAGCAAGTTCGCGGCTGAAAGCGATCAGAAGGTCGCTCTGGGCGGTGACCAGACTCTCGTAATGACCGTCTTCCAGGGGTAGACGATGCGTACTTTGTCCGGAGGCAAGCAGCGTCTTGCCGGCAGAATCATTGATTGACCAATGGGCGCGCAGGACCGCATCCCCATCGAAGGCGCTGTCGAACTGGTCAATGCTGATGACGATACGGCAATCGGGGCGGAAATAGGAACCCCAAGGAAAGATGGCAACGCGATCGGTGCCGAGCAAGACGCCCAGGTTGGTACTGATGACCCGGACCAAATCCTCTTCGAGCAAGCCTGCCCAGCGGTGATTCGGATCGAACCTGTATTGATGGGCAGCGACTCGCGTCGCAATCCGGGCCCGCTTGAGGTATTCGGGCAGCGTCACCGGGCCGACCCCGACACTGATATCGCTCTTGTCTAGAGTGATCGTCGGATCCGTTTGTGTCGCCAGGGAACCCAGGTTGTAGTAACGGATCGCCGGAGCTTTGGCAAAACATCCTGCCAACACCGCCAACAGGGCAAAGACAACGAAATACCGGTTCAGGATGTGAAGCGGGATGCGTCTCATTGTTCCTCCTCCCGTCCGAAGAGAATCGACTGCGGATTCTCTTCGAGTGAATCGATCAGGGTTCGCAGGGCGCGTATCGCTGCGGTCATTTCCCGCATCATCTGGTCGGCGTTGTAATTTATCGCCGAATCGGGACCGAGGGTCTGATCGACCCCTTGCATAGCGGTTTGAAAATCACCCAGAGCGGTCTTCAGCTGCGGAACGATGTCCCGGTTGAAACCGCCGACAATCTTTCTTGACTCATCGAGCGTGGCATTCAAGGTAGCGAGTGAAGTTTTCAACTCTTCACTGATTTCGACCAACGGCATCTTCTCGACTTCTTTCAGAATATTGTCGATGCGATCAGCGATTTGCTCGAAGGTCGTCGGCCGGGTCGGCAACACCAGGTAACCGTCGCGTTCGGTGATTTCGGCCGGATCGGCATTCTCAAACAAGTCCAGATCGACATAGAGCTGCCCGGTCAGCAGGTTGCCGTAATTCAACTGGGCCCGCAGCCCCTTGGCAACCAGTCGGGCGATCGTCTCCCGGCCGTCCGCAGCGTCCCCCGATTGCATATCGGCGGTCGGTTCAGAACGACCGGACAGGGTGTCGATCCGCTCCGGTTCGACCATAGCCAGCACGGCGACCCGCGCTGTGACGTCGTCAAGGTCGACTTCCAGATTGACGTCGATGACCTCGCCGATACGGATACCGCGCATCTCCACTGGAGCTCCCGGCAGCAGACCGCGCACGTTCTCCTCAAAGTACATGCGGTAATAATGCTTGACCGAATAAGATCGCTCCTCGACCTTCTCGCGGTTTTCGTAAAGACGGAACACCTGCCCTTCTGCAGCGGCCTCGAGCGGCGCCATATAATTCGGCAGATCGAAGGCGATGCCACCGAGCAGAATCGATACCAGAGACTGGGTATCGATGCTGACGCCTTCAGTGCTGACCCTGAAATCGACTCCACTGACGTTCCAAAACCGGCTGTTTTTGCGGACTTTCTCATGATAGGGCGCGTTGATAAAGATATGCACGTTGACCGTTTCTGCCAGGCTGTCGAACTCATATTCGATCACCTGGCCCACCTTGATGCCGCGATAATAGACCGGCGAACCGACATCGAGCGATCCCAGGTCGGTGCTTTCGAGGACGAAATGATGTCCTTCGGTTTCCGATGTCACCACCGGCGGCTTCTCCAGACCGACGAAACGGTTGGTCGCCGTGCCCTGATCGGAGAGACTGCAGCCGATGTAGGCTCCGGAGAAGAGCGTATCGAGACCGGAGACTTCGCCCGCGGCGACCCGCGCACGCACAACCCAGAATTGGGTAGCGTCGCGCATGTACTTGCTGACCGACTTATTCATCTCCGCGGTGACGATGACACCGGAAAGATCATCATTCAGGGTGATGCCGGTCACTTTGCCGACTTCAACTTCCTTGAAGCGGATCTTGGTTTTATTCGCCTCCAGACCCTCCGCAGTCTCGAAAGCAATCGTGACCACCGGTCCGCGTTCCGACCAGGCCTTCAGCGTCAGCCAGCCACCGATCAGCAGGGCAACAATCGGCACCACCCAGATGATCGACAGGCTGCGCCCGGACTTGATCACCGCCCTAGGCTGGCCCTGCGACACGTTCTTCTCAGGCCTCTCTTCGTTCATGGTCCTCCTCAACAATATCCCACATCAGGCGTGGATCGAAGCTTTCGGTGGCCAGCATGGTCAGGACCACCACAGCGGCAAAGTAGATGGTTGCCGGGCCGGCATCGACATTGGCCAGAGCGCCCAACTTGACCAGTGCAACAAGAATGGTAACGACATAGATATCGACCATTGACCATCGCCCGACGGCCTCGATCATGCGGTAGAGTCGGGTGCGATCCTTCGGCCGCCACAGCGACCGCCAATGCACCGTCAGCAGCAGGTAGATCAGAACCAGGATTTTGGTCAGCGGGATCAGGATACTGGCAATCAGAATCACCAGCCCGATACCGATCTCGCCGTGGCTGAGAAAATAGAGGACACCACTGATGATGGTGTCGGACTGTTCGTTGCCCAGTGACGTGGTAATGGTGATCGGCAGCAGATTGGCCGGGAAGTACAAAACCGCTGCGGTAATCAGCAACGCCCAGGTCCGTTTGAGACTGTTAGGTTTGCGCAGATGGACACGGGCACCGCAGCGTGGGCAATAGGCGGCCTCTCCGGGCTGCACGCTGGACCAGTCGACCAGCATGTGGCAATCGTGGCAGAGCGCCAGGCCAAGCTGGCGGGCCGTAGCCATCTCAGTCATGACCGATCCTTTCCAGGCGCTTCCAGACCAAGTGGGCGTCGACGGAGGAGATGGCGAACGCCAGGCAGAAGATCAACACGGCAAAGGCAAAGACGGCGACTCCCGGCACAATGGTCGCCATATTGCCGAGTTTAACCAGAGCCACCAGTATACCGAGCATGAAAACCTCCATCATGCTCCAGGGCTGGATATGCTGAAACAGGCGGAAGACCACGGCCGAAAAATGTGCTTTGCGATTGAATTTAAGCGGCAGAAAGACATACAGCAGTCCGGTCATCTGGATCATCGGTGCGAGGACGCAGGTGAGCATCACCAGGATGGCCAGACCGACCATGCCCTGCCGGTAGATTTCTTGAATACCGGTCAGAAGGGCTGTGTGGCGCTCGAGGCCGTTGGTTTTCATGCCGAGAAAGGGGAAGTTGATCGCCACCATAAAAAGCACCGCCCCGGCGACGGTCCAGGCGATGGTATTGTTGATACTGTCAGCACGGGCCCGGAACAGCACCGAACCGCAGCGTACACAAAGAGCGGTCGCCCGATCCGGTAGCTGCGGAATCGATTGAACTAGGTCGCAGTGTTGGCAGGCGATCCGATGCTTGACCATAGAGGGTCTTTCCCAAATGTTTCAGCTCATTATAAAGATATTTCGTCCGGCACGTCATCATCCGGTGGAAACCACTCGTTCCGTGTGAAATCGCGGTTGGTGATCTGCTCGAGGCGTCTTTTCATGTAACGGCCCTCGGCGGCGACGGCAACCGTACCATCCGGAAGGTAGAGCTCACCACTGCCCTGGAACAGCCGACCCGCGTCACGGGTAATACGGCCGACTGCTTTGAGTTCAACATCGGTGGGAACGGGCTTTTTATACCGGACATTGAGCTCGACTGTAACGCCGAAGGTCTGCGCGTCCGTGGTCATCATGATGGCCCGACCGATGACTTCATCGAGAATTGCCGCAGAGATGCCCCCATGGGTGACATTCGGGTAGCTCTGATGTTCCGAAAGGGGCCGGAAGATGGCCACCAGTTCTTGCGACTCGGTTTCGTAAAAACGGGTTTTCAGACCGTAAGGATTGTCGATACCGCAGACCAGGCAGTTTTTCGAGACATTCTGACTGTTAATGATCCGATGCTTCATGCGACTCCTTGAGATTCTTTTCCATCGCGGAAAGGGTTTCTGAACCGTATGCAGACCCATTGCTATAAAAAGTCATCTCACCGGTCAAGTCAAGTTGGTTTCGCCGCGACTCGATCGAACCTCACAAAGGCGTTATACTCAATAATGTCACGCCAGCATGACGTTTCGGGCCATCACAGACAAGGAGTTCTCCCATGCCGGATATCGAGCTGTTCAGTGCCAGGGTCTGTCCCTTTGCCCATCGCAGCCGTCTCGCCCTCGCTGAAAAGGGTCTGCCACACCGAATCGTCGAAATCAATTTGCGCAACAAGCCGGATTGGTTTGGCGAGATCAGTCCGCTCGGCAAAGTACCGGCATTGCGCCAGGGTGACTTTCGCCTTTGCGAGTCACTTGTGATCAACGAATATGTCAACGATCGAGACACACAACAGCCGCTGCTGCCGCAGGACCCACGCCAGAGGGCCCGGGCTCGGCTCTGGATCGCGCTCTTCGACGATCAGGTTGTGCCTGGTTTCTACCGCCTGCTAAAGGCCAACCAGGCGGACAAACGACACCAGGCGGAGACCTCTTTGGCCGCAGGACTGAAACGCCTCGAAGAAGGCCTGCAAGAGAATCCGGGGCCCTACTGGTGCGGCGACACCGTCAGCCTCACCGATATGGCCATCTACCCGTGGTTCGAAAGATGGCCGGTGCTGGAGCATTATCGCAACTACCCGCTGGCAGCACAATACGCCCGCCTTCACGATTGGATTACTGCCATGCAAGAGCGTGACGCGGTCGTTTCGCATCGTGAGGACGCCGGCTTTTATCTCGACGAATACGCTGACTACGCGGCAGGGACACGTTAAGCAGGAAGATCAGCCGAAAAAGGGCATCAGGCCGTGGGCAACCGCGTATTTTCGGCCTTTTCCGGTCAAGCTGAGAAAGGGACCGAACAGAAACGTCGGCAAAATGCGGATCATCCCCTTGCGGTAGAGGGACGTCATCGCCTGCCGTATCACGTCTTTATCAAACTGCATCTCTCTCACCACTTTCGACAGCCTGACCAGGCGGCCGCCTGAGCGCCCCACACTGCGTAGGATCAACTGCTCATAGTCATTCAGCCTCAGACGTTCCTGTTCAACTTCGTGAACCTTGGCAAGGACCTGCTGAGACGTGGTCGGCATAATCTGTTGACGCGTCTTTTGATCGACCATCAACTGCCGCCACTTGGCCGTTGTGCGGCGGATCGCCGGCAGCAGACCGAGCAGGACGAAGATCGCCAGGAATAAGACGAACATAATCTGCAACGGTATTTCGAGGGCGGCCGGCGTCATGTGATCAGTATAACAAAAGAAAGGTGGCGTATTGTTTCCGTGAGACCCTAGGAAATGAGATGACTGAGAGGTGAGCGAGGCGTCACGAGGGAGAATCCTCCTTTGTCAGATTTCATTCACGCTCACCACTCATCGCTGAAATGTTTATGGTGTCAACGAAATGATCAGAGGAAAAGAGGATCGAGGGCGTAAACCCAGGCTTCGATGCTTGTTTCATCATCCAGATGCACCCGTGTACGGACACGCTGGTAACCCGGGCCCTCGTAAGCATCCAGCTGCGCCCAACAGCCCGGCAGATCCTCTGACAGGAGGACATGGCCGTCGATCCGCTTTGCGGGTTGCTCAAGATCGACCACTGGATAGCCACGAATTTGACCGATGCCCTCAGGATACAGGGTGCCCTGAATCCAACCGCGCTGCCAGATGCCGCGCAGAGGCTGCAAAAGATGATGGCTGGTTTGACCGGGAGCAAGCGTCCCATAAACGAAAAGACAGCAGCACATCAGATGGATCTCTCAGCCTCCGCTGGGGTCAGCCGGATCCGCCATCCGGCCATTTGCTGCCGTAGAGCAACTGATATTCAGCATTGATGAACGGGCGGTCCACAGCCTTGACCTTGTCCATGTAGACCCGACCGGTTTCATTGACAGTTTTTCGTGGCAGGTTGTCCTTGTTGACCTTGAGGAGTTCCAGATCGAATTGATGTTTGCGAAGACCGATAATCGGCACGATGACGGCGATCAGCAACGACACAACAGCGACCGAAACATGCACAGCGCGATCGAATGCAACCGGCAGCGGAACCCAGAGAGCGACATTGAAAAGAACGATACCGATCCAGAAGATCGCTTTATAAAGGGTTGCCGCCTGGCTGTTCTTGGCGCGCAGCTGCCGAATTGTCCTGACTTCAAGCGGCTTGCCGGCGGCAATTGCCTGCCGGGTCAAAGCCATGACCGGGCTGTTCGGACGTTTCATGGTGTGTCCTTCTCGTCCATCGCGGCCATTGGCTGTTGCTCTTTGGCAGAATCGGTTTTGACCGCTGTATTTGCGGTCAGCTGCGCATCCCGAGCCTTTTTCCGCTGATGCGAAAATCGCAGATAGCTGTTCAGAAGCCAGCCGATGATCAGGCCGGCACCCAGCATGACAAAAACCAGAATAACCAACGACATCTCCCAGGACCAGGCGAGAAACGTCACCTGGACAGTTTCGGTATTCTGGGTAATAAAAACAAAGGCGAGAAAAGCCAGAACGAGACTGATAACGAGCTTCAATTTCATGCCGTATCCTCCATGACGCTTCAATGAACGCGGATTCGCAACGCACCGGCAACCGGGCAATTGCTGATCAATTATGACATGCTTGCCAAAAGGCGCGTTCGGGGGTAAGCTTGCTACAAATGGCAACATCCTTATTTTACACGCTTTTCAGGAGAGTACCATGAAGAAATCGATGACCCTTGCAGTGTTTCTGGGAATTATTGCCGTCGCTGTCCAGGCGACGGAAGGGCCGACCCTGGCGCTTGGCAAAACACTCTTTGAGTCAACGGAACTGGGCAGTAAAGGACGCAGCTGTGCCACGTGCCATCCCCAAGGCAAGGGGCTGGCCATGGTCGGCGACTTTAATGACGAGGAGTTGAAGGACATCATCAACGCCTGCCTTCGCGATGCTCTGGGTGCCAAGTTGATCTCTACGGAATCCCAGGAGATGGAAGCCCTGCTCAGTTATGTGAGGAAATTTCAGAAGATGAAGTGAGAAGTGCGAGACGCGAGGCAAGTTTTTATCGTTTCGGAGAAAAACCGTTTATTTCACGCAAAGACGTAAAGAACGCAAAGAAAATCCATCCGTTCAATACAGAAAGCAGAAAGGTTAAAAACCATAAGGGCACCGCAGAGGGTGCCCTTAACATTTTTATCGGTTTGTAAAATCTGATGTTTTGCGGTCTTTGCGCCTTTGCGTGACAATTTGTTGTGGTCAGATCAGATCAAATTTGATCTGCGGCCCAAAGATATTGAACGCATATTCGCGCTTCCCGTCTCGCCCCTTGGACCCTAACACCCACACCCACAATTGTGACAGACCACCTTATGGGCCCCTTCCGGTTCGATCATTTCCGGGGCGAAGGCAACCCGTGAAACGCCGCGACGCAGATCCTCGAGAAGATCGCAGCCGGAGCTCTGACCGATGATATGGCCCAGGCAGAGATTGCTGATATGGTCGGCAGGTGACCGCAGGCGGATCGTATTCAGCAGATCGCCATAGCCCTTAACGTCTAGCTGTTTATCAGGTTCCTCGAGGCAACCGACTGTAATACCTAAGGATTCGAACTCCTGGTTGAGCTGACGGACAAGCCCGGTCACTGCGGCCGGATCGATGGCGGGGCGCCAAGCCGGATTCATCAATCGATAACCATAACAAACGACGGTGATCTCCTTTTGTCGACTCATGGCTGCTCCCGCCGACTTTCGGCATCGCTACCGCGCATTGCGGGGGAGACGGTCAGTTGCGGATCGATGCGCGTCCGCGCAATCGTGACCTGATGGGTTCCGGTCAACCCCGGACGGCGGTAAACCAGGGTCACAGAAGAACCGACCGGACCCCACAGATACTCGGCGATGACCTTGCCGAAATCGCTCCCCTGCAGGTCGAAATCGTCAACCCGGACGATCAGGTCACCGGGCCTGATCCCCTGTTCGGCGGCTGGAGACTCGGCAAGAACGTTCAGGACCACAAGATAGCCGTCAACCGTCGGCACCACCTGCAGCCCTACGCCACCAAAAGGCTTCTCTTCGGCTGCAAGAGGCGAGATCAGCGTCATCAGTGTCAGCAGGAGCGCAAGGAGAATGACGGCAAGTTTTCGATGTCTCATGCGGTTTCAATCCAGGAAATATCGCCACAGCCTTCACGGAGCACTTCGACCCGGTCATCGATCAGGCTGATGAGTGTCGACGGATCGCCGTAACGGATGCCACCGTCGATGACGATATCGAGCATGTGCCCCAGGCTGGCATCGATTTCCAGCGGATCGTGCAGCGGCGATTCCCCGGAGAGATTGGCGCTGGTTGTGACCAGCGGATGTCCGAGTTCTCGTACGATTGCCAGGGCAATGGCGTCATTGGGGATGCGGATACCAACTGTTTTCTGCCGTGTGGTCAGGGTGTCCGGCACGATGCGGGTGGCATCGAGAACAAAGGTGTACGGACCCGGCAGGTGTCGCTTCATGATTTTGAAGGCAAAATTGCTGACATGGGCATAGGTCGCGGCATCGGAAAGATCGGCGCAGATAAAGGAAAACGGCTTGCGAGCATCCCGTTGTTTGATCTGATAAATGTTCTTGACGCCGCGACGGTTGAAAATATCACAGCCGATCCCGTAGGTTGTATCGGTCGGATAGGCGATCACCCCACCCTGTTTCAGGGTCTCGACGACGCGCGCGATCAGGCGTCCCTGGGGATTGTCCGGATTGATGTGCAGCAGCATGGTGACCTGTGTCTCGATCGTGAGGTTTCGGATACAGGCGGGATGCGCCTGTCCAGCACTCTCCGCAAATTTTGGCAACGGAAGGGCTGAATCGGCCTTGTGCCGCCATCAGCCCTCATCATCCAGCCCCTGTTTATAGCCGTTTACAGAAGATATTTCAAGTTGTCGATGGCCCGCAGTTCGCGGTAAATGGCCTCGAGCTGCGCCCAGCTGTGCAGGGTGACCAGCACTGACACGCACTGATAGGTGCCGCGGGCGCTGGCGCGGGAGCGCATGGCATGCCGGGAAACCGGGACAACACGGGAGACAGCCGCCTGAACCGTGGTAGAGAAGGTGCCGTCCTGATCACCAGGGCCAAAGGCCTTGAAGGTGTAGTGACAGGGAAAGGTGAGCAGATCTTTCTGGGCGCTGAGAGAGTGCATCAGCGCGAACCGATTCCGGTGTGGCCAAAACCGCCGCTGCTGCGCTCTGAAGAACTGAGTTCATCAGTCTCGAGCAGTTGCGCGCGTGTCACCGGGGCAATAATCAATTGGGCAATACGATCGCCGGGAGCGAAGGTCACCGGATCACGCCCGTGATTGATGACAATGATCCCGACTTCGCCGCGGTAATCGGCATCGATGGTTCCAGGCGCATTGACCAGGGCAATGCCCTGTTTCAGGGCCAGTCCGGAACGCGGCCGCACCTGTCCTTCGTAGCCGGGCGGGATTTCCAGGGCCAATCCGGTCGGCAACAGAACCCGCTCACCGGGGGCCAGAATCACTGGCTCATCGATGACCGTACAGAGGTCGAGACCTGCGGCGTGTTCACTCATGTACCGTGGAATCACGGCCTTGGGATGAAGTTTCTTGATCTTAACCTTGACCATTGTTCGTCAAACGAAATGGCACCCGGGCCCCTTTTTGCGACAGGACCCGGATGCCATGATCGCGCTCCGTTCGTTGTTTCCCGTAGGGGCCTTAGGCGTCCTCAGGCAGCTTTTCGCCGAGAGCTTCCTTGCGCGAGAGCTTGATCTTGCCCTGCTTGTCAATGCCTATGCACTTGACCAGAACCTCGTCGCCTTCGCTGAGCACATCGCTGACCGAGCGCACGCGCTCTTTGTCCAGCTCAGAGATGTGCACCAGGCCGTCGGTTCCGGGGAAAATCTCGACAAAGGCACCGAATTCCATGATCTTGCGGACCGTTCCCATGTACAGCTTGCCGACTTCGGCTTCCTGGGTCAGGTCACGGATCATCTTGATTGCCCGCTTGGCCGCTTCGCCATCGGAGGAGGCGATATGGATGGTGCCGTCATCCTGAATATCGATGGCACAGCCAGTGGCTTCGATGATACCGCGGACGTTTTTGCCGCCCGAACCGATCACGGTACGCACCTGGTCCGGCTTGACCTTGATACTGGTGATGCGCGGTGCGTACTGGGACAGATCAGCACGCGGCTTGTCGATCGCCTTGGCCATCTCGCCGAGGATGTGGATTCGACCCTCTCGGGCCTGCGCCAGAGCCTGGGTCATGATCTCCTTGGTCACGCCGGTGATCTTGATATCCATCTGCAGGGCGGTGATCCCTGCCGGCGAACCGGTGACCTTGAAATCCATGTCGCCAAGGTGATCCTCGTCACCGAGGATATCACTGAGGACGGCGATATCATCACCCTCCTTGATCAGGCCCATAGCGATCCCGGCAATCGGTTCCTTGACCGGGACACCGGCGTCCATCAGCGACAGCGAGGCACCACAGACCGAGGCCATTGACGACGAACCGTTCGATTCGAGGATGTCGGAGACGACCCGGATCGTGTAGGGGAAATCATCATGCGTGGGGAGAATTTTCGCGGCACTGCGCTCAGCCAGGTAGCCGTGGCCGATTTCCCTGCGGCCGGGGAACAGCCGCATGCTGGTCTCACCGACACAGAACGGTGGAAAGTTGTAGTGCAGCAGGAACTTCTTGAATTCCATGCCCTGAACGTTGTCCATGCGCTGCTCATCAACGGAGGTGCCGAGCGTCACAGCGACAAGGGCCTGGGTCTCACCACGGGTAAACAGCGCACTGCCATGAGCACGTGGCAGAATACCAACCTCGCAGCTGATCGGCCGGATGGTGGTCATGTCACGGCCATCGATACGCACCCGATCCCGGGTGACCATCTGGCGGACAACGCGTTTTTCCACGGCACCGATGATCGCGGCAATCTCCCCTTGGCGGCCTTCGTGAACCTCGGCCAGTTTTTCCTGGACAGCGGTGCGATTCTCCGCCAGTGCGGCGTAGCGTTCCTGCTTGGTGCGGATCTTGACCGCTGCAACGACACCGGGCTCGGCAAGGGCGGTAACCTGCTCCTCCAGCTCGGGGTCGGTTTCCGGAACCTCAAAAGCGCGCTTCTCGACACCCACCAGGGCCGCCAGCTTCTCCTGGGCCTCAAGCAACGGCTGCAGCGCCTGGTGACCGAAGAAGATCGCATCGAGCATCTCCTCCTCGGACAGGAAATCGGCTTCCCCCTCGACCATCATCACGGCATCCTTCGAACCGGAGATCACGATTTCGACATCGCTCTGTTCCTGCTGCTCGATCGTCGGATTGGCGATCAGGCGCCCGTCGACCCGACCGACGCGCACGGCAGCAATCGGCCCGGCAAAGGGGATGTCGGAAACCGCCACAGCGGCCGAAGCGCCGACCATGGCGAGGGTATCCGGATCATTGATCATATCGGCCGAAATCACGGTCGGCATGATCTGAGTCTCAAACATGTAGCCCTTCGGGAAGAGCGGTCGCATCGGCCGGTCAATCAACCGGCAGATCAGCGTTTCCCGCTCAGTGGCGCCGCGCTCGCGGCGGAAGAAGGAGCCGGGAATTTTGCCGCCGGCGTAGAATTTTTCCTGGTAGTTGACGGTGAGTGGGAAGAAGTCCTGCCCTTCCCGCATGGTTTTGGCGGATACGACGGTACAGAGCACCTTGGTCTCGCCGTAGCTGACGACAACCGCGCCGTCGGCCTGACGGGCCATTTTGCCCGTTTCGATGGTCAGTGTTTGACCATTGAATTCGATTTCGACTTTTTGATAAGCCATTTGTCTCCTCTTTCTGACCGGTGTGCCGGTCATGGATGGGTTTGCTTGCGTCTAAAATGGCAGAGGAGGATGGCCTGAGACAGCTTCCGATCCCAGGGTGATCAGAAGTTCTCTCCGGACAGCCTCCCGGCCATGTCATTGACAAGAAAAAGGCAGCAGGTTCGGTCCTTGTCGAACATGCTGCCCGTGATTAACGGCGGATACCCAGTTCCTTGATCACCGTGCGATAGCGCTCGACATCCTTGCTTTTCAGGTAGTCGAGCAGGCGGCGACGCTGGCCGACAATTTTCAGCAGGCCACGGCGCGAGTGATGATCTTTTTTGTGGGTCCGGAAATGATCCGTCAGGTAGTTGATACGTTCCGAAAGCAGAGCGATCTGGACTTCCGGAGATCCCGTGTCATTCTCATGGGTTTTGAATTTTTCAATGATTTCTTGTTTGCGTTCTGTGGCCAGCACGGCGCCACCTCCTTGATCGTCATCGAGTGTGTTTTTGCCAGTTTCGGCAGCTTGCTGCCGAAGAGATGCCTTATCTATCACAAAACCAGCTCTGAGTAAAGCCTTTATCGGGCTTCTTCAGACCCGGGAAAAACCTTTAAAATCTCGAAATCTCCGGTACTTTTCGATAGCCTTTCGGCGTGGTACTGGGCCACCGCAACCAGCCTCTCGTTGTTCAGGAGCCTGACGTTCTCGCCGGGCAGCGGTGGATCACCGGAAAGTTCCCGCAGGGCGGGTGCGATGCCGTTCTCCAGGCGCTGCAGGGCCACGCCGTGGACGGCCAGGGCAGGCCAGTCGCTCAGGACTGCAGATGGCGATAGCAAGGGCAAGGGCCGGTTCTCCTTGCGGCATGCCACCAGTTCGTCCAAGGGGTGGCAGTCGGCAATCTTGAAACGGCCACAAGCCAGTCGGCGCAACGCTGTCATGTGGGCGCCGCAGCCGAGAGCCTGGCCGATATCGTGACAAAGTGTGCGGACATAGGTCCCCTTGCTGCAACAAACTTTGAAGATCACCTCCGGCAGGGCAACCGTTTCGATGTCCAGGCTGGCGATGCGGATCTTGCGCGGTGGCCGATCGACCGTGATCCCCTCGCGGGCCAGGCGGTAGAGGGGTTGGCCGTTTTTCTTCAGGGCCGAATACATCGGCGGGACCTGTTCGATCTCTCCGACCAGTGCGGCGGCAGCGGCCTCGAGGCAGGAACGGTCGACATGATCCCACGAGGCTTCGGCGAGTACCCGCCCTTGACTGTCCTGGGTATCTGTCACACGTCCCAGGCACATCGTAGCACGGTAGACCTTGTCATCGGCCGTCAGGTACTCGAGCAGCCGGGTCGCCTGACCAATGGCCACGGGCAGAACACCGGTTGCCAGCGGATCAAGCGTCCCAGCGTGACCCACCTTGCGGGTCCCGGTGAGACGACGCACAGTACGAACGACGTCAAAAGAGCTCAGGCCAGCCGGCTTGTCAATCAGAAGAAGACCGTTCATTGCTGTGCGGCAAGCAGCTCCGCGACGCTTGCGGAGACCTGATCCCGGACCGCATCGAGATCGCCCGTAAGCGTTGCCCCCGCGGCATTGTGATGGCCGCCGCCATTCATGGCCCGAGCCAGGGCACCGACATCCACCGCCCCTTTGGAACGGAAACCGACCTTGAAACGGTTTTCGTCGAGCTGACGGTAAAAAATCGCCACTTCCACGCCACGCACGGAACGCGGGTAATTAATGAACCGGTCGGTGTGTTCCTCGTTGGCCCCGGTCTGTTGATACATCTCCAGGGTCACCGCTACTGACGCGTACTGCCCGCAGGGCGAGACCTGCAGGGTCGGCAGACTCAAGCCGAGCAACCGCAGGCGCGCGGCGTCCTGGCTCTCGTACAAGCCCGAGGCAATCGACCAGGGATCCACCCCGAGGGCGACCATTTCGCCTGCCACCCGGAAGGCTTCCGGGTTGGCATTCGAGTAACGGAACGAACCGGTGTCGGAGAGGATTGCTGTATAAATACAGGTCGCCACATCCCGGGAGATGTCCCGCCCCATGGCCTGCAGCAGCCGGTGGATCAGGACACCGGTCGCACAGGCCTCAATATCGACGTAGTAAATGTCGCCGAAATCTTCCGAGAAAGGGTGATGATCGATATTCACCAGCGTCCGGCATCGATCACGCAGAAACGAGCCGGCACGTTGCAACTCACCGGCATCGAGGACAAACCCGGCATCGAACTGCTGGTCATCGGCCAGGTGGTCGACAACCGAGGCATAGCCGGGCAGAAAAGCGTACTCCAGGGGGGCCGGGTCACGGTTGTAAGCGACCACCTCCCGGCCCATCTCCCGCAGCAGGTTGGTCAGCGCCAGGGTGGATCCGATCGCATCACCGTCGGGACTTTCATGAGACGCCACCAGGATCGTGCGGCTGTCTCGGATCAATTGCAGAATGGCTTCAATCATCGTCTTGCAGATCAGACTTGACGTCCTCCAGGAGGCTGTCAATCCGGTGCCCGTAATCGACCGACTCATCATAGACAAAGCGGACGTCCGGGATATACCGCAGGCGTAACAGTCGCCCGAGCTGCTGACGAATGTAAGATGCGCTGCTGTCGAGACCGGCCTGGGTGCGGGTCCGCTCCTCAGCGTCTCCCATCAAGGTATAGTAGACCTTCGCCTGCCGCAAATCGGGCGAGACATCGACCTCGGTAATCGTTACAAAACCGATTCGTGGGTCTTTGAGCCCTTTGATCAGCAGATTCGAAATTTCCTTGTGGATGGTTTCCGCCACCCGTTGGGCACGCTGCGAGGCCACGCCAGCTCCTCCCTTGTTCAGTAGTGGATATATTCCAGGTCGGCATTGAGCAGGTCGACTTCGGCCGTAGCGAGAACGTCCTGTTCGATGCGCGTCAGGATCGGCGCTACGATCTGCTCCGAAGCATTGACCACGGCAAAACCGAGCAGGGTTCGCTGCCACAGGTCCTGGTGGCCGACTTCGGCACAACTGGCCGGGAAATGATTGCGACAACGGCTGAGAAGTTTCTGTACCAGACCGCGCTTCTGTTTCAGATTCTGCGGACCATGCAGGCGCAGATCGAGCTGCAGAACACCGACCACCATCAGCCCATCTCTCCGTTAAAGCGTCGTCTTGACTTCCTTGATTTCAAACGCCTCAATAATGTCACCGGGCTTGACGTCGTTGTAGTTTTCCAGGCCGATACCACACTCATAATTGGCGCTGACTTCCTTGACGTCGTCCTTGAAACGGCGCAGCGAAGACAGCTTGCCGGTCCAGATGACGACATCGTCCCGCAACAGCCGGGCATGCGCATTCCGCACGATCTTGCCGGAGGTCACATAGCAACCGGCGATGGTGCCGACCTTGGAGACATTGAAGGCTTCGCGCACCTCGGCACGGCCGAGGTCTTCTTCCTTGAGCGTCGGTGCCAGCAGACCTTCCATGGCGTCCTTGACATCATTGACGGCATCGTAAATGACATTGTAAAGGCGAATGTCGACCCCTTCGGTTTCGGCCAATCCGGAGGCCTTGGGGGCCGGGCGAACGTTGAAACCAAGGACAATGGCGTCGGATGCCGAAGCCAGACTGATGTCGGTTTCCGTGATTCCGCCGACACCGGAATGAATGACGATCAGGCGACAGGCATCGGTCGACAGCTTGGTCAACGCATCGGTGACCGCTTCCACCGAGCCCTGGACGTCCGCTTTGACCACAACCCGCAACTCTTTGACATCACCCTGCTGAATCCGGGCGTAGAGCTGATCAAGAGAGATTTTACTGCTTTTGGCCAGCTCGGCTTCCCGCATCTTCTGATGACGATGCTGGGCGACTTCCTTGGCCACCTTCTCGTCCTCAACGGCATGAAACGATTCTCCGGCTTCCGGAACCCCGCTCAAACCGGTGACCTCTACTGGCACCGATGGTCCGGCGGACTCCACGGTCTGGCCGCGATCATCGGCCATCGACCGCACCCGACCTTGATGCAGGCCGGCAACGATCGGATCCCCGACCTTGAGGGTCCCCTGCTGAACAAGGACAGTGGCCACCGGACCCCGCCCCTTGTCGAGCCGTGCCTCGACGATCGTCCCCTGCGCACGCTTGCTCGGGTTGGCCTTCAATTCGAGGACATCGGCCTGCAGCAGGATCATTTCCAGTAACTGGTCAATGTTGGTCTTTTCCTTGGCCGAGACATTGACGTAAATGGTGTCGCCGCCCCAACTCTCCGGCAGCAACTCCAGTTCGGAGAGCTCCTGCATGACGCGATCCGGATTGGCGTCCGGCTTGTCAATCTTGTTGACCGCGACGATGATCGGCACGCCAGCCGCCTTGGAGTGGTTGATCGCCTCCTTGGTCTGCGGCATCGCACCGTCGTCCGCAGCGACCACCAGGACGACGATATCAGTCACCTGGGCGCCTCGCGAGCGCATGGCGGTAAAAGCTTCGTGGCCCGGCGTATCGAGGAAGGTCATCTTGCGGCCTTGCAGTTCGACATCATAGGCGCCGATATGCTGGGTGATGCCACCTGCTTCACCCTCGGTCACATTGGCCTGGCGGATGGCGTCGAGCAGGCTGGTTTTGCCGTGGTCGACATGGCCCATGATCGTAATGACCGGTGGCCGCGTTTCCAGCTTGTCCTCGTCATCGCCTTCCGTCTTGATATCGGAATGGGCGAGAATGGTTTCTTCGTCGAAGGCGACATTTTCCACTTCATAGCCGAATTCCGAGGCAAGAATCGCTGCAGATTCATAATCGAGGGGATGGTTGATGGTGACCATCTGCCCTTGTGCCATCAATTCCTTGATCAAGTCGTTGGCTTTGACGCCCATCCGCTTGGCCAGTTCACCAATGGTGATCACATCGGTCATGCGGATCTTTCGCTTGATCGCCTTGGCCTGGGTGATCTCGGTCTTTTTCGCCGGACGGTTCGATTTGCGAGATTTGCGGAAGCGCTCGCTGCGGTCCGGCTCATAAACCTCTCTGCGCCCCTTGCGTCGTGGGCCATCAGCCTCAATGCGGTTGGTGTCCCGGCCTTTTTTCTTCTTTTTGCCACCACGCCCTTCTTTTTCAGGGATTGGCTCCGGCTGCATGGCGGGGAGGCTCGGGGCTGCGGGACGGGAGGGTCGATCCGGGCGTCTGCGCTCGGCTTGGCCCGGGCGCTTGCCCTTTTCGGCAGCGCTCTCCTGACGTCGTGGCCTCTCAGTCGCCGTCGGCAATTCCACCCGGCCGAGGATCTTGGCGCGGGCCGCCTCCTGCTTGGCCGGTTTCTTCTCGGGGGCCGCCGGCTTCTCCTTCTCCGCAGCGGCGGTTTCCGTGACATCAGAGGGCGACACGGATTCTGTCGGCGATTCTTCGGTCGCCGCCGGAACGTCCTCGCCGGTCGTCTGCTGCTCGGCCGGGCGCTGTTCAGCGGTCGCCGCCGTTGCTGAGGAAGCCTCCTCAGCAGCCGGCTCCGCCGTTTCCGGCTCAGCCGGCGGCTCAGGCTTTTCCTTGGTGACCGTCTTACGACGCCGCCGAATCAGGCCGGAACTGATGCGTTCCTCCTTGACCTTGACTTCGACGGTTTCCTCGTCGGCGGCGTCCTCCGCCGGTGCTGCCGTCTGGGCCGCTTCGAAATCGCGGGCGGTCTCCTCATCGAGCACACTCATATGGCTTTTGACCTCGATACCGGCCTGCTGCAACTTGTCAACAGCATCCTTGTTGTCCAGTCCCATTCGGGTCGCCAATTCATAAACACGAATCTTTGCCATCAATTATCCCCTGATATCTGCTGATAGCGATACAAATCATGACGAAATGTATCGGCCAGTTTGCTCTCGGGCAAAGCCACAACGCTTCTCTCCGCACGCCCGAGGATGCGGCCTAACTCCATCTTGTCGAACAATTCTGCAACCGGCACCTGGCGGGCAGCCGCCTTCTGCCGGATTTTTCCGCCGATCTGCTGCGAAATATCTGCAGCAACCACGATCACCGCCAACTTTGTCTGCCGCGTCAAAGCCTCGAGCACGGCGTTGCTACCGGCAATAAACTGTGCCGACTTTTTCGACATGCCGAGCAGTGCCACCAGGCGGTTCAGCCAAGCCTGCGCGAGGCCGGCTTGCAGCTGTGCGGCGTCCACCGTACTGCACGCCTGGCGGAAGGACCGGTCAAACTGCCGGTTTCGCACGGCCGCCGCGATGCACGCGCGACTGTTGCAGAGGTAAGCACCACGTCCGGGCAACCGCCCCTTGAGGTCGGCCAGGATCTCGCCATCGGGCGAGCGAACGAAACGGATCAGTTCGTCCTGGTCTTTGACCTCGCGGCACCCCAGACAGGTCCGCTGCGGCTTTTTCCCAACAGCCGACACGTCAGTCCTTAAGCGTCCTCAGTCGCCAGTTCGGTCATTTTCGCCTCAAAGGCCCGCAGCACGGTAACCCGCGTTTCGCCGGCCTCGCGACCGGCAATCTGGTCAACTGACTCAGCATCCTTGATCATCGCGATCGCATCCTTGGCGGTCATGGCCGTGAAAGGTTCCGGTCCCTCGGTCGCTTCTGCGACCTCCTCGTCAGCGGCGGCACCGCCGCCGGTCAACTCTTCGAGCTCCGCCTCAGCCGCCCGTGTTTCACTGATGATATCGATCCTCCAGCCGGTCAGCTTGGCCGCCAGACGGACATTCTGGCCTTTTTTACCGATCGCCAGAGACAACTGATCATCGGGAACGATGATTTCCAGGGCTTCTTCCTCGTTGTCGACATAGACCCGGGTCACTTCCGCCGGAGCCAGTGCGGCACAGGCAAAACGGGCGATATCCGGTGTCCAGCTGATAATATCGATCTTTTCGCCGCGCAATTCGGAGACCACATTCTGGACCCGGGCGCCACGCATGCCAACACAGGCGCCGATCGGATCGACATCGGGATCATGCGAGAGAACGGCAATCTTGGCTCGGCTGCCCGGCTCGCGTGCCACCGCCCTGATTTCGACGATCCCTTCGGAAACTTCCGGGACTTCGATGCGAAACAGTTCGGCCAGCAGGCCGGGGTGTGTTCGGGAAAGAATGATCTGCGGGCCCTTGGTCGCCATACGAACATCGGAGATATAGGCACGAACCCGGTCGCCCTGCCGATAATTTTCACGTGGCACCTGTTCTCGATGCGGCAGCAGAGCTTCGGCGCGCCCAAGATCGACGATCAGGTCACCGCGCTCGTAGCGTCGGACGATGCCATTGACCAACTCACCGACGCGATCCTTGAATTCATTGAAGACACCCTCGCGCTCCGCTTCCCGCACCTTCTGGATGATGACCTGCTTGGCGGTCTGGGCGGCAATCCGACTGAAGCTGCTGGCATCCATCTTCATGCCGAGCGAGTCACCAACCTCGACATCGGGATCGATTTCCCGGGCTTCGTTGAGATCGATCTCCTGATAGGAGTTTTCCACCTCTTCGACGACCGTCACGAACTCGAACACCTCGACCTCACCGATTTCGTCGTTGTAGTGCGCTTCGAGGTCACGGGTATTTCGATACTTCTTGTTGGCTGCGGAGAGGACCGCGGCTTCCAGAGCCTCGACCAGGACCTGCCGATCGATGCCCTTGTCCTTGACCACCTGGTCAATAATGTGATTCAGGTTGATGTTCATCCCTTCCCCCTGCATGCCGGCAAGACGAGTGCCGGCTGCTTTCGAAGTCTGTTTTGTCCAAGTTGTTCTTAAAGCGATCGGGTTGCCCTGCAACCCGTTTTTTGCGATTAAAACGTCTCGACCAGATTCGCTTTGTCGATCGCCTCCAGGGCAATCACCGCGATACCGCCCCGTCGGTCGTCCAGTTCGATGCGAAGGTTGTCCCCGTCACGGCCGAGCAAACGACCGGTGAAGGTTTTGCGGCTGGTGCCGCGCGCGTCCGGATCGAGCATCTGCAGGGTCTTCACCTTGACCAACTGGCCGGTAAACCGGTCGAAGTCGGCCGGTTTCTTCAAGGGTCGGTCGAGTCCGGGTGAGGACACCTCGAGTCGGTAAGCGGACCGGATCGGATCCTCGATTTCCAAGATCGCGCTGATCTCACGGCTGACCGACACACAATCATCCAGCGTGATGCCGCCGGGCTTGTCGATAAAAATGCGCAGGGCCATACTGCGCCCTTCCTTGCGGTACTGCAGATCGACCAGTTCGTAGCCGAAATAATCAAGGATGGGTGCGATCAGCGTCTCGACTATGTCTAGTATCTCTTCACGTNNNNACAAAAAACAAAATAAAGCGAGCCGCGAAGCTCACTTTTCAAATGAAAAGTTAATTGTGTATTTACTAGCAGAAATGATCAGCCAATGCAAGGGAAATCGGTAAAAGCGGTGATCGGGGGCTGGCTCTCATATCCAGCCCCCAGCACCCAGTCACCGGCCCCCGCTTTTATCCCCCCGCACCCGTTCTTACCAGCAAGGTCAAGCTTTCGATATGCCCGGTTTGTGGAAAGAGGTCGAAAGGTTGACTCCAGGCGACCGCGTAACCGCCGTGAACCAACAGCTTTAAATCGCGGGTCAGGGTCGACGGCTCGCAGGAAATGTAGACGATCCGTTGTGGCTGCAATCGAAGAATCTCACGCATTGCCCGGGGGCTCCCCGTGCGCGGCGGATCGAGCATGATAAGGTCCGGCGAGCTGCCGCAGTAACGGCCGAACGCTGCCGCATCGGCCACTTGGAAACGGCTATTATGCAATCGGTTGGCAAACGCATTGCGGCGGGCCGAAGCAATTGACGGGGCGTAATCCTCAATGCCGAGCACGTGCGCAGCCCGACGTGCGAGCGGCAGGCTGAAATTACCCATGCCACAGAAAAGATCGACCACATCCTCGGTGCCTTGCAGATTCAACCGGGTGATCAATTCCGCCACCATCCTGCGGTTCTGCCGGGAATTGACCTGGACGAAACCGCCGGGCCCGCAGAGCAGCCGGATCTCCGGATGATCGACAGTATAGGATAACTGACCGTCACCCCTGAGCGTTTCGAGGGTATCCTTGCGTCCCGATTGCAGGCAGGTGTTCAGCTGATAATGGTCGGCAAAAGTCTCGAGCCAACTCCGCATCACCTTGCGGGCTTGCGGCAGAACATGCAGGATGATCCGGACGGAGCCGTCATCACCACAGGCCACATCCACCTGGGGAATGCAATCGGGTCGCGGTGCTGCTGGCAGCTCCTCACGCAGCAGTTGCAGAACCCGGCCGATTTCCGGCCGCACCAGCAGGCAGTCGGCGGTGTCGACGACGAAGTGGGAGCCGGCCCGATAAAAACCGATCGCCATACCCTCTGTGGTCCGATGGCACTTGAACTGTACCCGATTGCGATAATGCCATTCCTCCGGGGACGAGACGATTGGCAAAATTTGGGACGTCTCGGCAACCTTGCTACGCACCAGCTGATCGGTATAAAGAGACGCCTTCCAGGCAAGCTGTTCACGGTAAGGGAGATGTTGCCACTGGCAGCCACCGCAATCACCGAAATAAGGACAGGGCGGATCGCGTCGCACGGGCGAGGGCTCGACGATTTCGATCAGTTCCGCTTCGATATAGCGGGATTTCTCCCGGAGTACGCGACAGTCGACTCGGTCACCGGGCGCCGTCAACGGCACAAACACCGCCTTGCCCCGGTGGTGACCAAGGCCCCTCCCGCCCTGCACCAGGGTCGTAATATCGAGACCCTGGAGACGTTCAGACATGAAGCCGCCGCAGCGAATGCTTTTTTAGCTCGGCCGCCAGCAGCCGGCTGGGATAATCGGAGCGGCCCAGATAGGCTGCCGAATGTTTCAGGAAATCATCGACCAAGGCGTTGCGAACCTGGTCGCGATCGGCCGTGGGCACACCCATGCGTTCGATGCGTTTCTCGATGACCAAGTGGTCACCAAAGAGACGCCGCGCCTGGTTGAGCATAGCGGTATCGACCGTGTCGATCACTGCAGCAAACCGGAGGGAAATTGCCGCGACCACGCAAATGCGATGGTAATCGCCGAAATAGCGGTTACTGCGATCATAAAAAATGATCTCCAGGCCGTTTGCCAACTGTTCAGAACGAATCATTGTCAGACTCTTCTCCGGCCAGGGTCCGGCGCTCCCCTTCGACCCGGTCGATCTCGCTGAGCAGCCCGCGCAGGATCCTGATGTCGCGCTCATCAAGACCGGCACGACCGAGCATCTGCCGGAAGGAGCGCATGATATGGTCCGGGTTCTGCGGGTTCAGATAGCTGATCCTCAACAGCGATTGCCGCATGTGGGCAAACAGAATTTCCAGCTGTTCGTTGGTCGCAAGGCGCTTTCCGCCCTGCCCCTTGCCTAGTCGGGCGCCGTACTGGCGGCCGACCTCGTAGAGACAGATCACCACCGACTGGGCCAGGTTCATCGACGGGATTTCGCCGCCGGTGGGGATGGTTACCAGGCGCTGGCAGAGATCGAGCTCTTCGGTCTTTAGTCCCTTGTCTTCGCGACCGAAAACCATTGCCACCCGGCCGGATTCCAGGCGCGGCAAGAGATCGGCTGCCGCTGTATCGGGGTGTAGGAAATCGGTGCGGTACTTGCCGAACCGCCGGGTCGTGGCGTAGGCGTAATGACAGTCTTTCAGAGCGGTCGGCAAATCGGCGTAAAGGGTGGCCTGTTCCAGCAGAACACTCGCTTTGACCGCCATCTTGCGGGCTGCTGTAATGCTGTAATGCTGTAATGCTGTAATGCTGTAATGCGATTATTGGTAAACCTGAGCAATGATCAAGGATTGATATTTTATCTTTAATGCCTTACAGCCCTATAGCCCTAACAGCTCATGCTAATGATTTACTTTAAATCGCCCAGGCAGTTTTGAATCAGCGCAGTCACGACAATGGCGGCCGTTTCCGTGCGCAGAATCCGCGGGCCGAAAGTGACCGGTTGGACGCCCTGCCGGCTCGCAAGGGCGATCTCCGCGGGGGCAAATCCACCCTCCGGTCCGATCAACAGGGCGACGGTGCCGGGACGCTGGCCGCCGATCACTTCAGTGATTGATCGACTGTTGGGACCGGCATGACAAATCAGCTTCAAATCAGCCGAGGCCGCCTCTTCGACAGCCTCGGCAAAGGATTGAACCGCCAGCAGTTCCGGCATCATGGCGCGCCGGCACTGCAGAGCCGCTCTGCGGAGCACATCCGGCCAGCGATGCGATTTGCTCTGTCGGGCATCACGTTCGACGCGGGTCGTGGAGCGCTCCGTCTCGATCGCACCGACCCGGTCGACGCCAAGTTCGGTCAATTTCTGCAAAACCAGTTCGAAACGTTCACGCTCCGGCAGGGCCTGATAAACCGTGACCTGCAAATGACTTTCGACCGGTTGGTGATGAATTTCGAAGGGGACGCAACGGGCTTGGCCCGGAATCAGCGAAACGATCCGCACCCGATAGTCCGTGCCATTCGGATCCGTGACCGTGTAAATCGAACCCGGCCGCGCCTGCCAGCAGGCCAGTGCCTTCAGGGACGCCATGGAAAGCGGAGTTTCCGTTTCCAGTTGCGGGACACTATCGAGCCAGATCCGGCTTTGCGGTCCCCCTTTATTGACGCATGACCGGTTTGAAGCCAAGCTCCCGGTAGCTCCTGAAACGTTCCCGCGATTCTGCCAGGCGCATTTCGTCATAGGTTTCGGCAAAATCGATCACGCATCGAAACTGACGCATGAAGTCGATACCACAAGGCTCTCCCATGATCAGGATGTCGGCGCCATTCGGATTTTCCTCCTCGGCAACGATCACCACCGGTTCGTCGTGGCATTCCACGGACCCGTTGTCGTAAACGTGCGGAACAAACGCGCCCTTCTTCCAGGTCCACAGGAAACGATCCAGTGTCACCCCCTGGTTGTCATCCTGAACCATCACCAGGACGCGCTGGTCCTGAAGATAATACTCTTCGGCGAGATCACACAAGATCCCGGCCCGTTCCGGTCGTGACAACTTGATAAATTCGACGTGCACCCGGCGGCCTCCGAAAAAAATCCCTGTCTCTTGTTATGGCTCCCTCGCCAATCGTCAGTCGTGCGGCCAATCTATCGGCTGTCAGGCCCCGATCCTGCCTTTATCCGGCAGAAAAACCCTGGCTCTGCCAAACACCCTGTCATTATTGAACTGGCGTTATGGCAGCCGCCCATGGATCAGACACGCCATCAACTGGTGCCCCGGACTGACCAGCCGTCCGGAAGCCTTGGCCTCGGCTTCGGAGTATGCCGAGGCGTCCGTCGCATCGATCGCCGTTCCCGCCAGAACAAAGGGCACCGGATCCGAGGTATGGGTTCTTTTCAAAACGGGTGTCGGATGGTCCGGCAGCAGTAGAATCCGATAATCGCCAAAATCCTTCATGCCGGCCATAACCGGGCCAACAACGTCCCGATCGAAATTTTCGATCGCTTCGAGTTTGTCCGACAGGCTGCCACCGTGGGCCGCTTCATCCGGGGCTTCAACATGCAGGTAGACAAAATCCCGCGAAGACAGTGCGTCCAGAGCCGCTTCCGCTTTGCCCCGGTAATTGGTGTCGAGGTAGCCGGTGGCTCCCGGAACATTGATCACATCCAGGCCGGCATAAAGTCCGATCCCCTTGATTAGGTCGACCGCTGAAATCACAGCTCCGGACAGATTGTATTGCTCCTGCAGGGTCGCCATTTGGGGTCGTTTGCCCTGTCCCCACAGCCAGATCGAATTTGCGGCTGGCTGGTCCTGCGCTTCCCGCCTGAGATTGACTGGATGCTGCTTGAGCAGCAACTGGGCGGCACTGGTAATCTGCATCAGGGGCATCGCCGCAGCAGAACGTGGCACGTGGCGATTGACACTCTGACCGATCAGGTCATGGGGCGGCGGCACGTGAATGTCATCCCGGCCGCCCCGCCAAACCATCAGATGACGATAACTGACGCCTGGATAGAACTGAAACACCTCATCGCCGAGTTCCTCCTGCAGACAGTGGATCAGCTGTGCGGCCTCCTCGGTGGCAATATGGCCGGCGGAAAAATCCTCCATATACAGCTCGCCGCCGAGCAGGCCCAGAGTGACCAGGTTGAGACGATAGGCAACGTCATCAGGGCCCAGTTCAACACCCATGCTGGCCGCTTCGAGGGGCGATCGCCCGGTGTAACAGGCCGCAGGATCGTAGCCGAACACTGACAGGTTGGCGACATCAGAGCCGGGGTGGAAGGATGCAGGGACCGTCTCGGCCAGACCGATCAAACCGCGCCGGGCCAAAGCATCCATGTGGGGAGTCTCAGCCGCCTGCAGCGGCGTTCTGCCATCGAGTTCCGGGACTGGTTCATCGGCCATGCCATCGCCGAGTAGCGTGATGTATTTCATAAAGGTTCAGTCAGGGGTTAGAAGTTAAAAGTTCACGAATCAACATTGTCATTTTTTCGCGTCCCACGTCACGCATTCCGCGTCCCGGAATTCACCCCCGTGGATGATGTTGAGCATGCATCTGTCGCAGCCGTTCACGAGTCACATGGGTGTAGATCTGAGTCGTCGCAATATCGGCATGACCCAGCATGGCCTGCACCGAACGCAGATCGGCACCGTTCTCCAACAGGTGCGTGGCAAAGGAATGCCGCATGGTATGCGGCGTGATGCTCTGCTTGATGCCGGCTTCCCGGGCGCGGCGCTTAATAATCTTCCAGAACCCCTGCCGTGTCAAGCCAGCCCCGGAACGATTCAAAAACAGATGACGACTGCCTCGCTGCTTATCCAGGCCCGGTCGACCGATCCGCAAATAATCGTGCAATGCGGCCACCGCGGCCTCCCCCAGGGGAACGATCCGCTGCTTGCTGCGTTTGCCGAAAGCGGTCAAATAACCGACATCGAGCTGCAGATCATTCAACTGCAGGGAGACCAGTTCGGAGACCCGCAGACCGGTGGCATAGAGAATCTCCAACATGGCCCGGTCACGCAGCGCCAGCGGTGTCTCTCCCTTAGGACTGGCGAGCAGGCTCTCGACATCGATTGGCGAAAGGGTTTTTGGCAGCGCGGCGAGAGTTTTCGGTGAGACCACCTGGTCGGTGGGATTGTCGGCTATGATCTTTTCCCGTACCAGAAATTTATGAAACGTCCTTAGCGCGGCCAGGTTGCGGGCCCGGCTGCGGGCCGACAAACCGGTCTGCTTGAGATGGCCGAGGAACCGCAGGACAACGGCCGGTGTAATCGCCTCCGGCTGACTGATCTTCTGGGTCTCCAGGTAGGACAGATAACGGGAAAGATCGCGGCCATAGGCGTCCAGGGTGTGGTCCGAGAGCCCTCTTTCGACCGTTAAATAGTTCAGAAAATAGTCCAGGTAATGATCCATAATAACCTGTTTTTTAACTACTCTTCCATACACTCGAGCAAGGCCTTGCGAATCTCCTCCCGCTTGGCTTCACTGGCGACGGTCTGGCCGAAGATATCTTTGACATAGAAGGTGTCCGCCACCTGATCGGCCTTAGTGGAGATCTTGGCGACATGAATATAGAGACCGAGATCGGCGAGCGTCCGTGTGATCCGGTAAAGAAGGCCGATCTTATCGTGGGCAAAGACATCAATCACGGTGTATTCCCGCGATACATCGCTGTCAAACTCCACCCGGTTCGGATAGCGCGGCCGTTTGTGTCCCGGCAGGGTGCTCGCTTTCTGTCGTTTTTTGATCAGCGTCGAGCCCTTCTCGCGTCCCTCGAGAACCGCCGTAAGATCCGCTTCGACCTTGGCCCACTTGGTGGTCGAATCGATGATGCCACCAACCGGCTTGTTGACATGCAGGATATCGAGCGCCATACCGTTGCTGCGCGTATAAATCTGGGCACTCAGGATGTTGATGCCGTTGGCCGCCATGACGCCGGTAATGATGCTGAAAAGCCCCGGGACATCGACCGTCGAGATGGTGACGATGCTGAATTCGGCCTCTTCGTCGTGCTTGACCTGGATGGCCACCGTTTTGTCGCCACGAGACAGCTCCAGGCTGAGATGATCAATCACCTCCCAGGACCGATGGGTCAGAAGGTATCGAGTACTCAGGGTGCGCAGACGCCTCTGCACCCGCTTTTCACCGAACTCCTCCTTCAGCGCCTCGAGAACCTTGCGTTTGCGATTTCGGACCCGCTCGGTGCGCAACTCAGTCATGAAGTTGCCACGCTCCATGGTTTCGTAGGTCTTCTCGTAAAGGTCCTGCAGCAGGTGTCCCTTCCATTCCGACCAGACATCCGGGCCGACAGCTTTGATATCGGCAAATGTGAGGATGAAGAGCATCTTCAGGTTTTCCGCCATCTCCATGGAGTTGGCAAAATCCTGGATCAGGCGAATGTCGTTGAGGTCGCGTCTCTGGGAAATGTGCGCCATGGCCAGATGATGCCGGACCAGGAACACCAGTCGAGCGGAGTCCTCCTTCGAGAGATGCAGACGCCGCGCAATCTTCGGCATCATTTCGGCGCCCCTGTTCGAATGGTCCTTGCCCTCGCCTTTGCCGATGTCGTGGAACAGCACGGCCAGGACCAGCAACTCCGGTTTGCCGATGTCCTGGGCCACCCGCGTCAACAGCGGGCGTGATTCACTGTAGTCACCCCGCCAGAGCTTTTCGACTTCCTCGACGGCAAAGATCGAATGAATATCGACGGTATAAACGTGATAGGCATCGTGCTGAACCATGCAGTAGATGCGGCTGAATTCGGGAATGTACTTGTTCAGGAAAGCCACATGATGCATGTCTCGGAGGGTCTTCGCTACACCGCTCGGCCCGCGCATGATCTCCAGGAACATCGCTGAGACCTTGCGGTCACGGCGGTATTTGTCATTGACCTGGTCAAGGTTGTCGCGCACCTGCCCTTTGATGTCGGCACTGAGCGACAGGCCCTGCTGTTTGGCAAGCAGGAATGCCTCCATCATGGCCTCGGGCCGTTCGGCAAAGAGATCTTTGTGCGTTGTTTTCAGTTCCCCCCGGTAGCTGAAAAAGTCCTCGTTGATGTTGCGTCGTCCCAGATAACCGAGAATCCCGGTCGGGGTGTCCTTGTCCTTGTAGGCCCGGAAAATCAGCATCGAGGCCAGATGCTCGGTCTCAGTCGCCTGGGCATAATAGTCCTGCATAAAGAGTTCCACAGGCAAAGAGCCCCGATTTTTCTGGTACCCGAGGAAGGCGGCAATCTGCTCTTGCTGATCGAACTGAATCTGATCGCTCTTGCGCTTGGACTGAAAGTGCAATTCGTTGCGAATCCGCCACAAATAATCGTAAGCCGCCTCGATCTGCTGATACTCCCGTTCCGAGATCACCCCCTTTTTCAGGAGGTGGCGCAGATCCTTGGCCTTGAATTTGACCCGGGCCATCCAGACCGCGGTATGCAGATCACGCAAGCCACCTTCACCCTCCTTGATGTTCGGTTCCAGCATATAGACCGAGGAACCGTACTTCGCCAGACGCGCCTGATGTTCTTCGTATTTGGCCTTGAGAAAGGCCTGATTGTTCTTGGCTAGGATCTGCTGCAGGACCTGTTTCTCAAATTCCCGGTACAACACGGCATCGCCGGCCAGAAAACGCGTATCGAGCAATGCGGTCCGGATGGTCAAGTCCTGCTGCGCCAGCGACAGGCAGTCGGCCGCAGTGCGAACGCTGTAGCCGACATCGAGATTCAAATCCCAGAGCAGATAGAGGACGCGTTCGGCAATCTTTTCCGCCAGGTCCTTGTTCCGGTCACTGCAATAGAACATGATGTCAATGTCGGAGAGTGGATTGAGTTCCGCGCGGCCGTATCCGCCCAGAGCGATCACCGCTGAACAGACCGTCCCCGAGGTGGGAAATTCCGCAGAGGCACAATGGTAGAGCGTCCGAATCAGTTCATCGGCCATGGACGTCAGACAGTGAACCACCTCATGACCGCTGCCACCGCTAAGATGCAGCTCATGACAGGCATGACGATGATGGTCGAGGTACTGGCGCGCCGCCTCAATCAGGGGGCTGCGGCGCTCATCGAAGGAGACGTCGCCGGCGAGCATCAGCTCAGTGGCAAAAAAGTCCGGGGGTGTTTGCGTTTGCTGTTTCATGTTAACGGGACGCGATCATATTGTTGCTGATGGCGTACTCCTTGATGGCTGAGGCGATCGCTCGGGCGGCGGATTTCTGGTAGGCGCTGCTGGTCAGACGCTTTTCCTCCCGGGGGTGGCTGATGAACGCCGTCTCCACCAGAACCGAGGGCATGGTGGCGCCGAGCAGCACGTAGAAGGGGCCCTGGCGAACCCCCAGATTGCGAACATTGCTGTACTTGCGGCTGATTCCCTCGACCAGGCTCTTCTGGATCGCTGCAGCCAGTCGGCTCGATTCGTTGATCTTGGCGTTAGCCATCAGGTCAAAGAGGATCAGTTCGAGATCGGACACCTGCTGCAGGGTGGTGCCGTTCTCGCGCGCCGCCACTGCGGCGGCCTTGTCGTTTTTGGAAAAATTCAGGTAGTAGGTTTCGATGCCATAGGCTTTGCGGCTGCGGTTGGCATTGGCATGCAGGGACACAAACAGGTCCGCACCCACCTTGTTGGCAATCGCCGTCCGCTCCTCCAGGGGGAGGTAGACATCGTCACTGCGAGTGAGAATCACCTCGCAGCCGATCACGCGGGTCAGCTCGCTGGCCAGAGCCTTGGCCAGTTTCAGTGTGACATCTTTCTCGAGCACACCGCTCGGTCCGACGGCACCGGGGTCTTTGCCACCGTGGCCCGCATCAATGACGATCCGACGCAGCGCGGGGACCACCGGGGTCTTCGGCAGATGCAGCAATGGCGGCGCTTCGGGGGTTTGGTTGAGAACCCGTGCGATCGCGTCCTGGTCGGTTTTCGGCAGTGCCGTGATCTGGACTTCGTCACGCTTGAGGACCGGAGCCTGGTCACCGGCGATATCGATCACGATGCGCCAGGGGTCATTCAGGGGGAAGACCTTGTAATCACCAAGGCTTTCAAGATCGAAGACCACCCGGACCGTGTTCGGACGTGGTCTTCCGGTCCGGATCTGCTGCAACAGGCCATCATCGACACGGGTTATCTCCTGCAGTGCGGCATCCAGACCAACGCCTTCGATATCGATGTAGAGACGGGCCGGGTTCTGCCGGTTCGCGTCGGCGGCCAGATAATGCGTGGAAAAATGCGCCTCGTTCGTCACATCGAGGACCACCCGGGTGTACCCCGGGTTGGACCAGAACCGGATCGCCGACAGCAAACTGTCATCGCGTGCCGCGGACTCGGTGGCCGTTGCACGGTCGGAACCCTTGGCAACCTCCGGTTCTGCGATCACTGGCGTTTCGGCGACCGGTGGCGAGGGCGGGGCATACTGGGCCAGAGCCTGCAGTCGCTGCTTTGCCTTGCCGTGCATGTCACCACGGGGCAAGATCTCGACCAACCGCTGGTAAACCCGGTAGGCACGCGTCTTGTCATGCAGCGCCTCTTCCAGTAACTCACCGGCCTGCAACAGGGCATCATCGGCCAGATTGCTGGCCGGATAGACCCGCGCCATATCCTCGAACAGCGCCACGGCCCGTTCCGCGTCCGGTTCAATGCGGCTGATATTGTACAAGCCGGCCATCGTCTTGCCGCACATGTACAGGGCATCGCCCCCACGCCGGGTGTCCGGGAACCGTTCGTAGACGGCCTGGAATCTGTCGAACACCTTTTGCCACTGCTCGCGGTACATTTGTTTGCGCGCGGAGTTCTGCAAGGCGTAATAACTTTCGCGCGCTTTGCGGTAGGCCTGGTCGGCACTTTCGGCGCACACGGTCACCGGGGGGACCAGAGCGAACAAGACAAGCAGGAGGATAACGAAACGATTCATCATGAGACACACATCTTCTTCAACTGATCGAGCAGGTTCAAAGCTTCCAGGGGCGTCAGAACCGAGACATCCATCTCATCGAGGGTCTGTCGGATCGGATCCGGTCGATCGAACAGCCCCAGCTGCGGTGGGGTCTCGGCTTGGGTCTGACGCTTGCTGCGTGCCAGCCGCGGCGCCCCGGCTTCGTATTCGCCGGATTCGAGGTTCTGCAGGACCTCCTTGGCACGGGCGATGACCGGTGTCGGCAGCCCGGCCAGCCGGGCGACTTGGATCCCGTAGGAGTGGCTGGCGCCGCCCTTGACAATCCGCCGCAGAAAGATGATTTGATCGTCCCATTCCTTGACGGCGACATTGAAATTCTGCACCCGCTCGCGAGTCTGGGCCAGTTCGGTCAACTCGTGATAGTGGGTGGCAAACAGGGTCTTGGCAGCGACCCCGGGCGTGTCGTGCAGATATTCGGCCACGGCCCAGGCGATGCTGACACCATCAAAGGTCGATGTGCCCCGGCCGATCTCGTCGAGGACAATCAGGCTGCGCGGTGTGGCGTGATTGAGGATATTGGCGGCCTCCGTCATCTCGACCATAAACGTTGACTGGCCACGGGCCAGGTTGTCGCTGGCACCGACTCGGGTAAAAATCCGGTCAACCACGCCGATCTGCGCCTTTTTCGCCGGCACCAGGCTGCCCATCTGGGCCATCAGGACCAGCAGTGCAACCTGGCGCATGAATGTGGATTTGCCGGCCATGTTCGGTCCGGTGATGATTAGGATCTGTCTTGTCTCGGTGTCCATGGCCACATCGTTGGCGACGAATCGTTCACCGAGGCTCATCGTCTCAATCACCGGGTGCCGGCCTTCCTCAATCTCCAGGCTGGTGGAATCGTCCATGAGCGGGCGGCAGTAGTTTCGCTCGTGGGCTACATCGGCCAGGCCCGCCAGGACATCGAGCGAGGCGACGCCTTCAGCCGTGGCCTGGATACGCTGGCCAAAAGCGGCAATCTGGCGTCTGACATCCTGGAACAGGTCGTATTCGATGGCCACGACGCGGTCTTCGGCCCCAAGGACCTTCTCCTCGTATTCTTTCAGGGCCGGCGTAATGTAACGTTCCGCGTTGGCCAGCGTCTGCTTGCGCTGATAATCCTCGGGGACACGGTCAAGATGTGACTTGGTGACTTCGATATAGTAGCCGAACACCTTGTTGTATCGGACCTTGAGCGTGTTGATTCCGGTCCGCTGGCGTTCTTCCTGCTCAAGACGGGCAATCCAGCCCTTCCCCTCACGGCTGATGGTGCGCAATTCGTCGAGCTCGGCGTGATACCCCTCGCGGATCAGGCCGCCCTCGCGCAGCACGAAGGGCGGATCGTCGACAATCGCCGAGGCGATCATGGCCACCGCATCCGGCAGCGGATCGAGCGTGTCGCGCAATGATACCAGCAATGGGCTCTCGCATTCGGCCAGCAGATTGATCACCTCGGGCAGCTTTTCCAGGGACCGGCGCAGAGCCACCAGGTCCTTGGCGTTGCCGGTGGCCATGGCAATCCGCCCGTTGAGACGTTCGAGATCGTAGACCTCATCGAGCGCCCGGCGCAGATCGTCCCGGCAGAGGCTTTTATCGACCAGTTCTTCGACCGCCGCATGGCGCGCTACAATGCGCTCGCGGTCGAGCAAGGGATGGGTCAGCCAGTGACGCAGTTTACGGGCGCCCATCGCCGTCACGGTCCGATCGATCACACCGAGCAGGGAGCCGCGCCGCCCCCCGTCGCGCAGGGTTGCAGTCAACTCCAGGTTGCGCCGGGTGAAATCATCGAGGACCATGTGATCTTGGATGTGATAGGTCTGCAGTGGCTGCAGGTGACCCACCACCCCCATTTGGGTCTCCTCCAGATAATGCAACACCAGGCCGGCGGCCCGGATCGCCCCGGGCATCTGCTGGCAGCCGAAACTATCCAGCGAACGATCGGCAAAGGTCGTTTGCAGAATCTGGCGGGCCCGGTCCTCCTCGGCGGTCCA
>JARRPG010000026.1:0-31615 GCA_037383085.1 Desulfuromonadales bacterium | reverse complement strand
GTTCCGATCAAGGGAACACTTTTTGGATCAACAAAATGCTGCAATCCAATTCTTTTTACGTTTCATTGTGATGGGACTTCCCCTAAATGGCCCGGCGGATCAGAGACAAGCATAACCGTCTTCCTCCTTTGCATTCGAGAACCTCAGGTCACATTTGAGGTCCTTCAAATATACCATAATCGTGCGGATTAAAATACCGCCGAAATGTCGCGATCAAAAAAACTCGATTTTTTCTTTTCCTCTTTAAAACCTTTAAGAAGCAGCGCAATTCGGTTCATGGACTAAACGTCCTAGAACCCTCCTTTATTCCCAAGGTGCTTTTTTGCCGGCGAGTTTAAAAACAGGATTTTCCAGGGAATTCTTTATATCTTCAGCCAAAGCCAATAAACCGGTATAACCACCGTAACTTTTTTTCTTTTCCTGATTCACGTCAATGAAAGAAATCCGTTTTTTTAATGCCGTATACAAGGATCTCCCTCCTGCCAGGAGGATGTCAGCTTTTTCTTTCTCGATGATTTGAGCCTGCTCATTCCCTGGGTTTTCCATTAAGACAGCATCCTCACCCAGATACTGCCTCGCCTTCGCTTTGTCATCTTCAGTGGCCTTACGGACCGAGGTCGCAACCACTTTTAGACCAAGATCCTGCAGAGCAGCAGCAATGGACCAGGATTTATTTCCACCGGTGTTTAAAACCGCTTTTTTCCCCTGGAAAAGTTCAAGATAAGGTTTCAATTGTTCGTCCAATTTCAATTCTTCACGGCGAATCAGCGCTTTCGTGTTCGCGACCAGACGTTCATCACCGAGGGCCTCGGCAATGGCCAGAAGTCCATCCGAGGTATCACGCTTGCCATAGAACGAAAGTGAGATCCATGGAATCTGATAGGTGTCTTCCATCTTACGCGCAAAAGAGACCAACGATTTTGCACACACAAGAACGTTAAGCTTTGCCCTGTGGGCGGTGCGAATCGTTGCGATCCGCCCATCGCCACTTAATGTCGACAAGATCCTGATACCAAGTTCTTCAAGCAGGGGAAGATATTGCCACATATCTCCCGTAACATTGTATTCCCCAATAAGATTGATATCATAGGGCGTCAAAAAAGCGGGTTCCTTGGTCCCAATCAGATGTTTGAAGACAGCATCTGCACCCAATCGACTGCCTAAATTTTTGCCCCCCAAAAAACCCGGTGAGTGAACCGGAATAATCGGGATGTTCGTTTTCTCGGCGACTTTCCTGCAGACAAGATCCAAATCATCCCCGATCATTGCCGTAACGCACGTCGCATAGACAAATATTCCCTCAGGCCGATAATGATCCAGAATATAAGTCACCGCTTTGGTTAATTTTTCCTCCCCGCCAAAGATGATGTCATTTAAACGAACGTCAGTCGTAAACCCGGTCTGAGTCAAGTCACGTCCTTGCCAACGCGTCTGCGTTGCCCGTGTTTCCCAACTGGCGGCCAGACATGTTGCAGGACCATGAACCAAATGGGCAGCATCCGCGTAAGGAAACAAGGCAAGCTGACTCCCCTCAAAAGCACAGCCGCCTGTCGTTGCACCGGGTGTCGGTGCGTTGCATGCAGGCTTTTGTTTTTGTGCATGTTCACAGGAACTGTCTTTCATCAGTTCCCTCATTTCAGACTTCTTTATCATCATGATTCAATCCTTTGACATCAGGACACTGATGTTCAAAAAACGTGTTATTTCCTGTCACGATGCCAATATAAATGGCACTGCAGCCCGGGCCGGACATGTTCCCGATACACTGCAAAAGTGTTTAAGACAGCCGAATTCCTTCTATTTGACGAGGTTCATTTCGATCAAACGCGGGATCGCCTGCCGCCAACATCGAATGATCCCGGTTGATCAGTGAAGTATTTTGCAAAAAGTCGACCATCTGCTGTCGAAATTTTCAAACCCCTTCTCTGGTCGGGAGGAAAAGGATCTATCGCCACGGGGAAATGGCCAATCTTGTCGAGAGATGAATTTGCTCATGCGACCCTAACCAGCGAGAAGCAATGTTTTATCTGCTGTCTCTTCTTTGCGCAGTCGAATGCTGCCAATGCAAGAGCAAGCGCTCGGCAAGGCCCAACGCAGACCGTTGGGTGTCATTGATGCGGAGTTTTGGCCTGAGGCGAAAGGGGCGTGATGCAGGCAGGGCTATCATTTGCTGGGTGGTTGACTGCTTTTGAAACAACATATTCTGCCAGTTGATCAGAAGGATACGGGTGGAACAATCCTTTCAATCGATTGACGTCATCAATTCCCCGATTAAGCCATAGTTCGATCTCTTCGCTGTGAAGAATGACAGGCATTCGATCATGCAGCTTTTTGAGCAGGCTATTGGCTGCTGTCGTTAATATTGTGCAGGTCTCAAGCGTCTTTCCCTCCGAAGATGTCCACTTCTCCCAGAGTCCGGCAAAAGACATGATCTGATGATCTCGTAAGTGAATATAATGCGGGATTTTTTCTGGGCCTCTTTTCTCCCATTCATAAAATCCGCTCGCAGGAATAATACAACGCCGCGCCTGAAAGGCATGCTTGAAAGAAGGCTTTTCGTGAACCGTTTCACAGCGTGCATTGATCATCTTATGGCCAATGGATTGTTCCTTTGCCCAAGACGGTATAAGTCCCCATTGCAGCCAGGCCAATGCACGATCACCGCCATTATGTTGTCTGATCACAGCGACATTTTGGCCCGGTGCAATATTGTAACGCGGTTGCCAATCAGGAACAGAGGGAAGGCGATAGACCTTCATCAGAAGTTCGGGTGAGATTTCGAGCACAAAACGACCACACATGAAGCAAGGATATATGGCTCTGGGCGTTCTGCAACCTTTGAAGAACTCTGACTTAAGAATGGAACGAACCGCTTTATGCGTTCTGTCAGTTCAGCTGACGGGAAGGGGGCTGTACCTGGTCAGAGTTGATCCGAAGCCCGGCCATTCAGGCCCGGCAAAAAAATCTTGCTCGTGGTGATTTTTATCGAGAGGACATGTCACCCTTGATCGGCAAACCGATGGAGAAAGCACTTCCTTGCCCCAAGGTACTTTTTACGGTGATGTTGCCGTCCATCAGTTTCACCAGGCCTTTTGATATGGCCAAGCCCAGGCCGGTACCACCATCTCTGCCGGTTGATGATGTATTGACCTGGTTGAACGGTTCAAATATGGCCGTCAATTTGTCTTCAGGAATCCCGATGCCACTATCCGTCACCGTAATGTCAAGTGTCTTGTCTGAGCATTCAGCGGTGACCAGGACAGATCCTTGCTCCGTAAATTTAACAGCATTGCCAATTAAATTGAGCAAGATCTGGCCAATGCGATTTTGGTCACCAACAACCTCTTTGGGGACATTCGAGGAAACGTTCATGGCCAGATGCAGGTTTTTCTTTTTTGCTTGAGGAACCATCATCGAAACGGAGTTCTTGAGACAATCGCGAATGTCGAAACGTTCTTCGCGAATGCTCATTTGGCGCGCTTCAATTTTGGACAGATCCAGCAACTCTTCCAGTAAAAGGCTCAATCGCTTGGCTGATTGCTCAGCGAGGTCAAGGAGTTGCAGATCCTTGAGGTCATTTTGACTGTCCAACAGATATTCAATGGCACTTTTGAATATGGTAATGGGCGTACGAATCTCGTGGCTGATGTTTGCTAAAAATTCACTTTTTGCCCGATTCGCCTCTTCCGCGACTTCTTTGGCTTTGGCCAATGCATTTTCAACTTGTTTTAAATCGTCGATGTCCGTGGTTGTGCCATACCATTTCACAATAACGCCGGCACTGTTTTTAACCGGTCTTGCTCGGGTGAGTGACCAACGAAAACAACCATCATTGCGTTGGATTCTATGCTCGACCTGATAAACGTTTTCGTTTTGAACAGCAGATTGCCAAGCCAGCACAGTTCTTTCGCGATCATCAGGGTGAAGGACTTGAACCCACTCCCAATAGCCATCCGGCTTTTGTTCAAGACCATTGATTTCCTGAAAGCGCCTGTTGCAGTAATCAATATTCCCCATCGGGTCTGCTGTCCAAACCAGTTGCGGCATTGCGTCCGCGAGTTGCCTGAAACGCTCTTCACTTTCCCGTAGCGCAATTTCACTTTTCTTTTGGTCTGTGATGTCCCGACCATAAAAATTGACATATCCGCGCTCAGCAATCGGAACGAGGGCAAAGGAGAAGTCCCGACCATCACAGCACATTGCCAACTCCTGGTTTTGGCTGTTTTCAAGAACCGCGAGCACCTGGTCAAGGATCACATCAGGGACTCTTTGATGGACGTGACATTGCCATTGCAATAACAAGTTCTCCGCAGCACGGTTGGCGTAGAGCAAAATCCCCTCTTGATCGATACGTAATACCGGAAAGGGATTTTCTTCAGGGAAAAGAGCGATGTTGTGGATTTTTTCTTCGACCAGGTCAGGCATTGCAATTTCGATGTTCAGGAAGTGACAAAACGTCAACAATAAGAAAATGTTCAATCAGAATTATACAACACTATCAATTTTTACCAAACACGATAAGTCTTTTTAACCACTGGCCAATCCGACAGGACAATCCCTCTGCTCAGGGCCGCTTGCATTTGGTGAAGATCGTCTCGCATAAGGATCTTTCTACAGCAGTTCCCCTGCCCTCCCGCAGCCGGTGATTTTCCCCGGCACTGTTTTAAGGCGTCTGCCGTTGGAGGAGATGGCGTCTTCAACGCGTGGTTGAATCAGAGGAAGGTCTTCGGAGGCTCAAATGCGCGCTCAGCACAGTCACTGTGATTAAGATGAGCCCCATGCCGAAGATCTGCGACCCGACCAGCTTTTCATTGAAAAGGATCACGCCGAGAAGCGACGCCGTGACCGGTTCGACCATGGCCACAATTGAGGCCATGGTCGGTGTTGTCTGATTGAGGCCGATGATATACAGGACAAAGGACAGTCCCGCCCCAAGCACCCCGAGCCCTGCGAACAAGGGCCAATCGGGAGTATGCATGACGGCGACCAGCTGACTTGCATCGCTCGGCCCGATCAGGAGGATCACCAGGGCAGTGAAGGCAATAGAGAGGATTGCCTGTGGGCTGCCATGCGGCGCGGCAGACTTGAAACCGAAAATAAACACGGCATAGGACAGCCCGGCGAGCAAGCCGGCGGCCACGCCGATCAGCGTGACGCCAGTAAAGCCGAAGTCATAAACCCTGGTGAGCAACAGGATGCCAACCATCACCAAGGCCACGGCACCCCACTTCAGTGGGGTGGGCCTTTCAAGCTTTAATGCAAAAGATATGAGAGAGACAAAGACCGGTGCACAATACATCAACATCACGGCAACAGCGAGACTGCTCTGCGCGATGCTCACGAAATAGAAGGAGAAATTGCCTGCGACGCCGCAACCGGCAACCACCGACCAGAACCATACCCGACGATTGCCCAGCCCACTGCCCTGCGGGCGCAAGCCGAGCCAGACAAGGACAAACAGCAGTCCGATCGCACCCCGATAAAAGGAGACCACGAACGGATCCCAGCCGCTGGCCATGAGAACACCGCCAATCCCGCCGGATAGCCCCCAGAAAAGAGCCGCAAGCGCCACGTAAACTGTCCCGGCCCAGGCCATTTCTTCTCCTTTCTGGCTTGATGCGTTGGCAACCCGGCTTGGCGAAAAAAAGGAAAGACCACCCAGGATCACGGTGTGGTCTTTATTTAAAAGATTAAAATATTTGCTGGATATGTCTATCGATCAGAAGACGTTTTCCTTCGGGACAGGTGCTGGTGGGACAATTTTACGGCCACGTATGACGTTTAATCGTCATCAAAATAAACCGGTCAGAGCAACTTTATGATCTGGTCCGGCTTGAGCAACTTGCCCTGGCTGATCAATTGGCCGTCGATGGCCAGCCCCGGTGTTGACAGACAACCGAACTCGGTGATTGCCCGGAGATCGGTCACTTTTTCAATTTCGACGTCTACCCCAAGAACAACTGCGGCCTCCTTGGCGTTGTCGGCCAGTTTGTTGCACTTCGCACAACCGCTACCGAGAATCTGAATTTTTTTCACAATCTTTCTCCTTTCGTTGAGATCTCTGGTCCGTTTATCCAAAAACAGCTCCATAAATCAGTCCAGAGATTGTTGCCATGATGATGACGAGCAAGACAAAGACAACCGTTTTCTTGGTTCCCATGACCGAACGGATAACCAGCATGTTCGGCAGGCTCAAGGCCGGGCCAGCCAGGAGCAAGGCCAGCGCCGGGCCTTTGCCCATACCGGCGCCGATCAGTCCTTGCAGTATCGGGACTTCCGTCAAGGTCGCGAAATACATAAAGGCGCCGACCACTGAGGCGAACAGGTTGGCCCACATCGAATTGCCGCCGACCAGGTTGGCGATCCAATGTGACGGAATCAGGCCTTCGTGCTCCGGTCGGCCAAGCAATGCCCCGGCGATCAGAACCCCCCAGAGCAAAAGCGGCAGAATCTTTTTGGCGAAATCCCAACTGGTATCGAACCACTCTTCTAATTCACCGTCATCTCTTGGGCCCGTTGTCAGCAAAAGAGTCAGGCCGATTATCCCCGCAACGAAAGCCATCTCAGGATGTTCCGGAAGCCAGAATGCCAGGACCAACGCCGGTGTTGCTGCCGCAGTCATCCTCCAGGTCTGCACTTTGAAGCAGAGAACCAGAATCACGGCCAAGACCAGGGCAAAGAATCCGGTGATCAGCCATTTTGAGGCATAGATCATCGGCCAGAGCCCCGTCGGCTCAGCGGGTTTTCCCCAGGTGACCTTTTCCATCTCTTCCCGGCGAAAGAACAGATGCATCAGCAAACCGATCAGGACCGAAAAGCTGACCGCGCCAACTGCACGGGCAACTCCCATCTCTGGGCCGAGGACGGCGGCGGTGAGAACAATGGCAAGGATATTGATTGCCGGGCCCGAGTAGAGGAACGCACTCGCCGGCCCGAGCCCCGCTCCCATGCGGTAGATCCCGGCGAACAAGGGCAGAATGGTGCAGGAACAGACCGCCAGGATACTTCCGGATACCGAGGCGACGCCGTAAGCCAGAATCTTGTTCGCCTTGGGACCGAGATACTTCATGACGGCTGCCTGGCTAACAAAAACACCCACGGCACCGGCAATAAAAAAAGCCGGAACCAGGCAGAGAAGAACATGCTCACGGGCATACCATTTGGCCAGAGAGAGGGCTTCCCAAAAGGCATTTTCAAGACGTGGCATATCCGGTAACCAATCAACCGGCAGAGAATGAATCATTCCGTCAATCGGCAGAAAATAAATCACGAAGAAGACAGTCACGATCGTCAGGAAAGGCTTCCATTCACTTTTCCACAGCATAGGATCCCTCAAGCCTATTTGGCGAATCCGCCAAATAGTTTTTCAAAAAAATATTACTTGCCAACGACGTTCAGCAGCACCGCCTGATCAAGGACACTCGCTTCCAACACGGATTCAACGCAACCGAAAAAGTTTAAAATGCAGGGCACGCGCAGGCGGTAAAAAACCTGGTTGCCACGCTTGTCGTCGGTCACGATGCCGGCCTGCTTAAGGACGGAAAGATGCTTTGAGACCGTGGAGACATCAGCCCCGATCTGTTCGGTCAGGTCGCAGACACAGTGCTCTTCCTTGGCCAGCTCCTCGATAATGAACAGTCGGGTCGGATGCGCCATCGCCTTGAGAACACCGGCACGCGCATTGAGAAGTACTTTTCTGTTGTGGTCCATTTCTTCCTCCAAGTCTTTGGCAATATAACCAAATTGCCAAAGAATTGCAAGGGCCTCGAGAAACGTGAAACTTAAGTCGCGGCTGATGCTGACCTTTTCGCCAGATGAGACAGCTCTACAACAGCCAGAATGGTGATAAGGAGTCCGTAGAACAGGAATAATGTCAGCGGACTTTTTTGCTGGCAAGGCCAGTTTTTGTTCGGACCTGCTCCGGGAGGGCCTACTGACCATGAATCCCGGCACCGAAATCACAGGTGCAATCGAACCCGTTTTGTGCCACAATTTGTCGCGGTAACATCATGTGCAGATTTGTTCAAGCATCCCCTGCGGAGCCGACATGAATGATACGCTGCAAAAAGATCTGGTCAGGAATATCCTGCTGATCGCCCTGATCGGCGCTTTGTTGGCCGCCTGTTTCTGGATTCTCCGCCCCTTCCTGCCCGCCCTGATCTGGGCCAGTATGATCGTCATCGCCACCTGGCCGCTGCTGTTGATTCTTCAGGACAAGTTGCGCGGACGACGCCCTGCGGTCATGGTCATGATGGGTTTGCTGATCCTGGTCTTCGTCATCCCCTTTTCCCTGGCTGTGGGGACGATCGTCGAAAATGCTCCCCAGATCAGCGCACTCGGCAAACAGGCGACCACCTTCAAGCCGCCCGCACCTCCAGGTTGGCTCGAAAACGTCCCACTGATCGGCAGCACGCTTACCGAATCCTGGCAAAAGCTGGCCGCATCGGATGCTCGGGACATCACCCAGCGCCTGACACCCTACATCCGGAACATCGGTGGCTGGCTGGTCAGCCAGGCCGGCAGCTTCGGTATGATGTTCATTCATTTCGTTCTGACCCTGATCCTGACGGCAATCCTCTATATGAATGGTGAGCATGCGGCCGAGATGGTGCTGCGCCTGGCCCACCGGATCGCCGAAAAGCGCGGCGAGAACGCCGTCACCCTGGCCGCAATGTCGGTGCGCGCCGTGGCCCAGGGTGTCGTGATTACCGCCTTGGCCCAGTCGCTGCTGGCCGGCATCGGCCTCGCCGTCGTCGGTATCCCCTATGCGTCCTTGCTCACGGCGCTCATTTTCATGCTGACGATCGCCCAGATCGGTGCCGGCCCGGTCCTGATTCCAGTGATCATCTGGCTGTTCTGGAAAGGGACTCTCGGCTGGGCGATCGCCATGCTGGTCTGGTCAATCTTTGTCATGAGCATGGACGGTTTCATGCGGCCGATCCTGATCCGCCGCAACGCTAACCTGCCCCTTCTGCTGATCTTCGCCGGCGTTATCGGCGGCCTGATCGCCTTTGGCGTCATCGGTCTTTTCATCGGCCCGGTTCTGCTCGCTGTCTGCTATACGCTGATGAAAGCCTGGATCGATGAAAATGCCTTGGAAGAGAGCATCGAAGCGGCCGCTATTGAGGACTAGCCGCGCCTGTCGGCAAGCGCATTGTGGTCCCCGCTGTCCTGCGGTCGGCCTTGCCCCTCCGCCCGGGGCATGCTATATCTCCGCACAACAGCATTGATCATCCAAAGACAGGAGAGACCATGTCCGAATCCCCCCATCCAACCGTTCGCCTGGAAACCAGCATGGGTGACATTGTTCTGGAACTCGATGCCCAAAAAGCACCGATCACGGTGGCAAATTTCATGACCTATGTCCGTGAGGGTTTTTACGACGGGACCATCTTTCATCGGGTCATCGACGATTTCATGATCCAGGGTGGCGGATTGACCGCCGACATGCGCGACAAACCGAACAAGAAAGCGCCGATCAAGAACGAAGCCGCCAATGGCCTGAAAAATGAACGTGGCACCGTCGCCATGGCCCGCACCCAGCAGGTCGACAGCGCCACCAGTCAGTTTTTTATCAATGTCGACGACAACGATTTTCTCAATCACACCGCCCCGACAGCACAGGGTTTCGGCTATGCGGTGTTCGGCCGGGTGATCGACGGCATGGAGACGGTGGATGCGATCCGCCAGGTGCGCACCGGCAACAAAGGGATGCACCAGGATGTCCCCGTTGAGACGATCACCATCCGCACAGTCACGATTGAGGAATAAGCACGCGTAAAGGATGCCGGCAAGTCGCTTCCGATGACATGATGAGCGACTGCCACGGATGTGACTATCTGTCCGAGGGGCCTCACCCATGAGTTCAGGGAACCTGAAAAAGTGGCTGGCCGGCTTTTATTACGGTCTCAAGCTCTTCCCGTTCCGCAAAGAGAGGAAAGAGCGTCTCGCCGGTGGTCGCCAAAAGGGTTTCATCGGCATTCAGATTGACGGCCTGGGCTATCCCTTTCTGCAGCAGGCCCTTGATCGCGGCTACCTGCCGCACCTGGAACGTTACCTGCGCCGCGGTCACAAATTGATCGAATACCAGGCCGGCCTGCCGAGTACCACTCCGGCTGCGCAGGCAGCGTTCTTTTACGGTAACAGCCACGGGATTCCCGCCTTCCGCTGGTTCGAGAAGGAATCCGGACAGATCATTTCCTGCAACGATCCGGATCATGTGCAACATTTTCGTGAAACCTTCTTTGCCGACAAACGAGGGATCCTGTCCGGCGGCGCTTCCTATTCGAACATTTTCGACGGCGATGCCGCCCGCAGCATCTTTACCGTCTCGTCACCACATCCGCAAACCCTCTTCGGCCGTGTCGGCGGCTTTCGCATCATCCTGCTTCTGCTGGCCAACCCGCTGCGCACCTGCCGCATGGGATTGGCAACCCTGGTCGAGTACTGGGCCAATCGCAAGGACCAATGGCACCACCGTCGCAAACGCCGCTGGCAGACCCGGGAGGGGCTCTTTCCCTTTATTCGTATTTTTTGCAACGTCATCTTGCGGGAGATGCAGACCTTCGGGGTGATCGCCGAGATCTTCGCCGGAACGCCGCGCATCTACACCACCTACAGCGGCTATGATGAGATCGCCCACCATTTCGGCCCTGGCTCCTGGCCCGCACTGAAGAATCTGCGCTACATCGACCGGCGCATCGGCGAAATCATTCGCGCCGCGGAACTCGTGCCCGGCGCCGACTACCTGCTGGTCATTCTGTCCGACCACGGACAGACGCCGGGTTATCCCTTTCAGAACCGCTTTGGTGCAACGCTCGGCGACGCGGTCAGCGCGTTCTTGCGCGAGAACCAGACCGCCACGGTCTCCTCCGGCCCCCTCCAGTTCACCGGTGCACAGATTGGTTACCTGCAGGATGAACTCGAGGCGCGAGGCCAAAGCTGGCGCCATCGCGTCTACCGCCGGACCAAGAATCACCTGCAGCGGAAGATCAGTGAACTGGTGCCGGAAACTCTCAAGATCGACTCCGTGGGCGGCGTTGTCATCACCTACTCGAGCAGCCTGGCCCACCTGTACATCACCGGATCGGACAAACCTTTGCACTATCAGGAGGTGGAGGAGGCGCAACCGATGCTCTTGCGGTTTCTGCAGAAACACCGGGGCATCGGCTTTGTCCTGGCGCGCGGGGTGAATCCGGATGAACTGATGATCTTCCACCGGCACGGCCATATCTGTGTCACCGACAGTTCGCACTTTTCGCAGAAGGAGCTTGAATTTCTGCACCCTTACGGCTCCCCCCACGACATCCTGGATAGGCTCTACAGCTTCGGTCTCGGGCCCCTTTGTGGTGACCTGATCCTGTTCGGGGCGATCGATGAGGAAGGGATCGCCTGCTTCGACGACCAGGTTGGTGGCCATGGCTCCATCGGTGGTGAACAGTCGCGCCCCTTCCTGATCCTGCCGCTCGATCATCCGGTCCTCGAACACGAAGGACTTGCGGGCTACGAATTCCTCTACCGGGACATTTTTTCTGCCCAGGTTGGGACCACCCCAGAGCCCGGCAAAGCAGGCACGTAAAACGTTTCGGTGCCAATCGCCCCCTCCGCCGGACAGTCCATGGCGGCCAAACATGACAACCATGGCCGGCGAAGCGTTACGGCCGGCCCGGTCAAGACGATCATTCTCCGCAACCGCACAGGACTGGACCGCTGTTTTGCCGTGCAGCAAAGGATTTGACCGGTCTGCTGCTTGTGCTATCATGCGCTGCCAGCGCCAGCAGGAGAACCTGATGAAGACACCCGGCAAAACCAAGGGAGCCCAGCATATCGAGCAGTTGATGCAACAACTGCCGCCCGATTCGGAACGCTACCGCGTCCTGGCTTCGGCCAAGCAATTCAAATCCTCCTGGGTCACACTGGGCGCGTCGCTGGCCCGCATCGTCAGTGATAACCGGTATACGGATTGGGGCTTTAGCAGTTTTGCGGATTACTGCACTCGGGAAATTCGGATCCGCCGACAGACCGCGGAAAAGTTGCTGCTGGCCTATCGGTTTTTGGAACGCAAGGAGCCAGGGCTTCTGGAACACCAGGAGGGTCGCCCCCTGCCCGATTACCGGTCGTTGGACCTGTTGCGCCAGGCCGACGAAGAACAGCATTTCAGCATGGCGGAATACGGCGAGTTGCGTCAGGCCGTGGTCGAAGAGGACCGCAGCCATCCGGTGATCGCCAAGCAGTTCCGTGCCATCCGTCACGGTCATCAGCCGGAAGAGCGCATCACGCACCAGCTCCGCAACGCCCTGCTGGCGGCGAAGCGACTGGCAACCAGCCTGGAGGAGGTTGCCGAGCTGCCTCAGGATTTGTCCCAGGCGGTTGGACGATTGATTGCGTTTCTGGAAGAGCGCCAGGCGGAAGGCGCAGACGATCGACCATAGCGTGGCCAGACCTCACAACATGAGCCGGCACATAGCCTCTTGATGGAAGGTCAGCCGACTTGCGATGAACAGACCGGGACAACCCGCCCCTCGGAGAAGCCTTTTTGCTTGCCAAATTGCCGCTGACAGAGAACAATGCGCCCCTGGGAATCGCTTTTTCTTAATCTAAACTGTTCTTCCTGACACGCTTTTCTACAAACTGATGGTATAATCGGTGGGCAGCTCCTGAGGAGATCTTTCATGTCACGTGAATTCAAGAACCGGGTCAGAGAACAGTTCGGACGCGCCGCCGAGGGCTATATCCATGATAAAGGTTTTGCCACGGGCAACGACCTCGAACTGATGGTTGAGTATCTGAAACCGATGCCTGATGACAACATGCTGGACGTCGCCTGTGGCGGAGGGCACACGGCCTTGCGTTTCTCGCCGTTGGTTCGCAGTGTGGTCGCCTCCGACCTGACGATGGTGATGTTGAAAAAGGCCCAGGAGTTCATCAGCGAGGAAGGCGGCGTCGACAACGTGACCTTCCGGGAAGCCGATGCCGAAGATCTGCCTTTCCCGGCCGGAGCTTTTACCCTTTTGACCTGTCGCATTGCCCCCCATCACTTTCCGGATGTGCGGCGCGCCTTGAGTGAGTTCCACCGCGTATTGCGGCGAGGCGGCCGACTCGCTATTGTCGACACGGTTCTGCCGGACGACCCGGAGATCGCGGCCTGGTACCAGGAAATGGAATTGATGCGTGACCCGACGCATATTCAGGCCTACACCGAACAACAATGGCAGGAGATGGTTCAGGACGCCGGCTTCATCCTGCATCAGACAACAACCATTCCGAAGACCCACGATTTTCCGACCTGGGCGAAACGCGCCGGTCTGAATCGCCAGGGGATCACGGCACTGAACAGGTTCTTTGTTGAAGCCCCGGACAAGGTCCAGGATCATTTCCAAATCGAAACCTTTGCCGGTGAAGTCGAGGCCTACACGGATCGCAAGATTCTCATCTACGCCAGTCGCCCCCCGAAAAAATAAAAGCCGTCAAGCGAACGCCTTGGGCAGCGCTTCCGCATTCCGCAGGCCTGTGGTTAACGACCCGGTGCACAGCTGGAGGAACCGTGCCGCGCCGGGTTTTTGTGCTATGCTGTAGCTGCATATCCACTCTGGAAGGATCATGAGAATGCGCGTTTTCAGCAGCAAGCGTTCGTCCCTGGTGACCCGGTTTTTGGTCGCGGTCATCGTGCTCGGCCTGCCGAGCGGTACCTGGGCGCTGGACGTCAAGGAACTGATTCGAGAGATCGAGCAGCAATACATGGGGACGTCCTCGCAATCGCATATGACGATGCAGGTCCGGACCAGCCACTGGGAACGCACTCTGGAGATGGAGGCCTGGTCGCTCAAGCGGGATTACTTCCTGGTGCGCATTCTCGAACCGGCCAAGGAACGTGGCGTCGCGACCTTGAAGCGTTATCGTGAGGTCTGGAACTACCTGCCCAAGGTCGATCGGGTGATCAAGGTGCCACCGTCAATGATGGGTGGCAGTTGGATGGGCAGTCATATCACCAACGATGACCTGGTCAAGGCCAATCACATCGAACAAGATTACACGCTGCGCCTGATCGAGGAATCCGAGACCCATTTCGTTGTTGAATGCCTGCCAAAGCCAGAGGCGGCTGTGGTCTGGGGAAAGATTGTCTACCGAGTCCTGAAAGATCCCCGCGTTCCGGAGCAGGTCGATTATTACGACGAAGAGATGATCCGGGTGCGCGAGATCCATTTCAGTGACATCCAGCAGATCAGTGACCGGATCGTGCCGCTGCGCATGACCGTCCTGCCTCTGGACAAGCCCGACGAACAAACGATTCTTCAGTACCGGGAGTTGGAATACGGGTTGCCGCTCGAAGAAAACTTCTTTTCGTTACGCAACCTGAAAAAGCGCTGAACATGCTGCTGACCCTCGCCTTTCGCAATCTGTGGCGCAATCGCAGACGAACGCTGTTGACCTTGTCGGCAATGGTGGTCTCGGCAGCGCTGCTGATTCTGGCTCTGGGTGTCTTCTCCGGAATGTTCCGCGATATGCTCGCTTCGGCCACCGAGCAGTACCACGGGCACCTGGTGCTGGCGCGTGATGCGTATCATGAGCGGCGTGACCTGTTCGCCCACCTGCCCGAAGAGATCGTCCACCAGTCTCTGCTCGCCGATGATCCAGATATTATCGGCCGGTCGCCGCGTTTGAGGAGTTTCGGCCTCATTTCACGGCGCGAAAGCAGCCAGCCGGTCGAAGTCATGGGGGTCATCCCGCGCATGGAACAGCAGGTGACCTCGCTGCAAAATCAGATTGTGGCCGGCCGTTACCTGCCGGCTGATCAAGACAACGCGGCGGTGATCGGCCAGGGGCTGGCACGTAAGCTGGACGTCCAGCCGGGTGACGAGCTGGTTTTCGTCACCCAGGCGGCGGACGGCTCGATTGGCAATGACGTCTTGATCGTCCAGGGGATCTTTGCCACCGGTGACAGCCGTCATGACAACAACCTGATTTTGGCCCCTTTGCCTTGGGTGCAGAAGGTCCTGGTGCTGCCCGGACGCATCCATGAGGTGGCCATGACCCTGGCCGACCCGATGCGGGCCGCCGCGGTTGCCGATCGCCTCAATCGACACATGCCGGAGGACGTCACGGTTCTCGACTGGGGGACGCTGCTGCCGGAAATGCGCGAAGTGATTGCCGCCTATGACGTCAGCCGCATGATCATCGTCACCATCCTCTACCTGGCCACCGGCCTGGGAATCCTCAATACGTTCTTCATGTCGGTGATGGAGCGAACCCGGGAATTCGGTATCCTGATGGCTCAGGGCATGCGTCCCTGGACAATACGCAATCTGGTCCTTCTGGAAACCCTTATGCTCGGTGGGATTGCCCTTGTGATCGGGATTTTCTGCGGGGCCGGCATGACCTTTTACATGCAACAGGTCGGTATCGATCTGGCCGGTTACATCACACCGGTGACCTATGCCGGCGGCACGATTTTGCCGCGTCTGCACGCCGTCTTCGAGACGGGTAATTTTCTCGTCCCGGCCGGTATGCTGCTGCTGATCAGCCTGCTGGCCGGGTTCCTGCCGGCCAATCGGGCTGCCCGACTCGACCCGGTGCAAGCCGTTCGTGAGGAGTGAGTCATGGACCTCCTGTACCTGGCCTGGCGCAACCTCTGGCGCAACCGTCGACGGACGATCATCACACTGACGGCAATCGCTTTCAGCATCATGCTCGTGCAGGCCCTGCACAACCTGTCCTACGGAGTTTACGCGGGCATGGTTGACAGCGGCGTCCGAGCCGGCTCCGGGCATCTCGCCGTCTACCATGACAACTACCTCGCGACCCGCGATGAATCGCTCACCTTCCAGGATCGCGATCTGATTGATAAGATTGCCGCCATCGATGGGGTCACAGAGGTCTTGCCACGGCTTTACATCCCGGCCCTGGCGCAGTCGAGCCGTGAAAGCCGCGGCGTTGTCCTGATCGGCGTCGACCCCACCAGTGAACGTCGCATCAATCCCTTTCTGAAAGACCTGCCTGCGGAGGCCATGGTCCGGTCGACCGATTCTCGCGATGCCGTCATCGGCAGCCGGCTGCTCAAGGAGTTGCAGATCAACCCCGGTCAGAAATTCGTGGTCACCGCGCAACATCGTGACGGCACCCTGCACAGCGAACTGCTGCGTGTGCGCGGCGTGGTCCATTCCGGGATGAAGGACATCGATGGTTCCCTGATCCTGATTGGCCGGCAGCGGGCCACTGTCCTGGCCGGCACCGCCGGTGCCGTTCATGAGCTGGCCATCATTCTGGCCGAGACCCGCCAGGAAGCCGCTGTGCACCGTCAGGTCGAGACCATCATCGGTTCCCGGCCGGAGATCGAGGCCGTCAGTTGGGAACAGGCAATGCCGAACCTTGCCAATGCGATCAAGCTCGATTATGCCAGCCAGAAGTTCATTTTCCTGATTATTCTGGTGATCGTCGCCATCGGCGTTGTCAACACCCTGTTGATGTCGGTCATGGAACGCATGCGGGAATTCGGGGTCATCCTTGCGGTCGGTTCGAAACCGATGACGCTGCGCGTCATGATCTTTTTCGAAGCCTTTTCTCTCGGTCTGCTGGCGGCAACAGTCGGCACAATACTTGGTTGTCTGGCAACCTGGTATCTGGTTAAGGTAGGCATTGACCTGACGGATTTCGTCCCGGAATCCTTAGAGTTCGGGGGCGTGGTCTTCGATCCGGTGCTGCGCGCGACCTGGGATCCGAACTGGATGGTCAGAATCGCTCTGTATGTGATCGGGCTGACCCTTCTGGCGGCGGCCTATCCGGCGGTCAAGGCCGGACGGGTAACACCGGTGGAGGGGATGCGACACCATTAACATCGAAGCGCGTGGTGCGTGGCGCGAAAAAACGTCTTTGACACATCGCACTTCACATCTCGCACTTCATAAGGTTTTTTCATGGCTTTGATCGAACTGCACAACGTCTCCAAGGTCTACCGCCTCGGTAACCAGAAGGTTCCGGCGCTGACCGACATCAACCTCAAGGTTGAAGCCGGCGCGTTCGCCGTGCTGGCGGGTCCTTCGGGGAGTGGCAAGACAACGGCCCTGAATCTGATCGGTTGTCTGGACCATCCGACCTCCGGCCAGGTGATCGTCAGCGGTCTTGACCTCGGTCAGTCCAGTAACCGGCAGCTGGCTGATTTCCGTCTCCAGAATATCGGTTTTATCTTCCAGTCATACAACCTGATACCGGTACTGACCGCGGCCGAGAATGCCGAGTTCACCCTGATGCTGCAGAAAGTTCCGCACAGCGTGCGTCGACAGAAAGTTCTGGCTCTGTTTGCCGAGCTTGGCATCGATGGATTGGAACAGCGAAAACCGGCCGACCTGTCCGGCGGTCAGCAGCAGCGGGTGGCGATTGCCCGAGCCATGGCTGCGGATCCCCGTGTGATCCTGGCTGACGAACCGACGGCGAATCTCGACTCTCACACAGCGGAAGGCCTGCTTGACCTGATGCGCCGTCTCAACTGGGAGAAAGGGACAACCTTCATTTTCAGTTCCCATGACGAGCGGGTTATTGAAAGGGCCAAACGGGTGATCCACCTTCAGGACGGCCACATTACTGCGGATGACACGGTTCCATCATGAACCCGCTGCACAGATACATTGCGCAGGCCTTACCCGATCCCGTCGCCCGGCTGGTTTTCCTCGGCCTGGTGTTCTGGCTATTGCCGGTCACCGGGGCCGGGAGTGCCGATCTGCAGTGGAGTGGATCGTTCAAGTCACTGAACATCTACAGCAAAGAGGCCCCGGCCGATCTGCTGCCGGCGACGCGTGTCAGCAGCAACCGGGCACGCCTCGATGTTGCCTGGCAGGCGGATCCTGTCTGGCAAGTCGAGGCCGCACTGGATTATCGGTACCTCTGGAACGATCCGCCGACTGCGCTGTTCAGGCCAACCACCGATTTCAACCGCCGGCTCGATTTGGAAAAAGATTGGCAGCACAGCGGCCATGCCACAGGCCGGCTCCAGTTTGACCGTTTGAACCTGCAAGTGCGAACCGGTCCGGTCGACATGAAGGTCGGTCGACAGGCGATCGGTTTTGGGCGCATTGTGGTCTTTTCCCCACTTGACGTGATTGCCCCTTTTCCTCCCGACGCCATCGATACCGACGTCCGTAGCGGGGTCGACGCTCTGCAGGTTGTCTACAATTACGGCCTCGATGGCCGCCTTGGTGCCCTGGCGGTTTGGGGTGAAGACAGCAGCTATGATTCTTATCTCGGCACCTGGACCGACAACAGTAACGGCCTTGACCTGCTGCTGATCGGTGGCCAGTTGCGCGGTCGCAACATGGTCGGGGCCGGCCTTGCCGGCAGTCTTGGCACGCTGGGTTTGAAAGCGGAAGTCAGTCTCCATGACGGCCGAGACACCGGCCGTATCGGCGGCGACCTTTACGACAGCTACGCCCTGGCCGCTGTGGAAGGCTGGTACCGGTTTGACAACGGTCTCTCCCTGATTACCCAGTACCTTTACAATGGTCCTGGCAGCAAAAACCCGGAACGCTATCCGGCTGTTCTGGAATCCGCACCACTCCAGGAAGGATTGACCGCCCTGCTTGGCCGCAACTATCTGTTCGTGGTTCCAGCTTATGATATCCATCCGCTGGCCACCCTGCAGGGCCTGCTGATCTACAATCTCGACGATCAGTCCGCCCTGCTGCGACCGACACTCGAACTCAGTTTGGCGGACAACATCTCCCTGGACCTTTTCTGGAGTTGGTGTACGGGGGAGCGTCCCCGAAGCCTCTCGCCCTTTTTACCGGTCGTTCCCAGCAGTGAATTCGGTCTGCGCGGCGACAGTGGCGGCCTGTTCTTGAAATGGTACTTCTGACCTCAGGCCGGATGCAAAACACACTTGCCTGTTGTGGTTCCGGGGACAAGAGGTTAAGATTCGCCTGTTGATTCCAATTCAGTTCTCCGCGCAGAGGCTTTATTGGTGGGTTCGCAATGATATTTCAGGAGGTAGGCGCATGAGATTTTTGAGAATGGCTCTTCTGGCCTCCCTGATCACGGCTGTCTGGCTGCCGGCGGCCACCCATGCGGGACAACGGGAAGGCGCTTTCAGCTTGTCGCCGGTGATCGGCTACCACGTGTTTGAAGGCGACCAGAAAACCGACGACGCTGTTTACGGCGGTTTATCCTTCGGCTACAACGTTAGCAAACGCTGGGCCGCGGAACTCGAGTTGCGTTATACCAGCACCGAATTCGAGGGAACCGGCGATACGGACTTTGATATCGCCTCGGGCGGCATCAATGCCCTGTATCATTTCAACCCCGACGGTCCGCTGGTGCCCTATGCGACCGCCGGATTCGGTATCATGTCTTTTTCGAATGTCAGCTCTGCCGATGACGATCAAGACTTCATGATGAACTGGGGGTTGGGCGCCAAATACTTCTTCCGTGAAGACATGGCTCTCCGAGTCGAAGTCCGTCACCTGCTCGACCTGCATTCCGACCGCGTCTGGGACCAGGGGACAGGAGACGATATCGACAACAACCTGCTGGCATCGGCCGGCCTGTCCTTCCAGTTTGGCGGCCCGACTCCACCGCCACCGGCCCCCCTCGATAGTGATCGTGACGGGATTCCCGATGTGCGCGACAAATGCCCGGACACACCCCTGGGTGTTCTGGTCGATGCAGTCGGCTGCCCGCCGGTAGAAAAAGCCCCCCTCCTCGCGCCGGAGAAGGTCGTCGACGGTGATGATGATCAGGACGGGGTACCGAACAGCCGCGACAAATGCCCCGGCACCGAAAAGGGTGTGATTGTCGATGCTGACGGCTGTCCGGTGCAATTCACCTTGAAAATCGAATTCGATTTTGACAAATCGATGGTTCGCCCGGAGTACCATGATGACCTGCGGCAGGCCGCCGCGTTTATCAGCAAGCACCCGGAGGCTCAATTCCTGCTGGCCGGCCATACCGACAGCATCGGCACCGATCAGTACAACATGGGACTGTCCAAACGCCGCGCCGCTGCGGTCAAAAAATATCTGGTCGAAGAGTTCGGCATCGCTGCACAGCTGCTTCATCCCCGCGGTTATGGTGAGAAGCGGCCCGTCGCGACGAACGAAACGGCCGCCGGCCGTCAGGAAAACCGCCGTGTTGAAGTGATCTGCTGCGTGTTGATCCCCCCCGAATAGTCCGGTCTCGGCAGCAGCAAGCAAACCTACCGGGCCGGTCCAGAAATGGACCGGCCCATCTTCTGTTAAGGCTTCACAGCCGCTCTAGCGCCCTATCTCGAAACAGAATCACCGATCGGCACCGCCGCTGCCGATTGACAGGCGGGCCCTGCTGAAATCGGCAAGATTGTCAGGCGTTTTTCTCTGCGATCAGCAGGTAGGGAGTCGCGGTATGGTTGACGGTTCGCAGTAGAAGAACCCGCCATCGATCCTGGTGCAAGGTCGCGAAGAATGCGTCAACCGCCTGCGCCTCAGCGGCCCCGCCGCAGTGGGCCGGATACACCGTGACAGCGAGCCGGCCGCCTTCTTCCAGCAGGTCAAGGGAGACTTCCAGGGCGGCAAGAGTCGTTGCGGGACGCGTCACCAGGTGATGATCACCCCCGGGCAGATAACCGAGATTGGCCATAATGACCTTGACCGGGCCCCGGACCACCTGCCCGAGCGCGCTGTGACAACCGGTGACCAGGTAGATCCCGGGAGTTTCTGGAAGTCGCTGCTGGGCGGGCCACCGGGTGGGCTGCCATCCCCGTTGGCGAAGAAATTCGGCGGTCTGACCGATAGCCGTTGCCTGCAGGTCGAAAGCCACGACTGTTCCTGTTGGCGTAACGGCCTGGGCCAAAACCAGCGTGTCCCGTCCCTTTCCCGCGGTCAGATCAACCGCGCAATCCCCGGGTTGCAAAACGTCGCAAACCAGCCGATGGCTCCAGGGAACGATCCGGGTTAAGGGCAGCGGCTGGGGGCTGGCAAGAAACGGGGATTGGAAAGCTTGGCTTTTTTTCAAAACACCAGCCCCTAGCCCCCATCTTCCAGCCCCTGGTTCTTGATCTCTTCAAGAACCTTGAGCTTGCGATCGATCACATCCTTGTGATCGAGACGCAGCAGGGTCGCCAACTGGCGTGCCAGGGCGTCTTCATACTTGTCGAGAGTGCCGTCAGCGTAGATCACCCGCCAGATGCCTTCCATGACATCGGCCTTCTCCTCACGGCTGAAATGGGCGTTGATTTCCCGGGCAAACTGGAAGAGGTCGGAACTGTCTTCACGTTGCGTTTGCGCATACTCGATCAATTCGGCAATCGCTGCCGGGGACAGCCCGAAGGTGTTGGCCAGCAGGTCCTGCACGACCTTCGCCTCCACCGACTGGTAATGCCCATCACTGTGTGCCACCTCCAGCAAAAGGGTGCAGGCTGCCACCTGGACGCGTTCGAAGCGGTTCTCTTCGACACTGGGACCGTCTTCCTGCAGGAGTGATCTGAGCCGCTTGAACATGGAGGTTACCGTTCTTGGTTGAAAGTAATAACCCGGGCCTTCTCCAGCGTGATCAGCCCCCCCTGGAACATGCCTTCGATCCGCGGCAGAAGAGCATCGATCGTTGTCTGTCGGTCAACCACTTCGATGACAACCGGGAGATCACTACTGAGCCGCAGGTAGCGATCGGTATGGACTTCACTCTGCACACCGTAGCCCATGGCCCCCTTGATGACCGTGGCGCCGGCGACCCCTTCTTTGCGAAACAGTTCGACCAAGGCTTCGTAAAGAGGTTTGCCCTGGTAACGATCACTTTCACCGACAAATATCCGCATCAGCGTCATGTCCTGGCCAGTCATGAGAGTCTCCCTGGATTTCTCCGCTAAAGCTGCCGGGCCAGATAGATGCCAAGCATGGCAGCCGCAATACAGAATGTTACATTCAGCAGAATATTCGCTCCGGCAGCCAGCAGGCTACCCTCTTCCAACAACCGGACCGTTTCATAGGAAAAGGTCGAAAATGTCGTGAATCCCCCCATAAAACCAACCGTCATACCGAGTCGCAGTTCAGGACTCAACAAAGTGCTGCGCAGACTGCCCTCCATGACCAGGCCGAGCAGCAGGGAACCGATGACATTCACTGCGAGGGTACCGAAGGGCAGAGTTCGGCCGAGGTTGTAAACCCAGCCGGACACCAGGTAACGGGCGATGCAGCCGAGAGCGCCAAAGACGCCCAGAGAGGCGAATTTCAACAGTGCCGAAGTCACCCTAGAAATTCCCCTGAATCAGGGCATCGAATTCATAGCCACAGGCCGGGCAGTTCACCCGCCCTTTCTGTGGTGATGACTTCAGGCTGCATGCTGTTAATAGCGCCAAGCCGATGCAGGCAACAAGGATGAGACGTGAAACGGCCATCAGAAAAGTCTCCCAATCGAAACAGGGTCAAAGGGGTTCACCACATCAGCGCCATTATGCGGCGGCGAAGGGGAAGAGTCAACCGACCGGGAGCGGATTTCCGGTTTCCCCTTGCATGATGACATGCGATTTGGTATATATATTTAGCACTCCGATAGAGAGAGTGCCAATTCAACGAACTTACTAGGTTTTCGATATGACAACTCTCAATCTACCCATGCCGACAGATACCTTCGAGCACTACATGGTGCAGGTCAACCGTTTTGACTTGCTGAGTGCCGAAGAAGAGTATGACCTGGCACTGAAACACATGCGCGAAGGCGACATGGAAGCGGCTCATCGGTTAATTTGTGCCAACCTGCGCTTCGTGGTCAAGATCGCCAATGAGTACCGCGGCTACGGCCTGCGTCTGCTCGATCTCGTCCAGGAGGGTAACATCGGGCTGATGATGGCCGTCAAGAAATTCGATCCGACGCGCGGCACACGGCTGATTACTTACGCCGTCTGGTGGATTCGCGCTTATATTCAGAATTACATCATGCGCAGTTGGTCGCTGGTCAAAATCGGTACCACCCAGATGCAGAAGAAGCTGTTTTTCAAGCTGGCCCAGACCCGCAACGCGTTACGCAACCAGACGGGCTCAGAAGACCTCGCCGAGATCGCTGACGAACTGGAGGTCGACGAGGATATCGTCGCTGAAATGACTCAGCGGATGGGCCGTCGCGATACGTCGCTCGACGTGGAGTTGACTGAAGGCGAAGGGTACACTCTGTTGCAGACCCTTCCCGACGCGCATGACAACCAGGAGGTGCTGTTGCTGGCACACGAAGAACAGCAACTCAACAGCAGCCGGACCACTGCCGCCCTGGCGACGCTCAATCCCCGTGAGCGGCATATCATCGAACAGCGGATTCTGGCCGATGCGCCTTGCACGCTTCAGGAATTGGCCGACGATTACCAGATCAGCCGGGAGCGCGTCCGCCAGATCGAGCAAAACGCGCTGAAAAAACTGCGCAGCGTGATGGCTGAAGAAACCTTCTAATCATCCCCTGACACCAAGTAATCATTGACAATACGGCGAGGTTGCCGTTATCTATTTGACTCATTATGGTCGACTCCTTGGTGTGTGCATTTCTCCTCAAAGGACGCTCCGCATGCGGAAAACTGTTCTCCTCCTTTTGACCCTGAGTGTCGTTCTCTTAACAGCCTGTGGGCCAAAAACCGCCGTGCCGCCGACCAAGGATGCAGGTGATTACTTCCAGGAAGGTGAAGATCTTTTCGAGAAGGGGCTTTACAAGGAGGCGATTGAAGCTTGGGAGAAAGTGCGTGACAGCTATTATTCGCCGGAACTGAACACCCTGGCCGAGCTGAAAATCGCCGACGCACACTTCCTCGCCGGAGACTACATCGAGGCGGGCGTCGCCTATGAAGCCTTCCTGAAAAACCACCCCGATCATCCGCGGGCACCCGATGTGCTCTATCAACTGGGGCTGTCCTATACCTACCAGATGCTTGCGCCCGACCAGGACCAGACGGCGACGGTTTATGCTCTCAATGCCTTCCAGAGACTCAAGGAACGGTTTCCGGACGATCCGCGCATGGCAGAAGTGGAGATTTACATCGCCCGTTGCCGGAACATGCTTGCCGCCAGCGAACTGAACGTCGCCGAATATTACCTGAACGCCGATGCCTATGCGGCTGCGATCAACCGGATCGAAGGCCTTTTAGCGAAGTACCCCGACTTCTATCAGCGTGACAAGGCCTACTTTTTACTCGGCCGGGCTAGCCTGTTGAACGGTGACCGGGAGAAGGCGATGATGGCTTTCCAGAAGCTGTTCGACAACTTCTCCAGCAGTGAATACGTCCCCGAAGCACAAAGCTTTCTCGAAGATCATCAGTGATTCCCCGGGCGGCTTGAAATCCTGCCAAAGCGCATCGATCGGGATGCGCTTTTCCCATGAAATCTTGGCAACTTTTCTGCAGGCAAAGCATACAGGATACAGTATATTTTCCCTTGACTTGCCGGTATGTGCATACTATAAAAATGTTCTATTTTTTGTATTTTGACAACTGTATGCCGGGGTGCGCTTGATGCGGGTTCTCCCCGGTTCAAATTGAGCGCCGGTTCTTCGCAACAGCGAGACGAAACCGGAAAACCCGTTTTACTGAAACCAACAGAGCCGGCCCGAGGGCAGTTTCGTTTTTGCCTGTCAGCCCGGCCAACGATGCCAAGTTCGGAGCCATTCCGAAGAAATTCCATCATGGAGGAGAGAGATGTCCGATTACGGTACACTGGAAAGTCGCGTTCGTCGCAAGTCCCTGCTCAGCAAGGTGATGAAGCCTGAAGACACCATTCAGTTCTTCAAGCCGGGACAGAACCTGATGTGGTCGGGTTTCACCCCGGCCGGCTACCCGAAAGCCGTCCCCATTGCCCTGGCCGACCATGTCGAGGCCAACAACCTGCAAGGGCAGTGGAAATTCAATCTGTTTATCGGCGCCTCGGTCGGTGCCGAGACCGAAGACCGCTGGGCGACCCTCGACATGATCGATCGCCGCTGGCCTTACCAGACCGGCAAGAACATCGCTAAAGGCATCAATGCCGGTCGCATCCGCATGGGTGACACGCACCTCGGCCTGTTCGCTCAGGACGCTGGCTACGGCTTCTACACCGAAAACGGCCGTTACGACATCGGTATTGTCGAAGTGTCCGCCATCAACGAGGACGGCGGATTGGCCCTGACGACTTCTTGCGGTATCGTTGCGGAAACACTGCACCTTTGCGACAAGATCATCCTTGAAGTCAACACCGGCCAGCCCTCCTTCGAAGGCATGCACGACATCCACATGCAGCAGAAGCCGCCGCATCGCGCCCCCTTCCTGATCACCGAAGCCGGCACCCGTATCGGCACGCCGTATGTCCCCTGCGATACGGAAAAGGTTGTCGCCGTGGTTGAATCCAAAAACCGCGACAAGGGTCGCGCCTTTGCCGATATGGATGACACCTCCGAAGCGATTGCCGGCCACATCATGGAATTTTTTGCCCACGAGGTAAAAAAGGGCCGTCTGCCGGAAAACCTGCTGCCGTTGCAGTCGGGCGTCGGTTCGATCGCCAACGCCGTGGTCGGCGGTCTGGCCAAGGGGCCCTTCTCAAACCTCACCGTCTACACCGAGGTTCTCCAGGACACCATGCTCGATTTCTTTGACGGCGGCAACCTGAACATCGCCTCGGCCTGTTCCCTGTCGCTCTCCGAAGAACCCGGCTTCCCGCGCTTCTTCGACAACTGGGAGAAGTATTTCGACAAGTGCATCCTGCGACCCCTGTCGATTTCCAACGCACCGGAGCCGATCCGTCGCCTGGGGTGTATTGCCATGAACACGCCGGTCGAGTTCGATATTTACGCCCATGCCAACTCGACTCTCGTCGGTGGCACCCGGATGATCAACGGTCTTGGTGGTTCCGGCGACTACCTGCGCAACGGCTACCTGAAGATCATGCACAGCCCGTCGACACGCCCCAGCAAGACCGATCCCTTCGGCATTACCTGCGTCGTGCCGAAAGCTCCGCACATTGACCACACCGAGCATGATCTCGACGTGCTGGTCACCGAGCAGGGACTGGCTGACCTCCGCGGTGTCGCACCGAAGGACCGTGCCAAGCTGATCATCGAAAAATGCGCCCATCCCGAGTACAAGCCGATCCTCACCGACTACTTCGAGATGGCCGCCAAAGAATGCCTCGAGAAAGGGGTCGGTCATGAGCCTCAACTGTTTGACCGCGCCTTCAAGATGCAGCAGAACCTGGCACAGAACGGCACTATGCGCATCAAGAGCTGGGATATCAAAATCGATCTCTGCGAATAATTTTCTCTGCAATTCGATCCTGTTTCAGGCCCCTCCGGTTCTTCCGGAGGGGTTTTTTTATCCGGAAATTCTAGAGTACCAAAGACTGAAATGGTCTCGCACCATTTCGTTATGCAATCCGGGGACTCGCCCCCGGAGGTTGACCAGGTGATTACTTGTCCAATCCCCTGGCCCCGGACACCCCCGATATCGCACCTGCTTGCAGCGGGTACCCTGCGTTCCACAGCCAACCTAGGGGGTAAGGTGCTCCACCCCAGCTGCAAATTCAGCAGCCAGGTTATGCAGGCCACCGTCTCATAAGGCCTGTGTCGTGAGGCCCCCCTGTAACGGGCCGGTTCGTCCCCTCTGTTGTGCAGAGAAACCACCGACATCTAGCGAACGTCCATGCCCACCTCAGGTGGCAGGCACTTTTATCTTCCTTTTGCTGCCGGGCAAAAGTCAGGCAGCTGGTGGGACGCAACCCGCCGGTTTTGATTGTGCGGCCCATATCAGTCATGCGGTAAGACAACCAGGATAAACATGATCGCGGGGGGCTGGCCTCTGGATGGAGAAGCAATTCCATTATCCATCTGATTTTTTATGATGTGTCTCTTACATATTCCCGGATTTTTTCTGCGTTGCAACTCGCCTTGGAGATGACTCTTTCTTACTGCGTAGTGTCCGGACAAAAAAAGGGACGGCCCGCTGGCCGTCCCTTTCCTTATCTGATTTCTTGTGCCGCCTGATCGGCAGAGTCACGTTGTGCCGATCAGAGCTTGTCCGCCTTGCTTTTCAGGTAGGACGCCACCCCGGCGGCATCCGGCTTCATGCCCTCTTCCCCCTTGGCCCAACCAGCCGGACAGACATCACCGTACTTCTCATGGAACTGCAGCGCATCGATCATGCGCAGCATCTCGTCAACATTGCGGCCGAGTGGCAGGTCATTGACCACCTGGTGATGCACCTTGCCGTCCTTGCCGATCAGGAAGGAGCCGCGAAAAGCCACCCCGGCTTCCTCGAACTCGACATCGTAGGCCTGGCAGATCTGGTGCTTGACATCGGCAACCAGGGGATAGGAGATCTGGCCAATGCCGCCTTCGTTGATCGGCGTATTTCGCCAGGCGATATGGGTAAACTGGGAATCGATAGAGCAACCAATCACCTGGACGTCACGTTCCTCGAATTCTTTGATGCGCTTCGAGAAGGCGATCAGTTCGGTCGGGCAGACAAAGGTGAAATCGAGCGGATAAAAGAACAGAACGATATATTTGCCCGCATAATCGGACAACTTGAAATCCTCTTTGATCGAACCGTCGGCCATCACGGCCGTTGCGGTAAATTGTGGGGCCTGCTTGCCAACCAATACGCTCATGAACAATCTCCTTTCAACAATCGAATGAGGGATTCAAAAAAACTGGGCCTTAGTTTACCGACTCACCTCACCCTGTCAAGAAAATTAGGGCTTTGTCATAGACGGCGAGCAGCTGGTCGACACTGACCTGGGTGTACTTCTGTGTGGTCGATAATGAGGCATGTCCCAACAGCTCCTGAATGGCGCGCAGGTCGGCTCCGCCATCCAGCAAGTGGGTGGCAAAGGAGTGTCGCAAAGCATGCGGACTGATGTCCTTGATCAGTCGCGCCTTGATCAGCCGGGATTTCAGGTTGCGCTGAACACTGCGTGGTGTCAGACGGGCTCCACGATGATTCAGGAAAAGCGGCGCCGCGTCGTCCGGGCCGCCGCGCGCCTCGAGATAGGCCGTCAGGGCCTGATGTGCCTTGCTGCCGAAAGGCACAATCCGTTCTTTGCGTCCCTTGCCGACGACCCGGACCAGTTTCTCACGCAGATTCAGCGCACCGACATCCAGTCCGGTCAGCTCACTGACCCGTAAGCCGCTGGCATAGAAGAGTTCGAAAATGGCCCGATCCCGCAGTTCAAGAAGGCTGGTGCCATAACCACGTTCCATCAGTGCTGTGGCTTCATCGACGGAAAGTGTTTTCGGCAAATACCGGTTCATCTTCGGGGTCGACAAACCATCGGCGGGATTGCCGGAAAGAAGACCCTCCCTGACCAGGTAGCGGAAAAACGTGCGCAGCGTCGACAGCTTGCGTGCGATCGATGTTCTCTGATTGCGTTTGTGGAGTTCCGCCAGGTAGCGGCGCAGCAGCAGACTGTCCACTCGGCTCAGGGCCTGGCGATCGGTGCCGCCGTGGCGGTCAAGGAAGCAGCGGAACTCATTCAGATCGCGCAAGTACGCCGCCCGCGTGTGTCGGGACAGGTTGCGCTCGTCAGCCAGATAGCTGGCAAATCGTTCAATCCAGTTCTGCATCATCACACCTCGGGCTCAACTTACCACAGTCACAGGCGGACAAATAAGCGATTTCTGTGAGCGCCAAGGGGCACCCCAAAGAGGTCTTCGCAAGATGTCATCGCATCAGGGGCGTGTTGACGCTCCCCCGGTCATCAGCTAATCTTTGGCCATGGAAACAGTCTTTGTCATCGCCCTGCTTCTGATCAAACTGATTGTCGGTGTGACCGCTCTTGTCGTTTTGCTGAGCTTCGCGGTGGCCTGGTACGAGCGCGCCAATACCCGGCCGGACCTGATTGAACGGCGCTTCACCGGACGCGGGGTCTGCATCGCAATCTGGCTGTTAATTCACGAGGCGGCCTGTCTGCTCCTGACGATCGCGATACGTCCCTTAGGCTGGCGCGCGCCGCAATTTCCCGACCAGACTGCAGAGGCAGGCACACCCATCATTCTCTTGCACGGCCTGTTTCAGAATCGGAGCTGTCTTTTCTGGCTGCAGTGGCGCCTGCGCCGCGCCGGACACCAAAAAATCATCAGCATCAATACGCCACCATGGCGTGACCTTGAATCACTCACCGAACAGCTGGTCAAAACGATCGATGAATTGAGAATCAGAACCCGGGTCGACAAAGCCATCCTGGTCGGGCACTCCATGGGTGGCATGATAGCCCGCAACTATATCCAGAATCGCGGAGGAGCAGCCCATATCAGTGGTCTGATCACTCTCGGAACCCCCCATCACGGCTCGAAACTGGCGCCTTTTGCGATCTCCGCGATGGGTCGAAGCCTGTTGCCGGGCTCATCCTTTCTGACCCGCATCAACAGCACCGCATGGCCGGCCGGTGTCAAAGCGGTCACGATCTTTACGCGTTATGACAACATCGTTCTGCCTGCTGAGTCGGCCATTTTAACCGGCTCCGAGATTGTCGAACTGGATGGTATGGGACACACGGGGTTGCTCTTCCATCCCCGCGCCGTCCAGGCCGTAATTCGTGCCGTGAACGAGATCACACCATGAAAACCTTGACCGTGAGCAGCCGCCAGCACGTGGAGATGATCGATATCACCAGGGACATCATCGAAATGCTCGAAGAACAGGGGATCGGCAAAGGAATCGTCCTCATTTATACCCCGCACACAACGGCAGCCATCACGATCAACGAAAATGCCGACCCCGATGTCAGCCGCGACATGGTCATGGCTATCAACAAGCTGGTGCCACTGCAGGATGACTATCGCCACCGGGAAGGCAACAGTGCGGCCCATATCAAAAGCAGCCTGTTCGGCGCCAGTGAACTGCTGATCATCGACAACGGCAAACCGGTTCTCGGCACCTGGCAGGGTGTCTACTTCTGCGAGTTCGACGGCCCCCGGCAGCGTCGTGTGCATCTGCAGGTGATCGGCGCATGAGTCTGGCCGTCTCGCTGTGCCAACAGTCGGACTACAATCCAGAAACACTTCGGCTTTCTCTGATCCGTCTGCTCAAGCCCTTTGGCGGCATCGGCTCGTTCGTCAAGCCCGGGCAGAGGGTTTTGATCAAACCGAACCTGCTGGCGGGGAAAGCCCCGGAAAAAGCCGTGACAACCCACCCCGAGCTGGTTCACCAGGTGATTCTCCTGGTGCAGCAGGCGGGAGGATTGGTTACGGTCGGCGATTCCCCCGGTCTGGGCAAACCGGAACAGGTCGCCCGCAAATGCGGCCTGCGCGCTGTGATCGATGCGACCGGGGCGAATTTTGCGGCCTTCGAGGATTCACTGCCGGTGCCTTTTTCAGGGGGCACCTTTCATCACCTCGAAGTGGCCAGGGAAGCCCTGGAAACGGACGTTATCATCAACCTGCCGAAACTCAAGACCCACCAGATGATGGGGTACACCGGCGCGGTCAAAAACCTTTTTGGACTGGTGGTCGGTGCGCGCAAGGCACGTCTGCATCTCCAGGCCGGTACGGATAAGGCCTTCTTCGCGCTGATGCTGCTGGAACTGGCCGAACGATTCCTGCCGGCACTGAATATCATGGATGCGATCGTCGGCATGGAGGGCGACGGTCCGGGCAGTGGCGATCCGGTGCAACTCGGGGCGTTGCTGGCCTCCCCGTCACCCCAGGCCTTGGACACTGTCGCCATCCGGCTGGTTGATCTGCCGCAGGACCGGATCTGGACACAAAAAGTCGCCCGGCAAACCGGTCGGCAGGGGACCGATATCAAAGAGATCACCCTGTTCGGCCCGCCCCTGGGAAGCTTGTGCGTCAAGCCAATTCGCCCGGCCAAAAGCGCCGACATTAACTTCGGTCTGCCGTCTCCCGTCAAACACCTGCTGAAAAACGCACTCACCGCACAACCTGAAATCACCGAGAGCTGTCAGTTGTGTGGCCAATGTGTCACCCATTGCCCGCCTGAAGCGATGCATTGCAAAGGCACAAAAATCACGATCGATTTGCATCGCTGCATTCGCTGTTTCTGCTGCCAGGAGTTGTGTCCGCATGGGGCTGTGGCGACCCGGCAGGGCGTACTGCTGCGCCTGGCTGATTTTCTGCACGGCAGTCGCTCCCCGAGGCCTCCTGAAGACGCACCATAAGCCTCTGCTTTGACTGCCGATCCGGTAGGCCAAAGACATCCCCAAAAATATTCATAACAATGTTTTATTTTTTTATTATGTGTTTTATAATGCCCTGAGAAAACCTTCAGGAGTCCGCTCTTCACGAGCATAAAGGATTTGGTATGCTGTTTGTCTGGGACCAGAAATATAATACGGGTATCGATGAAATCGACCATGACCACAGAGCGCTGGTTAAACTGATCAACGATCTCTACGAAGCCATCCAGGACGGTAGCGGCGGAGCCCTGTTGCTCCCGATTTTTTCTGCTCTCAAACATTACACCGAAACCCATTTCGCGCGCGAAGAGCAATTCATGGCCATCAACGACGTTCCGAATCAGGGCAGGCATGTGCAGGAGCATCAAAAGATGGTGGAAAAACTCGCTGACCTGGAGAAGAGACACCGCGGCGGCGAAGCGGCGATCTCCTTACAGACCCTGACGTTCCTGCGCGACTGGCTGAAAAACCATATCTGTGTCGTTGATCAGACCATGGTCGCAAACATTCGGGCACACCGCCCCGCCTGA
>JARRPG010000025.1:47318-54785 GCA_037383085.1 Desulfuromonadales bacterium | reverse complement strand
GGGAAACGACCGAACCGACATGATTCTCGACAAGATTGCCGAACAGAAGCGCCAGGAAGTGGCCGAAGCGAAAATTCGCCGGCCGCTGGCCCTTTTGCAACAAGGGATCGCCGACCTCGAAGACCAGCCCCGCGGATTCTTACGATCCCTGCGCGCGGCAGCCGATTCCGGTTGGACGGCGATTATTGCCGAAGTCAAAAAAGGCTCGCCGAGCAAAGGGGTTATCCGAGCCGATTTCGACCCTCTGGCCATTGCCGAAATTTACCAGGACAACGGCGCCACCTGCCTGTCAGTCCTGACCGACGAGCATTTTTTCATGGGGCATCTTTCGTATTTGGCGAAGATCCGAGAAGTCGTCAGCCTGCCGTTGTTGCGCAAGGATTTCATCTGTGATCCTTACCAGATTTACGAGGCGCGTGCGGCCGGTGCCGATGCCATTCTGCTGATCGCCGCCCTGCTTGATGCCGGCCCGTTGGCAGAGTACAATGCGCTCGCCAAGGAACTGTCCCTTGATGTCCTGATGGAAGTTCATGATGAACAGGAGCTGACCCGTGCCCTGGCAACCGGATGTGAACTGATCGGCATCAACAACCGGAATTTGCAGAACTTTGTCACGGATCTTGCCACCACCGAGCAGTTGCTGCCCCTGATACCGGCCGGCCATTTCGTGGTTGCGGAAAGCGGTATCAACAGCCGCGAGGATATTGTCCGCTTGCAACAGTTCGGTGCCAAAGGTTTTCTGGTCGGCGAATCGCTGATGCGTGACGAGGACATCGGTGCCAAGCTGCGCGCGCTGCAAGGCGACCCTCAATAAACGACCTGCGCATTATCTTAGGATGACTCTACCCAAGGAGAGATATCATGCAGACGAAAATTCTTCTCAGAGAAGACCAGCTTCCCCGGCAATGGTATAACATCATCCCGGACATGCCCGGCCCGATGGCGCCGGTCATTCATCCCGGGACTCTGCAGCCGGTGACGCCGGATGACCTGTTGCCGCTCTTTCCGATGGGTTTGATCGAGCAGGAGGTGTCGCAACAGCGCTGGATCGACATCCCCGAAGAGGTTCTTGACATCTACCGGCTCTGGCGGCCGTCGCCGTTGTATCGAGCCCACAAACTGGAACAAGCCCTCGGCACGCCGGCGAAGATCTACTACAAGTACGAGGGGGTCTCCCCGGCCGGCTCGCACAAGCCGAACACCGCCGTTCCGCAAGCCTATTACAACAAAATCTTCGGTACCAAGCGGATCGCTTCGGAAACCGGGGCCGGACAATGGGGTTCTTCGATTGCCCTGGCCTGTCAGCACTTCGGGCTGGAATGCACAGTTTACATGGTCAAAGTCTCTTATGGGCAGAAGCCCTATCGCAAGAGCATGATGCAGCTTTGGGGCGCTGATGTGTATCCGTCGCCATCGGACCGTACCAATGCCGGCCGGGCGATCCTGGCCAAAGATCCCGACAGCCCCGGATCGCTGGGCATTGCCATCAGTGAGGCGGTCGAAGACGCAGCGACGCACGAAGACACCCGTTATTCACTCGGCAGTGTGCTGAACCATGTCTGCACCCATCAGACCGTGATTGGCCTGGAAGCCAAGGAGCAGCTGAAAATGGCCGGCGACTTCCCCGATGTCGTGATCGGCTGTCACGGCGGCGGGTCGAATTTCGCCGGGATCGCCTTCCCATTTGTTTCGGACAAGGCCCATGGAAAGGATATTCGGATCCTTGCCGTCGAGCCGGCCAGTTGCCCGACCCTGACCAAGGGGGTCTATGATTTCGATTATGGGGACACCGCCAAGATGGCCCCGATTGCCCGTATGTACACGCTCGGTCACGATTTCGTCCCGCCGGGGATTCATGCCGGGGGTCTGCGTTATCATGGGGCTTCTCCGCTGGTTTCCCAGCTGGTTCACGAAGGTGTGGTGGAAACCAGGGCGGTGCCGCAGATTGCCTGTTTTGAGGCCGCCGTCCAGTTTGCGCGCACGGAATCAATCATCCCGGCGCCGGAATCCTCGCATGCCATTCGCGGGGCGATCGATGAAGCCCTGCGGGCCAAAGAGGAGGGCAAGCAGACCGTCATCCTGTTCAACCTGTCCGGGCATGGACATGTCGATATGGCGGCCTATGATGCGTTCTTCAAGAACGAGCTGGAAGATTATGAGTATCCCGAGGCCGCCATCAAAGAGTCGCTGTCGCAACTGCCGAAGGTCGGATGACAGATGACGCTGAGCGCTCCCCTGCGGGTCAAGATCTGCGGGATCACCAACCATGAGGATGCTCTGCATGCCTCGGCCTGTGGCGCCGATGCGCTGGGCTTTGTCTTTTATCCCGGCAGCCCGCGCTTTATCAACCCCGACCAGGCCCGGCGCATTATCACGGAACTGCCGCCAATCCTCACGACCGTCGGCCTGTTTGTCAATGAAACGCCGGCAAGAATCCGGGAGACGGTAGCCTTCTGCGGTCTGGATACAGTACAATTGCACGGAGAAGAAGAGCCGGAGGAATGTTCTTATCCGCCTTGCCGGGTCATCAAGGCCCTGCGGCTCAAGGATGACACAGATGACGCTGTGTTCGCTGCCTATCCGGTTTCGGCGCTGTTGTTGGATGCTTATCTGCCGAATCATTATGGCGGGACCGGCGTCTGTTGTGACTGGCAGCGTGCTGCGGCACTGGCCGGCCGTTATCGGGTTATCCTGGCTGGTGGGTTGCGTCCCGAGAATGTTGCCGATGCGGTCCGTCAGGTTCGCCCTTATGCGGTGGATGTCTCGAGTGGAGTGGAACGCCAGCCAGGGCAGAAGGACCCGGAGAAAGTGGCCCTGTTCATCAGCCGGGCAAAGGAGGCCTTGCGGTGACTTATCAACAACCTGATCCAAGGGGGCATTTCGGTGTTTACGGGGGTCGTTACGTCGCCGAAACCTTGATGCCGGCCCTGCTAGCGTTGGAAGAAAGCTACCTGGCCTCGCAGTCCGACCCGGACTTTCAGCAGGAGATCTCCTCCTACCTGACACATTACGTCGGACGGCCGAGTCCGCTTTACTTCGCCACCCGTCTCACCGAGCACTTTGGCGGTGCCAAAATTTATCTCAAGCGCGAAGATCTCAACCATACCGGAGCGCACAAGGTTAATAACACGGTCGGCCAGGTGCTGCTCGCCCGCCGGATGGGCAAAAGCAAGGTCATTGCCGAGACCGGAGCCGGTCAACATGGTGTCGCGACGGCCACGGTCGCGGCCCTGTTTGGTTTGCAATGCGACATCTTCATGGGGACCGAGGATATCCGGCGTCAGGCTCTGAACGTCTTCCGCATGAAGCTGCTCGGTGCGCGTGTTCATGACGTGACCAGCGGCACCGCCACGCTCAAGGATGCGATGAATGAGGCGCTGCGCTACTGGGTGACGCACGTCCGGGACACGTTTTACGTGATCGGCACGGTCGCCGGCCCGCATCCTTACCCGCAGATGGTTCGGGATTTTCAGGCTATCATCGGTCGGGAGACAAAAGACCAGATTCTGCAGGCGGAAGGACGCCTGCCGGATGCTGCCGTTGCCTGTATCGGTGGCGGCTCGAACGCCATGGGGCTTTTTTATCCCTTTGTCAACGATGCCGATGTCCGTCTGATCGGTGTCGAAGCCGCCGGTCTCGGTGTCGCCAGCGGCAAACACGCGGCGAGTATTTCGGCCGGTGCTGTAGGCGTCCTGCATGGCAATAAAACCTACTTGCTGCAGGATCCCGATGGCCAGATCCAGCATGCTCATTCCGTCTCCGCCGGCCTGGATTATCCGGGTGTCGGGCCGGAACATGCCTATCTCAAAGACCTCGGTCGTGCCGAATATGTTGCGGTCACCGACCAGGAGGCTCTGGACGCCTTCCGACTGCTGACCGAGTTGGAAGGGATTATTCCAGCCCTCGAAAGCGCGCATGCCATTGCCCACCTCAGCAAGCTTGCCCCCGAAATGTCGCGCGATGCGATTATCGTTGTCTGCCTGTCCGGGCGCGGGGACAAGGATATTCATACCGTGGCGGAGGCCATGGGCGTCGAACTCTAATACAGGATGCGGTACTCGGCAGGAGCGCGGCAAGAATTCGCTTGCTGTGCTCCAGGGCCCGATGTCGCCGTTGTTGTGATGAAATTTACCGATCTGGATCTTCCACAAAACGTCATGCAGGGTATCGAGCAGGTCGGCTTTGTCGACCTGACGCCGGTTCAGGAAGAATCAATTCCCCTGGCACTGCGCGGTCGTGACGTTGCCGCCCAGGCGCAGACCGGCACCGGCAAGACTGCGGCTTTTCTGATCGCACTCTTCACCCGTTTGCTGAACAACCCGGCCCAATCGAAGCAGGGGCCACGCGCTCTGGTGGTGGCCCCGACCCGGGAACTGGTGGTGCAGATTTGTGCCGATGCCGAGGGCCTCGGTGCGCATTGCCCCTTCAAAGTGCAGCCGATCTTCGGTGGGGTGGATTATGAAAAACAACGCCGTGCCCTGCAGGTCGGTGTTGATGTGATTGTTGCCACGCCTGGTCGCCTGATCGACTACATCAGGCAGAACGTGTTCTCGCTCAAGCACATTGAAGCCCTGGTGATTGACGAGGCCGACCGGATGTTCGATATGGGCTTCATTCGCGATTTGCGCTACATCCTGCGCAAACTGCCACCCTTCGAAAAGCGCCAGACCATGCTTTTCTCGGCGACGCTTTCGCAGCGGGTCATGGAACTCGCCTATGAGTTCATGAATCTGGCCGAGAAAGTTAGTATCGAACCGGAACAGGTCACCGCGGAACGGGTCGAGCAAATCGTCTACCATGTGGCCCGTCGGGAGAAGTTCCCGTTGTTGCTCGGTCTGCTCAAGAAAGAGCCCGAAGACCTCAGGGTGATGATTTTCGTCAACACCAAAAAAGAGGGCGAACATCTTTCCGGCCGGCTGCGCATCAACGATTTCAAGGTGGCCTATCTGTCCGGCGACATTGCCCAGAAAAAGCGCCTGCGGATTATCGAAGACTTCAAATCCGGCAAGCTGAATCTCCTGGTGGCCACCGATGTTGCATCGCGCGGGTTACACGTTGAAGATGTTACGCATGTGGTGAACTACGATCTGCCGCAGGATGCCGAGGACTACGTGCATCGAATCGGACGCACCGCCCGGGCTGGAGCCGGCGGTAAGTCGATCAGCTTTGCCGATGAAGACCTGGCTTATTTCCTGCCGGATATCGAGGAATACATCGGCCAGAAGATCCCCAGCACCGTCCCCGCCGAAGAGGACCTCTGTCAGGATTACAAGCGGGGTGTCCTGCACAAGAAGAAGCAGATCCCGGAGAAGCGGGCCGGCAAATCCCGTCCACGGCGCCGGCGCAAGCGTCACCCGGGTCCGCCGCGGTCGCCAAAGGGCTCCTGACGTGGCCGGAATCGCGCTTGCTGGTCTGGCGACCTGCACCCGCTGTGCGCGTCTGGTGGCCTGCCGCCGCCAGGTGTCGCCGGTGAAGGGCCGCAGCCGGGCAGACTACCACAATGCTCCGGTCAACGGTTTCGGTGATCTCAGGGCACGCATCGGGTTGGTCGGTCTCGCACCGGGGGCCCATGGTGCCAATCGCACCGGACGCCCGTTCACGGGGGACGGCGCCGGCGATTTCATGTACCCCCTGTTGCATCAGGCCGGTTTGGCCAGTCAACCAGAGGCGTTTGCCGCCAGCGATGGCCTGATACTGCACGATCTTTACATCACCAATGCCGTCAAATGTCTGCCACCGCAAAATCGACCGAATGCCGCGGAGTTCGACAACTGTCGGTCCTATCTGGCGCGTGAGATCGCGGCATTGCAAAATCTTCGTGTTCTGATCGGCCTGGGCCACGGCGCGTTCCGGTCGCTGTTGCGGTATTTCCAGGACACCGGTTTGATTCAGCGACTCGGCGACTTCCCCTTCGGCCATGGCCGCGGCTACCGCCTGAGTAATGGACTCTGGCTGCTGGGGTGTTACCACACCAGTCGTTACAATGTACAGACAGGTCGTATGACAGCGCCGATGTTTCTTGCCCTGTTGGCGCAGTCCCGGCTACTGGCTGAGGGAGAAAATAGTTGATATCCTTTGATTTCTTTCGATAAAATATCATTTTAAGGTTTTTTCTGACCATGTCTCATATTGCCGCAACATTGCAGGCCCTCCGCGAACGGGGGGAAAAGGCCCTGGTGACATTCATCACGGCAGGTGACCCGGATCTCGCGACCACGGAACAAATCATCCATACCCTGATCGCGTCCGGGGTGGATTTGATCGAACTGGGCTTCCCCTTTTCCGATCCGATGGCAGACGGTCCGACCATCCAGCTGGCTTCTGAGCGGGCCCTGGCCTCCGGAACATGCTTGCACGGAATTCTGGAAATGATTGGCCGTGTGCGTCAACACAGCAACGTGCCGATCATCTTAATGGGCTATTTCAATCCGGTCTTCTGCTATGGCGTGGAGGCCTTTGCTGCCGATGCCGCAGAGGTCGGGGTCGACGGCCTGCTGCTCGTCGACTTGCCGCCGGAAGAGGCCGATGAGCTGCACCCCCAGCTCAAAACCGCCGGGGTGGATCTGATTACGCTTCTGGCACCGACCACCGATGCCGCCCGCAGTGCCCGTCTGGCAGCCGCCGGGGAAGGTTTCCTCTACTACGTCTCGATGACCGGAGTGACCGGAAGTCGGCAGGTCAATGTCACAGAGATCGCTGCAGCGGTGGACGATTTGCGTGCTAAGAGTCCGGTCCCAGTCGCCGTCGGTTTCGGTATTTCGTCTCCGGAAGACGCCAAAGCTGTGGCCCAGGTGGCCGATGCCGTTGTCGTCGGCAGTGCCCTGGTCAAGCTGATCGCGGAAAAAAGTGGCGCTCCGGATCTTCTCGAAGCCGTCGGAAAATTTGTCCAGGCGTTTAAACGTGCGATCTGAAGGGCGTTCTGGCCGTCGCTTGTTTCAGGGACGTGACTTCCGGCATACCGTGGTACTGCCGCAGACAGAGAAAAACTGGACAAACCGCATCGAGCGGTCAAAATATTCGTAACGCGAAGGCAACGCCGGCCGGCGGTTCAGAGGTCGCAAGCGATTGCCCGACAGCGAAAATACAGGGACGGTAAGGCCCTTATTGAACGATCGAGAGGTAGACTATGGCCTGGTTTAAAAAGTCGAAAGCGCCGATCGCGGCGTCCGTCGAAACCAAAAAGGTGCAGATGCCGGAAGGGCTCTGGACGAAATGCAAGAATTGCGAAGAGATCATCTATTCGAAAGAGATTGAGCGCAATTTCAATGTCTGCCCGAAGTGTGACTACCATTTCCGGATCAGTGCGCGGGAGCGGATCGCCCTGGTGATCGATGACGGCAGTTTTGTCGAAACCGATGCCGAGATGATTTCCGTCGACTTTCTGAAGTTCAAGGATTCGAAAAAATACAGTGAACGGATCAAGGCTGCCTTAAAGAAGAGTGGCGGGGGTGATGCTGTCATGACCGG
>JARRPG010000025.1:0-47262 GCA_037383085.1 Desulfuromonadales bacterium | reverse complement strand
TGTCCTTGATGCAGATGGCGAAAAGCAGTGCGGCACTGGCGAAACTGAAAAAGGCCGGGATCCCTTTCATCTCGGTCTTGACCGATCCGACCACCGGTGGTGTCACCGCCAGTTTCGCCATGCTTGGTGATGTCAATATCGCCGAACCAAAAGCACTGATCGGTTTCGCCGGGCCGCGGGTCATCGAGCAGACGATCCGCCAGAAACTGCCCGAAGGTTTCCAGAGATCGGAATATCTTCTGGAACACGGCATGGTCGATATGATCGTGCCCCGTCAGGAGCTGAAACAGAGGCTGTCTCAAGTCCTGCGGATTTTTACCAGCCAGGCGCCCATGTCTTAGCCGGTGGATTACGCGACCACGCTCGATTATCTCTACGGTCTGCAACGTTTTGGTGTCAAGCTCGGTCTGCACAATATGCAGACCCTGTGTCGTCGTATTCCGTCACTTCAGAAGCCTCTGGCCTGCGTCCATGTCGCCGGGACCAACGGCAAAGGTTCGGTCAGCATGATGCTGGCTGAGATCCTCCGCCATGCGGGATTGACCGTCGGTCTCTACACATCCCCCCACCTGCTCTGTTTCAACGAACGCATCCGGATCAACGGGACGCCGGTCTCGCAGGATCAGATCATCCACTATGCCGAGATCGTTCGTCGTGCTGCCGCCGGAATCCCAGCAACGTTTTTCGAAGTCACAACAGCCATGGCACTGCTGGCCTTTCGGCAGCAGCCGGTTGATATCGCGGTGATCGAAACCGGTCTCGGCGGCCGGCTTGACGCAACCAACATTATCCATCCACAGCTCTGCCTGGTGACCCCGATCAGCCAGGATCACGCTGAGCAGCTGGGGGAGTCCTTGAGCGCGATTGCCGGCGAGAAGGCCGGCATCTTCAAGCCGGGGGTGCCGGTGGTGATCGGCAAACAGCCTCCGGAAGCGTTGGCCGTTCTGCGCGAACGGGCCGCTGCCTGTGGCGCCATGGTTGTTCAGGCCGGAGCCGATTATTGCTGGCAGGGCGAGGGGGACACGATCGATTTCGCACTACACGGCGAATGTCTTGACCGGTTGCCTTGCCCACTGGCGGGCCGCCATCAGAAAGACAACTTTGCTCAGGCGATTGCCGCAGCCATGGGCCTGCGCAAACAAGGGGTCCCGATTCCCGACCTGGCTGTGCGTAGCGCCGGGCGGACGACGGTCTGGCCGGGCCGTCTGGAATGGTTGGGCGCGGAGCGCAAGGTGTTGACCGATGTCGCCCACAACCAGGCCGGGATGGCGAGCCTGGTGGCCTACCTAGAAGAGGTCGGTCTCCATCGGGTCCAACTGATTGTCGGCTTGAGCGGCGGACGCGATCCGGAGAAAGTCCTCTTGCCTCTGGAAAAAATTGCCGGCGCGGTTTATGCTGTACCCATTTCTGACGGCAACGGCATTGCTCCTTCGCGGATCGTGACCTGGGCACACGCCCACCAACTGAAGGCCAAAGCCTGTGATTCCGTTGTGGCGGCGCTTGAAGAGGCGCTTCAGCATGCTGATGTGAGCCACCCGGTCGTGGTTTGTGGTTCGATTTACCTGGTTGCCGAATTGCAGCAGTGTCTGCGCGCCGGTCAGTTCCGTTTTTTACGTGATTGCAGCGATTGTTGTTGATTGACATGTTATGACGGGTCGCAAAACTGTGCACATGATTCCGGGAACGCTTCTCGGCCTGGCTCTTCTCCTGATTACCGCCGCGCCGGTTTTTGGAGCAGACGCCGCATCGGCTGAAGCGGATCAGACGTCGCCGATTTCTTTGGCCGCCGACAGCCTGGTCTATGACGCTGAGGCGGATAGCTACGAGGCGCGCGGTGATGTCGTCCTGCGCCAGGGTGACGTGGAATTGACCTCTCAGGAACTGCTCTGGCAGGCGTCTACCCAGGATGCGGCTGCCCGGGGTGAGGTGCTGCTGCAGGACAACGACACGCAACTGTCAGCAGAGCTTGTGCAGTACAACCTGGCCACCGGACAGGGGCAGATGCGCCAGGGAGAGGTCCTGGTCAGCCAGGACAATTTTCATTTCAGTGGTGATGTCATCGAAAAACACGGTCAGGCAGATTACTTGGTGGCCAATGGCAGCTTTACCACCTGCGAAGGGGAAATCCCGGACTGGAAGTTTTCCGCACGCGAAGTCGATGTCACCCTCGGTGGTTATGCCCGCGCCAAGCATGTTTTCTTCCATATCAAAGATGTCCCGGTTCTCTACACACCCTATCTTTTTTTCCCGGTAAAAACGGAACGCGAGTCGGGGTTCCTGGCGCCCTGGTTCGGTCACTCGAGCAAAAAGGGCTTGCGGGCGTCCCTGGCCTGGTATCAGGTCATCGATCGCAACATGGATGCCACCTTCTACCTCGATTACCTCTCGAAAAGCGCACTCGGCAAAGGGCTCGAATATCGTTATGCGTTGGCGCGACAGAATGACGGCCGAGCCCTGTACTATCATGCCACCGGGATCGACGACACACCGGATATGTATTACCTGGAATGGCAACACCGTGGCGATCTGCCCGCCGGCTGGCGTTGGACCGCGGACATCGAATATACCGAAAAGCAGCGTTTTTTCGAAGAATTCGGCGAGGACCCCGAAGACTATAACCGTGACAAAATGGTCTCGAGGCTGATTTTGCAACGCAACTGGCAAAAGCTCAACCTGGTCAGCCACGCACGCTATCTGAAAGATCTCGAGACCGACAATGACGGCACTTTGCAGCGTCTTCCGGAAATCGGTCTGGCGCAGGCCCGGTACCGCATCGGTGAAACGCCCTTGTCCGTTGGCCTGGAAAGCTATGCGACCCATTTCTGGCGGGAGGAAGGTGAAAAGGGCGAAAGGCTCTACCTGCGTCCTTTCGTGACGGCCACCTTCAAGCCGGGCCCTTGGCTTGAAATCGTCCCCGAAGCGGCCCTTTACCAGCGGTTGTACCATGCCGATCGCGGTGATGATGCGGAAACCATCCCCGAAGTCTCTCTGACCCTGGCGACGCGGCTGATACGGACCTTCGCAGTCAATCGCTGGGGCCTTGGCCGGATCCGACACAGCATCGAGCCGGAAATCAGCTACACCTATATTGGCGATGAAGACCAGACCACCCTGCCGCTTTTCGATCTTTACGATCGCCTGGAAGAGCGTAACGATCTCACCTATGCTCTGGTCAATCGGCTGACCGCCCTGTCGGCGCCTGCCGGGGGGACTCCCTTCAATCGCGACCTGCTCTATCTGCGTCTTTCGCAAAGCTATGATCTCGACGCGGTGGGTGATCCCGCAACGGGCCGTGATAAGCCCTTTTCGGAACTGCATCTGGAACTCGATTTCTGGCCAACCGAGAAGAGCACCCTGCATGTCGAAAGCCTGATCCCGTTTCACGGGGATACCCGGTTCCGAAATCTGAGTATCGGTATCACGGCTGAGGACTTCTACGATCATGCTGTGACAATCGATTACATCTATCGCGACGAAGATTTCAACGACGAAGCCACGGATTATGTCCGCTTCCAGATGGATACACCACTCTTCAAGCCTGTATTCCTGCGCTTTGGCGAGCGCTATGATTTGCATGAAGGCCGTGAACTCGAGAAGGTGTTCGGGGTCGAGTATCGCGCGCGCTGCTGGAGTCTGCTGGTCACATACCGGGACCGTTACGAAGCCGAAACAGGTGACGACCAGCAAGTGATGATCAATTTTGTTCTTGCCGGTCTCGGCCAGAACGAAGGGTTTGCCAAGGGCTTTGAATCCTCCCGCCAATAAGGTCGAATGATCTGACAAATGCCGGGAGTCTGATATTTTCAGCGAAACGTGCCAACCATCCGATGAGGCTCAGGTTAAGCCGGGTTGGGCGGTGATACCGATCCGGAAAGGAGGTGCTATTTAAGGAGGGATTTGCGGATGTTATGCCACCATCTGGTTTATTATTCTATTTTTTTGGAGGGACATGTTATGGAACATCATCTGATTCGCTTGGCGATTCTGCTGATCCTCGGTCTGCACGGAATGCTGCCCGTCACGACGATGGCGGCTGACAATGCTGGCCCGACCAAGGTTCTGGAAACCATTCATCTCAACCAGGCAACGGCCGACGAGCTGCAGGCTTTGCCGGGTGTGGGGCCCGCTCGTTCCGAGCGCATTTTCCTGTACCGGACCAAGCATGGTCCATTCAGCACGCTTGATCAGCTGACCGCTGTCAAGGGAATTGGCCAGGCAAAACTGGCCAAGTTGAAAGGTCATTTGACCCTCGATTGATCAACCAGGAAAGGCCTGCCGTTCGGCAGGCCTTTCTTTTTGTCCAGGCGGCGGTTTGCTGACGGCCTCTTGCACAACCCGTCGCCGATTTTCAAGATATCGAAAAAACCTTGATTTTTCAGCCGGTTTAATGAAAGAATGCGCTCATCGGGAGGTTGGTGATGACAGGAGGCTCGGTTTCCGTTCCGCGTCCGGAGGGCGGGCGGCACAATTTGTGGCCGCTGATTCTGGTCGTGTTGATTCTCGGTTTTGCCTTGTTCGGTGACCGGGGCATCCTGCATATGCTGAAATTATCCAGCCAGAAAACCAGCCTTGTCGAAGAAATTACCCGCCACGAAGTCCAGAATGAAGCCTTGCGCCGCGAGATCGATGCCCTGAAGAATGATCGTGGTTATATTGAGCGCGTCGCCCGGACCGAGCTCGGTATGGTGCGTGATGATGAACTGGTGTTTCAGTTCTCCGACCCGAAGTAATTTTCCCTGTCCCATCTCAAGAACGGTGCCGCTTCTCTGGCTGACGCTGAGCCTGTCCTGACACCGCTTTTTGGCCTCTTCCGGCCGCCGGGATCCGTGTTCGTGACAGCGCTTGACACCCTGCAGAGCCAGCGCTAACATACACACCCTTTGAGCGCATTCCGAGGTCTGAATGTTGCCCGAATAGACCGGAAACTTTGAGTCAACTGTGCCTGGCGCGTCAATTGTGCGAAGCGGTTTTCCATGCAAGGTGTTGCCACCATGCATGGTCCGGATGACACCGGGGATGTGACCCTGCGCAAAGCCGCACAGCAACAGGACGACACGACCAGGAAGAAGGACTGACAGCGGCCATGAAGGATCGCCTGCGGCAACAGATCAGCGCTGCGCTGCACGTTTGTTTCGATCGCGGTGTCTTGCACTCGGAGAACATCCCGGAGATTCAGATCGAGGTGCCGGGTAACCCCGACCACGGGGATTTCGCCACCAATATCGCCATGATGATGGCACGCACCGAGAAAAAGGCCCCGCGCCAGATTGCTGCGACTTTGATGGAGGCTCTTGCCGACAGCCCCCTGCTGGCCCGTGTTGAAGTGGCCGGTCCCGGATTTATCAACTTTACGCTGGCGCCGACCTGCTGGCACCAATTGCTTACGGACATTATGATCCAGGCCGAACAATACGGTCACGCGACAGCGGGGCAGGGGCAGCGTGTGCAGGTCGAGTTTGTCAGTGCCAACCCGACCGGGCCGTTGCACATCGGACATGGACGTGGCGCGGCGGTGGGGGATGCGGTCGCCGCAATCCTGCAGGCGGTCGGCTATGATGTCCAGCGTGAGTACTATGTCAATGATGCCGGCAACCAGGTCGCGACGCTTGGCCGTTCGATCTGGCTGCGTCTGCGGCAACTCAACGGTGAAACGGTGGTCTTCCCCGAAGACGGCTACCAGGGCGAATACGTGCGCGAACTGGCAGGCTTTTTGCGGGCCGAAGACCCGGCGGTGGTCCGTCTTGACGCATCGGAAGCGATCACACGTTGTGCGAATTTCGGGGTGCGACGCATTCTGCAATGGATCGCCGCCGATCTCGAAGCTTTCGGCATTTCTTTTGACAACTGGTTCAGCGAGCAAAGTCTCTATGATCGTGAGATGGTTCAGACGGAACTCGCCAAGCTCTCTGCACTGGGGCTTTCCTATGAATCCGAACAGGCCCTCTGGTTGCGGACGACCGATTACGGCGATGACAAGGACCGTGTGCTGATCAAGTCCGATGGCAGCCCGACCTATTTCGCTTCGGATGTCGCTTATCATATGGAGAAATTCGACCGCGGTTTCGACCGGGTGATCGATGTCTGGGGAGCGGATCACCATGGCTATGTGCCGCGCATGAAAGCCGTGGTGGCCGGCCTCGGTCATTCTCCGGAAGACCTGCAGGTGTTGTTGATTCAGATGGTCAACCTGTTGCGTGACGGTCAACCCTACACCATGGGCAAGCGGTCCGGGAACTTCATCTCGCTGCGCGAAGTCATCGATGAAGTCGGCAAGGATGCCTGCCGATTCTTTTTCCTCATGCGGCGGTCCGACAGCCAGTTGGATTTTGACCTGGAACTGGCCAAACGGCAGAGCAATGAGAATCCGGTCTATTACGTCCAGTATGCCCACGCCCGGGTCTGCAGCATCAATCGCAATGCCGCGGAACAGGGCATCACTCTGCCGCAACCGGGGGAGGTGGATCTGTCCCCCCTGACATTGTCCGAGGAGCTGGCTCTGGTCAAGCAGCTAGCCCGTTTCCCCGAGACCGTGCTCGGTGCGGCGCAAAACTGCGAACCGCATCGGATTGTTTACTATCTCCAGGAGCTTGCCGGCCAGTTTCACAGTTATTATAATGGCCACCGGGTCTTGGTAGAGGATTCGAAAACAACCGAAGCCCGGCTCTTTTTGGTCAACTGCGTTCGGATCGTGCTCGGTAACGCCTTGAGATTGCTCGGGGTTGATGCGCCGGAGCGGATGTAGAAGCGTGGCACCGGAGATCTTGTCATGATGGCCCAACCCGTGAAGACACGTAGCCAGCGACGCATCGAACGCAAGCAGCTGACCTTGGTCATCATACTGATCCTGACCCTGGTCGGGATCAGTTTCTCGCTGGGCGTGATGTTCGGCAAGAGGAGCGTCCGGCCCGCGTTGGTCGACGATGCCGAAACAACCCCTTTGCCGACCGTAACCCAGGTTGCACCACCGCCCCAGCCGGCCGCCGCGGAAACCGAACAAAAACCGGAAAAACTGACGTTTTACGACAACCTGCCAAAGGGCAAGCAGGCGCCCCTGGGCAGCGGTATCAACCTGCCGCCGAAGGCGGCGACAGAACCGCCTGCGAAACCGTCCCCTGCTGTGCAACCCAAACCCCCTGAGCCGCGCCGGTCGGTCCCGAAAAAGGCACCCGAAGCGTCCGCTCAAGGGGCCTTTATGGTTCAGGTCGCGTCCTTTCGTACCCGCGCCGATGCTGACAAACTGGTGGCGCGGCTCAAGTCTTATGATTTGACGCCCTTCCTCGAACAGGCGCAACTCGGCGACAAGGGGACCTGGTATCGGGTGCTGTCGGGCCCTTACCAGACCCGCGAACATGCCGAGCGGACTGTCGAACTTCTGCGCGAAAAAGAGCGTTTGTCGGCCTTGGTTCGGCAGCGTTAGGGACGCCGTTTTTTCCTTGACATCGGCGGGGGGGACGGGTAAATTCCAAAATCCTGTTGCGGGGTGGAGCAGTCAGGTAGCTCGTCGGGCTCATAACCCGAAGGTCGGAGGTTCAAATCCTCCCCCCGCTACCAAAATCAGAAAACGGCCACCGATGGACGGCCGGATGCTTTCGGCGGTGTAGCTCAGTTGGTTAGAGCATGCGGCTCATATCCGCAGTGTCCGGAGTTCGAATCTCTGCACCGCCACCATATTTCAGAAACCCCCTTCCGGTCCTGGGAGGGGGTTCTCTGTTTTTGTCCCGTAGCCTGGCAATCATGCTAAACTGAGGCATCATGTCGCTGACGGACTCGGTCGCCCTGCTGTCACTGCTGCATCAGCTTTCCGCACCTTTGCAGCTGACTCTCGAGGTGGCTCACCTCGACCACCAGTTGCGTGAGGACAGCGCGACCGATGCGCAATGCGTTGCCAGCTGTTGTCGCACACTCGGTCTGCCGCTGACCCTGCAGCGTGCCGATGTTGCGGCAATCTGCGCTGCACGCCGGGGCAACCTGGAAGAGATCGCCAGGAGCGTACGCCGGGAGTTTCTGCTGCAGACCGCGGCAAAAAAGGGTTGTGACTGGATCGCTCTCGGCCATCATGCCGATGATCAGGCGGAGACCTTTCTGATGAATCTTCTACGGGGGGGCGGCACCACCGGGCTCGCCGGAATGCGCCGGATCAATGGTCGCATCGTCCGACCGCTGTTGTCTTTCTCCCGGCAGGAGCTGCGCGACTACCTTGCCGGGGAGGGCCTGTCCTGGCGTGACGATCCAACCAACCGCGACCCGGCTTTGACACGCAACCGTATCCGTCATCAACTGTTGCCGATGCTGGCCTCCTACAATCCCAACATTTCCCGGCAACTGGCGGACTGCTGCCAGCGCCTGCGCCATGAGGAGGATTTCTGGGACGGCTACATCGCTGAACAGCTGCGGTCCTGCGGGCGACGTGAAGCCTCGGCCTATGTCCTGGATGGAGCGCGAATCGCGACACTCCCCCCCGCGGTGAGCGCCCGGTTGATCCGCGCCGCCCTGCGAGAAGTTCGCGGTCATCTGCGGCAGGTCAACGCATGTCATATCGAGGCCGTCCTCGGACTGCTGAAAGACGGGCCGGTGCAGGGAGAGCTGAACCTTCCCGGAGTCTGGGTCGCTCGCCGTTACGACACGCTGTGGCTGTCTGCCGAAAGACCTCGACAGGAAGAACCTGTGGTCTTTACGATGCATGACATCGGTTGTTATCCCCTGGCGAATGGCCAGACGTTGACCCTGACGCGGGAACAGCATCCCCGGGGGGAAACCGCCCGGGTCGTTGAATTCGCTGCTACGGACGTGAGCTTTCCACTGCTGGTGCGTCAGCCCCGTCCCGGTGACCGCCTGCATCCCTCCGGAATGCGCGGAACGAAAAAACTGCAGGACGTGTTCGTCGATCGCAAACTGCCCAAGGAAGAACGGCGCAAGACGCTCCTGGTGTATCATCAAGACGAACTGCTTTGGGTGGTCGGCATGCGGCGTTGTGAAGGGCGGCGTCCGCGCCCGGGGGAACCGGTTTTGCGGATTGCTCTCAGCCCGCAAAATGGATCATAAACGGCTTGTGATGAGACAACCGGTATGGTAAAGTTTGCAGTGTTTTTTAAAACGCCAAACACCGCATATTTATGGTGTTTTCAGCCTTAGGGGGTCAAGTGAACCAGTTCTATAAAAATCTTGCACTCTGGCTGGTCATCTCTCTGGTGATGATCATGCTCTTCAATATGATGACCCAGCAGGGTCGTGAGCTGAAACCGGTGCCCTATACGACGTTCCTGGCGGCTCTCGAAGAAGGTGAGGTCGTCGATGTGACCATCAAGGGATCGAATATCGAGGGGACCTACGCCGACGGCAGTGCCTTCAAGACCTATGCGCCGGATGATCCCGATCTGATCAGCCAGTTGCGCGATCAGGGTGTCACGATCAAGGCAGAGCCTGACGAAAGCAACAGCTTCTGGATGTCTATTCTGGTCTCATGGGGGCCGATCCTGCTGCTGATCGCGGTCTGGATCTTTTTCATGCGACAGATGCAGTCCGGCGGCGGCAAGGCCATGAGCTTCGGCAAAAGCCGGGCCAAACTGCTCAGCGAATCGCAAGCAAAAGTGACGTTCAATGATGTCGCCGGGATTGACGAGGCCAAGGACGAGCTCGAAGAGGTCGTCTCTTTCCTGAAAGATCCGAAGAAGTTCTCCCGGCTCGGCGGCCGGATACCCAAGGGCGTCCTGCTGGTCGGCCCTCCGGGAACCGGCAAAACGCTCCTCGGGCGCGCCATTGCCGGTGAAGCCGGCGTGCCGTTTTTTTCGATTTCCGGTTCCGATTTCGTGGAAATGTTTGTCGGTGTCGGTGCCAGCCGGGTTCGTGACCTGTTCGTGCAGGGCAAGAAAAATGCGCCCTGCATCATCTTCATCGACGAAATCGATGCCGTCGGTCGTCACCGGGGTGCCGGCATGGGCGGCGGTCATGACGAGCGCGAGCAGACGCTGAATCAGCTGCTGGTCGAGATGGATGGTTTCGAATCGAATGAAGGTGTCATTCTGATTGCCGCCACCAACCGGCCCGACGTACTCGACCCGGCGCTGCTGCGTCCCGGCCGCTTCGACCGACAGGTCGTGGTGCCGCGTCCCGACGTCCGTGGCCGACTGAAAATTCTGCAGGTCCATGCCCGCAAGGTGCCGCTTGGCAAAGATGTGGATTTGGAGGTTGTGGCCAAGGGAACCCCGGGATTTTCCGGTGCCGATCTTGAAAACCTGGTCAATGAAGCGGCGCTGCTGGCGGCCCGGGCGAACAAGAACGAGGTCACCCGGGAGGACATGGAGCGGGCCAAGGACAAGGTGATGATGGGCGCCGAGCGCCGTTCGATGGTGATCACCGAAGAGGAAAAGAAGGTCACGGCTTATCACGAAGCCGGCCATGCTCTGGTGGCGATGTTTACCCCCGGCGCTGACCCGGTGCATAAGGTCTCAATCATTCCCCGTGGCCGGGCGATGGGCGTGACCATGTACCTGCCGGAGGAAGAGAAATACAACGAAACCAAGGACGGTCTGAATATCAAGATCTGCACACTGCTGGGCGGGCGGGTTGCCGAGGAACTGATTTTCGACAGCGTGACCAGCGGCGCCTCGAACGATTTGGAGCGGGCCACAAGCATCGCGCGCAAGATGGTCTGTGAATGGGGGATGAGCGACAAACTCGGACCGCTGGCCTTTGGTGAAAAGGAAGGCGAAGTCTTTCTCGGGCGCGATTACGGTCACGTCAAGAATTACAGCGAAGCCACGGCGATCGCGATCGATGAGGAGATTCGCCGCATCGTTGAGGAAAATTACGCACGCACGACGGAGGTCCTCTCCCAGCATAAAGACGCCCTGGTCAAGGTCTCGGAAACCCTGCTCGAACGGGAAAACATGGACGGCAGTGAAATCAAGGCCATGATCTTTGAGGACGTCGATGCGCCGGAGGCGGACGATCACGACACCGGAGTGGAAGAAACCGTTGCCCCCGGCGATGGCCCCTGTGTCGACCCCTCCTGATCGCGGTGGTTTTCTCGGCTGCCCCGACCCGGGCCGGATGACGCTGCGGGGCAAGCGCATCTCCTTCGTCATCGATCGGCCTGTGCTGGTCGGTATTCTCAACGTCACTCCGGACTCGTTCTCCGATGGCGGTCGGTTCCTCGACATGCAAAATGCCCTGCGGCAGGGTCGTCGCATGGTCGCCGAGGGGGCCGACATGATTGACATCGGTGGCGAAAGTACGCGCCCCGGAGCTCGGCCGGTCGCTGAACAGGAAGAGCTGGACCGGGTCATCCCGGTGATCGAAAATCTGCACCGGGAAATCGACCGGCCCCTGTCGATCGATACGACGAAAAGCGGCGTGGCCCGGCAGGCCCTTGCCGCCGGCGCGGACTTCGTCAACGACATCAGCGGCCTTGCCTTTGACCCGGACATGGGCCGTACCGTGGCTGAGGCGCAGGCCGGCCTGTTCGTCATGCACACGCGGGGACGGCCTGACGTGATGCAACAGGACACCCGCTATACCGATCTGGTGGCCGAGGTCGTGGCCGCCCTGAAGGCCAGTATCGAGAGGGCCACCGCGGCAGGCATCGCCTGTGACAGGATCGCTGTCGATCCGGGTATCGGTTTCGGCAAGGATGTTGCCGGGAACCTGGAGCTGCTGCGTCGGCTCGCCGACTTGACCGTTATTGGGCGACCGATCATGTTGGGAACCTCACGGAAGAGTTTCATCGGTCGCGTGCTTGATCAGGGTCTCCCTGAGGAACGTCTGGCCGGTACCCTGGCGACGATTGCCCTCGGTTATGCGGGCGGCGCCCGGTTGTTTCGTGTCCACGATGTGGCCGCAGCCCGCGAGGCGGCGACCATGGCACAGGCCATCTGCAAAGGGGCAGACGGGTCCTGAACCACGAACGTATTATCGGAGAGGATTTCCTGGATGTTCGAGATGCTGGCAAATTTCCGCTGGCTGCTGGATGTGCTCGACATCTTGCTGGTCGCTTTCATCATCTATCGGATCATCCTGTTGATCAAAGGCACCCGTGCTGTCCAGATGCTGGTCGGCCTGGCGGTGCTCCTGATTATCTACGTCGCCTCTCAGATCGGTGGCCTGTATACCCTCAACTGGATTCTCAACAATTTTCTTTCATCGATTATCCTGGTGATCGTGGTCATCTTTCAGCACGATATTCGCCGGGCCTTGATTCATGTCGGACGCAATCCGTTTTTTGCCGACCTGTCGTTTCGCGAGGAAACTCAGGTTATCGATGAGATTTGCAAGGGGTGCGCCACCCTGGCGCAGAAGCATCTCGGTGCCTTGATCGTGATCGAACGCGAGACCGGCATCAATGATTTTCTCGAAGTCGGCATCGAGCTGGATGCCAAACCCTCCAGCGACCTGCTGCAGGCGATCTTTCATCATGCTTCACCAATTCACGACGGCGCCGTGATCCTGCAGCGGGGTCGCATCACCCGGGCCGGTTGCTTTTTGCCGCTGACCCAGGACGCCGATGTCAGTCCACGCTACGGCACCCGCCACCGCGCGGCGATCGGTTTGACGGAACTGGTCGATGCCGTGGTGATCGTTGTCTCGGAAGAGACCGGCAGGATTTCGGTGGTCGTCGGCGGCAAGATGACCCGTGAGCTGGAGGTGTCGACTCTGAAAAAAGTTCTCGGGCGCCTCCTCGAACCACGCCGCCTGCGTGGTAAAAAGAGTTGAACATGGCGGACAAAATTTTCGACAACATGCTGCTGAAAATCATCTCCCTGGCCTTTGCCATTGTGCTCTGGTTCTTTGTCATGGGAGAGAGCCGCATGGAGGTCAATCATATCGTTCCCCTGGAATACGAAAATCTGCCCGAAGGCCTGATGATCGCCAACGAAGTTCCGACCTCGGTGGCCGTCCGGATCAACGGACCCCGGGCCTTACAGGTTAACCTCGATCCCGGTGATATCGGCCTCAGTATCGATCTGCGCGATTTGTCGGCGGGCGTCACCTCCTTCAAACGCCTGGAGGAGAGCCTCGACCTGCCAAGTGGTTTAAAGATCACCCGCATTTCACCCTCTTACGTGGATGTCAAGCTGGAGCGGGTGCGTGAGCGTGATGTTCCGGTCAAGGTGGTCCTGAGCGGAGAACCGGCGCCCGGATTCCGGGTCAAGTCGTTCAAGGCGGTGCCGGAAAAAGTCACCGTCTCGGGAGCGGAAACCGAGTTGAAGAGCGTTTCCGAAGTGGTCACCGAAGACGTTGATCTGACCAATGTCCAGGAGAGCTTCACCCAGACGGTGGCGATCAACTATTTCGGCAACTACACTGATCTGAAAGATAACCGCAGCGTCGAGGTTCAGGTGGTCCTGGAGCCGGATCCCGATTATGTCCCGCCGGAGCCGGAAACGCCACCTGTTGAGAAGCCTCCTCAGGAAGAGGGGAAAACAACCTCATGAGTAAAAAGCTTTTCGGTACAGACGGTGTACGCGGTATTGCCAACAAGCACCCGATGACGACGGAAATGGCCATGCAATTGGGCCGTGCCGCCGCGTATACCTTCAAGCACAAAGACCGGCGCAGCCGCATCGTGATCGGCAAGGACACGCGTCTGTCCGGTTATATGATTGAAAACGCCCTGGCGGCCGGCATTTGTTCGATGGGGGTGGATGTCCTGCTGGTCGGTCCCCTGCCAACACCGGGCATTGCCTTTATTACCTCTTCGATGCGTGCCGACGCCGGCGTCGTGATTTCGGCTTCGCACAATCCCTATCAGGACAACGGCATCAAGTTCTTTGCCCGTGATGGCTTCAAGCTTCCCGATCATGTGGAACTGGAGATCGAGGATCTGATTTTCTCGGAACGGATCGATTCCCTGCGTCCGACCGCCGAGGAAGTCGGCAAAGCGTTTCGGGTCGACGATGCCATCGGCCGCTACATCGTCTTCCTGAAAAATACCCTGCCGCGTGAACTCGACCTGACCGGGCTGAAAATCGTTCTCGATTGTGCACACGGCGCCGCTTACCGTGTCGCCCCGGCGGTTCTCGAGGAGTTGGGCGCCGAAGTTCACGCCTACGGCGTATCACCGAATGGTACCAACATCAACGATGGCTGTGGCTCCACATGTCCGGAGGTGATCTCGGCGGCGGTCCGGCAACACGGTGCTGATCTCGGTATCGCCCTCGATGGTGATGCAGACCGCTGCATCTTCGTCGATGCGAACGGCCAGGAGGTCGATGGTGATCACATTATGGCGATCTGCGGTATCGATATGTTGCAGCGTGATGCACTGGCGGAGCGGACCGTGGTGGCAACCGTGATGTCGAACATGGGGCTTGATATTGCCCTGCGTCAGGCCGGCGGCCGGGTTGTCAAAACCGATGTCGGCGACCGCTATGTGGTTGAAGAAATGCGGCGCGGGGGCTATTGCTTCGGTGGCGAGCAGTCCGGCCATATGATTTTCCTGGAGCACAACACCACGGGCGATGGCATCATCTCGGCGCTCCAGGTTCTGGCCGTCATGCAGAAAAGCGGCAAAAGTCTGGCCGAACTCGCCTCCGTGATGCAAGCGCTGCCACAGGTGCTGGTCAATGTCCGGGTCTGCGAACGCCGTCCCCTTGACGAACTGCCGGCAATGCAAACACTGGTCGCCGATGTCGAACGTCGACTTGACAATCAGGGCCGCGTTCTGATCCGTTATTCCGGGACCGAGCCGCTGATGCGGATTATGCTCGAAGGCGAAGATCAGAAGGAGATCACGGCGATGGCCGGGGAGATTGCCGCGCAGGCCACAGAGCTGATCGGTGAAAGGGGAGGCGATAACTGATGGCCAGACTGGGTGTCAATGTTGACCATGTCGCCACCATTCGTCAAGCGCGCGGCGGCAACGAGCCTGATCCGGTGACCGCTGCAGCGGTCGCGGAGCTGGCCGGAGCCGACGGCATCACCGTCCACCTCCGTGAGGATCGCCGGCATATCCAGGATCGTGATGTGATGATTCTGAGACGTACGGTCCAGACCCATTTGAACCTGGAGATGGCGGCAACCGACGAAATGGTCTCCTTCGCCCTGACGAACGTCCCCGATTGTGTCACACTGGTTCCGGAGAAACGTCAGGAGTTGACCACCGAAGGCGGTCTCGATGTCGTGCAACACAAGCAGACCCTGGCCGGACAGATCGATCTGCTCCACCAGGCGGGCATCCTGGTCAGTCTGTTCGTCGATCCGGATCTCGAGCAGCTGAAGGCCAGCACCCGTATCAAGGCGGACTGTGTCGAAATTCATACCGGTGCTTACTGCGAGGCGCGCGGCGCCGAGCAGGACCGGCAACTGGGCAAGATTGCCGAGGCCATCAAGGCCGGCCGAAAGCTTGGTCTGCGGGTGAATGCCGGACATGGCCTGAATTATCGCAACATCCGTCCGGTCCTAGCTCTGGGCGGCGTCGAAGAATACAATATCGGCCACAGCATCATCTCCCGCGCCGTTCTGGTCGGTCTCGACCGGGCCGTGCGTGAGATGGCCGATCTGGTTCATGGACGCTGAGCATGCCGATCATCGGAGTGGGCACGGACCTGGTCAGAATTGATCGCTTGCGACAGTTTGTGACAAAACAAAAGACCGCTCTCCTCGAGCGGCTTTTTACCCTCGGCGAACGGGAATATGCGCTTGCCAAGCGCGATCCGGCGCCCCATCTCGCGGCCCGGTTCGCCGCCAAAGAGGCCTGCCTGAAAGCCTTCGGCACCGGTTTGCGGGGTGGCCTTAGCTGGCAGGATATGGAGGTGGTGTCGGATGCCCTGGGTTGCCCAGGGCTGCTTCTTTCCGGGCAGGCCGCCGCCTTGGCCGACGCCAAAGGTGTCGAGATGGTACACTTGAGTTACAGTCATGATGGTCATTATGCTGTTGCCACGGTGATTCTGGAGAGCCGATGAAAGTTCTGAATACCCAGCAGATGCAGGCTGTGGATCGCCGCACGATCGAAGACGTCGGCATCCCTGGTGTCGTTTTGATGGAAAATGCCGGACGCGGTGTTGCCGAGCAAATTCTCACCCGCTATCGGTCGTCAGGGGCGCAACGTGCTCTGGTTCTCGCTGGAAAGGGCAACAACGGAGGTGACGGTTACGTGGTTGCCAGGCATCTGCTTGACCATGACTGGGATGTGCTGACCCTCGTTTTTGCCCCTTCGCAAGAGATTTCCGGCGATGCCGAGATCAATCTCAAGGCGCTCAAAAACTGTGGCGGTGCGGTCGAACACGTGCTCAGCAGTGACGTGCTTTATGCGCTGCTTGATGACGCAGGCGAATTCACGGTGGTGGTCGATGCCCTGTTCGGCACCGGCTTGACAAAACCTGTCGAGGGCCTGTTTCGGGACATCATCGGCTGGATCAATTGTCAAACCTGTCCGGTTGTTGCTGTGGATATCGCCTCCGGCATAGACGGCTCGACGGGGCGTATCATGGGGGATGCCGTCAACGCCGATTTGACGGTGACCTTTGCTTTCCCGAAAATCGGTCATGTCACCTATCCCGGTGCCGGTCACGTCGGCGCGTTGTCGGTTGTCGACATCGGTATCCCGGCCCAGCTGATCTACGCGGCCGAAGCGAATTGCCGGCTGCTTACGGCGGAGGAGGCCCGGTGGTTTGTCCCGGTGCGCCAGGGGGACGGCCATAAGGGGACCTACGGGCATCTGCTGGTTCTGGCCGGAGCAACCGGCACCAGCGGTGCCGCCGTGATGGCCGCCGAAGCGGGACTGCGGTCCGGTGCCGGACTGGTGACACTGGCGTGCCCGCAAAGTGTGCAACCGGTTGTCGCCTCCCAGTTGACCGAAGTCATGACGGTTCCGCTGGCCGAGGTCAACGGCGAAGTCAGCCTGCAGGCCTTGGACGATCTGCTGTCGCTCAGCGCCGGCAAGCGGGCGCTGGCGATCGGCCCCGGTTTGGGGTCTGGTGATGAAATCCAGGGTCTGATCCGACGCCTTGTTCAGGACGCCGACCTGCCAATGGTGGTGGACGCCGATGGCCTGAATGCACTGTCCGGGCATGTGCAGCTTTTGCAACGGCAGCGCGATCAGGCGATCGTTTTGACCCCTCACCCGGGGGAAATGGCACGTCTGACCGGGTTGACGCCGGCGCAAATCCAGGCCGACCGGTTTAGGGTGGCGCGCGACTTTGCCGTGCAGCATCAGGTCGTTCTGGTCCTCAAGGGCGCGCGAACGCTGATTGCCGCACCGGACGGCACGGTGCATGTCAACAGTACGGGACATGCCGGGATGGCCAGTGGCGGCATGGGCGATGTCCTGACCGGCCTGATCGGCGGTTTGCTGGCGCAGGGCCTGGAGGCCATGACCGCTGCCAGTCTGGGCGTTTACCTGCATGGAGCGGCGGCCGAAAGGCTGGAATCGACATTCGGTGATGCCGGTCTGCTGGCCACTGACGTCATCTATGAACTGCCTGCCGCACGGCGGGCCCTGGCAGGGGAGTGATCCATGTTGACGGCCGAACAAATTATGACCAGAGATATCTATACGGTTCATGAGGATACGGAAATTTCTGCACTGGCGAAACAGTTTGTCACCAACAAAGTCAACGCCATGCCGGTCGTTGACGACGACGGCCAACTGGTCGGGATGGTGACCCAGACCGATCTGGTCGAACAGGACAAACCTCTGCACATCCCAACGGTCATTTCGCTGTTCGACTGGGTGATCTACCTGGAGAGCCCGAAACGGTTTGCCGAAGAGGTTGAAAAAGTCACCGCCCGAAAGGTTGGCGAGATCTGCTCACGGGACGTGGTGACCTGCTCACCGGAGGATTCGGTCGCATCGGTTGCCAGCCTGATGGTCGATAACAAGGTCCACCTGGTTCCGGTCATGGCTGATGGCCGGATGGTCGGCGTTATCGGACGCCTCGACATTATCCGCAGCATGGGGACATGACCCTGACGGAGTGGCAGACCACCACCGACTCCGAGACGGCGACCCGCGCACTTGGCCAATTTTTCGGCGAGCTCGCCAAAGCCGGTATGGTCGTGCTTTTGAACGGGGCCCTCGGTGCCGGCAAGACCTGTTTTGCCCAGGGCGTCGGGGCCGGTTTGGGGGTCCCCTCGTCTGCGCCCGTGACCAGCCCGAGCTATACCCTGCTGAATATCCACGTCGGCCGTCTGCCCTTGTATCACTTCGACCTCTATCGCCTGTCCCGGGTCGAGGACCTGTCTGATCTTGGCTACGACGAATACGCCGAGGGGGAGGGCTTGACTCTGGTTGAATGGGCCAGTCGGATGAACGGTCCATTGGCCGCGTGCATTGAAGTTGACATTGAGAGAGTCAGCGACCAGCAGCGCCGGATTCGTTTTGCCGCCAGAGATGAACAGGGAGCGGTGCTGTTGAGCGCCCTGGCGGACCAATGGGACCGTGCCGCCACGACGGTATGAAACTGGTGAAAATCTTTGACGATTCGCTGGAATACTGCTATTAAAAGCCTCTGACCGGAAGAGGTCCTATTGACTAAGAGGGTAGACACAGGTCTGCCAGGAAGGATTGATCACAGATGGCGCTGGTGGTTCAGAAATATGGTGGGACGTCGGTTGGGACCATCGAAAAGATCAGAAATGTGGCCAGACGGATTGCCCGGACCTATGATGAGGGCAATGATATGGTGGTGGTCGTTTCGGCAATGGCCGGCGAGACCAACAAGCTGGTCGCGCTCTCCGAGGAGATGTGCGAGTTTCCCAGCGAGCGGGAATACGACGTTCTGGTTGCTGCCGGAGAGCAGGTTTCGATCGCTCTGTTGTCGATGGCCTTGCAATCGATGGGCTACAAAGCCAAAAGCTACCTGGGCTGGCAGGTCCCGATTTATACCGACAACACCTTTTCCAAGGCCCGTATCGAGGAAATCCAGGACACCAATATACGCGAAGATCTTCGCAATGGAACGATTGTCATCGTCGCGGGTTTTCAGGGGATCGATCGGGACAACAACATTACCACTCTCGGCCGGGGGGGCTCCGATACATCCGCAGTCGCTGTGGCCGCTGCCCTGAAGGCCGATGTCTGCGAAATTCTGACCGATGTCGACGGTGTCTTCACCACCGATCCAAGGATCGTTTCGGAAGCCTCCAAGTTGGAAAAGATCTCTTATGACGAAATGCTGGAAATGGCGTCACTCGGATCGAAGGTGCTGCAAATTCGTTCGGTGGAGTTCGCCAAGAAATACAACGTTGTCGTTCACGTTCGCTCCAGCCTCAACGATAATCCAGGAACCCTGGTCATGAAGGAGGATGCCGATATGGAAACAGTCCTGGTCTCGGGTATTGCCTACAACAAGGATGAAGCAAAGATCTCCGTGAAGCGGGTTCCAGACAAACCGGGGATAGCCGCCCAGCTCTTCACGCCCTTGTCGACCGCCAATATTACAGTCGATATGATCATCCAGAACGTCTCTCATGAAGGCTTCACGGACATGACTTTTACCGTGCCGCGCAGCGACTTCAAGAAGGCCCTGAAGATCGTCGAAGAGACGGCAGCGAGGATCGGTGCCGCCGGCGTCCAGTCCAATGAGTCGATTGCCAAAGTGTCGATCATCGGGGTCGGCATGCGCTCCCATTCGGGGATTGCCAGCAAGATGTTCGAGACCCTCTCGGCGGAGGGGATCAACATTCAGATGATTTCCACCAGTGAAATCAAGGTCTCCTGTATCATTGAAGACAAATACACGGAATTGGCGATCCGGGTGCTGCACGACGCCTTCGATCTGGACAAGGACCAAGTCAATCAGGAACAAAACTGAAAGGCCTGATCAGCGAAAGGGACACAGAGAATGAGCAGAGTCTATCTATACGACACCACGCTGCGAGACGGCACCCAGGCGGAAGATGTCTCCTTCCTGGTTGCCGACAAGATTCGGATTGCGCAAAAACTGGATGAACTCGGCATTGACTATATCGAAGGCGGCTGGCCGGGCTCCAACCCGAAAGACATCGCCTTTTTCAAGGATGTCAAGAAAATCGTCCTGAACCACGCCAAAATCGCGGCCTTTGGTTCCACCCGGCGGGCGAAAACCACACCGGCCAAAGACAGCAATATCCAGACCCTGGTCCAGGCGGAACCGGACACCGTGACAATCTTCGGCAAAACCTGGGACTTCCACGTGCGCGAGGCGTTGCGCATCAGCCTGCAGGACAACCTGGAGTTGATTTACGACTCCCTGGCTTATCTCAAGGAAAAGGTTGGCGAAGTCATCTACGATGCCGAGCACTTCTTCGACGGCTACAAGGCCGACCCCGAATATGCCATCCAGACTCTCGAGGCGGCGCAACGCGCCGGCGTTGACTGCATCGTGCTTTGTGATACCAACGGCGGTTCGCTCCCCTTTGAGGTTGCCAAGATCATCCGATCGGTGAAGAAAACCATCAAAACGCCGCTCGGCATCCATGCCCATAATGACAGCGAGTGTGCCGTTGCCAACTCACTCGTGGCGGTCCAGGAGGGGGCGATTCACGTCCAGGGGACGATCAACGGTTTCGGTGAACGCTGCGGAAATGCCAATCTCTGTTCGATCCTGCCGGCTCTGAAGTTGAAGATGGGCAAAGAGTGCGTCTCCGATGAACAACTGCAGGGCTTGCGGATTGCCTCACGGTATATCTATGAGCTGGCTAACCTGGTGCCGAACAAGCACCAGCCTTATGTTGGCAATTCTGCTTTCGCTCACAAAGGCGGGGTTCATGTCTCGGCTATTCAACGCCACCCGGAAACCTATGAGCACCTCAGGCCGGAACGGGTTGGTAATGTCACCCGGGTGCTGGTTTCCGATCTTTCCGGGCGGTCCAATATCCTGGCCAAGGCAGAGCAGTTCAACATCAATCTTGACAGCAAGGATCCGGTGACCCTGGAGATCCTCGAAGAGATCAAGGCGCTCGAGAATCAGGGCTATCAGTTTGAAGGAGCGGAAGCCTCTTTTGAATTGCTGATGCGTCGAGCACTTGGCGAATTGCGCAATTATTTTTCGATCATCGGTTTCCGCGTGATCGATACCAAGCGCCACGAAGACGATATGCCGACGTCCGAGGCGACGATCCAGGTCAAGGTGGGTGGGCGGATTGAACATACCGCCGCCGAAGGGAATGGCCCCGTCAACGCCCTTGACCATGCCTTGCGCAAGGCGCTTGAACAGTTTTACCCGCAGTTGAAGGAGATGAAGCTGTTCGATTACAAGGTACGGGTTCTGCCGGCCGGTAAAGGCACCGCTTCTGTGACCCGGGTGCTGATCGAATCCGGAGACAAGTCCGGTCGCTGGGGGACGGTAGGGGTCAGCGACAATATCATCGATGCCTCCTACCAAGCGCTGGTTGATGCCCTGCAATACAAACTGATGCGCGATCATGCTGATTAGCCTGCCGCAACGCAGACCATCCCTTTTGCTCGTCTGCGCGCTGCTCGTTGGTCTCAGTGTGCTTCTGAACCGGGGATCTTTCCTGCTGGAAAGGGGAGATTCCCCGGTTTTTTTCGTGCCGAAAGAAAAAAAGATTTACGTTGGGGTTTCTGCAGAAGGCATTGAGGCCGGGGTGTATCAATTAAATGACGATTCATCACTTTGCGGCGCCATTCTTTTGACGAATCCGTTTTTATCTCGCGACATATTGCCTGCCGATCTCTGCGAGACCCGATTAAACAATGGCAGATTTCTGCGCTTGGCAAAAAAGGGTCGCAGATTCAAAGTTGTCGAAAGCTCATGGGCGCCGGCGGGACAGCGTATCGCCCTGTCGATTCCGTTGCACCCGGATCGCATGAATCAGCCGGATTGGACGGTTCTGCCGGGAATCGGAGCCAAGTTAGCGGCCCGCATCGAAACTGATCGTCAAAATAATGGCGATTTTGGCCGCTTCAGCAATCTGGTGCGGGTCAAAGGTGTCGGTCCACAGAGTCTGGAGCGCTGGAAAAGTTTCTTCGATTAGCTCCAAGTCACTAATATTTAAAGTTATTTTCAAATACTCTTGAGGGCCCCTTGAGGACGGTACACGGCATCCCTGCACTTGGCATGCCTTGTGTAACTTCATCTCATCAAAGCTGTTTTTGATCAGACCATCCCTTTGAACGATGACTCCAAGGAGGTCATGAGATGAGATGTCCCAAGTGTAAAGGTCGCATGTACGCTGAAAAATATTATGATTTTGTTCGTGCTTTCGATGCCTGGAAGTGTTGCTCTTGTGGCGAAGTTGTTGATCCAACGATCCTGGCCAATCGCGCACGGAATCATAACGTTTTCCTCGGATAGAACCATCACGACGCATTTGCTTGAAGGCCCGGGTTGTTTGACCCGGGCCTTTTTTATAGGCCACTGATCGGACCTTCTGCTGATCTCACAGCAGAATGGTGCCGCCCTCTGGCACACTCTTTTTGGTTGCAAGCCAGCAGGGCAGACAGGATGAGCGGACTGTGACGGCCCGCCGTCCATTTCGGTCGCCGCCGCCAATCCCTGCTTGACAATTGTCCGCAATTCGATTCTCCTGAAGAAAAAACGTTGTTCCTATGACAGGCATGCAGGGAAAGGACCGGATCATGGCCGAGAGAAATGACCGCGATCGTGGTATGCAGAGCCAGCAGACTGGAGAGAAAAAAGCTGTGCGCATCCGTCGCTTGATTGAGCGAAAGATGGTCAACAGCTGGCAGAACAAGCCCCATTTTTTCGTGACGATTGCGGTCGATATGACCGATGTGATCCGTTTTCGCAAAGATCTCGGTGTAACGATCAACGATTTTGTGATGGCGGCCACCGTGGCTGCTTTGAAAGAGCACCCCTGGGTGAACAGTCACTGGGTCGAAAATGAGGCGGTTGAACAGCCGCACATCAATCTGGCCATGGCTGTAGCGACCGAGAATGGTCTTTACTATCCCATCATCAAAAAGACCGAACATCTCTCATTGAAACAGCTGAGTGCTCTGGCTGCGACGCTCGCCGAAAAAGCGCATCTTGGTCAGCTCGCCGAGGAGGACCAGGAGGGAGGGACGTTCACGGTCACCAATATGGGGATGTTGGGTGTCGAGTCCTTTGCGGCGATCGTGACGCCACCGCAGGCGGCTGTTCTGGCGGTCGGGACCGTCAAGGGTGAAGTGGTCGTCGACGAACATGAAGAACTGGTCGTCGCGCCCATGGTCAGGCTGACCCTGTCCGCGGATCATCGTATCCTGGACGGTGCCGATGCCGCCGAATTCCTTGATTCCCTGAAAAGTTATCTCGAAGCCCCGGTCACATTGATTGCCGGAACCTGCTTCGACGAAACGTGAGCTCTGCCGGTTACCCGCCGCGTTGCGCTTTCGTCAGTGGCAAGCCGTGTTCTGACCAGAATCTGATGGCACCCTCATGAAGCGGTGTGACAATACCGTGCAGGGCGCCAGAAATGGACATGGCCCTGGCCGTGCTCTTGACTTTGGTCATGTAAGACAACCCCTCCTCGTTAAAGATGACGTCCAGGGCGCGGTAGACGAGATCAGGCGCGACCTTCTTGCTGGCAATCCAGAGTGCCGAATCCTGGAAACTTTTCACATCATAATCAACCCCGCTGTAAGTCCCGGCCGGAATCGTCACTGCAGTATAGAAGGGAAAGGATTGAAAGACCCCCGCCTGGGATCCTGCATTCCAGGTGTTGAGGAGTCTGATCTTCTGATGCGCTGCCGCCTGAATGACAGAGGTGTTCGGAAAGCCGGCAAAGATCCACATGGCATCGATCAGCCCATCGTCAAGTGCGTCTGCGGCTTTGCTGTAACCGATAAACTCAATTTTCATCGTGTCCCAAAGTTCAAGGGCATTGAAGTATCGCTCGGCTGCTGCCGCAGCTCCGGAACCGGCACCACCGACCGCAATGCGTTTCCCGGCCAGATCAGCGACCTGGGTGATGCCGCTGTCCGCCAAAACGACCAGATGCGCCGGTGCGCCATACAAAAAGGCCAGAGCACGGACATCCTGATAGGTATTGTCGTCATTTGTCAGGCCTCCGTTGCGTGCCAGGTAGGTATCACCGGAATAGGCGATGCCGAAATCGATCTGTCCGGATTGGATGCGCCTGATGTTTTCCACCGAACCGGCCGAAGCCATCTGAGAGACCTCGACCTCCGGTAGCAGTTGTGTCAGGCGGGTGGCAATCCCGTTGGAAAAATACTGGAAAGTCCCGCCTGCAGGGCCGCCGCCAAAGTCAAGGCGGGTTTCTGCGGCTGGTGCCGGTCCGGGCAGAAGCAGGGCCGTTGCCAGGGAATGCGTCGGGCTGCTTGCATGTGTCTCTCCTGTAGTGCTCAGCAGATTATGAGACAACGTGCATCGTCGGTCAGCTTTCAGCGTGACCGGTCTCCGCACGTTCTGTTCGATTAAATCATAACCTTTGGGTCTTGCAAGGCCAAGGAGCCGGGTTATTCCCGCGCCGTGAGCGGCGACTTTTCGGCCAAAACGGTCCTGGCAAGAGGAGACGAAATGGGCGTGCCTTTGGTCGGCAAAAGAAAAGGGGCCGGACTGGCCCCCTTGCTTGCTCAATCTTTGTCATCCGACGCTTAAGGAATCGGAATCACGAAAACCGGCCGCTTCGTTTTGCGTAAGACCTTTTCCGCAACGCTGCCGAGAAAAGCGTGGGTGATCGCCCCTTGGCCATGCGTTCCCATGACGATCACATCGGCGTCCAGGCTGTCTGCAGTCATGAGGATCTTCCCGACAGGGTGACCATGGACGACTTCGATGCCGGCAATGTTTTTAAGGTCCTCGGGGCGGTCGCCCAGTTCGTCCTGAATAAACTTCTCCAGCTTGGTTTTCAGTTCTTTGCGGGCCTCCTCCTCGTGCTTTGCTTCGAAAGATTCCAGCGTCCCCTGACCCATGATCGAGGAGACATAAGTACGAAATCCAGCATCGATTTCTGGGATGACGTGCAGCAAATGGATTTTTGCCTGGGAGGTTCTGGCCAGCAGGACGGCGTGCTTGAATGCGTATTGTGAATTTGGTGTTAGGTCGGTCGCGTACAGGATGTTCCGGTAGTTGGGCAACATGGCTCTTCTCCTGGTACGGAACCTGGCGAGCAGCATCCGGCTCGGGTTCCTGTCAAAAGATTACGGCAAACTGGTGTGCGCTGTCTGGTGTCGCACAGATGACGACCACCAAATGAGTTTATGATATCAATGACGGGCTGTTGACAACCCCGTCCGGCGAAGTCATGACATTCAATGATGTGAGTCTCTGCTTGATCAGGCTCATATCTCATGCCGGCAGCCATGCTGGCTACTTGGCTATGATCTCCGGCCCCATAATGGCGTAAGGCAAGGAGGTCGAGAGCCATGGTATGTATGTGACGAGAACCAAAAAGAGCATTAAGACCAATACAAACGGCATGGCGGCTCGGACCACCCTAGACAGACTCATCCCCGTAATGCCCGAAGTGACAAACAGGTTGAGACCAATGGGTGGGGTAATCATGCCAATCTCCATATTGACGACCATGATGATACCGAGGTGAATCGGGTCGACCCCCAGCTCCACAGCGATGGGGAAAACCACCGGGGCGACAATGATCAACAGACCGGAAGGTTCCATGAACTGGCCGCCGATAAGCAGCAGGATGTTGACGATGATAAGGAAAGTAAACCAATTGAAGCCAGCTCCCATCATCCATTCGGTGACCATCTGCGGAATCCGCTCGGCCGATAAAGTGTGGGCAAAGAGCAGAGCGTTGGCGATGATGAACATCAGCATAATGGTGGTCTTCGTTCCATCTAACATCGTCTGACGCGTATCACCGCCGAACAGGGCCGGGAAAAATTTGCGTGCCAGTAGCGACAAATTCCTGCCCCAGATTTTCACGCCGGCCGCGAAGCAGACACCGAAGGAAAAACCAGATTTTTTGGCCTGAGTCGAGATATAAACAACGGCCATCACGGCAGCAATCACCAGGCCGACAAAGTTGCGCTCGGCAGCACCGATGGTTTTCGAAGTGGCGGTGGCAAAAAAGGCCAGCATCATCCAGAAAATTAAGAACGATGCGGCATAGGCGGTACCGTTGAAGCCGATTTTGCCTTCCGCGGGATCCTCCGGGTAAACCCAGGGGGTCTCTTTCAGGGGGCCCATATCCCGATAGATGTACAGGGCCACGAAGATCGAATAAACTGCGGCGACGACAGCGGCTTCGGTGGGTGTGAACACCCCGCCGTAGATACCACCCATAATGATGGCGATGAGGAACAATCCCCAGCTGGCTTCTTTGGCTCCATCAAAAACCGCGCCGAATCCCTGCCAGTCCTCAGACGGTAGCTTTTTGACCCTGGCAACGATATAGATGGCCACCATCAACATGCCACCTGCGAGAGCGCCTGGAATAACCCCGGCGAGAAACATCCGACCGACCGACACATCGGTCGCAGCAGCGTAGACAACCATGACGATGGATGGCGGAATCAGAATGCCGAGGGTCCCCGCATTGGCAATAATGCCGGCGGCAAATTCCTTGGAGTAGCCCACCTGACGCATGCCGGCGATAGCGATAGTGCCGATGGCGACCACCGTGGCCGGAGAAGAGCCGGACAAGGCGGCAAACATCATGCAGGACATGACCGAGGCAATGGCCAAGCCACCCTGAAAGTGGCCGACACTGGCGATTGCAAAGCGGATCAGCCGTTTGGCAACCCCGCCCGTCGACATGAAACAGGACGCCAGAATAAAAAATGGAATGGCCAGGAGCGTATAATGCTCGCCTGCTCCGAACAAAGAAATCGCCACCGAAGTCAGTGAATCGTGGGAAAAGAAGACGATGAACAGGATCGACGACAGGCCCAACGAAATACCGACTGGAATACCGATTGCCAGTAGACCAAGTACCAGAACGAATAAGATTAACGCTTCCATAATGTCCTCTCTGTTCCTCAGTCTTTCAGTGCGTCTTTATGCTCAGCAACCAGGTCTTCGGCTTCATGACCGCTGATCAGCATCGCCCGTTTATTCGTCAGGATATCCCAGAAGGCCTGCAGAGAGCGGTAGACCAGCATTGCCAGTCCCGCCGGCAGCACTAGCAGCAGCAACCAGCGATGGACACGGGGTTGCAGACCGAATGTATTCTGGAAATATTCCGGGTAGCGCAGCTCTTCCGCGCCGATGTTGACCTTCCACATCTTCAGCCAGTAGGCAATAGCTCCGCCCTTGGCATTCTGCCCCAGACCCAGCCAGTCCAACCAGATGGAGTCGATCAGGATCAAACCGTAGAACAAGGCGGCTAGCGCACCAACGAGGCTCAGAATCTTGGTGACTTTGTTGGGTACAGCGTTGAGCACGATATCGACCCCGAGATGCAGCCCGATTTTAATGCCATAGCCCATGCCCAGTAGAATCAGCCAGCTGAAAGCCACAGTGCTAAATTCCAGGGCCGCGCTCCAACCGGTATTAAAACCGTATCTGGCGATAACCTGGCCAAAGGAAACCAGCATGATTGCCGTCAAGACAAGAACAAGCAGATTTTCTTCCGCGCGTTCCATAAAACGGGGGAATAGTTTTTCCAGGCCCCAGATTATCAGAATGAAACCCAACAGATACAGATGTGGCCAGTACACCATCGCTTGGCCTCCTTCGGTCGGCGAAAAAGTGCTAAAAAGAGGGCCGACACTATTTTCATGTCGGCCCTGATAGGCATCCTGTCAATACGATTTATGAGGCGTCTGCGGCTTTGATCAGGTCCGCGCCGATATCTCCCTCAAACTGTTTCCACACCGGCTTCATGGCATCGACCCACTTCTGGCGCTGTTCCGGAGTCAGGACATTGATTTTGCCGCCGGCATCAAGGATGTTCTGCCGGTTCTTGGCTTCTTTGGCCTTAACTTCTTCGTTGGCCTGTTGTGTCACTTCGTCAGCGATCTTCAGGAGCTTTTCCCGGACTTCCGGATCGAGGCTGTCAAGGAAATCGCTGGAGGTCATGAACAGGTAGGCCAGCAGCTGATGGCTTGTCTCAGTGGTGGAATCCTGCACTTCGAAGAATTTCTTGGTGTAGATGTTGGACCAGGTGTTCTCCTGACCATCGACAACGCCGGTCTGCAGGGCGCCATAGACCTCGGCAAAGGCCATCGGCTGCGGTGAAGCACCCATCGCCTCAATCATTGCCTTGGCGACATCGGATGTCTGGACACGGAACTTCAGGCCATTGGCGTCACTCGGAACAATCAACGGTTTGTTGGCGGAGAAATATTTCATGCCGGACATCCAGTAGCCCAGACCGACAAAACCGACATCGTTCATTTCATTGAGGAGCCCTTTCCCTGCCGGGCTGTTGGTGAAACGGATGGCGGCATCCATATTTTCAAAAATAAACGGCAGATCGAACACACCGAATTTCGGGGTATAGGAACCGAATTTCGACAGGGACGGCGCCAGGAACTGGACGTTGCCGGTCAGCAGGGCTTCTAGTTCCTTGCTGTCGCCGAACAGGGTGGAGTTCGGATAAACCTCAACACACATCACGCCGTCCAATTCCTTGTTGACCCGGGCGGCAAAATTGTTGGAGGCAACGACCTTCGGATGGGTGGTGCCACCCGTGACATGACTGAGCTTTGCGACGCGTTCGCCAGGGTCACATCCTTCCGAAGAGAATGCCATACCAGCGGAAAAGGTTAGAGAAAAAATGGCTACGGCTAAAATGCTCATGTACAAAGACAATTTTTTCATTGGTGCAGTCTCCCTTTCTTTTTGTGGAATTTGGTTTTGTTTTCACCCTGAAAACAAAACAACTTTTAGAAGTTCAACGTGGTCGAGCGGTGCGATTTGATCAATCCGTCCGGACCACCTGGCTCGAGATGGGAACGCGAAATCAGTCAGCTCGCCCCTCTCTTAAATACCCTTTATGCTCATAACAGTTTAAGTTTGCCTCAGCGGTTGCCACCACGTCAACATGCCAGGAGTCGGTCGGTCTGCTGACCTGAGAAAATAGCAATCTCCCGTCCGAATCGTGGTGCAATCAGCTGCCTGCTTGCCAGCCCTGCCAAGTCATAAGACACTAAAATACCATATATTTAGCGGATTTAAAACAGGATTTTGAGAAAATTTTGACTTTGAAGAGGTATTTTTCCGGAAAGTCGCAATGTTGCAGGCCGAAGCGGGCCGCCTGCCGTCCCTGGGGCCGGAGGGTCGGATTGGTGTTGCCGTTCCGGTCGTGGTCATGGTATCTACTCGACAGGGAGTGACTGTGTTGCTAGGGCACCGTTCGTCATGCTGAAGAGCAAAAAGATACTGGCACCAGCCAAGATCAACCTCTGTCTGCACGTCCTCGGCAGGCGCAGCGACGGTTACCATGACCTGGCCATGCTCATGCAACGGGTTGCTCTGTACGACCGGCTGACGATCGAACTCGCCCCCGGCGATCGGGTGACAGTTGTCTGCCCGGGTTGCGAACTGGCCGACAACCAGCCGAACATCGCCGAACGTTCGGCCCGGCTGCTGCTGGCGCATGCTGGGCTGCAGCGGGATGTTTCAATCAGAATCACTAAACAGATTCCGGTCGCCGCCGGACTCGGCGGCGGCTCTTCCGATGCCGCCGCTGTCCTTCTGGCTCTCGACGAGCTCCTCGCCCTCGACCTGCCACGTGCGGAGCTTCTCCAACTGGGCATGCAACTCGGTGCCGACGTTCCCTTTTTCTTGTACGGTCAGACGGCCTGGGCCACCGGGGTCGGTGACCGTCTGCGGCCATGGCCCGGCTTGCCGCCTCTCTGGCTGGTGCTGGTCAATCCAGGCATCGCAGTTTCGACCGCTTCAGTGTTCCGAAATTTAAGGTTGACACACCCCGGTCCAATCGCTAAACTTCCCGGGTTTCCCGCGGAAACAAGCGCCTTGGTCCGCCTGCTGCACAACGATCTTGAGGCTGTCACCTGCCAAAAATATCCTGTGATTACGACGATCAAGGAGCAACTGGTTGCCAGCGGGGCCAGGGGGGCGCTCATGTCCGGGAGCGGATCGACGGTTTTTGGGCTTTTCGATGACCGGAACAGTGCGGCAGGGGCCGCCGGACAGCTGGCCGAGAATACCGGTTGGTGGGTCCGGGTGGTTACACCTGTTTAAGAGGTCCACAGGGGCGTGGCCAAGCGGTAAGGCACCGGATTTTGATTCCGGCATTCACAGGTTCGAATCCTGTCGCCCCTGCCACTTAAAAATTGATGGAGTGACGGACCATTTTTTCGGGCGGCTCCATCTGATTGAGCTGAACACGCAGATTTTTTTATAAGACGCGACAGGCCATGGCAACCCATGGCCTGAATTTTCCGACCCTGGTGATGTCGTGTTCAAAGAATTGAAAATTTTTTCCGGTAACGCAAACCCGGCTCTGGCCCAGGAAATCTGTGACCATCTGGGAGTAAATCTGGCCAAAGCCACCGTCAAGAGTTTCTCCGATGGCGAGATCATGGTCGAAATCAATGAAAATGTTCGCGGCCGGGATGTTTTCGTCGTGCAACCGACCTGTCAGCCCTCGAATCAGAACCTGATGGAACTTCTGGTTATGATCGACGCTCTCAAGCGGGCATCGGCGGCCCGGGTTACGGCGGTCATCCCGTACTTCGGCTACGCCCGTCAGGATCGAAAAGTCGCGCCACGGACACCGATCACCAGTAAACTGGTTGCTGATTTGATCACCACGGCAGGGGCCCAGCGGGTTCTCTGTGTCGATCTGCATGCCGGACAAATTCAGGGTTTTTTCAACATTCCCGTGGATCACTTGTACGCTGCCCCCGTTGTTCTCGAAGACATCAAGTCACGTTTTTCCGGGGACGTTGTTGTGGTTTCGCCGGATGCCGGCGGCACGGAGCGGGCCCGGGCTTTCGCCAAACGCCTGAACGCCGGCCTGGCGATTATCGACAAGCGACGCAGTGCGGCCAATGTCTCCGAGGTGATGCACATCATCGGCGATGTCAACGGCAAGACATGCATGATTGTTGATGATATGATTGATACCGCAGGGACCTTGTGTCAGGCGGCCGCGGCGCTGAAGGCCCACGGTGCCCAGGAAGTTTACGCAACGGCGACCCATGCCGTCCTGTCGGGGCCGGCGCTGGAACGGATCAACGAGAGCTCTCTCAAGGAAGTGCTGGTCAGCAACACGATCCCAGCGGAAGACAAGGCGCATGAATGCTCGCGGCTGCGGATTGTCTCCGTCGCCAAACTCCTCGCTGAGGCGATCCGCCGCATTCACGGAGACGAGTCGGTCAGTTCCCTGTTTGTCTGAGGCGTCGCTGTCCATGGCAGATCAAACAATCAGGTAAAATTAATCAATGGAGGATATATAATGGCCAAATCGGTCCTGAACGTAGAACCCAGGGTGCGCACCGGCAAAGGTGGTGCCCGCAAAGTCCGCCGTGATGGTCTGGTCCCGGCGGTAGTTTATGGCAAAGGGATAGAGACGCTCAACCTTCGCGTTGATCCGAAGGCCCTGCAGCAGGCGGTGGCCACAGAGGCTGGGTGGAACACCTTGATCACCCTGAAGGGGGATGGTCCTTTCGACGGCAAAGTCGTCGTGCTCAAGGACCAGCAGATCGATGCGGTCCGGCGTGAAGTCAAACATGTCGATTTTTACGCGCTCAATCTGAAGAAAAAGATTTATTTCGATGTCCCGGTCCATGCCCTGGGCAAATCGAAGGGTGAGAAAGAAGGCGGCATCCTGCAGATGGTGCGCCATGAACTGGAAGTCTACTGCCTGCCGACTGACATTCCGCCGGCCATCGAAATCGATGTCAGCCACCTCGAAATCGGTGACGTCATTCATATTGACGAAATCGATCTGCCGGACGGGGTCGAATCGCATCACGACGTCAACTTCACGGTCCTGACGGTCGCCAGCCGGATGGCTGAAGAAGTCGAAGAGGTCGAGGAAGAAGCTGTCGAAGGCGAAGTCCTGGGCGAAGAGGGCGAAGAAGGGGCGACGGAAGAAGAGACCGAGGAAACCGAAGAATAGATCGACCGGGGTTGCTGTTGAAATTGATCGTCGGACTGGGCAATCCGGGCCCGGAATATGCGGCAACACGACACAACATCGGCTTTATGGTCGCCAGCGGCCTGGCGGAGAGACACGGTATTGCGCTGAAGCGCAAAGGATACCAGGGAATCTTCGGGACCGGTCGGGTGACCGGCATCGAGGCAACGATCCTCTTGCCGCAGACCTATATGAATCGCAGTGGCGCCAGCGTCGCCTCGGCCTGTCAATCCCTCGGTGTTGAACCGGGGGATTTGGTTGTGGTTCATGATGAAATTGACCTGGAATTCGGCTGCCTTCGGGTCAAAGTAGGCGGTGGGCACGGTGGCCACAATGGTTTGCGCAGTATCGCCGCAACCCTCGGTGACGCGGGTTACAATCGCCTGCGTATGGGGGTCGGGCGGCCTCCGGCCGGCGGGGACGTCACACGTCACGTTTTGAGTCGTTTTAATGCGACCGAGAGAGCGCAGCTGCAGGAATTTATTCGTCAGGCGGAAGATGCCCTCGCATTGCTTTTGCAGTCCGGGGCTCAGGAAACCATGAATCGATACAACAATCGTAACCTGTTAACGTCAAATAATTGCGAGAAAGGGTAAAGGGAGACAGACATGCAAGTTATCGCACCCATTTTGGGCGTCATCGGTTTCGTGACGGCCGTTGTGCTCTACAACAGAGTCAAGAGACAGCCGGTCGGCAACGACACCATGAAAGAGATCTCCGAGCAGATTCATGCCGGTGCCATGGCTTTTCTTGGTCGGGAATACCGGGTCCTGGGGATTTTTATCGCCCTGGTTTTCATGATCATCACCATTGGCATGAATTATCAGACCGCCTTTGCTTTCCTGGGCGGAGCCCTCTGTTCAATGACATGCGGGTTTATTGGCATGAAAGCAGCCACCCGGGCCAACGTCCGGACCTCCGAAGCCGCCCGTGAATCGGGTCAAGCTGCGGCGCTGATGGTCTCCTTCAACGGCGGTGCCGTGATGGGCCTGGCGGTTGCTTCCCTGGGTCTGGTCGGCGTCGGCGTGGCTTTCATGATCTTTGGTGGTGATGCGCAGACGGTGAGGTACATCAACGGCTTCGCCATGGGGGCGTCATCGATTGCCCTGTTCGCCCGCGTCGGCGGCGGCATCTACACCAAGGCCGCCGATGTCGGCGCCGACCTGGTTGGCAAGGTCGAGGCCGGCATCCCCGAAGACGATCCGCGCAACCCGGGCGTCATCGCCGACAACGTCGGCGATTGCGTCGGCGACACGGCCGGCATGGGGGCCGATATTTTCGAATCGTATGTCGGTTCGATTATCGCGACGATTGCCATCGCAGCGGCGGCCAGCCCGGAACTGCTCGCCAAACTGGGCGACGGTGACAATGTGCGGGCCGCGGCCATGTACCTGCCCATCGCTCTGGCCATGGTCGGACTGATTTTCTCTTTCGTCGGCATCTGGTCGATGAAAAGGCTCTGCAACCAGGACCCGGCAAAGGCGCTGCATTACACCACCTTTGTTGCCGCCGGCGGCTTTCTGGTTGCGTCGATTCTGGTGATCTGGGGAATGGGGCTGAATTTCGGCGTCTTCCTGGCGGTTCTGGTCGGTTGTCTGGCCGGGGTAGCCATCGGCCAGATCACGGAATACTATACGGCTTCATCCCCCGTGGCACGAATCGCTGAGGCGAGCAAGACCGGGCCCGCCACTAACATCATTCACGGTCTGGCGGTGGGCCTGGAAAGCTGCGCCGCCCCGATCCTGGTCATCTGCGTGGCGATTGCCGTTGCCAATGTGTTTGCCGGATTGTATGGCATCGGCATCGCTGCCGTCGGCATGCTGGCGACGGTTGGCGTGACCATGACGGTCGATGCCTACGGGCCGATCGCGGACAATGCTGGCGGCATCTCCGAGATGGCCGGCCTGGGCCCGGATGTGCGCAAAATCACCGACGGCCTGGACGCTATCGGCAATACCACGGCAGCCATCGGCAAGGGGTTTGCCATCGGTTCTGCGGCCTTGACCGCGTTGGCACTCTTCTCGGCTTACGCCACTACGGTCAAGCTGGAGACGATCAATCTGATCGATCCCAAGGTCGTTATCGGCCTGCTGATCGGTGGGGCTTTGCCGTTCTTTATCGGTGCCCTGACGATGACCAGCGTCGGGCGTGCGGCCGGCAAGATGGTTGATGAAATCCGCCGTCAGTTCCGCGAGATTCCAGGTTTGCTCGAAGGCAAGGAGGGCGTCAAGCCGGAACCTGAAAAATGTGTTGATATCTCGGCCCGCGCGGCGCTCAAAGAGATGGTTCTGCCGGGTGTTGTCGCTGTCGTGGCGCCGGTCCTGATCGGCTTCATCATCGGCAAGGAAGCCCTCGGTGGTATGCTGGCCGGTGCGACACTGGCGGGTGTTCTGCTTGCCTTGATGATGTCAAACGGCGGCGGAGCCTGGGACAATGCGAAAAAATACATCGAGAAAGGGGCGTTAGCCGGCGAAGAAAAAGGCGGGGATGCCCACGCTGCGGCCGTTATCGGCGACACCGTCGGCGACCCCTTCAAGGACACCTCGGGTCCGGCCATGAACATTCTGATCAAGCTGATGAGTGTGGTGTCGCTGGTGATCGCACCGCTGCTGATCTGACCGGTTTGTCCATAGCAGTGCCTGCTGATAGCCGGGGTTTTACCCCGGCTATCGCCTTTTCTCCGGGCACTGTGCGCTGCTGCCGATCGATAAAAATCGATTGCCTGATCGGCGACGGTATGGTAAATAACAAAATTCTTTGACAGGAAGCACACCGGGTGCTTCTGCTCCTTGCTCCGTCAGACAGGCGGGGCTCATAACTCACGAGGAGGTTTTTATGCGAACCTATGAAGCAATCTTCATCGTTCACCCGGATGTCGCCGGGGACGACCAAGCCGCGGTCATCGACAAGTACCGGGGCATTCTGACCGACCAGGGTGCGGAAGTTCTCAAGATCGACAACTGGGGTGTCCGGACTCTGGCCTACCCGGTCAAAAAGCAAACCAAAGGCTGTTATGTCCTGATTATTTTCGATGCGGCACCGAACGTGATCGCGGAATTCGAGCGCCGTATGCGCATCGATGACAAGGTGATCAAGTTTCAGACAGTGCTTTTGGAAAACGGTTATCAGGCCCCTGCTGCCGAAACGGAGACCCAGGAGTCCTCGGCAACCGCGGCAGAAGCCGGAGATACGTCGTCTGCTGAGAGCGCCGAAGAGGCCGAATCGCAGCCAGAAGCCTGACAACCCAATACAATCAACGATGAAGTAAGGAGATATAATCATGGCATTTGGTGGAAATCGCTCCGGCGGACCCCGCCGTCGTTACGGTCGTCGCAAGGTCTGTCGTTTCTGTGCGGACAAGAAAGCCACGATCGATTACAAAGATATTCGTTCGCTGCGTTACTTTATCTCGGAGCGGGGCAAGATCACACCGCGCCGGATTTCCGGGAACTGTGCCGAGCACCAACGCAAACTGACGGAAGCCATCAAGCGAGCGCGGAATATTGCTTTGCTGCCCTTTACGGCGAGCCACTCTCTCGAGAAAGGTTGAGTCTGGCCTGACGCCATGATGCGCTGGGGACTGTATATTCTGCTCGGCGCCTGCGCCGGGTATGGCCTGTTCGGGACCTACGCAGCGTTCGGCTTTGCGGCGATCATTGTGAACCTGTTTACCCCCCTGCCGGCTGCGTATGTCGGTATGCGTCTTGGTGGCGCTTCGGCAGCGCTGACGGTGGCGGTGACGCTGGCACTGGTGCTTGTGACCGGCAACCTGACCCAGGGGGTGACCTATCTGCTCCAGTTCGGTCTGCCGGGTGCCGTCTTGCCGTGGCTGCTGCATCGTGGCCTCGCCTGGGACAAGGCTGTGGCAGCGGTGATCTGGGTGATGGTGGCGGCCAGCCTGGCGGGCCTGCTGGCTTACGCCAGCCTCGCCGGGCAATCCCCCCTGACACTGACCGGCAACATGATCAGCAGTGAAATTGCCGAGACCAAAACCGTGATGCAGGAGATGTTTGCAGGATCGGACATCCCCGCCGATCAGCAGCAGGATGTTGCCGAGGCCGTGGAGAGTATGGCGGTGTTCCTGCAGAAGGCCTACCCCGGGATCGTCATCACGGTCGCCGGTCTGATGACCCTGGGCCTGGTCCTGCTGCTGTCACTATTGGCCCGCGGCCATTACCCGATCCCCGGCCCGGCTTTCCCGAGTTGGAAAGCACCTGAACCGCTGGTCTGGGGATTGATCGCTGCCGGCTTTCTGGTCGCTTTTGGCGACGGGCTGTTTGCTGTTTTTGCACTCAACCTGCTGGTTGTCCTGTTGCCGGTTTATTTCCTGCAGGGTTTGGCGGTCATCGATTGTTTTTTTCGTCGCAAGGCGTTTTCGCCGGTTTTTCGTGCGATCGGCTACGTGCTGGTGACACTTGTGAACCCTCTGCCCATGCTGGTCACCGGCATCGGTGTCTTCGACCTGTGGGCGGATTTTCGTAAACCGAGAGAACCTCAATCATAGAGGATTTTGGGGAGGATCATACAAAATGGATGTCATTCTGACGGAAAATGTCAAAGGTCTGGGTACCATCGGTGAAGTGGTCAAGGTCAAGCCAGGCTATGGGCGGAACTACCTGGTTCCGCAGGGGCTGGCGGTTGAAGCCAGTGACCGGAACCTGAAAGAGCTGGAACATCACAAGCGTCAGCTGTCCCGCAAAGCGCAAAAGCTCAGCCAGGAAGCGGCGGATATCAAGGCGCGCATTGAGGCGGTTTCCTGTACTTTCGTTCACAAGGCCAGCGAAGAAGGCAAGTTGTTCGGCTCGGTCACCCCGATGGAGATTGCCGATGCTCTGGCCGAGAAGGGGATTGAGATTGATCGACGCAAGATCTTGCTCGATCAGCCGATCAAAACCCTGGGTGAACACGATATCGAGATCAAGCTGAATGCCGGTGTCAACGCCACGATCAAGGTCAACGTCCTGAGTGAAGAGGCCAGCAACGCCGCGGCCGAAAAGGCAGAACCCGCGGCCCCCGTGGCTGAGGAAGAAACGGCTGAAGAGCCGGTTGTCGAAGACAAGTAATCTCGCGTTGATGTCCAGGGTCCGGTTCTTGCCGTGATCCTCTCTGCCGATAGAAGCGAACGTGTCCGATCGCTCCGAACATCGACTGCCGCCCCAGAACCTGGAAGCAGAAATGTCTGTTCTGGGGGGCATCCTGCTCGAAAATGAAGCCCTGAACCGGGCCCTGGAACAACTGCGCCCGGAGGATTTTTACCGCGCAACCCATGGCAAGATTTTCTCCGCCCTGATTGCTCTTTCCGACCGCAACGAACCGGCCGATGTCGTCACCCTGACGGCCATGTTGAAGGAGCACGGGACTCTGGAAGAAGTCGGTGGCACGGCCTACCTGTCGACCCTGGTCGATTATGTGCCCACGGCGGCGAACATCGGCTATTACTGCAAGCTGGTCAAGGAGAAGTCCATCTCACGGGAGCTGATCAAGGTGGCGACCGAGATCGCCAGCCGCGGCTACGAAGGGGGGGAGGTCGAGGCGTCACTCGACTGGGCCGAGGGGGAAATCTTCAAAATCGCCAGTATGAAGTCGCGGCCGTCCTTTTATGCTACCAAGGACATTGTCAAGGACACGATCAAGGCGATCGAGAAACTCTATGATCGCAAGGAGCAGATTACCGGGGTCCCCACCGGCTTCGCCGATCTTGACAACATGACCTCCGGATTGCAGCCGGGAGACCTGGTGATCGTCGCTGGGCGGCCGTCAATGGGCAAAACGGCCTTCTGCCTGAACGTGGTTGAATATGCCACCATGCACAGCACAGCGCCGGTGCCGTCGGCGGTTTTTTCACTCGAAATGAGCAAGGAGCAGCTGGTGCAACGTATGCTTTGCTCGGTCGCCCGGATCGATGCCAGCCGGGTGCGCAACGGCAAACTGGCCCAGTCGGAATTTCCGACCCTGGTCACAGCGGCGGGGGTCATTGCTGAAGCGCCGATTTATATCGACGACACCCCGGCCATTTCCGTCCTGGAATTGCGTGCCAAGGCCCGGCGCCTGAAACAGGAGAAGAACATCGGTCTGATCGTGGTGGATTACCTGCAGCTGATGCAAGGATCGAATGTCGAGAGCCGCCAGCAGGAAATTTCCGAGATTTCACGGTCCCTCAAGGCACTAGCCAAAGAGCTCAAGGTGCCGGTGATTGCCTTGTCGCAGTTGAATCGCTCCCTCGAAAGCCGCACTGACAAACGGCCGGTTCTCGCCGATTTGCGCGAATCGGGCGCCATCGAGCAGGATGCCGACGTGATCATGTTCCTCTATCGCGAGGCGGTCTATTGCGATGCCTGCAAAAAACGCGATGACAGCTGCGAGAAAAATCACGAGCGCAATGCCGAAGTGATCATTGGCAAGCAGCGCAACGGGCCGCTCGGCGTCGAACAGCTGACGTTTCTTGGCGAGTTCACGCGCTTTGAAAGTCAGTCGCGACGCGATGATGACTACGCTGCATGAAGCCGGCCCTTGGTGGCCGGCTTTGTTGTTTGGTGTGCCAACCGTGGAGATAACTCAGCAACAGTCCCGGTGGCGATATCGGACATAACGAAATCCCGCCAAGCGTTCCTCTGTGCAGATCTGCCAGGGGGCCCAATCCAATTCTGGAAAGACCACATCGCCCGGGTAATGTCCTGCCACCCAGGACACGTGCATCCAGCAGGCGAGGGGCATTGCGTCCTGATAAACCTGCCGGCCGCCGATCACAAAAACCGGGCGGCCAAACTGTTCGGCAGACCGGATCGCGGCGTCGAAGCTTGGGCAGACGCAGCTGCCGGGTAAGGTTGTGATGGTTTGGCTGAGAACGATATTGTGCCGGCCGGCAAGCGGCTGACCGATCGCCTGATAGGTTCGTCTGCCCATGACCACGGTATTGCCGATCGTCAACCGGCGGAACAACCGCAAATCCTCAGGCAGGTTCCAGGGCAGCCTGCCTGCTTGGCCGATCGTCCGATCGCCGGTCATGGCGACCAGGATCGCCAGATTCGGCATGCGTTTCGGGTGTGATGTGACAGACATACCGGCAAGATAACATTGCCTGGGAGTGCCAGGAAAGAACGATCTCCCTCAGACCGTCACAGCGGCCTGTTGCCAGCTTCAAAAATCGCCGCAGGGACCCCGGCCCTCTCCCCTTTGCTGTTGACAGGGTCTGACCGGTTTCGGCCAACGGCGGTAAACTCAGCCACGTTTCGGATTGATGTTGAGTGTCTGAATTTTCTTGCGCAGCGTATTGCGGTTGATGCCGAGAACTTCCGCCGCCTTGACCTGGTTGCCGCGGGTTTTCTCCAGGACGATATTGATCAGCGGACGCTCCATTTGATGGAGGACCATTTCATACAGGTTGTCCAAATCCTGAAGATCGATCTGGGACAGTGAACTCTGCAACTTCTGGTCGATCAATCCCTCCAGTGAGGTTTGGTTGGCGCTGCCACCCTGACCGGAAATCAGGCCGGGAAAATCAGCGGTATTGAGCATCGCATCGGGAGAGAGCAGGGTGGCCCGCTGGATGACGTTCTCCAGTTCCCGGACATTGCCCGGCCAGTCGTAACGACACAGCAGGTCCATCGCCTCTTTGGTGATGCCGGTGGCTGTGGTGCCGTATTCGTCATTGGCCTTGGCCAGGAAAAATTCCACCAGGTCGGGAATGTCCTCCGGACGCTCCCGCAGCGGTGGGAGCTCGAGCGGAACGACATTGAGGCGATAATAGAGGTCCTCGCGGAACGTCTTGTTGCGCACCTTCTCCTTGAGATCCTGGTTGGTGGCCGCCACGATCCGGGTGTCAACCCGGATAATCGCACTGCCCCCGGTGCGGGTGATTTCTTTCTCCTGCAGGACACGCAGCAGTTTGGCTTGCAGTTCCAGGGGCATGTCGCCGATCTCGTCGAGAAACAGCGTGCCCTCCTTGGCCTGCTCGAATTTGCCGATCTTCTTTTCCGTCGCGCCGGTGAAGGCGCCTTTTTCATGACCGAACAGTTCGCTTTCCAACAACTCGCTGGGGATTGCCGCACAGTTGAGGGCGATGAACGGTTTGCCCAGGCGGGCACTGTTGAAATGGATGGCCCGCGCAATCAGTTCCTTGCCCGTGCCACTTTCACCGTAAATCAGGACCGTCACATCGGACGGTGCGATCTTGCCCAGGACCTTGTAGATCCTCTGCATCGGCTGACTTTGCCCGATGATGGTGCGTTCCAGCTGATAATGATCCTTGATCTCCTGTTTCAAAAGAGAGACTTCGGCCGAGACGTCAGCAGCTTTCTGCGCCTTGTAGATGATGGCGTCCAGGGCATCCAGGTCGAAAGGCTTGGTCAGATAGTCGTAAGCACCGCGCTTCATCGCTTCGACGGCATTTTTCATCGACGATTCAGCGGTCATGATGACGACCAGTGCCTGGGGACACTCTTCCTGGAACTTGCTGAGCAATTCCAAACCGGACAGGCCGGGCATTTTGATATCGAGGACCGCAAGGTCATAGCTTCGCTTGCGACTCATCAGGAGCGCCTCCTGACCGTTGCTGGCAAGATCCACCTCGAAGCCCTGCTTGCTGAGAGACTTTGACAAAACCCAGCGGATGCTTTCCTCGTCATCCGCGACCAGAATGCGCTTAATCGACATCTTTCGACAACTCCTTCCGCTCGGTTCCGTCTAACGACGTAAGGGCAGTGAGACCGTGACGGTCGTCCCTTCAGCCGGTTTGCTGACGATTTTCAACAGGCCGTTATGGTCTTCGATGATTTTCTGGACGATGGCCAGACCAAGACCGCTGCCTTTGCTTTTGGTTGTGAAATAAGGGGTGAAAATGCGATCCATCTCCTGTTGATCGATGCCGCAGCCGCTGTCGCTGATGGCAATGTCGACCATGGGTGAAGACCGCCTGCCCGGTCCGGTCATATGGTAATTCGATGAGATGCGGGTGACGATCACCACTTCGCCTTGCCGGGCAATGGCTTCGCTGGCGTTCTTGACCAGGTTCAGAAAGAGCCGGGTGAGCAGGTCCTCGTCACCCTGCACCGGAGGAATACTCGGGTCGAGCTTGATCCGGAAGTCAATCTCCTGACCGCGCACTGCTTCCCGCTGCAGCAGGACAATGTCATTGAGCACTTTGCCGAGATCGACTTCACCGATTTCGGGTTGACGCGGACTGCCCAGGTCCATCAGTTCCTCGATGATCACATTGATGCGCTCGACTTCCTTGATCATGATCTGGGTATAATCCTGCAGGGTGCTGTCGTCGATGAGTTCCATGGACAGCAGCTGCGCCGCGCCCTTGATGCCGCCGAGAGGGTTCTTGATTTCATGAGCGAGCCCCGCGGCCAGAGTTCCCAGCATTGACAGGCGATCCGCCCGCCGCAAGGTTCCTTCCAGTTCCTTGATGCGGGAGAGATCGCGAATGATCATGACCGCCCCGTCCTGTTCGCCGCGTTGACCGAAAATCGGTGCCGAATGGGCATTGATCGGCGCAGGATCGCCGTAACTTCTCTGCAGATACAACCCTTCATCGTCGGTGATCGAACGGCCCTCTTCCAGAGCGACCTTGACCAGGTAGAGCAAGGTGTCCTGATCTTCGAACACGTCTCGGTAGTTCTGCCCGATCATCTGCCGGGCGGAGCTCTCCATTAGGGTTTCCGCCGCCTGGTTGAAAAGTGTGATCCGCCCGCTGCGGTCGAAAGCGATGACAGCGCGATCGATGTTCTCCAAAATCATGGCATAGAGATTTGAATCGGAGCCGGGGGCGCTCTCCGGCAGATCGCTATGTCCCGGGTCGTGCTCAGGCGGCATCGGCGAAGAACTCCTCGAGACAGTCGCTCATTTCCCGCATGCTGCCGCTTTGGTTGATGGTCGCCCGGAACAGGGCCGCATTCTCCATCCCCCGGGCATACCAGCAAAGGTGCTTGCGCATCTGATTGAGGGCCCGCCGGGGACCGAAAATCTCCAGGCAAAGGGCAAGATGCTCCCGGGCCACCCGGAAACGTTCCTCGGTAGAGGGTTTTGTCGCAGTTTTCCCGGCCAACAGGGCAAGGGCCTGGGGAATGATCCAGGGATGACCGTAACCGCCACGGCCGATCATGACGGCATCGCAGCCGGTCTGCTCAAACATGGTTTTAATCCTCTCGGCATCGAACAGGTCACCGCTGCCGATGACCGGGACTGGCGTGCGCTCCTTGAGGATTTTGATCTGTCGCCAGTCGGCCTCACCGCCGAACATCTGGGCGCGCGTTCGCGGGTGCAGCGTCAGGGCCTCAACCCCTTCGCTGACGGCGATATGGGCGATTTCCAGATAATTGATCGCGTCGTGATCCCAACCGGAACGGAACTTCATGGTCAAGGGACGTTCGGTGGCGCGCCGCACCGCGGCGATGATCCGGGCGACCTTGGCAGGCTCCTGCAACAGTGCGCTGCCGGCTCCGGAACGCACCACCTTGCGCACCGGGCACCCCAGGTTCAGATCGATCAGTTGTCCGTATTCTTCAACCCGGCGAGCGGCTTCCGCCAGACGCTGCGGATGCTCGCCGAACAGCTGGATCGCCAGGGGCTGTTCTTCGGCACGGGATTGGAGAAGGGCGAGAGTTGATTTGCCATCAAAAGCCAGACCGTTCGCGCTGATCATTTCGGTAAACACCAGTGCGGCGCCATGGCGTTTCATGATCAGTCGGTAGGGAAGGTCCGAGATCCCGGCCATCGGTGCGGAGAAGATCGGGTTGTCAAGTTTGAGCGAACCGATGCGCATGATGATCCATCCATAATTGCCTAATTTTTGAGCATATTACCACGATGCAATCGGAATGCAATGGAAATCGCCTGCCGTTGCGGAAAAAAGAAATCGCATACTGTATACAAAACGTCTTGACAGTTCTGAGCCGAGTTGCTAGAACGATATTTGGAAATGATAAAGGGTAAAGAATCACAAGCATGTTCCTTTACCCAGTTTCCACCATTTTCCCGCCGTCTGTCTCTATGCAAGTTCGGGTGCGGGTTTAACGCACCGGAGCCGGGCCCACGGCGGGATGATTTGTCATTGACAGCAGTAGTTGCCGAACAAGGGACAGTTTCATTCTGGTGGATCCTCTGATGCACCGCCATTCCATTGAAAAGGAGAGAGTTATGTCGACATTGAAAGAAGTCCTGCGCAAGAAAATTGATGAGCATCGCCCCCGCACCACCCGTCTGGTCAAGGAATTCGGTGATGTGAAATTGGGCGATGTGACGATTGCTCAGGCCATTGGTGGCGCGCGTGGCGTGCGTTGTCTGGTCACCGATATTTCCTATCTGGATCCTTTCGAAGGGATTCGCTTCCGTGGCATGACCATCCCCGAAACTTTCGATGCTCTGCCGAAAGTACCCGGGAGCGATTATCCTTATGTCGAGGGCTTCTGGTACCTGCTGCTGACCGGTGATGTGCCGACCATGGAGCAAACCCTGGAAGTGGTTGAGGACTGGAAGAAGCGTTCCGAGATTCCGCAGTACGTCAAGGACGTCATGAACGCTCTGCCTGACGATGCCCATCCGATGGCCATGTTCTCCTCCGGGATCCTGGCGATGCAGCGTGACTCGGTGTTTGCTTCCAATTACGCCGCCGGCAAGTTCAACAAGATGACCTGCTGGGAAGACATGTACGAAGACGCCAACAACCTGATGGCCAAGCTTGGTCCCCTCGGCGCCTTCATCTACAACAAGAAGTATCGCAACAACGACCAGATCGACGCCGACCCGAACCTCGACATGGGCGGCAACTTCGCCCACATGATTGGCCAGAGCGACGAGTACAAGGATGTCGCCCGGATGTACTTCATCCTGCACTCCGACCACGAGTCCGGCAACGTCTCCGCCCACACCACGCATCTGGTCGCTTCGGCCCTGTCCGATGCCTATTACGCCTACAGTGCCGGGATCAACGGCCTCGCCGGTCCGTTGCATGGTCTCGCCAACGAGGAAGTGCTGCGCTGGACCCAGAACTTCATGGAGAAGCTTGGCGGCGAAGTGCCGACCGAAGAACAGCTCAAACAAGCTCTGTGGGATACCCTCAACAGCGGCCAGGTTATTCCGGGTTACGGCCATGCCGTGCTGCGCAAGACCGACCCGCGCTACACCTCGCAGCGTGAGTTCTGTCTGAAGACTCCGGGTCTCGCCGAGTACCCGCTGTTCCAGCTAATCAAGATGATCTTCGAGGTGGCCCCGGGCATCCTCCAGGAACATGGCAAGGCGAAAAATCCGTGGCCGAATGTCGACGCACAGTCCGGCGTCATCCAGTGGTACTACGGTGTCACCCAGTATGAGTTCTACACCGTGCTGTTCGGTATCGGCCGTGCCCTCGGCTGTCTCGCCAACATCACCTGGGACCGTGCTCTCGGCTACGCCATCGAGCGTCCGAAGTCCGTCACCACGGCCATGCTGGAAGAAGCGGCGGGCATCAAGTAAAAAATCTGCTGATGTTATTCTCTTGCGGGGCGCCCTTTCGGGCGCCCCGTTTTTTCTGAGCGAATTCCACACGGCGACGGATTCTGGCATCTTCTCTGCATTCTCAAGATCAGAGCTGTCCCAGCAACGAAGCTGGGGACCTGCTCCGGTTGCCATCTCACTTCTGCAACATTCTGAAATCAATCAGCAATCCCTTTATCAAAGACGATAATGCAGGCCTAGGAACGGCAATGGCACGGAAGATTTGTGCCCAATAATCCGGCAGCGTGACACTGAGTCTGCTGTGAAGGTTGTGCCCTCGATGCCCATTGAGAAGAGTCTTGAAGACCCATGGACCCGACCCCGATGAACCGCTGTAATCTGCCGCCGTGGGCCATTGCCTCCCGGCATTACAATCAGCATCCCCAGGAACTGGAACTGCAGGGGGTGCGTCACAACGGTCGGCCGCTGTTTGAAAAACTCGACCTGCTGCAGTCCGCCGAACTGCGCGGTGCCCTGTTTCATGATTTCATGGATGTACATTTTCAGCTGCATCAGTGGGAGCAACAAGCCACACCGAACAGCCGCAAGAGTTTGAAAAACAGCTATCTGCGCTATTTGCGTGGTTGGTCCTTCGACAGCAACTCGATTGAGGGCGCGGTTCTCAAGGGCTGGGTCGAGTCACGGCTCGGTCTGGTGCCGACGTTTCACCGCGAACCGATCGCCGATATCCATTCACCGGCTTATATGCGCTACATGGCCGACCGGATGAAAGGCTCTGTGCGAACCAGTGCCTTGTTGCCACAGTTTGATCTCCTTTATGAATACGTTCAGTACGAGTTGTCGCGCCGTTTTCCGGGGACGCATCATCTGACCTTGTTCCGGGGTATTTATGATTTTGCCGAACATCGGATTGTCGAGCAGTGCGACCAACACCGCGCTGTTCAAGGGTGAGGGTGAAGTTCTGGTCATTGGCGGGGAGTTCGAGGTCCGCGTGCTGACCGGAGGGTAAAAGCGTGCGCCAGAGCGTCGGGAAAAGCTCAGATATTCAAACCACGGCGCAGGAGAAGGACGGTCCGGGCCGTTTTCGTCCGTTTCTGCCCCCGGTCGCGGAGATGAGTCCTCTGGTGCCTTCCGAAGTTGTTTATCGACGGGCGCGCGCGGCTTATCTCGGTCTCGCCATCGGCGATGCCCTGGGAGCGACCACCGAATTCATGACGCCGGGTGAGATTCGCGCCCGCTACAAGGTCCATCGGAAAATCATTGGTGGTGGTTGGCTCTATCTCAAGCCAGGGCAGGTCACCGATGATACCCAGATGTCTCTGGCCCTGGGGCAGGCCCTGCTGCAAGGCCGCCAGTGGGATCTGGAGAGGATCGCTGACAGTTTTCTTGCCTGGATGCGCAGCAAACCGGTTGATATCGGCGCCACCTGTCGCCGCGGCATCCGGCAGTATATGTTGCACGGTCAATTGCAGGTGCCCTTTAACGAATGGGATGCCGGCAACGGCGCGGCGATGCGCATGGCTCCGGTGGCCTTGTTCACGCTCGGTGATTTTGACCGGCTGCAGCAATGTTCCCTGGAGCAGGCCCGGCTGACGCACAATCATCCCCTCTCTGATGCCGCATGCGTGACGATCGGCACCATGGTCCAGCAGGGAATTTTCGGTGCCGATCGCTGCCGCCTGCACAAAACGGCACGTCAACTGATCAGCCGGCATTCCAGCTTCCGGTTCAATGATGACCCGGGCCACGCCGGTACCTATGTGGTTGAGACCATGCAAACCGTCTTGCATTATCTGTTCTCCACGGCCAGTTTCGAGGAGTGTCTGATCGGTGTGGTCAACCAGGGCGGAGACGCCGACACCACCGGCGCAATCGCCGGTATGATCGCTGGCGCCTTCTACGGACGCGAAGGCATCCCGGCACGCTGGCTGAAGAGACTCAACAAGGACGTCAAACAAGCCGTCGAAGATCAGGCGGTGCGTCTCGTCTCCTTATCACCCTGGGGCAAACGGGCCACAGATCCTCACGGGACGATGCGATGCCACACCTCAGAGAGAAAGGTTCGCTTATGAATGAGCAGATGTTACCGATTGCCGAAGTCGCGAAGATCCTCCACAGCACGCCGCTGAACGTCCTGATGCATATCAGGAAAGGCCTTCTGGTCGGAATCGAGACCAACAGCGGTTGGGAAATCAGCCGGGCCAGCCTCGATGCCCTGCTGATAAAAACCGACGGGGGCAAGGCCGAACTGGCCTGTGCCAGCGGTTGTGCCCCGAAACATGCCTGTGGGGGAGGGTGTTGCTCCTCATGACGATCCAGATCAATCCGTCCGATCTCTACTATCGCTACCGGCATAAAAAGACCACCCGCAGGGCGCCGAAATTTTCCGGCAAGCCGGACCCGCATCCGTATGATCGCGACGACCTCTACGAAGTGATCGCGATGCTCAGTGCGGTGATGGACCATTTCAACACCTGTGATGCCAGGATTCTGCATCGTCTCGAGGAACTGGCCGGCGATGAAATGCCCCCTTTCATCAGAAGCCGTGAAGCGGTGTTTGACTTCCTGGTTGCCGTCATGTCGGATGTCCTGGCGTCTGATGCCGTTTCTGGTCAACAGGGAAAAAGCAATCCGTGCACAGGGAGGTCGCATGACAGAGCGGGCCAGAAAGGGTGACAGCGTCACCGTTCATTACATCGGCACCCTCGATAACGGACGGATCTTCGATCAACGTGACCATCAGGACCCGTTGTCCTTTGTCCTGGGTGCCGGGACGGTTTTTCCGCGTCTCGAGAGCGCAATCATCGATATGGCTGTGGGCGACGTGAAGAATATTCACCTGACTGCCGAAGAGGCCTATGGCCTGCGCCGGGATGAGAACCTGATCAAGGTGCCCATGGATCT
>JARRPG010000024.1:0-41705 GCA_037383085.1 Desulfuromonadales bacterium | reverse complement strand
GGTGATGCTGGCGGCCTTTCCCGCGTTCGCCAAGGAAACTCTCGGGATCGACAACACCGTGATCATCCAGGGCATACTCGCCTGCTCCGGCATCGGCATCGTGATCGGCTCCGTGCTCGCGGGCAGGGTATCGCGCAACTACATCGAGACCGGACTGATTCCCGTGGGAGCCCTGGGTATCGCCATCGGCATCGCCGTGCTGCCGGGCCTCGACAGCGCTGTCACCATGAGCGCGGTCTTCCTGCTGGTAGGCATCACCGGCGGTCTGTTCTAACCTGGAGAACGTCAGTCTAAAATCTTCCTGTCCAAAAAAGTTTTTCTTGTCCGCCGGAGACAACCCTGCAATGGCGCCTCGCCGCTTTCCTCATAAAAAAGAAATTGTCATAATAATTTCAGATGATTGTCTTGCAAGAGGCCGTGCGAACGGGACAGGTAATCGATCCCGGCAAAATCACATCTGATAAACTGCTGTTTTAATTAGCAATTTTTAAAAAAACGGCTTGACGCACAACAGTCCTCGCTATATAAGGAATAAAATAACGGTTAAGGTAAATAGTTCTTTATTCCGCCAAGGAGGCCTGACATGGAAGCCCATCATCACAATATTGCCGCTCCCTGCCGATGCGGTGGTCAAGCCCGCATTTTCGGTCCGAGTGCTTACGCTCCGACCAGTCACTGGGGTGTCTACTGCGCCCGGCACAGCTGCGAAAAGATGGCCGTCGCCGATTCGCTGGAGGCCGCCGTCGAGCACTGGAACGAGGATCAGGCCCTGCAGGAACACGCGATCTGACCCGGCCTGACCGGTAAATCCGGTACAAAAAACAGCACCGTCGGAAGGGCCACCGTTGTTTTCGATGGCCCTTCCGACGGTGATCTGCATGACCCGTCCAACAACCTGAGCAGGTTCACTCCCCCGCGCTGGCCATCTTCTGGCCGATCATCCCCTTTGACAATTTTCTTAGCGGAACGGCGTCTTTGGCGACCGACGTCAGGTTGTCATGGTACGCATTGCGTGAAGCATGGTTTCCGATTTCGTCACCTTCTGCTCATAGGCCATGCTCTCAGGGCAGAGAGTTCCTCGGATAGCGCTTGTGCTTTTGCGGGCAGCATGCTACAAAAATCTTGCCTGAACCTGCTGTGAGTCCGCTCCTTTATTCGGCCTGCAAATCACATGAATGGATTCCTTTTCATCCTTATCCTGGTGGCAATCTACCTGATTGGGGCGATTCCGACCGGTATCGTCCTCGCCAGAATCATGGGCTACCAAGACGTTCGCGGCCATGGGAGCGGCAACATCGGCGCGACCAACGTTTACCGGGTGGCCGGAAAATTGCCGGGGCTGCTGACGCTTTTGGGTGACATCCTGAAGGGCTGGCTGCCCCTGATGATTTACCAGGTTTGCCCTTGGCATCTTCCTGGTCCTCTCGCCGCAAGCCGTTCTCGGGGCGGCACTCATCTTTGCCTTCACCGTGGCAACCACTCGTTTTATTTCACTCGGTTCGATCCTGGCCGCTTTATCAGCACCCCTGTGGATTCTGCTGCTCGACGCGCCAGAACCGATCCTTTTGGCCACCTTTTTCATTGCCGCCCTGATTGTCTGGCGTCATCGCAGCAACATTCGACGCCTGCTGGACGGCCGGGAAGATCGTTTCAAGGCCCGAGGGAAGTCCGAATCATGATGGCCGCACAAAAAATCAGACCGCTCCGGAACCGATATCCGGCACCGGCGACCTTCTCGTGAAGACCCTGGCACGCACGAAACTGCTGCTGCTCGTTGTGGCCCTGATCACCCTTGGGGCGATCGGTCTCGGCCTTTGGTGGCAGCATTTCCTGAACACGCCTGTCGCTCCCGGCCAGGAGCAGGTGATCGTGGTTGCACCGGGCAGCCCCTTTACGCGGATTGCCCGGCAACTGGAGCAAGCGGGTGTGGTCAGCGACGCGACACGCTTGACCTGGCTGGCCCGTTGGCGAGAGGCCACCGGGGCCATTCATGCCGGGGAATATGCTTTTGCCGATCCGGCGCGACCGGATCAAGTCCTCGAGCGCCTGATTTCCGGCGATATCCGCAAGTTTCAGGTCACGATTCCGGAAGGCTTCAACCTCGCGCAGATTGCCGAACGCCTCGCCGCAGCAGGCCTCGGCAGCGCAGAAGAAATCCTGGCACTCAGCCACGATCCGCAATTCATTGCTGATTTCGGTATCCCGGCCACATCGCTGGAGGGATACCTGTTTCCGGAAACCTATACCTACACCGCCACGACAACACCGCGCCAGATACTCAGTGCCATGGTGGAACAGTTGGAGCGCCGCTTGACACCAGAGCTTCTTGCCGCGGCGAAGGCCCGGAACCTGAACCGTCACCAGCTGATGACCCTGGCGTCGATCATTCAGAAGGAAGCCGGCAATGTCATGGAAATGCCTCTGATTTCGGCGGTCTTCCACAACCGGCTGCAGCGTGGCATCGCCCTGCAGGCTGACCCGACGGTCATCTACGGCATCCCCGATTTCGACGGCAACCTGACCCGCCGGCACCTGGAGACACCGACCCCCTACAACACCTACCAGAAACGCGGCCTGCCCCCCGGGCCGATCGCCAGTCCCGGCCAGTTCGCCCTGATCGCGGCGGCCAATCCGGCTGACAGCAAGGCTCTCTACTTCGTTGCCCGTGGCGATGGCACCCACCACTTCAGCACCACCCTGCAGGAGCACAATCGTGCCGTCAAACGCTACCAGCTGAAACGCTAAAGCTCAACACTGATACCGTCCGAACCCGGATGGATCAGGGTCCCAGGGTGACTTTGGCGAAGCCGCCTCCCGCCGTGCGCATATTGGTCACCTGGCCCCGGTAAAGACGTGCCGTGATACCAAGCGCCTGTTGACGATAGGCAAACAGGCGAAAATCGGTCTTCATGGCCTCATGGCCGGGAACCTCGGTCATGTTCGGGGGCACGAAATCCTGGACCAGAGTGGTCTCCGGCGGCAATTGCCGGAACCGTTTGCGGGTGGTTTTCTCGCCCAGCAGAACGCCCTTGCTGCCATAGCTGTCGACCGGTTTGAAAACCAGTTCTTTGCGTGCCGCCCAGACCTGTTCGGGATCTTGATCGGCCAGCAAGGTGATCCGCGGCAGAACCCGATCCAGCAAGGCCTGGTCCTCGGCGGAAAGCCCCCAGGACGAGCGCAGTGCGGCATCGGACCAGAGCAGCATCCGGCGTTTGTCCGCCAGCAGCGCGTACATGTGCGGGTTCGGTGTTAGGCAGATTTTGCTGTTCAGGTAGGCCTCCCGGAGACCTGACATGACGTCAGATTCGAGGTAGAAATCGCAGTGCCGGTTATAAATCAGATCAATCTTTCGATCGCCGCAGCGAACACCCTCAGCATTGGCTTCGAGTTGTTGCGGATCGGCAATGGCCGTGGGCACGCCCCACGCCTCGAAGAGGTCAGCGAAGGCCTGCATTTCGACGTAGAGGTGTTGTTGTTCGGGTGTCTCATCAAGAATCACGATGGCCGCCGGTTTCTTTTGCGCCCCACTGGAAAAACCGGACATCTCGGTGGCAAAGGTCTGCAGCAGGCGGCTTTTGAGTTTCGGTGCCAGGGTAGCGGCCTTCACCGGGGCATCGGGATGATGGGCCAGGTACGCCAGCAGGCCTCCCCCGGCATTGGTATTGACCTCGATCAGGCGGGGCCAGTCCTCGGCCAGGTGAAAATCGTAGCACATCATCACCGCATCATGGCCGGGATCGAAGCGCGCAATGGCAGGGACCTGGGCATACACCTGTTGGCGATAGCCCGGAGCATGGGACAATCGGGAGAGGATGCGGACAACTCGCAGCATGCGCCGCAAGGCGATCCGCGGCAACCGAACCGTTGCGGCGCTAATATTTTCCATCACATCGGTCAAAGGCTTTACCTTTCCGGTCGGAATTGTTCGCCAAATTGTGCCACATTCGAGACCAATTGACATCCCCCCGCCCTGAAGAGACGGGGATTCCTACCGGACTACGCAACATGGCGTAGGCCCTCGGTGGGTTCCTGCTTCGCAGAGTGGCCTGAATGCGCCGGCTCTCCACAGGCTGCAACGGCATGCCCTGCCGCCAGAATGTTCTTTGCCGCAACCAGGTCGGCGTGTTCCGAATGCCCGCATTGGACGCAGAGGAACTTCGCCTGCGTCTTGCGGTTCTCGGTGGAGACGTGACCGCATTCCGGGCAGGTCCGGCTGGTGTTTTGCGGTGGAACCGCGAGCACCATGCCGCCGCGCCAGGATTGCTTGTACTCCAGTTGCCGGCGGAATTCGGACCATCCCTGATCGAGAATCGACCGGTTCAGTCCGCGCTTCTGGTTGACGCGCTTGCCCGGCTGTTCCTTGGTGCCGCTGGCCGAGGCCGACATGTTCTTCACCTGCAGGTCCTCCAGCACCACAACCGCGTGGTTTTTGCTGATCGCGTTGCTGGATTTGTGCAGAAAGTCGGCCCGGACGTTGGCGATTAGCTGATGCAGCCGGGCGATCTTCCGTTTCTGTTTATGCCAGTTGTTCGAGAACTTGACCTTGCGGGCCAGACTGCGCTGCGCGCTGGCCAATTTCCGTTCGTACTTTTTGAGGCTGTTCAGTGGTTCGATGACCGATCCGTCTGAAAGCGTGGCAAACCGGGCAATGCCCACATCGATCCCGACCGCCGAATGAGCCGGATGAATCGGCGTTCCGATATCCCGCTCGGTCTGAATCGAGACGAACCAGTGGTCGCCGGTGCGGCTGACCGTAACATTTTTTACGGTGCCGAGCACCACGCGGCTGTTGCGATAGCGGACCCAGCCGAGCTTCGGCAGATAGATCCGGCTGTTCACCTGGTCGAGCTTGCAGCCCTGCGGGTACCGGAACGAATCCCGCTGACCCTTCTTCTTGAACCGGGGAAACCGTTTTGGGTTCGACTTGTCGAATGCGTCCATCAACGCCCGATCCAGCGATTTCAGCGTTTGCTGCAACGCCTGCGAATGCGCGTCGGTCTTCAGCCACGGCAGTTCGTGTTTCCAGCCCGGCAGCAGCAGCGCCGCCTGGTTGTAACGCAGCACCGGCTCTCCGGCGTCAAGCAGCTGCTTCTGCAGCGCCAGCATCCGGTTCCAGACAAACCGGCAGGAGCCAGCCAGCCGCAGCATCTGCCGTCGTTGCTCTCCGCTTGGCCGGAGTCGGTATCTGTAGGCTTGTAAGCAATTCATGTCCCCACCGTACCCCGGTCTGCCGAAACATCAAGAGGAAAAAAGTCATGACCGCTCTCGCGGCCAGAACCTTATATCCCCGCCGTGAACAGACGGGGTTTTACGGTGCGTTTGATAAATAGGGGGGCACTTCGTTCTGAAGTGCCGCCCCGGGTGTCGTCCTGGCCGGTCGACCTATGCGTTGCTCAGGTTCTCGGCGAGCAGTTCGATGGTGTGCTTGACCCGGATGTTCTTTTCCTGCTTCTCAATCCCGCCCCGAATCTGCATCATGCAGCCGGGACAGTCCATCGCCACGCAGGTTGCGCCGCTGGCCTCGATATCGTTCACCTTGTCAGCGAGGATCTGTTTGGAAATCCCCGAATGGCTGGTAAAAGAGTAGGAGCCGCCGAAGCCGCAACAGCGGTCGCTGTGGGCCATCTCCACCACCTCACGCCCGGAATCGGCAAGCAGCGTCCGGGGTTGCTGCCAGACACCGGCGCCCCGTTTAAGGTGGCAGGAATCGTGGTAAGTGACCTTTTCCGATGCGGCGCTTTTGGCGAAGGCGCCCGAGGCGCCGAGTTTGTCGGTGATGAAGCAGGAGATGTCCAGCGTCATGTCCGCCAGCCGGGCGGCCTTCTCGGCCCAGACCGGGTTGTCCTTCAACAGGTCGATGAAATCACGTTGCAGGGCCATGGTGCAGGTCGGGCAGGAGGTGACCACGAAATCGGGGTCATCGGCCAGCATGGCCTCCAGGTTCTGCTCGGCCATGGCGATCGCAGTCTCCTTGTCCCCGGAATACAGGGCCGGCACGCCGCAGCAGCTCTGTCCCAGGGGGAAGGTCACAGCGACCCCCAGATGGTTCAGGACCTTGACCAGGTCGATGCCCATTTCCGGATAGACGAAATCGTTCAGGCAACCGGCAAAAAAGGCCACCGTGTAGCGGGGATTCTCGGTTTTCTGCGGAATCTGCGGCCAGAGATCACGGAGGGGTTTGTCGGCAATTGCCGGTAAGGTGCGCCACTCCGTGAGCCCGGAGAAGAATAGCGGCAGGTGGCGAATGGTGCGTTCACCGCGCGTCACCGGTTTCTGCAACAGGCTGGCGGCCCGCAGCATGCCGTGGAACAATTTGCGATTGCGCATCACGTTCTTAAAGACCAGCGACTTGCCGGCACCGACCCCTTCCTCCTCACCGATCACTTCGCGCAGATGCAGGATGATACTTTCCAGGTCAATGTTGCTGGGACAGACCGCCACGCAGGCACGGCAGCCGATACAGGCCCGCACCAGCTCGGCGGCCTGGTCGAGGCCGTGGAAAAAGGCCGTCAGGATAACGCCGATAGCGCTGATGTAAATATGACCGAAGACGTGCCCGCCGACGGTCTGGTAGACCGGACAGACGTTGGCACAGGCCCCGCACTTGATGCAGCGCAGCGCATCCCGGCAATGCGGTGATTCGGCCAGCGCCGAACGCCCGTTGTCGAGCAACACGATGTGCAGTTCCTTGTTGTCATCGCCACAGGGCACCGCGCCGCGTATCCAGGTGATGTAAGAGGTGATCAGTTGACCGGTGGCGTTCTTCGGCAGCACCTTGATCACCCGGTTGGCATCTTCCAGCGTCGGCACCAGCTTTTCGAGGCCGACCAGAGCAACATGGATTTTCGGCAGGGTGGTCGTCAAGCGGGCATTGCCCTCGTTGGTCACCAGTGCAATCCCCCCGGTTTCGGCGACCGCGACGTTGGCTCCGGAAATGCCCATATCGGCCTCCAGGTAAGCCTGGCGCAATCGCTCACGGGCGACCCGGACCAAATGGGGGATCTCCGCCGGCTCGCTGTGCCCAGTCACAGCGCTGAACAGTTCGGCGACCTCTTCCTTAACCATGTGGATGGCCGGCATCACCATATGACTCGGCCGCTCACCGGCCAGTTGAATGATCCATTCCCCCAGGTCGGTCTCCAGCGATGTGATGCCAGCCGCCTGCAAGGCGTGATTCAGATGCGTCTCCTCGCTGGCCATGCTTTTGCTTTTGACAACTTTTTTGACCCCGCGCTGCTTGGCCAGGTTGCAGATATAGTCATTCGCCTCGGTCGCCGTACGGGCCAGAAAAACCGTGGCGCCGGCGGCTTCGGCGTTGCTGACAAACGCATCGCGATAACGCGCCATGTTGTCGCGCACGTCATCCTTCATGGTGCCGATGGCGGTGCGCAAGGCTTCAAAATCATGACCGGCAAAGGCGGCTTCACGGGCACTGACGTAGGCATCGGCGAAACGATGCAGGGTATCCTGCAGGCGTGGCTTCTGCAGCGCCTTGCGCACGCGGTCCTGGTAATGTCTGCTGCGTTCCTGCTTGTTCATAAGTCCATCCGTTCATTTTGATTGCGTTCCATGGGTCCTTCGGAACGGGAATCGGGCACGCTTCAGTGTTCCAGCAAATCCTTCGAAAGCCCGTCAACCAGCAAAATATGCAGTTCCGCGGGGCCATGGACACCGATCGTCAGAACTCGTTCGATATCGGCGGTCCGGCTCGGCCCGGTGATGTAGGCGAGATAAGCCTGTGGCATCTGGCGATGAACATCATGCAGGACCGGCACGGCATCCTCCGAGGTGGCGAGGATTTTGCCCGGATCCAGGATGACGAAATGTTTTTCCGGCAGCGTCGTGGCAATACGCAGGTCCTCCGCGGTGCTCTCCAGGACAATCGTGCCCGTTTCAGCGATGCCGAAGTTGGCGCTGGTGAGGCCGGCTTCCGCAGAGGCGCCCCGGGTGCGAAAATCTTCCGTTACCACCGCGAGCTCGGAGTTCAGAAGATCCGCCATGATGCCGGAGCGTTCGAGACTCGCTGAAGGCGGCACCAAAAGAGGGCCGTTGATCTGCTCACGCAGGTAGGGTAGGACCTCAGCCGGGCTGGCCAGCACCTGCACATCCGCACCGACGTTTCTTGCGGCCTGAATAAAATTGTCCATGAGGCACCTCATTAAGGTAAAACAATTTATTGGTATGACCAATTTATGCTAGACCTTGCGACCCTCTTCTGTCAAGGAAGAAACAAACACGATTCTATTTTTACAGCATGAATCACACTCGATGCAGAGCTGCATCTCTTGACTCAAATATGCATCAGTGGAAGAGCAAGGTTTCCTCTCGGAAACATTTGACAAATCGGCAAAGGGTGATTCAATTGTGACTCACTCCTCCTGCACCGGAACCCGACGGACTTGGCTAAGACCCTGTTTTCCCTAGACTTACAGCTTGGTACGAGATTTGCGACAAACCTTTTTGTGCCTTACCCCAAACTCCAGGAGGTTTTTTCATGTCCGATGTTTTGATCATTGCCGCCAAGCGGACCCCCTTCGGCTCCTTCGGCGGTTCGCTCTCCTCCGTCCCCGCTCCGCAACTGGCCGCCCAGGTTACGGCAAAGGTTCTCACTGAATCGGGCCTGCCGCCCGAAGCGGTCGATGAATACATCCTCGGCCAGGTGCTCCAGGGCGGCACCGGTCAGGCGCCGGCGCGACAGGCCATGCGCCTGGCGGGTATTCCGGACAGCACGCATGCCATGACCATCAACAAGGTCTGCGGCAGCGGCCTGAAATCGATCATGCTGGCCGCCGATGCGATCCGGCTCGGTGACGCGGCCATCGCTATTGCCGGTGGCATGGAGAACATGTCCCTGGCGCCTTACCTTCTGCCCTCCGCGCGGTTCGGTCAGCGCATGGGCCCCGGCAAGATGCTGGATCTGATGCTCGTCGACGGTCTGCTCGATCCCGACAGCGGCGAGCATATGGGCGACATCACCGAGCGCTGGATAGCACGCCACCAGGTAAGCCGGCAAGACCAGGACGCGTATGCCGCCCGCTCCTATCGCCTCGCTCAAGCGGCATTGGCTGAAAATACCTTTGCCGACGAACTGGTCACGGTCACGGTCAAAACCCGAAAAGGGGATGTTGTCGTCGATCAAGACGAAGAACCGGGCAAAGGGGATATCGACAGACTGCCCGGCTTGCGTCCGGTGTTCGCCAAAGACGGGTCCATTACTGCGGGGAACGCCTCGAGCATCAATGACGGCGCCGCTCTGGCCCTGGTGGCCGGCGAAGCCGCGGTCAAGCAGCACGGTTTGACGCCGATCGCACGCCTGGTCGCCTCGGCCACGCACAGTATCTCCCCGGGCGATTTTGCCGAGGCCCCGGTCGAAGCGATTCGCAAGGTCACTGCTAAAGCCGTCGACCTGTTCGAAATCAACGAAGCCTTTGCGGCGGTCCCGCTGGTGGCGATCCGTCAACTGCAGCTCGATCCGGACAAGGTGAATATCAACGGCGGCGCGGTTGCGATCGGTCATCCGATCGGTGCCAGCGGCGGTCGGTTGGCGGCCACCCTGATCCGGGAGTTGCGCAGCCGCCGAGCGCGCTACGGCGTCGCGGCACTCTGCATCGGTGGCGGTGAAGCTGTCGCCGCGCTTTTCGAACGCATTTAATTCGGAATAACTAAGGAGACTTCCATGAAACCGATTTACCAAGACGCAGCGCAAGCTCTCGACGGCCTGCTCCACGATGATATGACGATCGCCGCCGGCGGCTTCGGCCTGTGCGGCATTCCGGAAAAGCTGATCCTCGCCCTGCGCGATTCACAGGTCAAAGGGCTGACCGTGGTCAGCAACAACGCCGGGGTTGATGATTTCGGCCTCGGACTGTTGCTGCAGACCCGCCAGATCAAGAAGATGATTTCCTCTTATGTGGGCGAGAACGCTCTTTTTGAGCAGCAATATCTGAACGGCGAACTGGAGTTGGAACTGACTCCCCAGGGCACCCTGGCGGAAAAACTGCGTGCCGGGGGCGCCGGGATTCCAGCGTTCTTTACCCGGACTGGGTTCGGCACCGTGCTGACGGAAGGCAAGGAGGTCAAGGAATATGCCGGCGCCGCCTACGTGCTCGAGGAAAGCATCACCGCCGAACTGGCCATCGTCAAAGCCTGGAAAGCCGACAAGGCCGGCAACCTGATCCTGCGCAAGACCGCCAACAACTTTAACGTTGCCTGTGCCAAGGCCGGTCGGTTCACCGTCGCCGAAGTGGAGGAGATCGTCGAAATCGGCGAGATCGATCCGCATCATGTTCACCTGCCGGGCATTTACGTCGATCGCCTGGTCCTCGGCGAAAATTATCAGAAACCGATTGAGCAGCGCACGGTCTCAGGCGCCGGCATCTCCGCCAAGGGCTTCAACGAGAAGCGCGAATGGATGGCAAAGCGGGTGGCCCAGGAACTCAGCGACGGCGATTACGTCAACCTCGGCATCGGCATGCCAACCCTGGTGGCCAACTACATTCCCAGCGGCATCAACATCACCCTGCAATCGGAAAACGGGCTGCTCGGTATCGGCCCCTTCCCGACCGAGGACAAGGTCGATGCCGATCTGATCAATGCCGGCAAGCAGACCATCACCACGATCCCCGGTGCCAGCTTTTTCGATTCCTCGGAATCCTTTGCCATGATCCGCGGCGGCCACATCGATCTGTCGGTCCTCGGCGGCATGCAGGTCAATCGCTTTGGGGACCTCGCCAACTGGATGATTCCCGGCAAGATGGTCAAAGGACCGGGCGGCGCCATGGACTTGGTCTCGGGGGTCAAAAAAGTGGTCGTCATGATGGAGCACAACGCCAAGGACGGCAGCCCGAAGATCCTCACCGACTGTGAGCTGCCGATTACCGGCAAGAACGTCGTTGACCTGCTGGTTACCGACAAGGGGGTCTTTACGGTCGACGCCGAAGCCGGCCTGACCCTGATCGAAGTCTCCCCCTTCTCCTCGGTGGAGGAGATCCGGTCGGCGACCGGTTGCCCCTTCGAAATTGCCCCCGCTCTGGTCGGGGCCTGAGCATTGTGCGGGCGACCAAGGCCCGACGGACAAGGAGAGATTGTCATGGAGAAACGTGTTGCAATCGTCACGGGTGCGGCGAGCGGCATCGGCCTGGCCGTTGCCGAAAGCCTGGCTGGCAACGGCTACCAGGTGGTCATGGCCGATGTCAACGCCGCCGCCGGTCAAGCAGAGGCCGAGCGGATCGGCGGTCATTTCATCAAGGTCGATCTGACCGACGCCACGGCTTGCCGGGCGCTGGTCGATGAAACTGTCGCAAAATTTGGCGGGGTGGACGTTCTGGTCAACAACGCCGGCATTCAGCATGTCAGCCCGGTGGAGAATTTTCCGGAAGAAAAGTGGAACTTCATGATCGCTTTGATGCTGACCGCCCCCTTCCTGTTGATCAAATATTGCTGGCCGCACATGAAGCGCAAGGGCTGGGGCCGCGTCATCAATATCAATTCGGTGCATGGTCTGCGGGCGTCGGAATTTAAGGCCGCCTACATTTCGGCCAAACACGGGGTCACCGGTCTGACCAAGACCACCGCCCTGGAAGGCGGCCCATACGGCATCACCGTCAACTCGATCTGCCCGGCTTATGTCCGAACCCCTCTGGTCGACAATCAGATCGATGACCAGGCCAAGACCCACGGCATCCCCCGGGAAGACGTGATCGAAACGATTATGCTGAAAAAAGCGGCCGTCAAACGTCTGATCGAACCGGAGGAGATCGGCCAGGCGGTGCTCTACCTCTGCTCTGACGCCGCCAGTTGCATGACCGGCGTCTCCCTGACCATTGATTGCGGGTGGACCGCCTGCTGAATGGAACCCGATGGACTGTGAACTGCTGGAAATCGTCTTCGACAATGTTGCCAACGGCATCTACATCGCCGATGGACAAGGGGTGACGTTACAGGTCAACAAAACTTTCGAGGAGATGTCAGGGTTTACCAATGATGAACTGGTCGGTCGATCGCTTTACGACCTGGTCGGTCCGGGCAATTATTTTTCCGGATCGGCCAGCCTGCTGGTGATCGAAAAACACAAGCCGGCCACAGCCACCTATTCGACTCGCACCGGCCGCAAACTGCTCGTCAAAGGCCGTCCGGTCTTCGGCGCCGACGGCGATATCCGCTACATCATCAACACCATCTGGGACCTGACCGTGGTCCAGTACAGCAAGAAGATCGATGCCGACACGGCCCGCAACCAGATGCTGATCGAGGAGGACATCGTCACCTGCAGCCAGACCATGAGCGACGTGATCGACCTGGCCCTGCGGGTCGCGGCAACCGACTCGACGATCCTGCTGACCGGCGAATCGGGCGTCGGCAAATCCCTCCTGGCGAAGGTCATTCACCGGGCCAGCGAGCGCAAGCAGAAGCCGCTGCTGCAGATCAACTGTGCCGCGATTCCGGAGTCGCTGCTCGAGGCCGAGCTGTTCGGCTACGAACCTGGCGCCTTTACCGGGGCCGACCGCAAGGGGCGGCCGGGTCTCTTCGAGCAGGCCGACGGCGGCACGGTCTTTCTCGATGAAATCACCGAGGTGCCGCTGCACCTGCAGTCGAAGCTGCTCGGCGTGATCCAGGATAAGGCCTTTTACAAGATCGGCGGGCGCCAGAAAAAATCTGTCGATGTGCGCATCATCGCGGCGACCAATCGCGACCTGGCGACCCAGGTCACCCTGGGGCGTTTCCGCGAAGATCTTTATTACCGGTTGAATGTCATCCCGATCCAGATTCCGCCGCTGCGCGAGAGACGCGAGGACATCCCGCTGCTGATCCGCTACTTTACCGATCACTACAACCGTCGCTACAACAGCTACAAGCGGTTTGCCGACAACCTCGTGGAACAGATGACGAACATGCCCTGGAAAGGCAACATCCGGGAACTGGAGAATCTGGTCGAACGCATGGTTGTGACGTCGACCGCAAACGAAATCAAAACCCTCAGCCGGCTGGAGGACCCCTCTGCGGACGCCGCCGAGTCGCGCAAGAACCTGAACCTTCTGCTGCAGGATTACGAAGACAACCTGCTGCTGCAGGCCTGGAAGGAATTCGGTACGACCCGAAAAATCGCCGTGCATCTCGGTCTGAGCCAGGCGACCGTCGCCCGCAAGCTGAAACAGCTGCGCAACCGCCGGCAGATTGAAACTCCATGAAAAGCAGTTATAAAGGAATAGAGATAACGACGTTTTATTTTTTTCTTGACCTGAACCCGCGATTTCGCTAGGGTTCACAAACTGGTCATACCAATTATTGGTCATATCATGATTTGTTTGTTGGTGGTCATTTCGACCATAAGCAACCTGCACCCCAAACAGCAAGGAGGCACACCATGAGGAAGATGAAACTGATCGTTGGCCTGCTGGTCGTTTTCAGCCTGGCCCTGGCCCCGAGCACCTTCGCCGCCAAACGCGAAAAGTTCGGCGCCGACGACCGCCACGAGGCCGTCACGAAAGAACTGCGCACCATCAAGACTTCGGACGAAAAGGTCCGTTGGAAAATGGTTATGCCCTGGTCCAAGGGTCTGCTGTTTTATGACGTCGCCCAGCACTTCGCCGACTCCGTGAAACTGGCCTCGGGTGGCCGTCTCGACATCAAGCTCTTCTCGGCCGGCGAACTGGTCGGCGCCATGGAAAGCTTCGACGCCGTCAGCAAGGGTCAGGCCGACATTGGCCACGACTGGCCGGGTTACTGGAAGGGTAAGAACGAAGCCTTCGTTGCCTTCGCTTCGGTCCCCTTCGGCCTCGATGCGGAAGGTTACAACATCTGGCTGTATGAGCGCGGTGGTTTGGAAATGATGCAGGAGCTTTACGGCCGCTACAACCTGTTCGCCCTGCCCGGCGGCAACGTCGGCCAGGAACTGGGTCTCTTCTCCAACAAGAAGGCGACCTCGATGAAGGACTTCAAAGGGATGCGTATCCGGACCCCGGGCTGGTACATGGATATCATGACCAACCTCGGTGCCAGCGTTTCGCCCCTGCCCGGCGGCGAAGTCTATCTTGCCCTCGAGCGTGGTGTCATCGACGCGGCCGAATTCAGCACCCCGGCGATCGACTACCCGATGGGTTTCGACGACATCACCAAATACGTCATCCAGCCTGGCGTGCATCAGCCGTCCTGCCAGTGCGCCTTCTTCATCAACAAAGATTCCTACAACGCACTGCCGGACGATTTGAAGTGGATCATCGACATCGCCGCCAAGGAGACGCAACTCTGGGCCAACACCTGGCAGGAAAACCTCAACGCCCAGGCGGTCAAGTTGTTCAAAGAGAAGGTTGAATTCGTGCGGATGGACGAAGACACCATTAACAACTTTGCCAAAGCCTCAAACGATTACATCCAGAGCCTGAAGGCAAAATATCCTGACGTGAAAAAAGTCATGGATTCCCAGGAAGCCTTCCGGGCGGACTTCGCCGACTGGCGGCAAGAGCGCAGCGGCCTGGCCCCCTGGCCGATGGATGAGTACATCAAAGGCAAGCACCTGCAATAAGACACTCTTCCCGCGGGGGCCTTCGGGCCCCCGCTCACGTCTTCACGTCGCAACTGCAGCCGCTCACATTTCGCTTACGCGAGGGTCATATGTTCAAGATTGACAGCCTGATCGACACGTTCAATGAAAAATTCGGCTTTTATGCCTCGTATCTCATCTTGCCCCTGATTCTGGTGGTCGTCTATGAAGTCATTATGCGCTACGGCTTCAACGCACCAACATCCTGGGCCTTTGAACTGACGGTCTTCCTCTACGGAACGCACTTCAGTTTTGCCTTGGGGTATGCCCACAAACACGATACCCACGTCGCCATCGATGTCTTCGAGTCACGATTGCCGGAGAGGCCCCGCACCATCCTGAGGATTGTTGTCAATCTGGTGATGTTTCTTCCCGCAATTGGCATGTTGACCTTTTACACCTGCACACTTGCGGCCACCTCATGGCAGCAGTGGGAACACGCGTCAAGCTCCTGGGCTCCGCCGATCTATCCGGTTAAAACGCTCATGGCATTCGGCTTCATCCTGTTCTTCCTGCAGGGGATTGCCAAACTGATCCAAGACATCCGAACCCTGACAACGAAACCCTGATTTCCCGATTTCTCTGGAGAGTAAAGACCAATGAGCGTAGAAGTCTTGACCATCCTCATGTTTCTGACCCTGATGGCCTCGATTGCCCTGGGCCATCCGCTGGCCGTCACTCTGGCAGCCGTGGCAACCCTGTTCGGTCTGATCGACAACGGGTTCGACATTTCCGCCCTCATGGGGCTGTTTGCCAACAACGCCTGGGGGATCTTTCTGAATTATGTCCTTGTGGCCATCCCCCTGTTCATCTTCATGGCCCAGATTCTCGATCGATCCAAGGTCTCCGAAGGGCTGTTTGATGCTCTCTATCAAGTCCTTGGCGGCCTGCGTGGCGGGCTCGGCATGGCCGTGATTGTGGTCTCGACCGTTTTCGCCGCCACCACCGGGATCATCGGTGCTTCCGTGGTTGCGATGGGCCTGATGGCCGGCCCGGCCTTGTTGCGCCGCGGCTACAACCGGGGCATGGCAGCGGGCATTATCTGTGCTTCGGGGACTCTGGGGATTCTCATCCCGCCGTCGATCATGCTGGTCGTGTATGGCGGTCTGACCGGTCAGAAAGAGACCTCTGTCGGCAATCTCTTTGCCGCAGCCATTCTGCCAGGCCTCCTGCTCTCCGGCCTTTATCTGCTCTATGTCGGTGTACGCTGTTACATGAATCCCAAAATGGGCCCGCCGATTCCCAAAGAAGACCGCACCGCCACCGTGGGCCAGAAGGTCACCATGACCCTGAAGAACTTTGTTCCCCCCTTCGGGTTGATTCTGACCGTCATGGGAACGATCCTGGCGGGGATTGCGACGCCCACCGAAGCGGCGGCTCTTGGCTGTATCGGTGCCCTGATCCTGGCGCTGGTCACCGGTAAGCTGAATTGGCAGGTCATCACCCAGTCTTGCGTTTCAACCGCCCGGACAACGGCCATGATCATGGCGTTGTTCGTCGGCGGCAAATTATTTTCCGTGGTCTTTCTGAGCATGGGCGGTGGCGACGTGGTTGCCGATGTCCTGCTCGGTATGGACGTGCACCCTTATGTCGTCTTTGTGATTATGATGGCCGTTGTTTTCATCATGGGCATGTTCATCGACTGGGCCGCCATTCTGCTGGTCGTCGTGCCCATTTTCACGCCGATTGCGATGGACCTCGATTTCAATCCCTTGTGGTTTGCGATGATGGTCTGCATCAACCTGCAGACCTCGTTTTTGACGCCACCTTTCGGGTACGCGCTGTTTTATTTCAAGGGTGTGGCGCCACCGGAATACACCATGGGAGACGTTTACCGCGGCATTATTCCCTTCGTCCTCATTCAGATTATTGGTCTGGTCATGCTCACGGTTTTTCCGGATATCATCACCTATGTACCGTCAGTTTTCTTTGGCAGCTGACGTCACTGAGGGATCATTATGCTACCTGACATCAAAACCATTCTCTATGCCACGGCTCTGGGCCCCGGTGCTCCCTATGTCTTCCGCTATGCCCTCCAGGAAGCCAGGAAACACCAGGCGAAAATCATCATCCTGCATGTCATGGAACCGCTCAATCCCTTCGGTCAGCACCTGGTCGAACTGCACATTTCGCCCGATCAGAGCGAACAGATTCATGACCAGGCACGTCATTATGCCACCGACAAGATCAAACAGCGGCTGCAGAAACTCTGTGATGCCGAAAACAGCCAGGGCCAGGCATGCAACGATTTGATTGCCGATATTTGCGTGGTCGAAGGGCAACCGCATCACGAGATCATCGCGCGCGCCAGGGATCTCGATGCCGATCTGATCGTAATCGGTTCCCATCGCCACAGTGCTCTCGGTGAAGCCATGCTGGGCCACACCGCCAACAGGGTTGTCCACCGGGCTGAAAAACCGATTTTGCTGGTGCGTATTCCGGCAGGCTACCAAGACGAAGCGTCCTGAAGCCGCCCTTTTGCCAAGAGTGAGGACACATGCTCTCTGAAAATGCGATTAAAAAACTGACGGGCCTGTTGGGCAAAGAGAATGTTCTGCATGAAAAAGAGGATCTGATTACCTTCGGTTACGACGCGACCCCGGAAATCCAGTATCTGCCGGACGTGGTAGTCTTCCCCACCAGCTCGGAACAAGTGGTCGACATTGTCAAATTTGCCCGGGAGGAAGGGCTGCCGATCGTGCCACGCGGTTCGGGCACCGGTCTGTCCGGCGGCAGTGTAGCCGCCGAGGGCGGGCTGATCCTTTGCCTGACCCGTCTCAACCGGATTCTCGAGATCGACGAGGAGAACCTCACCGCGACCGCCCAGGCCGGGGTCGTTACCCTCGATTTTTTCGATGCGGTCTCTGCCAAGGGTCTGTTCTATCCGCCGGATCCCGGCTCGCAGAAGATCTCGACTTTGGGCGGCAACATTGCCGAAGATGCCGGTGGCCTGCGCGGTTTGAAATACGGTGTGACCCGCGATTACGTGATGGCCGTCAAAGGGGTCCTCGGCGACGGCCTGACCTTCACCACCGGCGGCAAAAGCGTCAAGGACGTTGCCGGTTATGCGCTGAAAGACCTGCTGGTCGGCAGTGAGGGGACGCTCGGCATCATCACCGAAGCGACCTTCAAACTGATCCCCCCACCACAGGCCAAGCGGACCCTGCTGGCTTATTTCAAAGACACCCGGACCGCCGGGGCCGCAGTTGCCAACATCATCGCCGCCAAGATTATCCCGTCGACCATGGAAATCATGGACAACGCCACGATCAAGTGCGTCGAGGGCTACGCCAACATCGGCCTGCCCCTGGACATGGCCGCCCTGCTGCTGATCGAGGTCGATGGCCACCACGCGGCCGTGCTTGAAGAAGCCGACGATGTCCGGGCCGTTTTGGAACGCGTCGGCGCCGCGGAAATTCACGAAGCGGCTGATGCCGAACACGCCAACCAGCTCGCAGCCGCGCGGCGAACGGCCCTGTCGGCGCTGGCGCGCGTCTCGCCGACCACCCTGCTCGAAGACGCCACCGTGCCCCGCAGCCGCCTGGCCGAAACCTTCGACGAAATCGAGCGCCTGAGTGAGAAGTTCCAGCTCAAGGTCGGCACCTTCGGTCACGCCGGCGACGGCAACCTGCATCCCACGGTGCTCTGCGATGAACGCAATCGCGATGAGATGGAACGCGCCCATGCGTTCTACAACGAGCTTTACGAGAAGGTCCTCGCCTGGGGCGGTACCGTTTCCGGAGAGCACGGCATCGGCCTGGCCAAAAAGGACTACCTCGAGCGCCAGATCGGCTCAGGCGGGGTCAATGTCATGCGGCGCATCAAGCGCAGCTTCGACCCGGACGGTGTTCTGAACCCCGGCAAAATCTTTACCGACAAGGATGCGGAGAAGACCGATGGCTGAGAAAAAATGCCTCGGCAACTTTCCGCTTGCCGATGAACCGCATTATGAGGGGATGCTGCAATGCATGCGTTGCGGCTTCTGCCTGCCGACCTGTCCGACCTATGTCCTAACCGGCCGCGAGCGGTCGTCACCACGTGGTCGGGTGGCTCTGGCCAAAGCGGTCGCCGATGACCAGATCGCCTTCACCGGCGCCCTCAAGGAAGAATCCTTCTTCTGCCTTGACTGCCGGGCCTGCACAACCTCGTGTCCCTCCGGTGTGCATGCCGGCCGGGTCATGGAGGCCTGCCGCAATCAGGCCCATGAAGCCTTCCCGCTGACCGGCGCTGTGCGCAAGTTCCGGGAATTTATCCTGCAGCGCATGCTGCCTTCTCCTGACCTGCTGGAAACCTCGATGCTGCCGGCGCGTCTTTACCAGAAGCTCGGCATCCAGTGGCTGATCCGCCACTCGCACCTGCTTAAGCTCGGTCCGGACTGGATGCAGAAAGCCGAGGGGATGATGCCGGAACTGTATCCACCCCTGCGACCGCAGCTGCCGGAGGTGATTCCGGCGGTCGGCGAGCAGCGAGGCCGCGTCGCTTTCTTCCTGGGGTGCATCATGACCCTGATGTACCCGGAAGTCTCGCGACAGACGGTCAAGGTGCTGACCCACCAGGGTTTCGAAGTGCTGACACCGAAAGAGCAGAAATGCTGTGGTGCACCGCACCTCAACGAAGGCGACCGCAGCACGACCCGGCAACTGGCCCAATACAATCTCGACCTGTTCATGGAGCTCGATGTCGACGCGATCGTCACCGACTGCGCCGGCTGCGGGGCATCACTCAAAGAGTACGAGGAGCTCCTGGAAGAGACCGGCGATCACGAAAAGCTGGCAAAATTCCACAGCCGCATCAAAGATGTCAGCGAATTTCTTGCCGAACAGGGGCTGCGCACCGATGTGCTCAAGCCGGTCGACAAATCAGTCACCTATCACGAACCCTGCCACCTCTGCCACGCTCAGGGGGTCAGCCGCCAGCCGCGCACATTGATCCAGCAGATTCCGGGGATCGATTACCGCGAATTGAAAGAGGCCAGCTGGTGCTGTGGCAGCGCAGCCACCTTCAGTCTCAAGTACACTAGCGAAAGCCAGCTGATCCTGGACCGGAAGTTGGAGAATGTTCGGGCCACCGGCGCCGACCTGTTGGTGACGGCCAACCCCGGATGTCATCTGCAACTGGCCTGGGGGCTGAGACAAGCCAATATGCCTCAAAAGGTGGTGCACATCACCGAGTTGCTGGGGATGGCAACGGGCTGAAACAACAAAAGGGGACAGAATTTAATTCTGTCCCCTTTCCAATCCAAGCTTTTGCGTGCTGCGGTTTATCCAGCCTTCTCCGTCAGCAACTGGGCCATTTTTTCCTCGACCATGCTCAGGTGGTTCATCATTTTCTGTCGCGCCAGCTCCGGTTCGTGCGCGGCGATTGCCTCCATGATCTCACGATGGTGCGTCAGCAGCAGCTGCACATGACCTTCCTGCTGGTAGAATTCCATGAGAGCGACCTGGATCGTCGTGTGGAAGAGGGAGTGGATCGAGTCGAGGACATGCATCTGCAGACTGTTGTGGCTGGCTGCGGTGATCGCATAGTGAAACTCGGCATCGACTTCGGAATCCCAACCGCCCCGGGCCGCCTGTTTCTCCATGACGTAGTAAATCCGCCGCAGTTCGGCGATATCGCGCTCGGTCGCCCGTTTCGCGGCCAGATAGGCCGACCAGCTTTCCAGGCCCATACGCACTTCGGCCAGGGAACGTAACAGCTCGGGATCCCTTTGCTCAATCAGCTTGGCCAGCGGATCCAGGATGCTCGCCTCGGTCAGGGCCTTGACATAGGTCCCACCGCCCTGGCGCGATTCAAGAAAGCCCATCGCTTCGAGGACCATAATCGCCTCGCGCACCGAAGGTCGGCTGACCCCAAGCATGCTGGTATGACCAATTTTTAGCACAATCCGGAGGGGATTACAATCTCAATCAGCCCTTTGCGCTGCCCGGCACGGACTAGCCGCGACCGCTTTTAAAACGTTTCAGCCAGGCCTGCAACTGCTCTTCTTCATGTTCAAGCTCGAAGGCATTGATCAGGCCACGCCGTAAGGCCACCGCAACCGCACGGTTGCGCAGGTTGAAGGCATCACCAACCTTGTCACTCTGAAACTGTTCCTGGTCCAGGCTCAGCTTGCCGTAAAGAGAATTCAGGCGACTCTGGACACCGCGACGGGAGAGGTAGCGGCGCTGGGCGATCAGGTTGTCCGTCAGGCCGAGGGAGATATCGACCAAAGCCTCGTACTCGATGTCGGAAAGAGCCGTCTGACTGTGCCCGGTGCGGCCCTGGACTTTGCGCACCTCCGGATCGATCCAGCACTGATCCTCGAAGAGCACGGTTTCCATGGCCACCGAAATTTTCTCCCGGGAGCTCGACTTGAGGACATAACCATAGACCGTCTCCGGGGGCACGATCTTGAGCAGTGACCGGACATACATCTCGTCTTTGAATTGGCTCCAGAAGACAATTTTGGCCTGGGGCCGGCGTTCCCAGAGCGCCCTGGCGAAGTCGACGCCGTTCATGTTCGGCATCTGGATGTCGCTGATCACCAGCGGCTCGTCCAGATCAGCTGCCAATTTGAAGGCCACCTGACCGTCGGGGGCGTGTTCGATTTTGCAGGACCGATCCCAGGTCTCAACGATCTGCTTGAGAAACTCGAAGTCCTTGGGGTTGTCTTCAGCGATCACCAGTGTCTGTGCAGCCATGGTCTCCTCTTTCATCGTGATGGTCTGTTCGCATGCCGTCAATCGGGGCAGAGTGCTGCGCCGGGTGGCCGATCATGACCGGTCTTTGCCGGTTCCCTGCTGATTATCACGTGTGACGACGGGAAGAATCAATTCAAAACGCGTCCCTGACGAAAACCGGGAGCTGCGCCAACTGACCGTGGCGCCGATGGCCCTGGCCCGTTCCTGAATATTGTGCAAGCCCCGGCCGCCGGTGGCATTGGGGAGTTGGGGCGCCCAATCGAACCCCCGGCCGTTGTCTTCGACGGAGACGACTAGAGAATTGCTGCGCAGCGACATGCCGACTTCGAACTGGCTGGCATGGGCATGGCGCAAGACATTGTTGATCGCTTCGGCAAGAATCCGGTACAAGGTCACGCGGGTCAAACGCGACAGGTTCAATTGGTTGATGGTGTCATCGGCCAGAAAATGGTATTCCGGCAAACCCGGCGCGTTGCAGGTTTTGTCCAGCAGAGATTCGATGGCCGCCGGAAGACCGAGGATATCGAGGGTCTGCGGATGCAGGTTATCCATCACCACGCGCAGGTTGGTCATGCTCTTCTTCAGGTCCTGCTCGATCGCCGCGGCTTCCTCGCGGCAGACATTGTCCCGTTGCAGGTGCTCGAGTTTGCGGCTTACCGCCGACAGCTCGGCCAAGGTCTGATCATGGATATCCATGGCAATGCGGCGGCGCTCCTCTTCGGCGCCTTCGAGGAGTTTCTCCGCCGCCACAACCCGGATCAGCTGATCGGTCATCTGGTTGATCGACACGGCGAGTTCATCCAGCTCGTCACGCACCCGGTCCGGTGCCGGCGGCGGCGAGAAGTCGCCGGAGGTGATGCGCGCGGCACTGTCGGAAAGCACCTGGATGCGCCGCAGGATGTGGCGGGCAAAGGTCAATGACAGCAGAATTCCGACCAGGATCGCAACCCCGAGGACAATGATGGCGACAAAGGTCGTCTCCGCGATCAGGGCATCGATATCTTCCCGGTGCAGGTCGATCAGATCGTCCCGCCGTTGGTTCAGTTGACCGAGCAGATCGGTCAGATGCGGATGCAGGACCTTGAGTGTTTCGTCAAACTGTTCCAGCAGCATCCCCTGCTCGGGATCGAGATCCGTGACGCCCTTTTGCAGCAGGCTCATTGACTCCTCGCCGAGCAGGTCGGACTCGCGGAGTCGCTCGATAGCTTGCTCCAAATGCCGATGCAGATCGGTCATTTGCCCAAGCACCCGGGAATCGGGGACCTTGGCCTGGCTGAGAAAGCCGACGATGCCGTGCATGCGCTGAACGGCCATGTCGGCCTCGGCCAGGGCGATAAATGCGGTCTTGAGATCCTGCGCCTGCTGCCGTTTCACCGACATGCCCCAATAGGTGTATTGGAGAAAGCCGAGCAGTAAGGTCATCAGGCACAAAACCGCTGCCGGAGCCAGGATAATCTGGTGTTTCAGAGCAAGGCGCATAGAGCAAAAAATAGCACAGATCCAACTGCCGGACACTGTGCAATCGCACAGTCAGCAAAAACCTCTGCGGTAGGGGAGCCACCGATGATACGGCCCGCCTCGTTCAAACGGCCGCCCGCTCTCAGACGCCCGAACGCTTGACGATGGTAAGCAAGGAGACCAGACACACACCGCCACCGGGACCGATACGACCCGGCCGGCCCTCTTTGCTGACCATCGCAGCACTTGCCAACGCGTCAAACCCCAGTATGATAGAGCCTGTGGAAAGAGATCCCCATCACCCTTTTATCACTCCTCTGCTGGGAAGGAAACAAGCCTTATGACGCGCACCGAATTGGCCGCCTTTGATGGCCAGGAGAACCGACCGGCCTATGTCGCCGTGAATGGGAAAATTTACGATGTCTCGGCAAGCCCGCGCTGGCAAGACGGCTTGCATCCTCCCGATCATCGTGCCGGGCAGGATCTCACCGAAGAATTGGCCGGGGCGCCGCATGTCCGTGCCGTGATTGAACGCTTTCCGGTGGTGGGCACTCTGGAGGAGGAAACACTTGCACCCGCCGAAGGCGGTGGCAACCGGCTGCTGATCGGGGCCATTCTTGCGCTGGTGATCGGCGCCCTGATCCTGTTGATCAGCCGTCTGGTCTAAGGCCATTCAGGCATCGGAAAAATCGTCAAAGTCAGCTTGATTTTTGGCGCCTGCTCCGGTATGCTCCGCGCCATGTTTCGTTACGTGATTCTTTTTATCGGCATCCTTTGGGCTGGTCTGCTTCTGATCTCCTGGAGCAACCCCACTGAAACGGTGGCCCAGCCGTCTGCAATCGTCGAAAAAGCCTCCTGATCTCCCAACCATCATCTTGTTTCAAGGCAGCGTTTCAAAGGCCGTCCTCCACGGCCCGAAACCTTGCGCCCTGAAATGTTGCCCTGTGGGCAAATTCGGCATCGATCGCATTCAGCACCTGCCATTTGTTCAGAGACCAGTGTGGCGCCAGCAGTTGATCCCGCGGGCCATCTCCGGTCAAGCGGTGGATCAGCGTCTGCGGCGGCAGTCGTTCGACCACATCGACCACCAAGGCAACATACTCATCCTGCTCTAACACCTGAATTTTATTCTCGGCATAGAGGTCACCGAGAGGCGTTCCCGCCAGCACATGCAGCAGATGCAGTTTCACGCCATCGACTTGCAGTTCGGCGAGGGCGTCGGCGGTGGCCAGCATATCTTCGCGGCACTCGCCGGGCAGGCCAAGGATGAGGTGGACGCAAACACGCAGACCACGTTGTTTGGCGGCGCGAAACGCCCTGACAAACGTGGCGTAATCATGCCCCCGGCGCAGCCAACGCAGGGTTCGATCGTGGCGGCTTTGCAGCCCCAGTTCGAGCCAGAAATAGGTCTTGGCATGGACATCGGCAAGGACATCGAGCACATCGGCCGGGACACAGTCGGGCCGTGTGCCGACGGTCAGCCCGACCACATCTTCGACGGCCAAGGCGGCATCATAAAGCGGTCGCAGGCGTTCCGCCGGTGCAAAGGTGTTCGAAAAAGGCTGAAAATAGACCATGAATTTGCCCGCTTTGTACTTGCGGCTCATGACCTCTTTGCCGGCCTCGACCTGCTCCACCAGGGAGGCCTGTCGTTGGATCCCCACGGATCCCGACCCGGTCGGATCACAGAACAGGCAGCCGGAGCCGGTGCGGCCGCCGGTGCGGTTCGGACAGCCGAAGCCGGCATCGACGGAAATTTTGTGGACCCGGACGCCGAAACGGTTTTTCAGGTGCTCGGAAAAAAGGTTGTAGGGCTTGGCTGACATGGCAAGATGACTATGCCATTCCGTTTGCCGAGATGCAACGGCACAATCCCGTGGGTTCATTGCAGGCCCACTTTGCCTTGTTATAATAAACGGAACGCAAACCTGGTATTAAAGGAGGCGGTCATGGCGCGTCTGCTGGTCATTGATGACGAAGGTGATATTCGTCATCTGTATGCTGCCGAATTCGAAGACGAGGGGCACACCGTCGTTACCTGCGGCAACGGTGCTGAAGCGATGGAGCAGTTGCGTCACCATGAATTTGACCTGGTGGTCCTTGACATCCAGCTGGGTCAGGAAAGCGGTTTGGACCTGCTGCAGGAAATCGCCCATGAGCGCGAGAACATCCCGGTGATCCTCTGCACCGCCTACGGCAGCTACAAGGAGGATTTTTCCTCCTGGCTGGCTGATGCCTACGTGGTCAAAAGCAGCAACCTTGATGAGCTGAAAAGCGAAGTCAAGCGGATTCTCGCGCTCAACTGAATCACAAGACATCACCTCTTCAGGGAGGCTCCTCATTGAAAGCGGTCATCATGGCGGGTGGCTTCGGCACCCGCATTCATCCCCTGACCATCAGCCAGCCAAAGCCGATGATTCCCCTGGCCAACCGGCCGATCATGGAGCATATCATCACGCTCTTGAAAAGCCACGGCATCGCGGACCTGGTTCTGCTGCTTTATCATCAGCCGGAAATCATCAAGAAATATTTCGGTGACGGCAGTGAATTCGGGGTTCATATCACCTACGTCACGCCCCTCGAGGATTTCGGCACGGCGGGCGCGGTCAAAGCCGCCGAACGGCATCTTGACGAGCGATTTCTGATCATTAGCGGCGACCTGCTGACCGACTTCGACCTGTCGGAAGTGATCCGTTTCCATGACAGCAAGCAGGCCAAGGCCACCCTCACCCTGACATCGGTCACTGACCCGCTGCAGTTCGGGGTGGTGATCACCGACAAGCAGGACCGGATCACCAAGTTCCTGGAAAAACCGGGCTGGGGCGAAGTTTTTTCGGACACCATCAATACCGGCATTTACGTTCTCGAACCGGAAGTCCTGAAACGGATTCCCGAAGGCGAAAACCGTGACTGGGCGAAGGATGTCTTTCCGGCCATGCTGATAGCCCAAGAGCCCCTTTACGGCTGCAACATGCAGGGTTACTGGGCGGATATCGGCAACCCGGAAGCGTACCTGGAGGCCTGTCGCGACATTTGCGGCGGCAAGGTTGCGGTCGTGATCCAGGAACCTCAGAGTGACGCCGGGGAGGGGTTTTTCATCAGTCCCGAAGCTACCGTCGATGACGACGCTGCACTGAGCGGGATGGTCATTCTTGGTGACAATACCCACGTGCAGGGGAATGCCCGCCTGAATAACTGCACCGTCGGACGCAACTGCCTGATCGAAGCCGGCGTGGTTCTGGAAGACGTGGTGCTCTGGGACAATGTCTACATCAAGCACTCCTCGACGATCAAAAACGCCTGTCTTGGTCACCGGGTCCGCGTCGGCCAACGGGCCGTTGTTGAAGACGGGGTGGTGATCGCAGACGAAACTCTGGTCGGCGATGATGTTCACATCCGCCCGGGCGTCAAAATCTGGCCGCGCAAAGTCATCGAGAGTGGCTCCACAGTTTCGGCCAATCTGATCTGGGCCGAGAAATGGCGCAAAAGCCTCTTCGAAGGGGCGCTGGTCCGGGGCATGACCAACGTTGAAATGACACCCGAGTTTTCCGCCCGACTCGGCGCGGCCTACGGTTCGACCCTGCCCAAGGGAAGTTATATCCTGGCGGGTCGTGACGCCGTGCGTTCGTCACGGATGCTGAAACGCTCCTTTGTCGGCGGTCTGCTCTCCTCCGGTGTCAACGTGCGCGATGTCAAGATGATCTCGTTACCGGTTCTGCGTTACAAGCTGACCACCTTCGGCGAAGTCGGCGGCATTCATTTCCGACAGTCGCCGGAAGACCCGGCAGCCACCGAGATCATCTTCTTCGACGGCAGCGGCAACGAGATCTCCACCGGGACCGCCAAAGGCCTCGAGCGGATCTACTTCAAGGAAAATTTTCGCCGGGCCCACTACAGCGAACCGGGTGGCATCGATGAGCTGCCGCGCATCTACGATTTTTACCGGGAAGGCTTTTTGCGCAACCTTGACAATACACTGCTCAACAAAGCCGCGCCAAAGGTGGTTCTGGACCTGAACCATTCGCCGGCCGCTGACCTGCTGCCCGACCTGCTGACCAACCTCGGCTTCGAAGTGACGGAGCTGAATTCCCACGTCCATGAAAAATCGATGGATATCACCGCCGACGAACTGGCGTCGGCCCTCGACCGGCTGAGCCGCATCGTCAAGACCTTGGAGGCCGACGCCGGATTCTGGATCGGGCCTTCCGGAGAGAGGATCCGTCTGGTCAGCAGCTCCGGCCGGATCTTTTCCAGTCGCGAGGCTTTGAGCTCTCTGGCCGTCCTGGTCTGTGAAGCGGAAACCGAAGGCAGCCTGGTCGTTCCGGTCGCGGCTCCCCAAGCGGTGGATGACTACGCCCAGAGCAAGGGTTTTACGGTGACCCGTACGCGGTCCGACGGCTACTCACTCGTTGAAGCGGCCAACAATCGTCAAGTGCGTTTTGTCGGCTCGATGGAAGGCCACTTTGGTTTTCCGGTTCTGCAGCCGCATTTCGACGGCCTTTTCTGTGCCGCCAAAGTGATGGAATTGAGCGCCCGGGCGCAGCTCTCGCTTGAACAAGCCTTTGCCAAACTGCCGCAATACACCTATTATCACCTGCAGCTGCCCTGTGCCTGGGAGAGCAAGGGCGGGCTGATGCGCCGCATGAGCGAAGAGGCGGTGGACCAGCAGGCCACGTTTACCGACGGGGTCCGCATTGACACCGACCGCGGGTGGATTTTGGTGCTGCCGGACCAGCATCGACCGATTGCACATCTTCACGTTGAAGCGTTTGCCCCGACGGATGCCGAAGTGCTGCGGGACCATTATCGCGACAAAGTGTCCGGCTGGCTCAATGAGATCACGGCGCAGCAGCCCTGACGAAAAACCGCGGCGTGCTGAACATATCAAGGAAGGTCAAAACCTTGTCAGAATTTCGTTGGGACCCTTTGAAAGGGTCCTGGGTCATCACCGAGAACCAGCGGTCTCGCAGGCCCGCAGAGTTCATTAGCGAACGCCAGTTAACAGCCTTAAGCACCTGCCCGTTCTGCCCCGGCTATGAGCAGAACACACCGGATGAAGTTTATGCTTTGCGGCCACCAGGCAGCCCGCCGAACACCCCGGGCTGGCAAGTTCGGGTTGTGCCCAACAAGTTCCCGGTGCTGAGGATCGAGGGACAACTTGGCGAACAATCAACCGGCCTGTATCGGACCATGCCCGGGGTCGGTGCCCACGAAGTCATTATCGAAACTCCGGATCATCATGGCGATCTGGTGCACATGACCGCGACCGATGTCGCAGCTGTGCTTCAGGCTTATCGGGCGCGCCTTTGTGATCTTCGTCAGGACAGGCGGTTTTCTTACCTGCAGGTTTTCAAGAACCATGGCATCGAAGCGGGCGCCCCGCTCTGTCACTCCCACTCGCAGCTGATGGCCATGCCGATCATTCCGCCCATCATCCGTCAGGAACTGGAGCATTGCCAGGCGCACTCTCTGGCTCAGGGAAGCTGCCTGGTCTGTGACCTGCTGGCCCAGGAGCGTGCGCACGGCGAGCGCGTGGTCTACGATGACGAACGGTTCGTGGTTCTGGCACCCTTCGCGTCCGGCGCCCCTTTCGAATTGCGCCTCTTCCCGTTGCAGCACAATCATGATTTCACCTTGCAGACGGACCAGGATCTGTTGCACTGTGCACTGGCGCTGCAGGATATGCTGCGGCGCCTTTACCGTCTCCTGCAGGACCCGCCCTACAATTTGGTCCTGCACACGGCACCTCCCCAGGACGGGCCGGACAGTCCGACCGTCGCCGGCAGTCCGGGGCAAAATTTTCATTGGCATTTCGAACTGGTGCCGCGTCTCAACCGACTGGTCGGTTTCGCATGGGGCAGCGGGATCCACATCAATCCCCTGCCGCCGGAGGATGCCGCAAAATTTTTGCGGGATATCGATTTAAGTCTCAGCTTCTGAGCCATTTGCAACAGCCGGCCTAAGATCTAAGGACCCAGTGTGACCGCATGTCTCAACCCCTGTCTCATAAGCTGTTAGTTAACCGTACGCTGCGTGAGCAGCTGAAGGCCTCGGGAGACGTGGGTCTCGGTCCCGAGTTGACCGATTTCCGTGCCGCGCAGCGGCTCGCTGCATGGTGTGGCCAGTCGGGCGGCGAACTGTATCTTTTCGCGCTGCTAAATACGGCCATACGCCTGACGGCCCGTCAATTTCTCCGCGCGGCCGACTGTCAGCCGAAGCGCACCGGGATCGCCTTTGCCGGCCGGTTTTTTGCCGTTCCGGACCTCGGCAAGTTGTACAGGGTCTTTCCGGAGGCCTACCCGGACCCGGATTTTTCTCAGGCCGCGACGAAACGCGAGGCCCTACAGACCGTCCGCTCCAGAGAAGCGGTGATCGCTGAAGCTTTCCTCCTTGAGACACTGACCGTGAATCCTGCGGCCGGTCGCTTTCACGCCTTGTTCGATGACGCCGCGTTGCACAAGCGCCTCGACTACCATGCTCTGCTCACCCGGCTCGATCAGCTGATGATCAACACACCGACGTCGGCTGGGCCTCCTTCTGCCGACGGCCTGATGGCGCTCTTGCAGGCCCCTCTGCGGGTGGCCCCGGACAATCTCACCGACCAGGTCGCCTACATAATCAAGCATTGGGCCGCATGGCTGCCGGCAGGGCTGATCGCCGCGCTGCAGGTGGCCCGCGCGACGACCATCGAGGAGCAGCAGCTGCGACTTCCCGGTCCCGGCCCTGCGCCGGAGGCCGACTTTGCCGTTCTCGATGGGACCGATCTGCCGGCCGCCTTCACGGAAGACATCGACTGGATGTCCCATGCCGTTTTGCTCGCCAAGTCGATCTACGTCTGGCTCGACCAGCTCAGCACACGCTACCAGCGGCCGATCACGACGTTGGCGGAGATTCCGGAAGAAGAGCTGGCCGGTCTGGCCCGCTGGGGGATCAATACACTCTGGCTGATCGGTCTCTGGGAACGTTCAGCAGCCTCAAAAAAGATCAAGCAGTGGCGTGGCAACCCGGAAGCCGAGGCCTCGGCTTACGCCCTGCATGCCTACCGGGTTGCCGCCGACCTGGGGGGAGAACCCGCTCTGGCGGTCCTCGAGGAGCGCTGCCGCCGTTTCGGCATCCGCCTGGCTTGTGATGTCGTGCCGAATCATACCGGGCTTGACTCCGAGTGGGTCCTGGCCCATCCCGACTGGTTTCTGCAGACCGACGCGCCGCCTTACCCGAGCTACCGTTTCACCGGTCCGGATCTCTGTGATGCGGAAGGCATCAGCATTCGTATCGAGGATGGCTACTGGGATCACAGTGACGCCGCCGTGGTCTGCGAATTTCACGATCATCACACCGGCCGCCGGCGTTATATCTACCATGGCAACGATGGCACTCACATGCCCTGGAACGACACGGCGCAACTCAACTTTCTGCTGCCGGAGGTGCGCCAGGCGATGAGCGACCTGATTGTCGCCATCGCGCAGCGTTTCAGTCTGATCCGTTTTGATGCCGCGATGACCTTGGCCCGCAAGCACTTTCGCCGTCTCTGGTTCCCGCCGCCGGGAGGCAGTGCCGGCGTCCCGTCCCGGTCCGTTTTCTGTCTCTCTGAGAGTGCCTTCAACCAGGCGTTCCCGGTCGAATTCTGGCGTGATGTGGTCGACCGCATCAACCGGGAGGCCCCGGACACCCTGTTGATCGCTGAAGCCTTCTGGATGATGGAGAACTATTTCGTTCGCACCCTCGGCATGCACCGCGTCTACAACAGCGCTTTCATGAACATGCTCAAGCAGGAAGAGAACGGCCGCTACCGCAAAATCCTCAAGGAGACCCTGGCCTACAATCCGGAGATTCTGAAACGCTATGTCAACTTTATGAACAATCCGGATGAGGCCACGGCGATCGAACAGTTCGGTACCGGCGACAAGTATTTCGGCGTCGCCACGCTGCTGGTCACCCTGCCCGGCCTGCCGATGTTCGGACACGGCCAGATCGAAGGCCTGCGCGAAAAATACGGCATGGAATACCGGCGCGCTTACTGGTCGGAAACACCGGACAGCGGTTTCATCAGGCACCATGAAAAGGTGATTTTCCCGATCTTGCGGCGACGGCAGATCTTCGCCGGTGTCGCCCACTTCTCGCTGTTCGACTTCAATGCGCCTGAGGGCATTAATGACAACGTGTTTGCCTTCAGCAACGGACCGCCCGAAGAGAAATACCTGGTAGTTTACAACAATGCGCCGCAGGCCACCCGGGGGCAGATTCACCAGGCCGCGCCCCAAGCCTCTGCCGAGCGGGAAGGGCAGGCGCAACCCATGCCGGTGCTGGTGGAGGAACTGGGCTTGACAGCTGAGCGTGGTGCTTTCTGTCGCTGCCGCTCCGTCGCCGGGGAGGAATACCTGTTCGCTATCGCCCAACTGGCAAAGGGTCTGCCCCTGACGTTGTCCGGCTATGCCTGTCATGTTCTGTATGACTTCCGCATGCTCACCGACGAAGACGGCTGGTGGCAGCGTCTGCATCAGCAACTCCAGGGGGCAGGGGTCGAAGATCTCGACCGGGAACGGCTGCGTCTTGCCTATCAGCCGCTGTGGCAGGCCTTCGTTGCGCTGCTCGACGCCGAGCGGTTGCAGGTGTTGGCCGGCGGGTTGCTGGCGGAACCGCCGCCAAAGCCGATCCGTCAGCTCGGCAAACAGCTGGCCGGAGACATTGTGCAGCTGGCAACGGCCTTAGGCGAACAGGCCGAATGTCCGGTGACACGCGTGTGGTCACCCGGCTTGACCAGCGGCTGCAAAGCAATCCGCGACGTGATGCATCACCTCGATCTCACGGTGATGCCGGAACAACTGCTCGCCGAGGTCTGGCAGGGCGACCGCCAGCAACCGGGCCTGGGTCCCGTTTTGCTTGGCTGGCTGGTCCTGTCCAGCCTGACCCGAAGCCTGGAAAGTCACCCTGAGATCGACGGCCTGGCGCTGTTGCGTGAGTTCGGTCTCGACCGGGCCTGGCGGGAAACTATCCTGACAGACGGCCAAAAACGCGACCACGCCTTGACCTGGCTATTGATGAAAACGGCGTCGCAGGACCCCCACCCGGCCACCAGCGATGAAACCTTCGCGGCTCTCTGCACGGACGTGGCTCAGAGAGACTGGCTGGGCATCAACCAGCACGCCGGCCAGACCTGGTTTGTCGCGGAGCGCATGGCCGCCCTGGCCGGTGCTCTGGCCTGGCAGAAGCTTTTGCTGGCCCGGTCTGCAGCAGCACGCAAGCGGATTCTGCCGCAGGTTTGTGACCTCTTGAGGCATCGTCTGGCACGCGCCTCTGCGGTCGGCTACCGACTGGATAAATTCCTTCGCCTGGGTTAAAATGCCGCGCTGAAGCCTTCCCCCTGTCATCGTGAGGACAATGGCCGAATCACCTCTGAAAATTCTGATGGTGGCCTCAGAAGGGATTCCCTTCGCCAAGACCGGAGGTCTGGCGGACGTGGTCGGTTCCCTGCCCCCGGCCCTGGCTGATCTGGGTCACCGGATTCGCCTGGTCATGCCCTGGTATCGTCAGGCCCACGACTATTGCGGTTCCGTTCCGGCCCGGCGCTGCAAACTTGCGGTCCCGATGGGCGGACGCGTTTATCTGGTCAACTCTCGCTCGGTCACGCACCGCGGGGTGTCGGTTGACTTTATCGATTGGCCGGAATTCTACGACCGCCCGGAGCTGTACGGGGAAGAGGGCCGGGATTACGCCGATAATGGCGAACGCTTTGCCCTGCTCAGCCGCGCCGCACTGGAACTTTGTCGCCAGCGCAACTGGCGGCCTGATGTTGTCCATGCCCACGACTGGCAGACCGGGTTGGTGCCGGTTTTTCTGCACAACAACCTCTGGCGTGATCCTTTTTTCAAGACAACCGGCAGCCTGTTCAGCATTCACAACCTCGGCTACCAGGGACTCTTCCCCCTCACCGTCGGCCCACTGCTGGCCCTTGATGCCGACATGTTGACCGCCGACGGCCTGGAATATCATGGCCAGGTGTCGTTTTTGAAAGGGGGAATACGCTTTGCAAATCAGGTCAACACGGTGTCGCCGACCTATTGTCAGGAAATCCAGACGCCGCAGCAGGGCATGGGAATGGATGGCCTGCTGCGGGCCCGCAGCGATCGGCTGCACGGCATTTTAAACGGTCTCGACGGCACGCTGTGGTCACCGGAACGTGACCAGGCCCTGCCGGAAAGCTATACGGCCACGGATTTATCCGGCAAGCGAACCTGCAAAGCGCATCTGCAGAACGAATTGGCGCTCGACCGGTCCCCGCTCACACCGATCGTGGCCATGATCACCCGACTCGATGCGCAGAAGGGGATCGAACTCGTTCTGGAAAGTTGGGACCGGATCCTGCAGCACGATCTGCAACTGGTGATCCTCGGTACCGGCAGCCCCGATTTCGAAAAGCGCCTGGCCGCAGCAGCGCGTTTCTACCCGGGACGTGCCCGGGTTCTGCTGCGCTTCGATGATGCCCTGTCCCGGCGGATTTATGCCGGCAGCGATCTCTTCCTGATGCCGAGCCGCTATGAGCCCTGCGGCCTCGGCCAATTGATTGCGCTGCGCTACGGCTCCGTGCCAGTGGTCCACGCCACCGGCGGGCTCAAGGACACGATTGTCGATCCACGCCAGGCCCCGCAGGCGGCAAACGGCTTTGTCTTCGACGAATACCGACATCACAGTTTGCTGGCCTGCCTCGAGAGAGCACTGTCCCACTATGCCAGAGAAGAGGCCTGGGCCCAACTCATCCGCCAGGGCATGCAAGAGGACACCAGCTGGCAGAATGCGGCCCAGGATTATGTCACCCTGTATCGAAACTGCACAAGGACACCGTCATGAGCGACACGGACCACGGCAAGGCCACCCCTCCCACCGAGCCCGTCCCACCGGAAACCGGTGAAGAGCGTTTTCCCGAACTCGCCGAATTGCAGGACAAGATCGATCGCCGGCTGCGCAGCAATCAGCGGTTTCTGGAACGCTTCATGGATGAGGACTTTGACGAGCTCGACGAGGAGGACCCGGACCTTCCGGTCGAAGACGATGCGCCGGAGATCGACGAGGAGTTTTAGCCGCGCGCCAGGGAATCGAGATATTCCTGCCATTCGGTCGGCAGCAGATCGCGTTTGCGGGTGTTGCATGATTTGCAGGCCGGAACACAGTTGCCGCGCGTACTGCGGCCGCCGCGCACCAGCGGCACCACGTGATCAAGCGTCAAGCCGGCCGAGCCGACCTCGCTGCCACAGTAATAACAGACACCGGCGGCGAGGCGGTTCTGCCACCATTGACTGCGGCGCAGGTCACGGGCTTTTTGCCGTTCACGGCGGAGTTGTTCTTCCGGGACATCGACGAAAGGTGACATAACGTCATGAGCATACCGAATTCAAGTTGCAGAAGACAGGAGAAAATCGGCATTGTGAACCGACCGATGGCTCCCGCAGCGGGCCAGGCCGGCAGACCGCCTGCCGCACCTCGGGACCATATCCCCGGGTCCGGTCTTCTCGCCGCAGAATCACCGGCAAGTGTCCAGGCAAGAACATTCTTATCGTCGGAGCCGGCCAGGTCGGCTATTTCCTCTGTGAGCGACTCTCCATGGAAGGCCATGAGGTCACCCTGGTCGATCGCGATCTGGACAACCTGAACGCCGCTCAGGACCGCCTGAATGTTCTCGGCATCCATGGCAACGGTGCCAGCGCAGAGACCATGGAACAAGCCGGTATCAAACAGGCCGATATTGTCATGGCGGTGACCGATCTCGATGAAGTCAATATTCTGGTCTGCCTGCTGGCCCGGGAATACGGCGTCAACAAAAGGATTGCCCGGGTCACGAGTATCGATTACCTGAGTCGCGGAGCGGTCCTGTCGAAGGATAAACTCGGAATCGACCTGATGATCAATCCGGATGACGCCGTGGCGGACGAGTTGTCCAATCTGGCCGGCCGCGCCGGGACCTTCGATGTTGCCGAATTCGTTGGTGGGGAGATCCAGTTCCTCGGCTACCGGATCAGTTCGGACAGTCCCCTCTGTGACCTGACTCTGAAGGAACTGGGTGAAATCCGCGGCATGTACCGATTCGTCGTCGTCGCCATCATGCGGCACGGCCAGACGATCATCCCCCGTGGTGACGACACCATCCAGGTCGGTGACAGCATTTTCATCTTCGCCCACAAGGAAGAACTGCCCGCCATTCAATACATGCTGCAAATTCACGAAGAGACCAAACGCGGTGCCCAGAAGGCTTTCATCCTCGGCGGCGGACGCATCGGTTTGCGTGTCGCCCGGAATCTCGAGGAACGCAACTTTCATGTCAGGCTCGTCGAACGCGATCCGGTCCGCTGCGAGAAGCTTTCCGCCAAGTTAAAAAAGACCATGGTGATCCACGCCGAAGGCACCGACATCCGGGTGTTGCTCGATGAAGGTGTGGCCAACGCCGATGTTTTCATCGCCGCCACGGAAAATGACGAAACCAATATCCTCTGCTCCCTGCTCTGCAAGCATCATGGCACGCAACGGACCCTGAGCCTGGTCACGCGACCGGAGTTCCTCGACCTGGCGCCCTCGCTGGGCGTTGATGCCTGTGTGTCACCACGGCTGTCGGCGGCCGGTGCGATTCTCAAGTTCGTGCGGCGCGGCAACGTCATCTCGATGGCGACCATCGAAGGCAGCAATTCCGAAGTTCTGGAAATCGAAGTCAAGCGCGACAGCGCCATTGTCAACACACCCTTGAAGGAACTGAGCTTTCCCCGCGGAGCGATCATCGGCGCCATCGTTCACGAGAAAAATTACGAAATTCCCGACGGCGAAAACTGTCTGAAGGCCGGCGACCGGGTGCTGGTCTTTGCCCTCCCTGAAGCGCTGGCCAAGGTGGAAAGGTTCTTCGAATAGATGAACATCACCCTGACCATGCGCATCCTTGGCGCGCTGCTGCTTTTCCTGGCCATTGCGCTGCTTGTCCCGGTGCCCTTTGCCTGGATTTATGGCGATGGCGGGGCCGGAGCGTTTTTTCTGGCTGCCATCATCGCGGCAGGTTGTGGCGGCTTGCTGTTCAGCCAGTTTCAGTCCGAGGCCGACCTGTCGGTTCGCGAAGGGTTTGCCGTGGTGACCTTCGGCTGGACTTTTTTCGCGCTGTTCGGTGCCCTGCCTTTCGTTTTTTCCGGAGCCATCCCATCCTTCGTCGACGCGTTTTTCGAGACGATGAGCGGCTTCACGACGACCGGCTCGACGATTTTGACCGATATCGAGGCCATGCCACCCAGTCTGCTGCTCTGGCGGTCCCTGACCCAGTGGCTCGGTGGCATGGGAATTATCGTCCTGTCTCTGGCCATCCTGCCGATGCTCGGTGTCGGTGGCATGCAGCTGTTCAAGGCCGAAGTGCCGGGGCCCACCGCCGACCGGCTGAAACCGCGTATCCAGGACACGGCCAAGCTGCTCTGGGGGGTTTATGTGCTGCTGACCGTCGCCGAGGTTCTGCTGCTGATGGCCGGTGGCATGAGTTTTTTCGACGGCATCAATCATGCCTTCACCACCATGGCCACCGGCGGTTTCTCGACCCGCAATGCCTCCATCGCAGCGTATGAAAGTGCCTACATCGACTGGATCGTGACCCTCTTCATGTTCCTGGCCGGGGTCAATTTCTCCCTGCATTACCTGGCCTTGCGCGGTCGCATCGGAGACTTTCTCCGCAATGAAGAATTTCTCTTTTACACGGGCCTGGCCCTGGGCGGCACGCTTCTCGTGGTGCTGCTCAACATGGGGACGATCTATAACGGATTTTTCGACAACCTTCGTTTCAGCGCCTTCCAGGTGGTCTCCATCATGACCACCACCGGCTTTGGCACCGCTGATTACGAGCTCTGGCCGGTTCTTTGCCAGTACCTGCTGGTCTTTTCCATGTTCATCGGTGGTTGCGCCGGATCGACCGGCGGTGGCATAAAGGTCGCCCGCATTCTGCTGCTTTTCAAGCATGCCCAGGTGCAACTGTTTCGTCTGATTCATCCCCGTGCGGTGCGTCTGGTCAAACTCGGTGACCGTCCGGTTGACAAGGACGTCATGCAGTCGATTCTCGGTTTTTTTGCCCTCTTCATGGGCGTTTTCGTGGCAGCATCGTTCCTGATGGCGGCGATCGGCATGGATCTGCCCTCCGCCGGGGCGGCGGTCATCGCCACCCTGAGCAATATCGGTCCCGGCCTCGGTTCGGTGGGCCCGGTGGATAATTTCGCCCATGTTCCGGCCCCTGGCAAATTGGTTTTGACCTTCTGCATGCTGCTCGGCCGCCTGGAGCTGTTTACCGTCCTGGTCCTGGTCTTCCCGAGCTTCTGGCGTAAATGATCCGCTGATGGCGCTCAGGAGCAAAGCCGCCGTCTTCAAAAAGCTGCCGTCCCGCCTGCTGCTCTACCTGGTGATCGGCGCACTTCTGCTGGGGCCCATGCGCAACACACTCGCTCATCACTTCCTCTATTTTCCCGATCCGCAGCACATCGCGACACCGGTCGATGCCGGGCTGGCTTACGAAACGATCTCCTTTGTTGCCGCCGATGGGACCCTTCTGAACGGCTGGCTGGTTCCCGGTCAACCCGATGCGCCGGTCGTCCTGTTCTGCATGGGCAATGCCGGTAATATCTCGCACCGTCTCGAGACCCTGCAGCTCCTGCATCACCTTGGCGTGGCCACCTTCATCTTCGATTATCGGGGCTATGGCCGCAGCACGGGGACAACCACGGAAACGGGCACCTATCAGGATATTCTCGGTGCCCTGGATGTTCTTGGCGCGCGGGGCTGGGATCCCGGCCGGATCATCATTTTCGGCCGTTCGCTGGGCGCGGCGATCGGTCTGCAAGGGGCTCTCAACAAACCTCCGGCCGGCTTGATCCTGGAGTCGGCGTTCACCTCGATTGCAGCCATGGGGCGCTATCATTACCCCTTGCTGAACCTGCTGCTCGGCTGGCTGATCGACGCAAAATACGACAACCTCGCCAAGATCGGCACCCTGGCCTCTCCACTGCTGCTGATCCACGGTCGCAAAGATGCGATCTGTCCGCCCTTCATGGCCGAACAGCTGTATGCCGCGGCCCCGGCCGTCAAGCAGATCTTCTGGATCGAGAACGCCGACCACAACAATGGGTTTGTGGTTGGCGGAGCGGACTATCAGCAGGTCCTGGCCGCCGCCATTAAGGACTGGACCGGGTTTTCACGGTAAGGGGGACAAAGCTTTGCGAGATGCCTGCGATGGATGAAACCGCGTGCTGACTGTGCAAACGGTTTCTCTTTTCGGGGCAAAAAATGGTGCATCCGGGAATCCCGAGGATGCAACGATTGCTCGTGTTACGCAACATCTCGTTTAGCAATCCGGGGACTCGCCCCCGGACGGTGAAAACATGCGGCTTGTCCTGTGGTTGTTATGAGCTTTCCAGAAATTTTTGCGGATAAAACAAAAAAATAACCCCCAGCAGATTGCCGGGGGCCCCTATGACATGGATTGCATTCCCTCTCTTGGTATCTTCTTTCGCCTGCAAACAACGCGTGATTTGCTTTTTTGCAGGCATTATACACACGGCATCTCAAAAATTTCTCACAAGATGATCACCTGTCTCTCCTAAAAGCTTCCCGTTGGCAAAAAAATCGCACTGCCAATCAATTGAGCCAGCCGTCCTGAGGCGTTGTTTTCGGGAAATCGGCAAGAACATCACGAATTTCCTGCGCGGAAAAATTTTCCCGCGCCAGAGACTGCTGGTAGTGTTTGAGGACCCGGCTGGCCTGCGCCGGAAGATCCTGAGCAAGGTTCAGCTGATACAGGAGCCGGGCCAGACTGTCGTTGGTGGGGTCATAACGCAGGGGCCCCTGCAGAAGCTTGACACCTTGCTGGTAACGGCCGTTTTCCGCCAGCAAACGGGCAAACGTCAGGCTGCTCTCCAGGTAGAGTTGTTCCAGCTCATCCTGGTAGACGACGGCACCATCAACACCGAAATCGCCGGGGACAAAGGTGCCCTGCCAGAGACTGAACGCCGAGGAAAAAGTGATTTCCGCAGGCCAGTATTGCCGAGCCGCCACCTGCTGGTTGGCCTTGACGACCAGCCTTCGAAACTCGTGAGCGTCAACCCAGGCATTCTCCAGGCAAAGGTAGCCGCGTTTGACGACCAGGTATTCCTTGCTGTCGAAGGGAGCGAGCGTTTCGCCGAGGGTCCGGCGGACCCGGGAGAGCAGCGAGTCGAAACTCGAACGGGCCTTTCGCGAAGGACTGTCCGGCCAGAGTGACGCCTGGACCTCTTCCTGGGCAACCTTGCGTTCCGCGTGGCTGACCAGCATTGACATCAACTGGCGCTGCGCCGGGCTGAATTCTTCCGCCCAGGAGAGCTGCCGATCACCGACGTGCAGTTCACACTTGCCCAGGGTTTTGACAATCAGCATTTCCGGGGTCTGCGCTGAAGAGGGCCCCGGCCCGCCTGTTCGCAGACGACTGCCGCGCCGCAACAGTGCCTTCACCCGGGCATTGACAAGCTTCGGGGAAAACGGTTTTGTCATGTAGTCATCGGCGCCGACTTCCAGCCCGATGACGATGTCATCCTCTTCCGATTTGCCGGTCAGCATCAGGACCGGGATTTTGCTCATCCAGGGGTCCTGACGCAGGGTGCGACACACGTCGAGGCCATTCATCCCCGGCAAATTCAGATCCAGAACGACCACGTCAGGGGGGCATTCTTCGATCTGTGCCAGGCCCTCTTCGCCGCTCTGGGTGACAGAAACCCGATACCCCTCTTTGCTCAGACTGGCGAAAAGCAACTCACAGACGCTGGCATCGTCCTCGATAATCAGCACGTGCGACGTGTCCATGATCCCCCTCATGAGTATTGGTGTGTCAGTTGAGCAGAGCAAAACCCATTTGCCGGCCGGTTCTGCCCTGATCGCGCCGATAGGAAAAGAAGGTTTCCCGGTGACAGCAGGTACACGCGGCGACGCAATCGACGTTTTCCCGGGCAACCCCAGCGGCCGCCAACTGCAACAGGAGGCTTTTCTGCAGATCCAACTGCCAGTGTCCGAGGCGAACTTCGCTGGCGATCTGTTGCCAATCGCCGACGCCCTGTCGAAAAGCGTCCCGCACGGGGCGATCGACCTCGTAACTGTGTGCCGCAATTCCGGGGCCGACGGCCGCCCGGATTTCTTCGGTGCGCGTGCCGAAGAGGGTCTGCATTGCCGAAACAGTCCGGCCGAGAAGACCGGCGGCGGTCCCCCGCCAGCCCAAGTGAATCACCGCGGAAACCTGCTGCTGGCTATCATACAGGATCACCGGAAAACAGTCGGCGACCAGAATGCCGATCAAAATCTGACGCTGGTTGGTAATAATGGCGTCACAGTCAACCCGCTGGAAATGCGAGACGTCCGGATTCGGCTGATCGATCACCAGGATCTCACTGCCATGCACCTGGTTGACAGTCAAAAGCAGATGCGGCTCCAGGCCGAAGGCTCTGGCCACAGCAGCACGATTCGCGTCAACATGAGAGTGCTGATCACCAGCGCCGTACCCCAGATTCAGCGAATTGAAGGGCGGCCGGCTGCTGCCACCGTTGCGGGTCGTGAATCCTGCGGTCAGCTTCTGTCGATCAACCCAGTCCGGTTGCAAAAAATGGATTTTAGCTTGCTTGACAGTTTTCATCGGAATCCATATCCAGCGGTCCGGCACAGCGTTCAATGCCTAACGTTGCTGGAGAGAATGCGTACTTTTGATCCAGGAAATCGAGGATCGTCATCAGTTCCGGCGGCAGTTCGGCCTGAAACAGCATGGCTCCACGCTCCGGGTGGTCGAAACCCAGTTGCCAGGCGTGCAGGAATTGCCGATTGAGCCCGGCAATCTTCTGCTGCAAATCCTTATCGGTCAAAGCCTTCAGGCCGCGTGATCCACCATACAACGAATCGCCGATGATCGGTGTGTTCAGGGCGGCCATGTGCACCCGAATCTGATGGGTGCGACCGGTTTCCAGGCTCAGATCCAGCAGACTCAACCGATCCTGCGGATAACGGCGCAGCACCTGCCAGTGCGTCACCGCCCGCCGACCGGAACGGGACAGTGTGGACATTTTCTTGCGCTGTACGGGATGACGCCCAATCGGCTGATCGATCGTGCCCCGTGTTTCCCTGACCAGGCCGTAGACCAAGGCCCGGTAACGCCTGGTAATAGTGCGGTCTTTAAATTGCCGTGCCAGAGCCCGGTGGGTTCGATCGTTTTTGGTGGCCACCATGACACCCGAAGTGTCCTTGTCGAGGCGGTGAACAATACCCGGGCGCAGAGCGCCACCGACCCCTGACAAATCATCGCAATGATGAAGAAGCGCATTCACCAGGGTGCCCCCCTGATGTCCGGGAGCAGGATGCACAACCAGATGCGCCGGTTTGTTAACCACAATCAGCGACGAATCCTGGTACATGATATCCAGCGGAATTGGCTCCGGTTGCGCTGAGGGAACAATCGGCTCCGGCAAATGCACAGAGATGGTCTCGCCACCCCGAAGCTTGACGCCGGGTTTGCATGCCGCCCCGTCAAGGGTCACCGCACCGTCATCGATGAGGCGCTTGATCTGGGAGCGGGTCATATCCGTCAGGCTGGCATCGAGAAAGCGGTCAAGGCGCATCGCGACCTGCTCGGCACCGACCCGAAGAGAGCGCGTCTCAGCCATGCAGCTACCAGATCGAACTGTCGATTTTACCGGCCTGCTTGATCATGACATCGACAATCGCCCGATCGTAAAGATGATCCCGATCGTCCAGGTCGGGCGAAACGCGACCAAAAAAATGGTCGCGCCCTTCTTGCAGCTCATCGGCGAGAACATCAAAAACAGAGTCGTTCTTGATCCCTTCCTTGACCTTCTCCTGATTGTAAAGGGCAATGTCCGAAACGATGGCACGGGCCAGCCGGAATGCCAGTTTCGGGTTGTCTACCAGTTTGGCCATGAGACCTCCATGCTTGGCGTGAAATGATATTGATTCGGGCTATGTCCCGATCGTCTGCCTAGTCCTCGGCGCGCAGAGCCACGTGG
>JARRPG010000023.1:0-22616 GCA_037383085.1 Desulfuromonadales bacterium | reverse complement strand
AGGGTTGTCAGTACAGGACCGCCGCTGACCCGAGACCGTTTGTTTCTGGCATAGCACTTGCTCGTAGGATGTGGCTACGCTGTTGCGGCCGGAGGGCCGTCGGCGTGTCAAGCTTTATAGAGGAGGTGCCGCCATGTGCCGGATTGGCGCAATCAAAAGCAAACATTATCTTCACCCGAGCATGGCCTTGCGGTTGATGGAGTCTCAGCAGAAGGGGCATGACAACTCGGGCTTTGCCATGGTCATGCATGATCTCGGCGGAATTTTTGAAGATTACAAGGATCTGCCGACTCTTTCCATGGCCTGCACCGATGAAGGTCTGAAACTGGCCGAAGACATCCTGCACGACACTGGCTTCCAGCGGGTCATGCAGTGGGTGCCGGAGACCAATCCCCAGCCGGGTCTGGACATCCAGGCCATGCCGAATTATGTCTTCGAAACCTTTGACTACCCCCGTTATTTACGCAATGGCGATGCCAAGGAGAAGGAAGAGCTGCTGCTTGACATGCGGCTGACCCTGCGGGAAGCGCTCGAGGAAGACGAGCAGGGATTTGTCTACTCCTTCTGGCCCGATGTCGTCACTCTGAAAGAGATTGGTGATCCCCGTGATATCGGCACCTATTTCGAACTCTGGGACGAGGATGACAAGTTCACAGCCCGGGTGATCACCGCCCAGTGCCGGCAGAACACCAACTACGACATCGTGCGCTATGCGGCCCATCCCTTCTTTCTGCAAGGATATACGGCTCTGGCAAACGGTGAGAACACCTTTTACCTGAAGAACGTCGAGGCCCAGAGCAAGCTGCATCGCGGTTACATCGGCTTCGAGTCGGACTCGCAGTGTTTTCTGTATACCCTGCACTATGTGCACCGCGAGCTGCGCTGGCCTTTGCGCTATTACAAGCATGTCGTCACCCCGCTGCCCTTCGAGGATCTGACGCGCCGTGAAGACAAGGAGCAACTCCTGGCGATGCGCCAGTCCCTGGCCCATCTCGAAATCAACGGCCCGAATACGATCATCGGCGTGCTTCCCGACTTCACATTGTTCACCTGCTGCGATGCGAAGAAACTGCGGCCGGTGGTGGTGGGGCGCACCGATGAGACGGTGGTCATTTCCTCAGAGGTCTGCGGGATCAACGACATCCTGCCGGACCGTGACTGGCAAACCGACATCTACCCCCATGAACGCGAGATCGTCGCCGTTGACAACGCTCTGGAGGTGCAGCGATGGAGACAATGAGGGTACAGCATGTCACGCCGAATGACATGCCCTGGAAGGTCAAGTATGACGCCAGCCGCTGCACTCTTTGCGGATCGTGTGTGTCGGCCTGTTCCTTCCGCGCCATCGAGGCCAAAGTGGAACGGCGGCGGATGATCTTTTCCGAGGGAGATCTGCCCGATCCCCAGCAGCGATTTTCAGCGGTTCCGGTGATCCGCCAGGTCAAGGATGTCCGGCACTACTGCCGCGGCTGCGGGATCTGTGAAAAAGTCTGTCCGAACGATGCCATCGGGCCGCAGCGCAACCCCGACACCCGACATCCGATTCTGACCCGTTGTATCGGTGGCGATTCGATCAAGCGCGGCGGTCGCAAGAATCTCGAGTCGCCCACCCGCACCCTCGACAAGTTGCGCGTTGGCCGTATCTCACAGATGACCGACCCGAGTCTCGATGCCCAGCGCCACACCTTCGACCTGCTGGCACCCTTCGGCCGCATCATGCCGGCCAAGGCCCTGCCCTTCCGTGTCGATGAAGGCGAACAGCTGCAGGTGGATGACAAGATGCCGCCGGTGCGCTGGATCTACCCGGTGGTGATCGGCGATATGTCGATCGGTGCTCTTTCCTGGCGTATGTGGGAAGCGGTGGCCATGGCCGTCGCCTACCTGAACGAGGAGTGTGGCATGCCGGTGCGCATGTCTTCCGGCGAGGGGGGCGTGCCGGTGCGCCTGCTCAAGAGCCGCTACCTCAAGTACATGATCCTGCAGATCGCCTCCGGTCATTTCGGCTGGAACCGCATCGCCAAAGCGATGCCGCACATGGTCGAGGATCCGGCCGGCATTCTGATCAAGATCGGTCAGGGCGCCAAGCCCGGTGACGGCGGTCTGCTGCAGGCCACCAAAGTGGCCGAGCACATCCAGGCGATCCGCGGTGTGCCGAAGGCCGATCTGCTCAGCCCGCCGAACCATCAGGGACTCTATTCCATCGAGGAGAGTGTGCAGAAAATGTTCCTCTCCTTCAACGCGGCCTTCAAGTTCCGCGTCCCGGTGGCGATCAAAGTGGCGGCTTCGGCAACCTCGGTGAGTGTCTTCAACAACCTGGTGCGCGACCCGTACAACATCGTCGGCGGTTTCTTTCTCGACGGCATCGACGGCGGCACCGGCGCGGCGCACGAGGTTTCCCTCGACCACACCGGTCATCCGATTGTCTCCAAGCTGCGCGATTGCTACCTGGCGGCCGTGGCCCAGGGGCGCCAGGGGCAGATCCCGCTGTGGGCTGCCGGCGGCCTGGGCAAGACCGGCGATCTCGCCGCCGATGCCTTCAAAATGATCTGCCTTGGGGCCAACGGGGTGTTCACCGGCAAGCTGGTGCTGCAGATGGCCGGTTGCGTCGGTAACGATCTCGGTCGCTGCAACGCCTGCAACACCGGCCTTTGCCCGGTCGGCATCACCACCCAGGAGAACCCGCTGGTCCACCGACTCGATGTCGATCGCGTGGCCCAGAACATCGTCAATTATTTCCTGGCCATGGATACCGAGTTCAAGAAACTGATGGCGCCGATCGGCAACAGCTCTCTGCCGGTGGGCCGGTCCGATGCCCTGGTTTCTACCGACAAGCCGGTGGCCGACCGGTTGGACATTCAGTACGTCTGTTAAAACGGACGCGCGATGCGGGAAACGCGAAGCGTGAAAAATCTTAAAAAACGGCGCTTCGCAGTTCGCACTTCACATTTCGAGGGTTGACAATGGCAGCAATCATTACTGGATACGATGACCGGCAGCGACGGATTTCGACGCAACAGCTGCTGCAACAGATTTATGCGGCTCTGGACAGTGGTGAAACCGATTTCGAGGTCACTTCTTCGGGGCATCACAACATCGGTGGTCCGCTCTGGACCCTTGATGGCACACCGCTTAAATTCACGGTCAAAAATCCCGGCCAGCGGGTCGGATCCTTCGGGCTGGAGGGCACTGAAATCATCGTCCAGGGCTCGGCCCCGGCCGATGCCGGCTGGCTCAATGCCGGCGCCGAACTGACGATTCTCGGTGACGGTGGCGACACCACGGCCCATTGTGCCGCCAGCGGCAAGATCTACGTGGCCGGCCGGGTCGGCACCCGTTCCGGGTCGCTGATGAAACATGACCCGGCTTACGCGCCGCCGGAATTCTGGATCCTGAAGAACACCGGCTCCTTCTCTTTCGAATTCATGGGCGGCGGTATCGGTGTCGTCTGTGGCTACGGGCGGCAGGATCTCCCCTCGGTTATTGGCGACCGCTCCTGTGTCGGCATGGTCGGCGGCACAATCTACGTCCGCGGCCCGGTCCAGGGTCTGTCCGACGAGGTCTGGCTGCTTGATCTGGATGATGCCGACCAAGCCTTCCTGGAAGAGAACATGCCGGTCTTTCTCAACAAGATCGGCCGTCCCGAACTGGAACAGGAGCTGACCGACTTCTCGCAATGGCAGAAGATCGTCGCCAAAACCTACGAAGAGCGCAACCTGCGCTCGCGCATGACCCTGCGCGAGTTTCGCGAGCAGAAATGGGTGCCCGACGGCGGCATCTTCGCCGATGTGGTCAAGGACGATTACACCCACGTGGCCGGCCTGGTCAATGCAGGTGCAGACCGGATCAAGATTCCTCACTGGCAGGATAAGCGGTTCGGGGCTCCCTGTCAGGTGGCCTGCCCATCGAACATTCCCACCCAGGATCGCATCAACTTGCTGCGCCAGGGCCGCTACGAGGAAGCCCTCGAGCTGGTTCTCAAGTACTCGCCGTTCCCGGCCAGCGTCTGTGGGGAAGTCTGCCCGAACCTGTGTATGGATGCCTGCAGCCGGCGTTACGTCGACAAACCGGTGGCGATGAAGGAGCTGGGCCGGCTCTCTCGGGATGTCCCGCCGCCGGCGCCCAAGCCGGCCACCGGCAAGCAGGTGGCCGTCATTGGCGGGGGCCCTGGCGGTCTCTCGGCCGCCTGGCAGCTGCGGCTGCTGGGCCATGACGTGACCGTCTACGAAGCCGATGCCGAAATCGGCGGCAAACTACGCCAGGTCATCCCGACCGAACGCCTCCCCGAAGATTCGCTCAAGTCGGAAATCAGGCGGATCAAAGACCTGGGCATCAACGTCAAGGCCAACACCAAGGTCGATGTGCCGCTGTTCGAGACGATTCGCCAGCAGAACGATGCCGTGGTGATCGCCTCCGGGGCACACAACGCGGTCGTCATTCCCTTCCCGGGGCATGAACGCATGATCAAGGGCCTTGACTTCCTCAAGCAGGTCAATGAGGGCATGCGGCCGAAGGTTGGCAAGCGGGTGATCGTGATCGGTGCAGGCAATGCCGGCATGGACGTCTGCCTGGGTGCCTACGCCATGGGGGCCGAGAAGGTAATTGCCATCGATATTCAGCGTCCGGCCGCTTACAAACACGAGATCGACAGTGTCAAAGCGCTCGGCGGCGAGATTCGCTGGCCGGTTTTTACCGAGAAGGTGACCGCCGAGGGGCTGTGGACCAAGGACGGCGAACTGATCGAGGCGGATGATGTGATCATCGCCATCGGCGAACGGCCCGATCTCTCCTACGTGCCCCGCGCATGGCTCACCGATCGTGGCATGATGGATGTCGATGGCTGCAACCAGGTGATCAAGGCGCAAGGCGTCTTCGCCATCGGTGACACCATCCAGCCCGGTTTGCTGACCCACGCGATCGGCGGCGGTCAGGAAACGGCGCTGCAGATTGACGATTACCTGGCCGGCAAGGAACTGGTGCCGATAGTCAAACCGGAAATGATCAACCAGAGCTGTCTTTCGAAGGAACTTTTCAAACCGCGCAATCGCGGCAAGTTCTGTGTCACCGATGCCAAGGACGAGTCGCTGCGCTGTATCTCCTGCGGAACATGTCGGGATTGTTCCATGTGCCTTGAGGCCTGTCCCGAGGGGGCGATCAGCCGGATCGAAAAGGACGACGGTACGTTCGAGTACGTCTCCGACGACGAGGTCTGCATCGGCTGCAGTGTTTGCTCAGGAATCTGTCCCTGCGGCGTCTGGGCGATGGAGATCACCGTTTAGCACAGAGGAGTCCAAAAAGCGGGCTTCGACTGTTGCTCCGATCGTTGATCCACGACAAAAAAGCCACCCCGCAGGGGGAGGCTTTTGCATGTCGTGAAGCGGCGGTCCGAAACATATGCTCAATCCTTCTGTCGACGCTTCGGGAGTTCCATGTGTTCGCGGAAAGTTTCAACCTGCTGGGTAAAATCACGGAAATTGGACAAGTCGGCTTCGTCCTTCATGAAGGTTGGTTCACTCTGCAGGTAGAGTGTCGTCAGCTCAGCCAGCGAACGCAAGGCATTGAGGTGGGTTCGCTCGTAGCCGTGGGAGGCGTCGATGCCGAAGCAGATCAGCGCCGTACGGGTGTCATTGCCGGCCTCGACGGCAGAGGCGCTGTCACAACGGTAGTGGCGAAACACGTCCCGTTGATGAAGAATGTCGTATTCCCGGCAGAGCGCGAGAAGTTTCCGCGTCAGGTGAAAATCGAAGGGGCCGCTGGAATCCATCATCGCCACCGTCACCCCGGACTCCCGGGAGTTCTGTCCGGGTGCGGCGGTGCCATTGTCAATGGTCACCAGCTCCGCCGCTCCACGGTGCAGGACAGCCGAGGCACCTGAGCCGGTTTCTTCGGAGATGGTAAACAACAGGTGGGTGTCCACCGGCAGTTCCATGTCGGCGTGGCGAATCGCCCGGGCCGCGGCCAGGAGTGTGGCCACTCCTGCCTTGTTATCCAGGTGGCGGGAGGCAATGAAGCCGTTGTCGAGAAACTCCGGCTGCGGATCGATCGCCACATAATCGCCGACATGGATCCCCAGACGCTGCAAATCCTTGTCGTTATGGGTGATCGCATCGACCCGCAGTTCCACCTGTTGCCAGTTGACCGGCTGACTGTCGATTTCCTCATTGAAGGTATGGCCGGAAGCCTTCAGCGGCAGGATCGTCCCGCGTAACGTTGAGCTGTCGGTGTGCAGTGTCACCCGGGCGCCCTCGGCGAAACGACTCGACCAGTGACCGATCGGCATCAGCTCCAAGCGGCCATTCGCCTTCAGGCGTTTGACCATAGCGCCGGTGGTGTCCAGGTGCACGACGATCGCCCGATCGGGGTTTTTGACCCGACCCGGCAGATGGGCGCGAATCGCTCCCCGGCGGGTCAGTTCGAAGGGGATTTTCAGGCGTTCAAGCTCTTGCCCGGTGACCTCGACGATTTCATCCGTGAAACCGGTCGGGCTGGGGATGGCAAGCAGCCGGCTGAGACTCTTGCAGAGGTAGTCGAGGTCGATGTTGAGACGTTGCATTACTTCAGACTCCTAGGGTTGGTGACGCCGTTCCTGCCGTCGACTGACCGTCTGTGGAAAGAGCAGGTCGACGAACCGTTCGGCGGTCGGTTGCGGCTCATGATTGGCCAGCCCGGGACGTTCATTGGCCTCGATGATGACATAATCAGGGCCGTCGACGCGCGGCACGATAAAATCCAAACCGACTACGGGGAGTTCCAGTGCGCGAGCGGCTTCGAGAGCGGCCCCCTGCAGCGCCGGATGCAATTGGTCGGTGACATCGTGAATCGTGCCGCCGGTGTGCAGATTGGCGGTTTTGCGCACCTGCAGGACGGTATCTTCGGGCAGGATATCTTCGAGTTGGTAGCCAGCCGACAGTACGCAACGGCGGGTTTCGTCATCCATCGGGATACAGCTCTCGCCCTTGGTCGCCGCGCTGCGTCGCCGGCTCTGCTTGGTGATCAATGCCTCGATCGTGTGCTGGCCGGTGCCCACCACCCGTGGCGGCTGGCGCACGGCCGCAGCAACGACCTGATTGTCGATGACGATCACCCGCAAATCTTCCCCCTGATGGCATTCTTCGAGCAAAACCTTGTTGCTGAACTGCCTGCAAAAACGGACCGCGTCTTCGATCTTGTCGCTTTCATCGAGGTTGACGTGTACCCCTTGGCCCTGCTCGCCACGGGCCGGCTTGACGACGACTGCCGGACAGCTCTCGAGAAACGCGGCATTCTCGGTCGCCGTGCCGGCGAGTTGCTGACGCGGAACGGCCAACCCGGCCTGAGAAAGAATGCGCAAGGTGACCTGCTTGTCATCACAGCGACTCATGCCGATGGCTGTGGTCAGTTCTGAGAGCGATTCCCGGCAGACGATGGTCCGACCGCCGTGAGTCAGCGCGAAAAAGCCGTTTTCGGCATCGAGGACCTTGATGGCAATCCCTCGGCGCCGCGCTTCGTCAATAATGATCTGTGCGTAGGGATTGAGCTCGTCTTCGGCGGGCGGGCCGGTAAAAAGCGGCTCGTTGATCGGATTCTTGCGCTTCAAGCAGAAGGCCGGGATCCGCTGAAACCCCATCTTTTCATACAGTGCGATCGCCTGGCGGTTCTCATGCAGCACCGACAGGTCCATAAAGGCTCGTCCCCGGGCCAGATAGTGGCCAGCCAGGTAATCGGTCAGGGCCAGCCCGACCCCCGGGTGCGGCGATTGCGGGTCGACGGCCAGGCACCAGAGGCTGGAGCCATTCTCCGGATCCTCGAAAGCCGCGGCATGATCGACGCCGGTGGCCGTACCGATGATTTCGCCGGTCTCCTTGTCTTCGGCGACCAGGTAAGTGATGATTTTCCGGCTGCGGTTCTTCCAGATAAATTCCGCCGGCAGAGTCACCATGTTGCGGCTGGCGTAGATGCGGTTGATGGCGGAGGCGTCGGCGCGGGTGCGCAGGCGGCGGATGACAAATCCCTTATGCTGTTTGTTCGATGGCCGGTAATCGGTCAGCCAGAGACGGTAGGTGTCGGAGGGATCGAGAAACAATTCTTGCGGTGCCACCGACAGAACCACATGCGGATTGCGGACATAGAGGGCGATATCCCGCCGCCCCGACTCCTCTTCGCGCAACGTCTCGGCCAGCGCGTCCGCTTTGCTGAAGGTGTGCGCAAAAATCAGCCGTCCCCAGCCGCAATCGATTTCGACATTGGCCGGCATTTTTTGGCTCTCCGGGCCGACCGGTTCGCCCCAGCTGCTCGCTGTGGGGGACTTGATACGTTCCAGGCGGTGACGCTTGGTGCGTTTCTCGTTCATGGCGAGTTCTCCGTCTTCCTCAGATGCCGTGGGCCTGCAGCCAATATTCCAGCAGCGTCAGCTGCCAGAGCTTCGACCCACGCAGGGGCGTGATATGGGCTTCCGGTTCCTCGAGCAGGTGGGTGACATAGTCCGGCTGATAAAGACCGCGATGTCGGGCCGCGGGTTTGTCGAGAATTTGCCGGACTCGCTCGAGATAAGCCCCCCGCAGATACTTCAGGGCCGGCACGGGGAAATAACCTTTCGGCCGATCGATGACCTCGGCCGGAATAATTTTTCGGGCCGCTTCCTTGAGAACATGTTTGCCACCGCCGGCGACCTTGTAACGTCCGGGAATGCGGGCGGCGAGTTCGACCAGTTCATGATCCAGGAAGGGCACCCGGGCCTCCAGGCTCCAGGCCATGGTCATGTTGTCAACCCGTTTGACCGGGTCATCGACGAGCATGATCATGGTGTCGAGGCGCAGCGCCTGATCGATCGGTTCGGTTGCTCCGGGACGGCCGAAATGCTCGGCAACGAAGCGGGTGCTGACATCGTCGCCATGCAGGTCCGGGTCCATGGTAATCAGGACTTCTTCGTGGTCCCGGTCGAAAAACGCCTGGCGGTATTCCGCGACCGGGTCAGTGGTATCGAGCATCGGCGGGTACCAGTGATAGCCGGCGAAGACTTCATCAGCCCCCTGGCCGCTCTGGACCACCTTGACATCCTTGGCGACTTCTTCGGCGAGCAGAAAAAAGCCCACCGCATCATGGCTGACCATCGGTTCGCTCATCGCCGCAACGGCCAGATCAAGGGCCGGCAGCAGGCGCTCACTGTCGATAAAGATCTTGTGGTGATCGGTGGCGTATTCCCGGGCGATGATGTCTGAGTATTGGAATTCGTCGCCGGCTTCCTCGTCAACGGATTCGAAGCCGACCGAATAGGTTTTCAGATCGTGTTGGCCGGCTTCGGCCAGCAGCCCGACGATCAGGCTCGAGTCCAGGCCGCCCGACAACAGCGCGCCGACCGGGACGTCAGCGATCAGCCGGCGTTTCACCGCCAGGCGCAAGGCGTCGAGAACCTGCTCCTGCCACTCCGGAAAAGAGCGGTCCTGGTCGCCGGGTTGCCGCTCGAAACAGGGCTGCCAGTAGCTCTGCAGGTCGCGTTTGCCGTCCGGTTCGATCATCAGCGTGGTGCCCGGATTCAGCTTGCGCACACCTTTCAGAATGGTATGCGGCGCGGGAACCACGGCATGAAAGCTGAGGTAATGATGGAGTGCGACCGGGTCAATATCGGTATCGACCCCACCACTCTTGACCAGCGCCGGCAGGCTGGAGGCGAAACGCAGGCCGCCCGAAACATCGGCCAGGTAAAGGGGTTTGATACCCAGCCGGTCGCGGGCTAGCAGCAATCGACCGCTGTCACGTTCCCAGAGCGCAAAAGCGAACATGCCATTAAAGCGGTCGACGCATTGACGCCCCCAGGCATGATACGCTTTCAAAATAACTTCGGTGTCGCCGTCGGAAAAGAACGTGTAGCCGCGTTTTTCCAGATCCCGGCGCAGTTCGGGATAGTTGTATATGGCCCCGTTGTAGACGATTGTCAGGCCCAGCTGAGCATCGATCATCGGTTGCTGCGCCCGTTTGCTGAGGTCGATGATCTTTAACCGACGGTGTCCGAAACCGATGGCGTCCTGCAGGAACAGACCGGACGCATCGGGCCCGCGGGGGACCATCTGGCAGGCCATCGCGTCCAGAACCTCCGCAGAGGCCGGCCGGCCGTCGAAACGGATTTCGCCACAGAGTCCACACATAAAAAAATCCTTTCCACCAGGCGTCACGCTTCAACGTCGCTTCACGCAACGCCGAGAGAGTCGTTGAATGCCTGCCGGATTGTGGGCCGGCTGTTTCCGGGAAGATGTCTCAACGCGGGGAAGCGAAACGAAAAACCTGTATTTTCAGCCTAGTTGTTAACCATAACAATCGAGATCAACAAGGTCAACCGGCCCCCGGGATCGGGCAGCATCAGCCGCTTCACAGCTGATCCAGACCGAGGCATGAACCTGAGGACCAAAACTCCGGCCCCGGAGTGGATCCGAGAGTTCCTCCTTTTCAAAGCGAGCACACCGGCATGGACCCGGTCCGTTTGCGTTCGCCAAGCGGTGGTCCGTTCGGGCGATTGCATTCCTACCGGGCAGAGAGCAACGGCAAGATTCGGTGGCTGTTACTTGATTTCGCACCCGGCATTCGCCATAATGCGCCCTGACTGTTCCACCGCGCAAAAACGTGCGCAAACTGGTAAAGGATCCTCGATGAGCTTCGGTGAAGAACCCCTCCTGCTGTTTGACGGCGCCTGTGGCACCAATCTCCAGGACCTGTCGATTCCGAATGATGCCTGGCAGGGATGTGAAGGCTGCAATGAACTGCTTAACCTGACCGCTCCGGAAACGATCGTTGCCCTGCACCGCTCCTTTCTCGAAGCCGGATCGCAAGTCATCGAGACCAACACTTTCGGCGCCAGTTCGATTGTGCTGGCCGAATATGATCTTGCCGCAAAAGTCGCAGACATCAATCGTGCCGCGGTAGCCAACGCCCGTGCCGCGATCGGCGAACGACCGGGTTGCTTTATCGCCGGCTCAGTGGGCCCGACAACCAAGCTGCCTTCCCTGGGGCATATCACTGTGGATGCTCTGGCCGAGGCCCTGGCCGAGCAGATGCGAGCCCTGGTTGTTGCCGGTGTCGATGCTCTGGTGATCGAAACGTGTCAGGACCTGCTGCAGGCCAAAACCGCTCTGCTGGCCTGCTTCGATGTCCTGGCAGAGACCGGTCGCGAGGTACCGGTTCTGGTGTCCGTGACCATGGAGCGCCAGGGGACCATGCTGGTCGGCAGCGATATTGCCGCCGTCTGTGCCACCCTGGAACCCTTCCCGATTTTTTCTCTGGGGCTCAACTGCGCCACAGGTCCGGCCGACATGGCGTCGCACCTGCGTTACCTCAGCCACAACTGGCCGGGAAGGATCTCCTGCATGCCGAACCAAGGTTTGCCCGAGGTGGTCGATGGCCAGACCCGTTATCCCATGACACCACAACAGTTCGCCCAGCACATGCGGGCCTTCATTGAACAGGATGGCGTCAGTGTGGTCGGCGGCTGCTGTGGGACCACCCCGCAGCATATCCGGGCCCTGGCGGAGATCTGCCCGCAGCTGGTGCCGGCACAACGCGAGGTGCTGACATGAAACCCTCCGTTGCCAGCCTCTATCAGGCCGTCGAGATTGCCCAGGAGACACCACCGCTGTTGATCGGTGAGCGTTCCAACCCGAACGGTTCAAAGAAGTTCCGTGAATGCCTGCTTGCCGATGACTTCGATGGCTGCTTGAAAATCGGTCTGGAACAGGAACAGAACGGGGCCCAGGTCCTCGATCTGTGCGCCGCTTACGCCGGCCGGGACGAGCAGGCCGATCTGACCCGCCTGGTGCGGATGCATGCCGAGGCGCTGAAAATCCCGGTCATGATCGATTCAACCAACCCGGACTGCATCGCGACCTGTCTACGCATTTATCCGGGGCGCTGCCTGATCAATTCGATCAATCTCGAGGATGGTGGAACGACCCTCGATAAAGTCTGTCGTTTGGCCAAACGCCATGGTGCCGGGGTGGTGGCTCTCACGATCGACGAAGAGGGCATGGCGATGACGGCAGAAAGAAAAGTTGCCGTGGCCCGCCGGATTTATGACCGAGCCGTCTCGCAACACGGCCTGCGCCCACAGGACCTGCTCTTCGACCCCCTGACCTTCACCATCGGTGCCGGCGACAAGAACCTTTTCGATGCGGCGATTCAGACTCTGAATGGGCTGCGCAGCATCAAGGAGGCCCTGCCCGGGGTATTTACCCTGCTCGGTCTGAGCAATATCTCCTTCGGGTTGCCCCCCGCCGCTCGCAAAGTCCTGAACTCGGTCTTCCTGCATGAAGCGGTCACGGCGGGACTCGATGCTGCGATCATCGATGCCGGCAAGATCCTGCCCTTGGCGCAGATCTCAGCAGAGGACCGCAACACCTGTTTGGATCTGATCTACGATCGGCGCGTGGCGGATGGTGCCTCCCCCTTGATGAGCTTCATCGATCACTTTGCCGAACGGGCCGACACCGACGACGAGACGACCGATGTGCAGCAGCGTCCCGAACAGGAATTGCACCAGAAAATCCTCAAAGGCGACAAAGAGGGCATCGACGATATCCTGGCGGCGTTGCTCGACCGTTATCCGCCCCTCGATATTGTCAACCAGATTCTGGTTCCCGCGATGCGCCATGTCGGCGATCTGTTCGGCAAGGGCGAGTTGCTGTTGCCTTTCGTGCTGCAGTCGGCAGAGGCAATGAAAAAGAGCGTCGCCTGGCTGGAGCCCCACATGCCGAAAGTCGACCAGGAGGAAGGGACCAAGATTCTGCTGGCGACCGTCCAGGGGGATGTTCATGACATCGGCAAGAACCTGGTCGATATCCTGCTGTCCAACAACGGCTACAAGGTCTTTAACATTGGTATCAAGGTCCCGGCCGAAATGATCATTGCCCGGGCCCGCGAACTGCAGGTCGATGTCATCGGCCTCTCCGGTCTGCTGGTCAAATCGGCGATTGTCATGCAGGAAAGCATGCCACAATATCGTGACGCCGGGCTGACCATGCCGATTCTACTTGGCGGTGCTGCTTTGACCCGGGAATTCGTGGCCACCTCCTGCGTGCCGCACTACGATGCACCGGTCGTTTACTGTGCAGACGCCTTTGCCGGCCTCAAGGCCCTCAAGGATTTTGAAGCCGGCCGCCTCGAGGCCACCCAAAAGCCGGCGGAGAAGGGTGCTGCGCAGATGAAACCGGGCCTAAAAGAGGTCGATATCGATCGCAGTCATCCGGTGCCGGAACCGCCGTTCCTGGGTGTGAGGCATGTCACAGAGATCGATGCCGAACAGCTCTTTCCCTATGTCAACGAGCAGGCCCTGTTCCGTGGCCGTTGGGGCTATCGGCGGACCAGCGGGAGCTCGGCCGAGGAATACACCAAACTGGTCAGTGAAACGGTCCGGCCGCTTTACGAAAAGCTCAAGGAAAGGTCCCTGAGCGAGGGCTGGCTGCAACCGCAAGCCGCCTACGGGTACTATCGCTGTTACAGCGACGGTGATACCCTCTGGGTTGAGAACGGCACGGAGACACTGCGCTTCGATTTCCCGCGCCAGGAGTTGGCGCCGCACCTGTGTATCGCCGATTACTATCGGTCACGCGAAGAGGGCGGAGATATCGCCGCCTTTTTCGTGGTGACGATCGGCGAGCGGATCGCTGCGGAAATCAAGCGGCTTTTCGAAGCGGACCATTATCATGATTACCTGATGCTGCACGGGTTCAGCGTCGAAGTGACCGACGCCCTGGCCGAATACTGGCACGAGGTGATGCGCGATGAGCTCGGCATCGGCACCCAGGCCCCGCAGGATGTCACCGGTTATGTCACCCAAGGATACCAGGGCTCCCGTTACGGTTTCGGCTACCCGGCCTGTCCTGATCTCGATGCGCACAAGGTACTGTTTCATCTGCTGCGGCCGGAGGCGATCGGTGTCACTTTGACGGAGACCATGGAGATGGTCCCGGAGCAGAGTACCTCGGCGATTATCGCGCATCATCCGCAGGCCAAGTATTTCGCTGTCTGAGGTATGAAACGGCAGGAGAACCTGCGCGGCCTTATTGAATTTCCAGGAGAGAGTGATGCGTTATATCTGTACCAACTGTGGCTATATTTATGATCCGGCGCAAGGCGATCCGATGAACGACATCCCCCCCGGAACACCCTTTGAAGAGCTCCCGGATAACTGGGTCTGCCCTCTGTGCTACGCCAGCAAGGACCTGTTCGATCCGCTGGATTGATGATCTGTTGCGGGCTGTCTCGATCTGTTCCCCTCTTTTCAAACCAAAACCGTCGGGGTTGCCCGACAGCAACTTCATTTTCTTTGTAGCGACAAAGAAAACGAAGCAAAAGAAAACTTTGGCGCTGCGCTGGGCATGTCTGGCGTGGCAGGGCGGAGGGACCCATGACAGGGTCCTGGGGAGTGACTGTCTACGCTTCCCCCGCAGTTGACGAGGCCCTTGAGGACCTCTCCCGCAGGGACAAATTGAACCCGCCTTGTTTTCAGGCCACCGTCTCAGGAGGTCTGTGCTGTGAGGCCCCCCTGTAACGGGCCGGCTCGTCTCCTCTGGAGTGAAGAGAAACCACAGACATCTGGCGAACGTTTATGCCCACCGCAGGTGACAGGCACTTTTATCTTACTTTTGCTGCCGGGCAAAAGTATGGCGTCCGGCGGGACGCGACCCGCCGGTTTTGGTTTTTGTTGTTAAATTGATTTGTGCTGAAAAATCCAACCGCAACAAATAACCAATCTGCCACGGCAAATGTTCATTCCCCAACCCTTAGACACTTCGATCGGATTCTCACCCTTCTCGACAAAAGCAATAACCGCTAGAGAATGCCCTGCAGATAAGCAACCAGATCCACCCTGATCGGCATGAAATAGAGGCTGGCATTGTGCCGCCGACTGAAGGCCATGGCCTCTTTGGCCAGTTTGCGGTTCCATGCGAGGGTCGGTTCGAAATCGGGCGGGAAAATGGCGTTGTTCAGGTTGTCCCAGTAGTCTTTGCTGCGCTCACTGAGAACCGGGCTGATCCCCCAGAAGACCTCCAGCCCGGAGAGCAGGTCGTGATAAATCTCCATCAGGCGCAGGTCGAAAAAAGGTTGGGTAAAAAACCCGTCGGCACCGGCATCACGCTTGCGCTTGACATAATCGAGCTCCGTCTTGATGCCGTCACGATAGGGATCGATCCCGGCATAAACCTTCAACTCCGGCATCACGTTCTTCAGCGTACGAATCAATTCGATCGTGCTCGTCCGATAAACCCGCCGGGACATGTCCTGCGGTTGATCGCCGGCGATGACCAGCACAGCGTCAATGCCTCCGGCGCGCAATGTTTCCACCAGGGGGAAGGGCTGGTCCAGGTTGAAATCGATCGCGCGCAGATGGGGAATGGCGTGGGTGAACAGGGATCGTGCCTGGGCGCAGGCCTGCCAGCTGCGCAGGCTGAATTTCAGCAGGTCGGGGATGTTGATGGTGTCGATCGCGGGAAAATGCTTTCGAACCAGCTGCATTTCCTGCTGCAAAGATTCACGATCACGTGGGACCAGTTCGATCGAATAGGTGCTCAAGTTCTGTCTCCCGGAATCTTCATTCGATAAGTCGCAGTGATGCCATAGTAATCGGACGCGATCGGAATGGCAACTCTGTCGACAGTGTCCCCTGCTAGCTTCCGGAGCGATCGCCTGCTGTGCCGGGTCCGCGGCATTGACGGATGGGGCGTGGCTGCTAGAGTGGGGAAAGGAGTCCAATTTCTGCTACCGAAGGAAGCGCGTTATGAGCCTGACGATTGCTTTTGATGTTTACGGAACCCTGATCGATACCGCCGGGGTCGTGACCGCACTCGAAGAGCTGATCGGCGACCGAGCCCGAACTTTCTCCGATCTGTGGCGGTCAAAGCAGCTCGAATATTCCTACCGGCGTGGCCTGATGCAGAACTACCGCGATTTTTCGGTCTGTACCGCGCAGGCCCTCGATTTCTGTTGTGCCGCGCTGCAGGTGCAGATCGGGGCGCGGGACCGGACGGCCCTTCTGGCCGGTTATCGCGTGCTGCCGGCCTTTGCTGATACCGGTCCGGCGTTGGCCGCTTTCCAGGACCGCGGCTGCCGTTGCTTCGCCTTCTCCAACGGCAAACCGGACGATGTCCAAAACCTGCTTGAGCAGGCCGGACTCCTGTCGTCGCTGACAGGTGTGATCAGCACCGACGAGATCAAAAGTTTCAAACCCAATCCGGCTGTGTATGCGCATTTTTTGCGGCGCTCTCAAGCGGCTGCGACATCGGTCTGGCTGGTCTCAGGCAACCCTTTCGATGTCATCGGCGCGATTTCCGCCGGTCTGCAGGGAGCATGGGTGAGGCGTGCGCCGGAAGCGGTGTTCGATCCCTGGGAGATTCAACCCACCGTCATCGTGGAGGACCTGGTGCAGCTCTGTAACGTACTCATTCCCCGGCAATGACCGCGGATTTGACGCGCTGCAGACACCACCAGGCGACAGTCCGCTTAACGCCAACCAGGTTACGGGCTTTTCTGAAAACCGGAATGGTATATAATGCGTGAATCGAAAGGGATCCGACAACGGATCCCTGACTTTGCGTTTCGGGGAGGGCAAATCATGTCGAGCAGTTTAGGCACTCTGTTTCGTGTCAGTACCTTTGGTGAATCGCACGGTGTCGGTGTCGGCGCCGTCGTTGATGGCTGCCCTGCCGGTCTGGCCTTGTCAGCCGAAGATATCCAGCCGCAACTTGATCGGCGGCGTCCCGGGCAGAGCGATATTACCACGCCGCGGGAAGAAGCCGACCGTGTCACCATCCTCTCCGGAGTCGAAAACGGCTTGACCCTCGGCACGCCGATCGGTTTGCTGGTGCACAACAAGGACCAGCGGCCGGTCGACTACGGTGAGATGAGCCAGGTCCCCCGGCCCTCCCACGCTGATTATACCTACCAGGTCAAGTACGGCATTCGTGCCAGCAGTGGTGGTGGACGATCCAGCGCCCGTGAAACCATCGGCCGCGTCGCCGCCGGAGCGATCGCCGAAAAGATCCTGCACCAGGAGTGGGGGGTCGAGATCGTCGCCTGGGTCAGTGCCGTGGGCGCGGTTGAGGCCGACGGGATCGACATTGCGACCGTTGATCGCAGTCAGGTGGATGCCCACCTGTCGCGCTGCCCGGACCGGGCCTCGGCGGAGCGCATGGAAGCCCGGGTACGCGAAGTCCTCGAGGCCAAGGATTCGATTGGTGGCATCGTCAGTTGTGTCTGCCGCAATCTGCCGGTCGGCTGGGGGGAGCCGGTGTTCGACAAGTTGGAAGCGCGCCTGGCCCAGGCGATGCTCTCGCTGCCGGCAACCAAGGGCTTTGAAATCGGTTCGGGCTTCGCCGGTACCCGTTTGCTCGGATCCCAGCACAATGACCCCTTTGTCAGGAAGGGGGATCGCCTGGGCACGGTCACCAACCATGCCGGGGGGACCCTGGGCGGTCTCTCCAGCGGCGAGCCCGTGCTTTTCCGGGTTGCTTTCAAACCGGTCGCGACGATCGGACGCTCCCAGCAGACCGTCGATTTTTCCGGCCAGCCGGTGACGCTCGAAGCGAAGGGCCGTCACGACCCCTGCGTCGTGCCGCGGGCCGTGCCGATCGTTGAAACGATGACGGCCCTGGTGCTGCTCGATCTGGCCCTGCAACAGAAAGTGCATCAGCCTTAACCGGTCCCGGCTGCGCAGCCGCTTTGCACGCCGGTTCTGCGGTTCATGTGATTGGCGTTCTAACGCCTTTTAATCAGGAGGGAAAAGTGTTGCAACCTTCTCGTGATGTTCGCCAGACCTTGGGCGAGGTCTTCGGCTATAGCGCCTTCCGATTGCACCAGGAAGCCATCATCAACGCGCTTATTTACGGCCAGGATGCCTTTGTCCTGATGCCGACCGGCGGCGGCAAATCGCTGTGCTACCAGATCCCGGCCCTGCATCGTCCGGGGGTGGCGATTGTCGTATCGCCGCTGATTTCGCTGATGAAAGACCAGGTCGATGCGCTGCAGGCGCATGGGGTTAAAGCGGCCTGCTACAATTCGTCACTCAGCGATGAGCAGAGTCGAAGAATTCTCACCCGCCTGCACAACGCCGACCTGGACCTCCTCTACGTGGCCCCGGAACGCCTCCTTGGCGAACGGTTTCTGGATCGCCTGCAGTCTGTTCCCATCGCCCTGTTTGCCATCGATGAAGCCCATTGTGTCTCTCAGTGGGGGCATGATTTCCGTCCCGAGTATGTCGCGTTGGGCACCCTGCGTCGCCGGTTCCCGGCGGTGCCGATGATTGCCTTGACCGCCACCGCCGATCCGCAGACCCGCCAGGACATTTTGCAGACCCTTCATTTGACCAGGGCCGCCTCCTACGTGGCTGGTTTTGACCGGCCGAACATCCGCTATACGGTGGTTGAAAAGCAAAAACCTTTTGATCAGCTGCTGACCTTTCTCGAAACGCGCCGCAATCAAGCGGGCATCATCTATGCCCTGTCTCGCAAACGGGTTGAACAGATCGCCGACCGCCTGGCCATGGCCGGTTTCCGAGCGCGGGCCTATCATGCCGGTCTCGGCGACCGGGAACGCCAACAGGTCCAGGAGGATTTTCTGCGCGACGATCTCGACATGGTCGTCGCCACCGTCGCCTTCGGTATGGGCATCGACAAGCCGAATGTGCGCTTCGTGGTGCATTATGACCTGCCGAAGAGCATCGAAAGTTATTATCAGGAAACCGGGCGGGCCGGGCGTGATAATCAGCCTGCCGAAGCCCTGCTGCTGTTCGGCTACGGGGATATTGCCGTCAGCCGCAGCTTGATCGAGAAAGGGGCCGACGCCGAGCGGAAACGCATCGACCTGCACAAACTCCAGGCGATGATCGGTTTCGCTGAAGCCCAGACCTGCCGTCGCCGGGTGCTGCTGGGATATTTCGGTGAACGTCTCGAAGAGGATTGCGGGCATTGTGATGTCTGTCTGAATCCTCCGGAAACCTACGATGCGACGATCGATGCCCAGAAAGCACTCTCCTGCGTTTTCCGTGTTGGGCAGCGCTTCGGCGTCGGTCACGTGGTGGATGTGTTGTGCGGAGCCAACACCCAGCGTATACGTGATCTCGGCCATGACCGGCTATCGACCTACGGCATTGGCACCGATAAGGCCGCCCAGGCCTGGACCGGCCTGATCCATCAGCTGATTCATCGCGGGTACCTGGTGCAGGATGTCGCTGCTTATTCGGTCCTCAAGCTGACGGCGTCGGCGCGCTCTCTGCTGCGTGGTGAGGAGCGTCTGACCCTGGCCCGACCGAGGGTCCGGGTGCGGTCGCTGGAGAAAAGGAGGCGGCCGCAGGCGGATGACTTCGATTACGATGAGGCCCTCTTCGATGCCTTGCGCCGGCGCCGCCGGCAGCTTGCGGAGACCGAAGGTGTGGCGCCCTATATCATTTTTGGTGATGTGACGCTGGCGGAGATGGCCGCCAAAATGCCGACTGATGAAAGCGCCATGCTGCGCATAAGCGGCGTCGGTAAACACAAGTTGCGGCGTTTCGGTGGTGAATTCATTGATGAGATCATCGGCTTTCTCTGCCGTTGATGACCGGGCGTGGTGTCTGCAGCCGTGCAAGCCTGCCGGATTTTGCGACCACAGGGGACCCCGCAATCGGCGACGCTTGCGAGAAGAGGATGTTTCCCAAGGGCCTGTTTTGGCTTCATCCGAAAACCGGAAGGGACGGTCAATCGACCGTCCCTTCCGGTTCCTTCGCCCGACGGATTGAGCCGGGATGACTCCAAAGGCGATAGACACACAGCAAAACCATCCCCCGTCTTTCCGTTACGATTTTTCCGGTGCGATGCGTGTGGCCAGTTGTGCCGCGACGATGATCATGAGGTAACCGATCAGGGGCATAAAAAGATAATCACCCGGGCCCTCAGTCAGACGCGGCATGGTGAACCCCGAGAACCAGCTACTGACGAAAAATGCCAGACTGCCAATCAATGCGGATAACTTGAACATGCTGAACTCCTTTCCGGCAGAGTCCGGGGGGACGGAAGCAGACGGAAAAGAATTTCTGCATCATCTGTGCCATATTTTACCAGATCGGGTTGGCAAGGAAAGTCTGCGAAAAGACTGACAATATGAGCTTGTTTTAATATGAGAGACGCTGTTTTACAGGGTATACCGTGAAATGAAGTGGTTTCCCGCCAGGCAACCAGCGAAAAGACGATCGCCTTCTCTGTGTCTCAGCAGATGCGGGGCAGTTGCTCCCCGGCCAGCATCTCGATGGCCCGAAGCCCGCCGATGGCGGTGGCCAGCTGGACCTTGCCGGCGTGGACTGCGGTTACTTCGCCAATGATCGCGGCGTGACGTCCGTTTGGGTGATTTTGCATTGCGGCGAGAGCCCGCTCCGCTGCCTGCGGAGCGACAAAGGCCAGCAATTTACCCTCGTTGGCCACGAACAGCGGATCGAGGCCGAGAATTGCGCAGGCTCCGGCGACGGTTTTGTGCAGTGGCAGAGCGGTCTCCTGTAGAGTGACCCCCACCGCGGACTGCTGGGCGATTTCCTTGATGGTGGTGGCGACGCCACCCCGGGTCGGATCACGCAAGACATGAAGGTCGCTGCCAACCGCTTGGATCAGCAACGCCACAAGTCCGTGCAGCGGGGCACTGTCGGTGGCCAGCGGGCTCTCCAGGTGCAAGCCCTCGCGGCAGCTCAGGACGGCCATGCCGTGATCGCCGATCGTGCCGTTGATCAGGATCCTGTCTCCGGGCCGGGCACTGCTGCCGGTGATCTCCAAATCATGTTCGATGCTGCCGAGACCCGTGGTGTTGATGAAGATCTTGTCCGCCTTACCCCGCGGCACGACCTTGGTGTCGCCCGTGACGATTTTGACCCCGGCCGCATCGGCCGCGCTGCGCATGCTCTCGAGAATCAGGCGGAGGGTCTGGACGGAGAGCCCTTCTTCGATGATCAGGCCGACGCTGATCGCCACCGGACGGGCCCCGCTCATGGCCAGGTCGTTGATCGTACCGTGAATGGCCAGGTCACCGATATTGCCGCCGGGAAACACAACCGGATCGACCACATACGAATCGGTGGTCAAAGCCAGGCGACCGCAGAGTGGCGGCAAGACTGCGGCATCATTTTGATTGTCGGCAGGCCGATCGGAGAGCAATGGCAGCACCAGGTGTTCGAGAAGGTCGTGGCTGAGTTTGCCGCCGCTGCCGTGGCCAAGCAGGATAATCTCGGATTTCATGGGCTGACAGACCTCATGCTGTTAACGGCCGTATTTGTACGCGGCCGCACAGGTGCCCTCACTGGAGACCATGCAGGCACCGACCGGGTCTTCCGGAGTACAGGTGGTCTGGAACAGGGAACAGTCGTCGGGTCGGGCTTTGCCTTTGAGGATCTCTCCGCAGAGGCAGCCGCTCTGGACCACCGGTGGTTCGACCGTCACGGGCAGCTGCCGGGCGGCATCGAAGCGCGCATAAGCCGTGCGCAGTTGCAGACCACTTTCGGGCAGGGAGCCGATGCCGCGCCAGTTCGCATCACAGGGTTCAAAAACCCGATCCAGGATCTGACGGGCTTTCGGGTTGCCGATCGGTTTGACGACCCGGCGGTATTGGTTTTCGACGCGTGCCTGCCCGGCGACCACCTGGCGTGTCAGCATCAGGACGCCCTGCAGGATATCCAGGGGTTCGAAACCGGTCACCACGCAAGGAACCCGGTAAGTCTCTGCCAGGGGCTGATAGGCTTCGGTGCCGATGATAGTCGAGACATGGGCCGGACAGAGGTAGCCGTCCACGGCAAGTTCCGGGTCACTGACCAGTGCCGCCATCGCGGCCGGCATGGTCTTGTGGGCACAGAGAACGAAAAAATTCTCCAGACCTTTTTGTTCCGCGGTCAGAAGGGCTCCGGCGACCGTGGGCGCTGTGGTCTCAAAACCAACCCCCAGAAAGACGACCGTCTGATCGGGGTGGACCGCGGCCAGAGCGACGGCATCCAAAGAAGAATAAACAATTTCAACCCGGGCCCCCCGGGCCTGTTCCTGTTGCAGACTGCTGGTAGACCCCGGCACCCGGACCATGTCACCGAAGGTGGCGATGATCGTCGCCGGTCTGCGGCTGAGGGCAATGGCCCGGTCGACATAGGCGACCGGTGTCACACAGACCGGGCAGCCCGGTCCCGAAATGAGTTGGATGTTCTCCGGCAGCAGGCCGCGAATGCCGTGCTGGTAGATCGCCATGGTGTGGGTGCCGCAGACCTCCATCAGCGCCCACGGTCGGGTTACGGTCGCGTCGATCTCGTCAGGCTTGTCAAATCGCGGCCGGTATTCAGATACGATCGACTCTATTCTCTACGAGAGCGCGGACAGCTACGGGAGGATCCTCACTGGGACCGTCATCCCCGGTATCGAGGCGAAGGGAATCGAAGGCTTCCGAGGGATCGAGGTCCTTCGTCGTGACCACGAGTCCGAAGTAGAGTTCGTCACGATCATGGCGTTCGACTCGCTTCAAAGCGTCGTCAACTTCCAGGGTGAGGACTACGAACGGGCGTACGTTCCCGACGTTGCCCGCGCAGTCCTCAAGCGCTGGGACTCGACCGCCGCAGTGCCAGACTGACCGCGCCCGCTGTAGAGAACTTCCAGAATGCGGCAAGTTTC